>JAFUCD010000008.1 GCA_017459865.1 Oscillospiraceae bacterium
GCAAAGCGTGATCCCTCCTGGGCGACTACGCTGATGCCGCCGTATGCACCGCCGCAATGCAGAGCCGGGTCAAATTAATACCTATAGTTCAAGGAGCTCGCTGCCGGCGGGCTCCTTTTTAGCGTGGTTTGACGCTTACGATGCGGGCGCTGCTTTCCTGATCGGAGGATCTGTTATGGATGATCGGCTCTTACGCACAGTCAACTATATCACCGCGCTCTTTGCCGCGAATGCCGACGGGCACGACGCGGCGCACTCGCTGCGCGTGTACCGCAACGCCTGCGTCATCGCGGACGCCTGCCCGGGCTGCGACCGCACGGTCGTCGCGCTCGCGGCGCTGCTGCATGACGCGGACGACCACAAGCTCTTCCATACCGAGAACAACGCCAACGCCCGCGCCTTTCTGACGCGCGAGGGCGTGGACGCGGATACGATCGAGCGCGTCTGCGCCGTCATCAACGGCGTCTCGTTCAGCCAAAACCGGGGCCGCCGCCCCGAGACGCTCGAGGGACAGATCGTGCAGGACGCGGACCGGCTCGACGCCCTCGGCGCGGTCGGCGTCGCGCGAACGTTCGCCTTCGGCGGGTCGCACGGACGTCCGCTGGAGGATTCCATCGAGCACTTTCATGAAAAGCTCCTGCTGCTGCGCGACGAGATGAACACGCCCGCCGGCAGGGCGATGGCGGACGAGCGCCACGCGTTTTTAGAGCGCTTTCTGGAGCAATGGAACAGAGAAACCAACGAGGGTGAGCCATGATGGCCCACCCTCGTTTTATGCCTCCCGATAATGCTTTCGCATGTATTCCGCCGTGCGGTGCATCGTCTCGCCGTGGTAGATCTGCTCCAGATGCCCGGCAAAGTCCAGCCCGTACCGGGCCTGCAGCGCGTCGAGCGCCTGCCTGCGGTCGGCTTCCCGCGCGGCGGTCAGCTCCGGATCGATGTCCTCGAACGTGAGCTGCCGCCCGGCCTCCTCTGTGAGATTATAGATCCCAACGCCCACGAGCCGCACGGGACGCCGCTCGACCTGATCCAGAAGCTGCACCGCCTCGCGCCAGATCGTCATCGCGTCGTCGCAGGCGAACACGAGCCGCGAGCGCGTGATGCTCTTCATGTCGGCGTAGGTGAGCTTCAGACTCACGCCCTTGCCGTAGAGCCCGTAGCGCGCCGCGCGGTTTTCTACGCTCAGCGCGAGCAGGAGCAGCACGTCTTTCAGGAACGAGAAGCTCTTCACGTCCTCCTGAAACGTCAGCTCGCGCCCGATGCTCTTCGCGTCCTCGGGGCGATAGGGGACGACGCGCCGATCGTCGATGCCCTGCGCCAGCTGCGTGATCCATTGTCCCTGCTTGCCGAGCAGGCGCACGACGTCCTCCGGACGCGTCCGGATGTCCCGCACGGTGCGGATGCCGTTTGCGCGCAGCCGTTCGGCGGTCTTCGCGCCGACGGTGTACAGCACCTGCACGTCCCGGTCGATGATGAGCTCCACAAAGTCCTTCGCCGTCGGGATCTCGAAGTAGCCGTCCGGCTTTTTCTCCTCGCTCGCGGTCTTGGCGGCGGTCTTGGAATACGCCACGCCCACAGAGCAGGTGAGTCCGACCTCCGCACGCGTGCGGCGCTTGATGGTATGGGCGATCTCACGCGCCCCGGCAAGGTCCCCCGCGCGCTCCGTCACGTCCAGATACGCCTCGTCCAGCGCGATCGTCTCCGCCGCGGCGGCGTAGGTGTTCCAGATCTCGTGCAGCTGCGCCGACACGGCCTTGTATTTTTCAAAGTTCGGGTGCATGTAGATGCCCCCGGGGCAAAGGCGGTAGGCCTCCTTGATGTTCATGCCCGAGTGCACTCCGAATTTGCGCGCCTCATAGCTGCAGGTCGCGACGACGCCGCGCTCCGTCGGCAGCGACCCGATGATCAGCGGCTTGCCGCGCAGCGACGGATCGTCCCGCACCTCCACCGAGGCATAGAACGCGTCCATATCCACATGGATGATGATCTGATCCAAGCCTGTTCGCCCTTCTTACTGATAATATTGCGCTATGGAATACTGAAACCCGCTGAATGATACGCAGTCGTCGCTGATCCACTCCGGCTCCGTCGCGATGCCCCAATCGCCCTCATAGATCCGGGTTCAGGTTTATGATATCAGAAATCGCGCCTGTGCGCAACTTTCTCTGCATGAACTATGTCTGATCCACTCCGCTGGGGGACAGACCCTGTGAGACAAATGCGTAGGGGCGGATACCATCCGCCCGCCATTTCCGATCCGTCGCGAAGTGACGCCGCAATTCTTTATTCTTCACTTTTCACTTCCTTGCTTGTCCTTCCTTGCATCCCGCGGCTCTTTATGCTAAAATAATTTTATTCATATCGATCTATCAAGGGAGGGCCACTCCATGAACGATCCCATCATCAGCACCGGACTCGAGGGTCTGGACAATGCCATCGGCGCGCTCCATCCGGGCGAGAACGTCGTCTGGCAGATCAAGAGCGTCGCGGACTACATGTATGTGGCGAACCAGTTCGTCATGCAGGTCGCGCGCACGGGCAGACGCATCGTCTATTTCCGCTTTGGCGAGCATGACCTCGTCATGGACGCGGAAGCCATGGCGGCGGGCGGCGCGAACGCGAAGATGTATGAGCTCGACCCGCACATCGGCTTTGAGAGCTTCACCGTGCTCGTGCACAAGATCATCGAGCAGGAAGGTGAGGGCGTCTTTTATATCTTCGACTGCCTCACAGAGCTGCAGAAGTTCTGGTTTTCCGATCTCATGGTGTCGAACTTCTATCTGCTCACGAACCCGTACCTGAATGAGATGGACGCCATCGGCTATTTCCCGCTCATGTTCGCCAAACATACCTATGAGACGATCTCCCGCATCCGCCATGCCGCGCCCGTGCTGCTCAATGTCTGCACGGAGGCGGGCGCGATGTACATCCAGGCCGTCAGCGTCAAATCCCGCACGCTGCCCGGCATGTATTTCCCGGTCTGCTTCCGGAACGGCGCGTGGAGCACCGTCACCTCGAGCGTCGACAACATCGACCTCTTCCGCCACTTCGTGCAGGTCGGCGAGCAGCGCGACAGCTGGGACCGCATGGTCGAGGATCTCTCCGCCGGACGCTACAGCGATACCGAGGTGGACAACATCCGCCAGTGCCTGCTCGGCATCGAGCCGCAGCGTCTGGAGCTCTGCCGGCAGTATTTCGGCGTGCAGGACCTGCTGAACATCATGCACCGCGAGATCGGCACGGGCTGCATCGGCGGCAAGGCGGCGGGCATGCTGCTCGCGCGCAACGTCCTGCGCGACACCGACCCCGAATTCTTTGCGCAGCGCATCGAGCCGCATGATTCGTTCTATATCGGCGCGGACGTCTTTTATACCTACTTCGTCGACAACGGCTGCTGGCAGCTGCGCAAGCAGATGCAGGACTCCAAGCAGAGTCAGAAGGCCGGCGATTATATGGAGTTCGCCCCCAAGATCCAGGAGCGGCTGCTGAACGGCAGATTCGACCGCCGCACGCGCGAGCAGTTTTTGTCCATGCTGGAGTATTTCGGCCAGTCGCCGATCATCGTGCGCTCGTCCTCGATCCTCGAGGACGGCTTCGGCAACGCCTTTGCCGGCAAGTATGAGAGCGTCTTCTGCGCCAACCAGGGCACGCTGGACGAGCGCTATCAGGCGTTTGAGGACGCCGTGAAGTACGTCTACGGCAGCATGATGAACTACGACGCGATCCAGTACCGCGCCGAGCGCAACCTCTTAGAGCGCGATGAGCAGATGGCGCTGCTCGTCATGCGCGTCTCCGGCGACTGCCACGGGGATTATTACTACCCGCACCTCGGCGGCGTCGGACATTCCAAGAACCTCTACATCAACCGCGCCAATGTCGGCGCGGAGAACAAGGGCATGCTGCGGCTCGTCTTCGGCATGGGCACCCGCGCCGTCGACCGCGAGGCGGACGACTATGCCCGCCTGATCACGCTGGACAACCCCCGCGCGCCGCTGATGTGCAACTACGGCGACGAATATAAATTCTCGCAGCACAGCGTCGACGTCATCGACCTGAAAAACGACAAATTCACCACCATCCCCGCGACGCAGATCCAGCGCCGCGACGTCAAGGCGGACATGTCGTTCTTCACCGAGGCGGATCTGGCGACGATCCAGCGCTTCCGCGAGATCGGCATCCGCGAGACGCCGCCGGAGCTCTATTCGTTCAAAAAGCTGCTCTGGCAGACGGACTTCGCCAAGGACATGACGCGGATCCTCTCGATCCTGCAGGAGCGGTATGATTATCCCGTGGACATCGAATATGCCTGCAACTTCCGCCCGGGATCGGATGCGGACTACCGCATCAACCTCCTGCAGTGCCGCCCGCTGCAGACCAAGGGCGTCGGCAGCGCGATGCGCGCGCCGGAGCTGAAAACGCTCCTGTACCGCGTCAACGGCAACTTCATGGGCGGCAACATGTGCCAGCCGGTGGAGTGGATCGTGCGTCTGCGCGCGCGGGAGTATCTCGATCTCACGCCGCAGCAGAAGTACCAGACCGCCCGCACCGTCGGCACGCTCAACACGCTCCTGAAGGGCAAGAACGCCGTCCTCCTTGGCCCCGGCCGCTGGGGCACCAGCACGATCAGCCTCGGCGTGCCGGTCGTGTTCATGGAGATCTGCCACTTCATCTCGGTCTCCGAGGTGAGCTACAACGAGCGCGGACTCGTCCCGGAGCTCAGCTACGGCAGCCACTTCTTCCAGGATCTCGTCGAGGCGGGCACGTTCTACACCGCGCTCCACCAGGACGAGGACGACTGCGAATATCATGACGAGGCGCTCAGGGAGCTGCGCGAATGCTTCCTCGAGCTCGTCCCCGAGGCGAAGGGTACCCCGATCGAGAACGTGATCGAGGTCTTCGACGCGCGCGGCCGCGGCGCGATGCTCTATGCCGAGGTCGAGAGCCAGAACTGCTTCCTTGGATGGAACTGATACAGGAGGAGAAAACGATGCAATGTGCGAACTGCGGCGCGGAGGTGCGCGAGGGCGCGCCGTTCTGCGCGGAATGCGGCAGACCGGTGCAGCCTGTCAAAAAGACCAAACGCCCCGCGCCCGTGAAGGCGGAGAAGCCGCCGAAGAAGGGCAAGGAGCCGACGCCGGAGCGCGCGGCGATCCCCGAGCCGGTCGACGACGCGCCCAAGGGAAAAAAGCCGAAGAAGAAAAAGAAGAAATGGGGCTGGGTGCTCGCGCTCGTGATCATCGCGGCGCTGCTGATCGGCGCGGTCTACGCGTGGTTTGCGCTCCCGGCGTTTCAGATGATGCGCGCGCTCGGCAGAGGCACCGCCGAGAGTTACACCGAGGCGGCGGAGCTCTATTCCGCGTCCGTCGAGGGCAGCTTCCTGGAAACCAAGCTCGCGGAGAAGACCTGCCTGGACCGCCTCGACGCGCCCGCCGAGGATTATTTGGCCGATGAGCTTTCGTATGAGGTCGCGTCGGACTTCTATGCCGCGCTCACCGCGGGCGATTCCTCCAATAAGCTCAGCGCCAGAGCCGCGGAGCTCGCCGAGATGGTGGAGGAAAAGCACACCGCCGAGATGGATCTTGCCAAGGGCGACGAGGCGTTCGCCAGCGGCGACTATGCCCTCGCGATAGAGCTCTATGGGCAGATCGCCGAGGACTCCCCGGCGTATCAGCAGGCGCAGGAGCGCATCGCCGAAAGCCGCAGCAAGTATGTCGACTCCGTGATGGACGAGATCGACGCGCTCGTCGAGGACGGCAAATATGCCGACGCCCTGCACGCGCTGGATGCCGCGAGCGCGATCCTGCCGGACGACGAGACGTTCACGGAGCGCAGAGACGCCTTCTATGAGGAATTCGAAACCGTCATGCGCGAAAAGGCCGAGGCGGAAGAGGAGGCCGAAAAGGAGGCCGAGGAGCAGGCGAAAAAGGACGCCAAAAAGACCGACGCCGGCGCTGAAAAAACGACCGGTGATACCGCGAAGCCGAAGACCGAGACTACCGAGGTCATCGATTAAACAGAATGCAGCATAAAACCGCGCTGACCAGCGTCAAAGCTGGACAGCGCGGTTGCAGTATTTTGTGTTTGGTGTCAGGTGTTTTTCACCGTCGTCTTTTCCACGATCGCTACGACGATCGCCAGCACCGCGACCACCGCGAGCGCGGCAAGCCATATGTTCTGGTTCGGCAGAAAGCTCGTCGTGCCGTCGTCGTTTACGAGCAGCTCCGCGTTTTTCAGCACCGCCGCGCCGATCGCGGGACCGATCAGCCCCGGCACGAACACCTGTCCGAGGATGCGCACGCCCTGGAACTGCCCGGAGCGGTTTTCCGGGATCAGCTCGCGGATCTGCGCGCCGAAGACGCTCATGCCCGTGAGATATCCCGCCATCATCAGCAGCGAGCCGAGGAACACCGGCGCAGTCGTGCGCAGGAAATACAGCAGCACATACCCCGCCGCGAGCATTGCCATCACCGGCACGATGCTGCGCCGATAGCCGAGCCTGTCATACACGCGCCCATAGAGCACCGTCACGACCGCCGCCAGCACGATCGCCGGCGCGAGGATCAGCACATAGTTCGCCATGCCGAGCGTCTTTTCATAGTAGATGATCAGGTACGGCATGAAGATCTGGATCGAGATGCCGAACACCGCGAACGCGAGCAGCACCGCGTACAGACGCTTGTTGCGCTTCGCCGTCGAGGGGCGGAAGCTGTAGATCAGCGTCTGCCAGAACGGCGCCTCGCTCTTTTTCAGCCCCGGCGCTTCCTCGATCAGGAAAAAGCCCAGCACGCCGATCACCGCCGTCGCCGCGCCGATGATGTAATAGATCGTCACCCACGCGCTGTGCTGATCGAGATCGAAGCCCATGAAGCCGCCGAACACGATCAGGATCGAAACGAGCGGCATCATTGAGTTCACGCCCTCGATGCGCCCGCGGTTGGAGCTGTCGCCCCGGTCGGTGAGCCACGCGTTGTAGGCAGCGTCGTTCGCCGTCGAGCCGAAGAACGTCATCACGCAGTCCATCACGATCGTGAGCAGGATGCTCTTGACGTACGCGAACACGATGATCGTGACGCCCCAGATCAGATAGCCAACGCTCATGAACGCCTTGCGCCGCCCCACCTTGTCCGAGACCGCGCCCATGATCACGGTCGTCACCGCCGCGACCACCGCCGAGGCCATCACCATCGCGGAGATGTCGGATGCCGAGGCGTGGAACATCTTGTAGATGAAGACGTTGAAATACATGTTCTCGACGACCCATGCCACCTGACCCATCAGACCGAAGATCAGCAGCGCCGCCCAGAACCGTTTGTCGAGCTGCTTTTGCATTGCCATGCCCCCATGAAGGCGACAGCGGCCCCGCTCCGGAGCCGCTGAAACGCGCTTAGTCTGTGAAAAGTACGATCGCGAGATACACCAGCGGATCGGCGCTCTCGTTCACCATGTAATGCTCCTCGCCGTCGTCCACGAACAGCACGTCGCCGGACTCCACGTCCACGAGCTCGCCGTCGAGCAGGTATTTGCCCGTGCCGGAGAGGATCAGAAAGACCTCGCAGTCGCCCTCGTGCCGGTGTCTGCCGATCTCGCAGCCCTGCTCCAGCGTCATCACCGAGCAGACGCGCCCCTTGCCGTACATCTCGTCCGCGCCGAGAATGTCAAATTTTCGAACAGCGCCCGCGCCGCCCTTGAAGTTTTCGAGCATCGTCGGCTCACTCGGCAGTTTTCTTTTGAATGCCATGCGGATCTCCTCCCAATTTGTTGTTAGGGAAAGTGTAGCATGAAACGCCGCAAAACGCAAGTAGGGCGCGATGCCCACATCGCGCCGCTGCTTAGCAATTTCCACATCGCATAAATCCGTTTTTGTAGGGGCTGATGCCATCCGCCCGCGCGGCAGGTGTTTGGATCCGTACCGCACGCGGGCGAATGGAAACTTCTCATCCTGTGATCCCCAAAATCGCGCTGATCTCCCGCGCGGTCTCCTCCGGCAGGGGATCGGACGCCGCGCCGCCGAGAAGCAGCACGCGGGCCTCGGGGTCATACGCCAGATTTTCGATCTGTGAAAGACTTGTGTTGAACAAATATACCGGGATCAGGTGCTCAAACACCGTGTCGGAATCGTGCAGGACGACGTCCTTTGTGAGCGTGTAGAACCGCTGCACCGTCTCCTCGCCCCAGATCGTACCGTCGTTCACCGTGATCGCGGTCAGATCCTCCGGCGCGGCCATGCCGTAGATCGTCGTATAGACCTCGCCGAGCGTGAAGTCGCCGTCAAACCGGAAAAACCGCCAAAGCTGCGTCTCGCCCTCTGCTTCGCAGATCAGATATTTCAGCGCCTCTGTGCCGTTGATGCGATACCATTGCCGCCCGGCCGATTCGTTGTATATTTCGCCGCGATATTTCTGCAGCACCGCCTGCGCTTCCGGTGTGATACAGGTATAATCCAGCGCATAGACCGCTTCCTTTCCGCCAACCGGGGGGAGGATCGCCCGCGGCTCGACCGCGGCGACCTGCTGCGGCCCCGCGTGCTGCAGTTCTGTGAGCATCGCGTCCTCCGGCGCAGCATAGCACGCCTCCGACTCCGTCTCCGGCACGGCGGCAGCCTCCTGCGGGGACTTGGGCGCCTGCCTTGCCAGAAGCGCCGCGCCGACGCACACCAGCGCCAGACACGCCGCCGCGATCCAATATCCGCGCGCCGGATGCCGCGCGGGCGCATACGCCTCCGCCTCCTGTAAGAAACGATCGTCGATGTCCCCGATCGCATAGAGCAGTTGTTCACGATCCATTCCAATAGCCCTCCTTCTTAAGCAGACTCCGCAGCTGTTCGCGCGTGCGGAGCAGCGTCATTTTTACCTTGCTCTCCGTCATGTGATACCGGCTCGCCAGCTCCGCTATGCTGTCCAGATACCAGTATCGCCGCACGAAAAGCACGCGCGCCTCGGGCTTGCGCGACGCCAGAAAACGGTTTATGAGCGCCGTCAGCTCCGCGTCCGCGATCGCCTGCTCGATGTTTTCCTGCGCGGGAACGCATGCGCCCAGCTCCTCCAGCGCCTCCGTGACCGCGCCGCCGCGCTTTACGGCGTTCTGCTTCCGCAGCCGGGTCAGCGCGAGATTGCGCGTGATGCGCCCGAGATACGCGCGCAGATCCCGGGGCTCGTCCGGCGGGATCGCCCGCCACGCGCGCAGCCATGTGTCGCTCACGCACTCCTCGCTGTCCTCTTTGGAGGCGAGGATCCGCCGCGCAATCGTGCGGCAATACGCCCCGTATCGCCGCTCCGTCTCCTCGATGGCGCGCTCCGACCGGGCAAGGTATAATTCGATGATGCTGCGCTCGTCCATGGCGCGCTCCTTTCCGTGAAAACATGCTTTCATCTATTATAGACGAAATTCGCGCCCGTGTCGTCACAATAATTTCTCTTTACTTTTTCGCCTGATTCATGTATAATACCATCTGCGCGCGGCTGTAGCTCAGCTGGATAGAGTGCCAGACTCCGACTCTGGAGGTCGTGGGTTCGAATCCCGTCAGCCGTACCAAAAAAACGCCATTGCTGTCTTGTTCGACTGCAATGGCGTTTTTGCTGTATCAGGTCTTATGCCTCGTTCGTCTCCTCGGCAGGGGCCTCGGTCTCCGCTTCCGGAGCCTCAAGCGGCGCTTCCGGGCAGCCGCAGCCCTCGGGCGGCATGGGCGGCCGCTCGCCGTCCTGCGGCGGCATCGGGGGACGGCCGCCGTGCGGCGGGGGAGGCGGCGGGCATTTCCCGTCCTGCGGGGGCATCGGCGGACGACCGCCGTGCGGTGGGGGAGGCGGCGGGCATTTTCCGCCCTGCGGCGGCATCGGCGGACGCTCGCCGTCCTGTGGCGGCTGCGGGCACTCGCCCTCGGGCATGCCCTCAGCGGGCGCTGTTTCGACTTCGGGCGCTTCGACCTGGACTTCGTTCAGTTCGTCACTCATGATAGTTGCTCCTTTCGATTTTAGATTGGTCATTTGTAGTATAAAAGACCAACCTTTGATGAAGCTTAAAGCAATTCAAGCTTGCCGACGTCTGCCGCAGCGGATATAATAGGAATGCTGAAAGGAGCGAAGACCCATGCATGACCACCTCAACACCGCGCTCTACGCGCTGCAGCCCAGCCCGATCCGCGCGTTTTCGGCGCTCGCCGCTGAGACGCCCGACTGTGTGCGTCTGACGCTGGGCGAACCGGACTTTGCCACGCCGGAGCCCGTCTGCGCCGCCGTGTCGGAGGCGCTCGCGGCGGGGGAGACCCATTATATCGAAAACAGCGGCACGCGCGCCCTGCGCGAGGCGATCCGCGAGCATGAACGCGCGCAGCACGGCTTTGTGTGTGACGCGGATGACGTCATCGTCACGGACGGCGCGAACGAGGCGCTGTTCGTCGCCCTCTTCGGGATCCTGAACCCCGGCGACGAGGTCATCGTGCCGACGCCCGCGTTTGTGCTGTATGAGCGCATCATCGCTCTGTGCCGCGCGACGTTCGTCCCCATGGACACGACCGCCGACGGCTATCAGCTCCGGGAGGAAAACCTCCTGCGCCACGTCACGCCGCGCACGAAGGCGATCGTGCTCAATTCCCCGAACAACCCCACGGGCTGCGTTCTCGACCGGGAAAGTCTCGAGACCGTGCGCCGTCTCGTGCAGCAGCGGGAGATCTTTGTGATCTGCGACGACGTCTATCGCAGTCTCAGCTATACAGATGATTACCACAGCTTTTCGGAGTTTACCGACGTGCGGGAAAAGACGCTGCTCGTGCAGAGCTTTTCCAAGACCTATGCCATGACGGGCTGGCGCATGGGATATCTCATTTCCGACCCCAGAGTGCGCGAGCGGCTCGCGCTCCTGCACCAGTTTCTCGTCACGAGCACGCCCGCGCCGTTCCAGCGCGCGTGCATCGCCGCCCTGCGGACAGATCCAGCGCCGATGCGCGCCGCCTACGCCGAGCGGCGGGACGTCGTGCTGCGCGCGCTTCGCGACATGGGACTGGAGACCGCGGCGCCGCAGGGCGCGTTCTATGTGTTCCCGTCGATCCGGCGCTTCGGCATGGACTCCACGACGTTCTGTACGCGGCTGCTGCGCGAGCAGCACGTCGCCGTGACCCCCGGCGTCGCCTTCGGCGCGGACGACCACATCCGCATCTCGTATTGCACCGATCATCAGACGCTGCAAAGAGGCCTCGACCGACTCGCCGCATTCGTCAACAGCCTGTGAACGCCCTTCTTTGCGGCTTTTGCCGGATGCTCGATGATCCTCGTAGGGGCGGATATCATCCGCCCGCGCGGAACGCAGCAGGATCTGCTCCGTACCCGGGCGAATACGCACAAAGCATTCTGTTGCTTTCGATCAACAAAAATCGCCCTGCCGGGTTTTCTGCCCGGCAGGGCGGTATGTTATATGCGCTTGTTTTTTGCCTCGGGTCTGCCGCAGCTCGCGCAGTCGCCTGCACAGCCGCTGCAGCCGCCGCCGTTATTTCGCGCGCGCAGGACCGAGCGCACCGCGAAGAACACCGCGGCGAGGATCACAAGGCACAGAAGGATGTCGATCGGCTTCATCGCATCACCCCATCCCGACGAGCAGACAGATCCCGCGCGTGATCAGCGCCGCGATCCAGGCGATCAGACATTGCCACACGACCATGTTCACGGCCCACTTGCCGCCGAGCTCGCGCCGGACCGAGGCGATCGCCGCGACGCATGGGGTGTAGAGCAGGCTGAACACCAGCAGCGCTGCCGCCGCGGTGGGCGTCAGCATGGAGGCGACGTTCGCGCCGAAGAGGATCTCCAGCGTGGACACCACGCTCTCCTTTGCCATGAAGCCGCTGATCAGCGCGACGCAGATGCGCCAGTCGCCCAGCCCCACGGGTCTGAACAGCGGCGCGAGCAGGCCCGCAGCCGCCGCCAGCATGCTCAGCTGCTGATCCTCCACGCGGTTGAGCCGCAGATCGAAGCTCTGCAAAAACCAGATCGCGATCGTCGCGAGCAAAATGACGGAAAAAGCCCGCTGCAGAAAGTCCTTCGCCTTGTCCCACAGCAGCCGCAGCACGTTTTTCGCGCCCGGCAGCCGATAGTTCGGCAGCTCCATCACGAACGGCACCGCCTCGCCCTTAAAGAGCGTGCCCTTGAACAGCAGCGCCGCGAGGATGCCGGTCATGATGCCGAGCACATACAGCCCGATCATGATCAGCCCGCCGTGGGCGCTGAAAAAGGCGCTCACGAAAAAGCCGTAGATCGGCAGCTTCGCCGTGCAGCTCATGAAGGGCGTGAGCAGGATGGTCATCTTGCGGTCGCGCTCGCTCGGGAGCGTGCGCGTCGCCATCACGGCGGGCACCGTGCAGCCGAAGCCGATCAGCATCGGAACGATGCTGCGCCCGGAGAGACCGATCTTGCGCAGCAGCTTGTCCATCACGAACGCGACGCGCGCGATGTAGCCGCTGTCCTCCAGCAGCGAGAGGAAGAAAAACAGCGTCACGATGATCGGCAGGAAGCTCAGCACGCTGCCGACGCCCTGAAAGACGCCGTCGATGATGAGCGAGTGGATCGTCTCGTTGACGTGCGCCGCCGTGAGCCATGCGTCGACGACGCCGGTCAGCGCGTCGATGCCGGTCTCGAGCAGCCCCTGCAGCCACGCGCCGATCACGTCGAACGTCAGCCAGAACACCGCGAACATGATCGCGATGAACGCCGGCAGGGCGGTGTATTTTCCGGTAAGGAAGCGGTCCAGCTTCTGGCTGCGCACATGCTCGCGGCTCTCATGCGGCTTCGTGACCGACGAGGCGCACACGCGCCCGATGAAGTCAAAGCGCATGTCCGCGATGGCGGCGCTGTGATCGAGCCCGCGCTCAGCTTCCATCTGCAGGATGATGTGGCGCAGCAGCTCCGTCTCGTTTTCGTCCAGCTCCAGCTGCTTCTCCACGAGCGCGTCGCCCTCGATGAGCTTGCTCGCCGCGAAGCGCACCGGAAGCTGGGCGCGCTCGGCGTGATCCTGGATCAGATGGATCACCGCGTGCAGACAGCGGTGCACCGCGCCGCCGTGGTCGCGCTCGTCGCAGAAATCCTGCCGGAGCGGTTTCTCCTGATAGTGCGCGACGTGCAGCGCATGGCGCACCAGCTCGTCCACGCCCTGGTTTTTCGCCGCCGAGATCGGTACGACCGGCACGCCCAGCAGCGATTCCATTTCGTTGATGTCGATCGATCCGCCGTTGCCGATTACCTCGTCCATCATGTTCAGCGCCACGACCATCGGGATGTGCATCTCCAGCAGCTGCATCGTCAGATACAGATTGCGCTCGATGTTCGTCGCGTCGACGATGTTGATGATCGCGTGCGGATGCTCCAAAAGGACGAAGTTCCGGCTCACGACCTCCTCGCTGCTGTAGGGGGACATGGAGTAGATGCCCGGCAGGTCCGTCACCAGCGTGTTGGGGTGTCCCTTGATCGCGCCGCTCTTGCGGTCGATCGTCACACCGGGGAAGTTGCCCACGTGCTGGTTTGCGCCCGTGAGCTGGTTGAATAGTGTGGTCTTTCCGCAGTTCTGGTTTCCGACCAGCGCGAAGGACAGCACCGTGTCGTCCGGCAGGGGATCGCCGCTGCCCTTCGGGTGGAATTTGCCCGATTCACCGAGTCCGGGGTGCGCGTCGACGTGCTTTTCCGGCTCAAAGTTGTGCTCTCCGGTCGCCTTTGCGTCCTGTGAGACCGTGATCTGCGCCGCGTCCGCGAGTCTGAGCGTCAGCTCATAGCCGTGGATGCGCAGCTCCATCGGGTCTCCCATCGGCGCGAGCTTCATGACCGTCACTTCCGCGCCGGGCAGAACGCCCATGTCCAGAAAATGCTGCCGCAGCGCGCCCGCGCCGCCGACCGCCGTGATCACCGCCTGTTCGCCGACGGGCAGCTCCTTGAGTGTCATCATAGTTTAAGTCTTCCTTGTTCCAATGCTCCAATCGGACACATTATTTTGCACCTATAGATATATCGGAAACCGGACGATCTGTCAACACCTGCGCGGCTTTTTTGAGGAATGCCGTCGCCGCTGTCTAAAGAGAGACGACAATAATTAGACAATATTCTGAAAGATGTATATTTTGTCTTGCAATCGCTTCAGCAGGATGCTATAATGACAAACAGATATTCTTTGTAAACTTTTCGACGCGATGTCTGCCTGCAGCATTGCGCAGCCAGAATGCGAATAAAAGAGGACCGGCCATGTCACGCTATACAGAAACGCTGATCATGAGGGCGTTCAGCGAGATGCTCGATGAGATGCCGCTGGACAAGATCACGGTGTCTGCGCTCACGCGGCGCAGCGATATCAGCCACAACACGTTCTATTATCACTATAACGACATCTATGACCTGCTCGAGGTCTGGATCCGCATGGAGATCGCGCCGTATCTCGACCGCGACGGGGAGTACCCGGATTGGGAATCCGGCATCGCCGCGATGCTGAAGGCATGGAAGCGGGACGAGCGGCGCATCTACCATGTGTTCCACTCGCTGTCCCGCGAACAGATGGAGCGCCACGTCTTCGAGCAGACGGAGTATTTCTTCCATGATCTCGTGCGCTCGTTGCCGGACGCGGGCGATTCTCTGCCGGAGCCGCAGCTGCAGCGCATCTCTGAGTTCGCGTGCTATATCTTCCTCGGCTTCCTGATGCGGTTTTTGTGGAACAAGATGCGGGGCGATATCGACCAGAGCGTACACGAGCTGAGCGTGCTGCTGTCCAGCTTTCTCCATCATGCGATCGCGGACGCGCGCAGCGGAAAACTTTGAATCAAAAACGAGTGACCGACTCTCCGGAGCCGGTCACATTCTTATGTTTGCGGTCAGATCACGAGCCCGCCGTCGACGCCGAGCACCTGCCCGGTTACGAAGCGCGCGCCCGGCTCCGCGAGCAGGGCGATCATTTCCGCCACGTCCTCGGGCGTGCCGATGCGGCACATGGCGGTGTCCTCGGCGAGCGCGGCGAAGTCGTCCCGGGTGAGATTTGCGGTCATGTCGGTGTCGATGCAGCCCGGAGCGACGCAGTTGACGCGGATGCCGGACGGGCCGAGCTCCTTTGCCAGCGCCTTCGTAAAGGCGATCACGGCGCCCTTCGTCGCGGAATACGCCACCTCACAGGAGCCGCCCGAGACGCCGAGAATGGAGGCGAGGCTGATGATCTGCCCGCGCTTTTCGTGCACCATGTGCGGGATGGCGCAACGGCTGCAGTTGTACACACCCGTGATGTTCACGTCGAACAGCCGCTGCCAGTCGGCGGGGGAGAGGTCGGTCAGCAGACCGCCGTGCGCGATACCGGCGTTGTTCACCAGCAGCTCCACGGGGCCGATCCGGTCGAACATCGCGCGCACCTGCTCCGGGTCGGCGACGTCCGCCTGTACGGCCTCGCCGCCGGTCTGCGCGGCGATCGCGCGCGCCTTTTCCTCAGAGCGCAGATAGTTGACGTGCACGGTCCAGCCGCGTGCCGCGAGCGCGAGCGCGGTCGCCGCGCCGATCCCGCGTGAAGCGCCGGTCACAAGAGCGATTGGCATGGTGATCCTCCTTCTGGAAATGAACATTTGTCAAATGGCGTCGTCTGTGTTATAATGAAAGCAGCGACGCGCCCGGCATCTATTATAACTCCGATTTTGCCGCGCGCCAAGTCTATTTTGCTTCCAAACCGTTTGGAGGTGCATGAGCATGCGTACAAGAGAAGAAAAAAACGCTGCGCGGTTTGAACGGCGCATGTGGGTCACGGTCGTGCTCTGCGCGCTGGCGCTCGTGACGGTGATCCTCGCGTTTTTCCATCCCGCGTTCCATTTCAATAAAAACGGCGGCAATATCATGCCCGATCTGATCGGCACGGATATTACCTCCGCCAGCGAAGCGCTCAAGCGCATGGGCGTGAACGCCTCGATCTCTTATGCGCACAGCGACGACGAGAAGGACACCGTCATCGAGCAGAGCGTACCGGCGGGGGAGGGCGTCACGCACAACCAGACCGTCAGCATCAAGGTCTCGCTCGGACCCGAGGCCGCGCCGAGCGCGCAGGAGGGCTGGAACACCGTGCCGAATTTCTCCGGGCTCACGGTGGAGAACGCCGAGGTCACGGCGCAGAAGCTGGAGCTGAAGATCGTGGTCGGCGAGTATATCAACGATGACAACGTCCGCTATGGCTCGATCTGCGAGCAGGAGCCCGTCGCCGGCACGAAGGTGCCGCCCGGCACGGAGGTGCTCGTGAACCTCTCCGCCGGACCGCGCATCGTGCGCTATACGATCACGGCCAGCGCCGGTCCCGGCGGCAGCATCTCGCCGAACGGCACCGTCACGGTCGAGGCGGGCAAGAGCACGTCCTTTGCCATCAAGGCGGATGACGGCTATGTGATCGATACCATGACCGTCGACGGCGAGTCTGTCACGCCGCAGGTCTATTACCAGTTCTCCGATGTGAACGGGAACCACACGATCTCGGTCACGTTCCGCGAATCCCACGGCTTCTTCGGACTGTGGTAAAGCGATTACAACCAAAACCATGCGAAACCCGGGGCTGTCAAAAGCCCCGGGTTTCGCGCGTCCTGTTCACTTTTGCGACACGGTTTTGAAGGCCTCCGGCAGATACCGGATCACGTCCGAGGGCGTCACGGAATACATGCCGAGAGCCTCCGCCGCGAGATCCCCCGCGAGTCCGTGCAGATATGCCGCGGTCTGCGCGCTCTGCAGCGGGTCCAGCCCCTGCGCGAGCAGCGCGCACAACAGTCCGGAGAGCACGTCGCCCGAGCCGCCCTTGGCAAGCGCCGCCGAACCGGTGGGATTCACCGAGAGCTCCTGCGCGCGGCACACCAGCGTGCCGAAGCCCTTGAGCACCAGCGTCACCGGGTCATAAGCCCTTGCGAATGCCGCCGCGCCCGCGAGCCTGCCGTTTTCGAGCGAGCCGCCGATGCGCTTGAACTCGCCCTCGTGCGGCGTCAGCACCAGCGGCGCGCGCGATTTCTCCAGCAGCCAGGGATGCGCGCTCGCGATCGTGATCGCGTCCGCGTCCAGGATCACGGGGCATGCCGCGTCGCGCAGGATCTGCGCCACGATCGCCCGCGCCCCGTCTCCGAGCCCGATGCCGGGACCGACCAGACAGGCGTCCGCCTTTTTTACATGCTCCATCACGGTCCGCACCGCAGACCGGGCAAAGGCGCCGCTCTGGTCCGCCTCGATCGGCGTCACGACGGTGCCGTCGCATTTTATCGCCGCGATCGGATAGATGCTCCGCGGCACGAGCAGCTGTGTCAGACCCGCTCCGCTGCGCTCGCAGGCGTTCGCCGCGAGCACCGGCGCGCCGGAATACCCCTCCGCGCCCGCGACCACGACCGCGCGTCCGACCGTGTACTTGTGGCTGCGCGCCGCCCGCTCCGGCAGCCGCAGATCCTTCGGCTCTGTCAGCCGGATGCTGATCGATTTCTGCGCTTTGTCGAGAAAACGCTCTTCATACGCCTCAGGCATCAGCTTTTTCATGCTGTTCACCCCGCCTTTTGGTGGTATGCAACAAAGTATACCATGCGTGTTGATTATCTGCAAGTGACAGAACGGAAATGTTGTAACAGGTGTGTCATGTATATTGAGTGATACCCGCGTGCTAAGCGAGGTATGAAGACCAGACATAAAGAAAACCCCTTGAAGCACAGGGCTTCAAGAGGTCTTGCTTTGGTGCGCGAGGCGGGACTTGAACCCGCACGCCCGGAGTGAGCACTAGAACCTGAATCTAGCGAGTCTGCCAATTCCACCACTCGCGCATGTCGAAAGCTTGATTATAATACCATCTAACGGACAGATTGTCAAGTGTGAATTCGAAAAAACTTTATTTTTTTGGAAATTCAGAATCCATCTGTTCACGGCAGACAGAATCTGATATAATAAGAAAAAATTCATTGTCCCCATGGAGATGGTTTCCTTGCCAATCAACCGATTCTTACTGAAGACCGACGCCAAGACGCGCATCGCGCGCTCCAAGCCGAATGCGCTGCTGGTGGGAGCGATCCTGATGGCGGCGTTTCTGGTGATCGAGATGCTGATCCCCGGCGTGCTGGGGCTGACGAATCTGCCGATCGAGATCCCGGAGCGGATCGACTCCTACGACGCGTACATGGCCGCGAGCGAGCAGGCGAGCGAACAGCTGCTCGCGTTCTTCGAAAGCTATCATCCGAGCGCGCTCGCGCTTGGGCTGACGGGGCTCCTGCTGCTGATGCACGAGATGCTGCGCGTGGGCTTTTCGGTCTACGGGCTGCACATCGCGCGCGACGAGAAGGCGGAGGTCGCAAATCTCCTGGACGGCTTTTCGATGTTCGGGCGCGCCCTTGTGCTGATCGTGCTGCAGTGGGTCATCGTCTCGGCGTTGTCGATGCTGCTGATCTTCCCGGGCGTGATCATGGCCTATCGCTATCGGCAGGCGGTGTATCTGCTCATTGAGCACCCCGATTATTCCCCGGTGCGCTGTCTGCAGGAGAGCGCGCGGCTCATGCGCGGGCGCAAGGCGGAGCTCTTCGTGCTGGATCTCTCGTTTCTCGGCTGGGTGCTGGCGCAGAGCTTTGTGCCGTATGTCGGCACGCTGATCGGCGTGTGGGTGCTGCCGTACAAGGAGATCACCTACGCCAACTACTACTGCATCCTCACCGGACCGAAGACGACGCCTGACGGAAAGCCCTTCGAGGAGGGCGACTTCACGGACATACCCGACGCCTGAACGCGGGAGAGGTTGAAATTTTCATCCTTTTGTGATACACTATTTTCAATATCACACCAAATTGGAGGGGATTCGCTTTGGTCATATCCACAAAGGGCAGATATGCGCTGCGCATGATGCTGGATCTGGCGCAGCAGGACCCGGAGGCATATATCTCGCTGAAATCCATCGCCGTGCGGCAGGGGATCTCCGTCAAATACATGGAGGCCATCGCCGCGCATCTGAACCGGGCGGGGCTCGTCGTGAGCCAGCGCGGCAAGGAAGGCGGCTATCGTCTGGCGCGGACAGCGCAGGAGATCACCGTCGCCGAGGTGCTTCACAGCGCGGAGGGAAGTCTCGCGGCTGTGGCGTGTTTGGAGCTGGACGGGCAGGGCACCGGCGCCTGTGAGCGCGCCGAGCACTGTCTGACGTTGCCGCTCTGGCGCAAGCTCGACGCCATGATGGACGACTTTCTCTCCGGCGTCACCGTGCAGGATGTACTGGACGGAAACGTATAAAAGACAACGTGCGCATTGCGATCTGCAATGCGCACGAACTATTTTTAATAGTAGATCGTACTTCGCCGCTGCTTTGGTCGGAAGTGCACGCCGGAGACCATGCCCATGGCGATGAAGGTCGCGACGAGCGAGGAGCCGCCGTAGCTGAAAAACGGCAGCGTGATGCCGATGACGGGCGTGATGCCGATGCACATGCCGATGTTCTCAAAGGTCTGGAACGTCATGAACGCCGCGACGCCATAGCACATCAGCGCGCTGACCGTGTTGCCGGACCGCACGCCGACGATGACGCACCGGACGATGATGGCGACGAGCAGCAAAATCACGATGATGCAGGCGATCATGCCCAGCTCCTCGCCGATGACACCGTAGATGAAGTCCGTGTGCTTCTCCGGGAAGGCGTTGGACTGGCTCTGCGTGCCGTGGAACAGCCCCGTGCCGGTGAGTCTGCCGGAGGCGAGGGCGACCTTGCTCTGGTGCGGCTGCCAGTTGATGCCGGTGTTGGTGGGGTCGATCGTGGGATCGTAGGGCGCGAGGATGCGCTGCTTCTGATAGGGCTTGAGGATCACGTTCCAGATCAGCGGGATCATCGCCGCCACCATCGCAAAGCCGATGGCGAACCAATACAGCGCAAAGCCCGCGGCGAACAGCATCACAAGGAAGATGAAGAAGAAGATCAGCGCCGAGCCGAGGTCCTTCGTGATCACGAGGATCATGCCGAAGATGAGCATGAAGTGCACCATCAGCTGCACGGCGGACATCGGCGCGCTCAGACCACGCGGGGACTTTTTGAGCGTGTCGATCTGCTTTGCGAGGATGATGATGAACGTCAGCTTCACGATCTCGGTCGGCTGGATGCCGATGCCGAAGAAGCGCAGCCAGCCCTTGTTGCCCGTGCCGTCGTCCACGCCGAACGGGATCAGCAGAAGCAGGAACAGGGCGTTGAAAATGCTCAGCGCGGGCCAGCGGTCGGCGAGGATATCGATGTCGAGCAGCGTCATGACGATGAAGGCGATGATGCCCAGCACCATCGCGAACGCCTGCACGATCACGTACTTGGCGGGGCTGTCATAGGAGGCGGAGGCGCTGGTGATGACGATGATGCCGAACACGGCGCAGATGATCGACAGCGAAAACAGCAGCATGTCCGCGCGGCGGAAAAATTCCCGCAGCAGCTCCAGGGTTCGTTTCACAGGCGTCAGCCTCCTTTCATTGATTTTGAGCTTACACAGTATATCATAGATTTTCGCTTTACGCAACGCCGGATTGTGTGGTATACTACGGTGAACATAGAATTGGAAGTGATCATTTGCAGATCTTTGAGACGCACAGCGAAGCCGAGACCGAGCGCGTCGGCGCCGCGTTCGCGGCAGGACTGCCCGGCGGGACGGTCGTCGCGTTCTATGGAGAGCTGGGCTCCGGCAAAACGGCCTTCGTGCGCGGCATGGCGCGCGGGCTGGGGCTGGACTGCCGGGTCTCAAGCCCGACGTTCACGATCGTGAACGAGTACGAGGGCGCGCGCCCGCTGTTTCATTTTGACATGTACCGCCTCGCTTCGGGCGACGAGCTGTTTGATATCGGCTGGGAGGACTATCTCGCGCGCGGCGCGATCTGCGCCGTCGAGTGGAGCGAGAACGTCGAGGACGCGTTCACCGGCGAGGAGATCGTCGTCCGGTTTGAAAAAACCGGCCCGAGCGACCGCCGCATCATCATCGAAGGAGGGGAGACGCCATGCTGATCCTTGCAATGGAGTCCAGCGCGAAGGCCGCGTCCGCGGCGCTGGTGCGCGATGACACGCTGCTCGCGCAGTCGTTTTCCTGCAGCGCGCTGACGCACAGCCGCACGCTCCTGCCCATGGCGGAGCAGGCGCTCGATACGGCGGGCGTCCGGCTCGAGGAGGTCGACTGTCTCGCTGTGGCGCATGGCCCCGGCTCCTTCACCGGCATCCGCATCGGCGTCTCGGCGGTGAAGGGGCTCGCCTGGGCGGCGGAAAAGCCCGCCGTCGGCGTTTCCACGCTCGAGGCCATGGCGTACAACGGTCTCGCCGCGGGGGAGGGGGCGCTCGTGTGCTGCTGCATGGACGCGCGCCGCTCCCAGATCTATCACGCGCTGTTCGAGATCCGCGGCGGGAAGCCCGAGCGCCTCATGCCCGACCGCGCCATTGCGATCGAAGCGCTGCTGCCGGAGCTGAAAAAATATGAAAAACCGCTCTTTCTGGTTGGCGACGGCGCCGCGTTGTGCTATAATATCTTTTCAGAGCAAGACCAGCCCTGTGTGCTTGCCCCGGGCAATCTCGTGCAGCAGAGCGCGTGGGGCGTCGCCATGGCGGCGCAGGCTTATGAGCCGGGACCCGGCGCCGCGCTGCAGCCGGTCTATCTCCGACTGTCACAGGCGGAGCGCGAGCGCCAGGCGCGCATGGCGCAGCAATGAAACCGATAACATCAGATCACATATAAAGGAGATACCAGTTATGAGTAACGTCCACGTATTTGACCATCCGCTGATCCAGCATAAGCTGTCTGTCCTGCGTGACAAGAACACCAGCGTGAAGGAATTCCGTGAGCTCATCAGCGAGATCGCCATGCTCATGTGCTTCGAGGCTACGCGCGATCTGCCGACGAAGGAGATCGAGGTCGAAACGCCCGTCGCCATCGCCAAGTGCCGCACCATCGCGGGCAAGAAGCTCGCCGTCGTCCCGATCCTCCGCGCCGGTCTCGGCATGGTGGACGGCATGGTCACCATGATGCCGAACGTCAAGGTTGGTCACGTCGGTCTGTTCCGCGACCCCGATACGCTCGAGCCGGTGAAGTATTACTTCAAGATGCCGCCCGATATCGCGGAGCGTGACGTGATCATCGTCGATCCCATGCTCGCCACCGGCGGCAGCGCCGTTGCGGCGGTGCAGTTCATGAAGGAGGTCGGCGTCAAGCACATCAAGCTCATGTGCATCATCGGCGCGCCTGAGGGCGTGAAGGCGATGCAGGACGCGCATCCCGACGTCGATATCTATGTCGCCGCGCTGGACGACCATCTCAACGACCACGGCTATATCGTGCCCGGTCTCGGCGACGCCGGCGACCGCATCTTCGGCACCAAATAAGAAATCAGATCCCAAACACCCGACCCCGGCTGGTTCTCAGCCGGGGTCGGGTGTTTCTGCGCTCGGACTTGGCGAGCCGGGGGCTCAAGCCGTTCCGTTCTGCGCGGTCGTGTTCACTTTTTTTCTGCGGCGGGAGCGGCTGCGTCCGCGCTTGCGCGGCTGGGACGCCTTCTGTTTGTAAAAGCTCTCCATGCTCTCCGTGGCCTGATAGATCAGCCGCGTGGTGCTCCACTCGTTGAGATCGGACTTGTGCAGCTTCAGCCGCACGAGCATGCTGCCGTGCTCCGGACAGCCCGCGAGCGACATATAGCGCTGATCGCCCTGATTGACCCACTTGGCGTATGCCATCTCCGCCTGACACAGCGGGCAGGGGGGATGGACGAAGGCCTCATCCTGAAACGCCTCGGCCTTGGTGCTGTAGGTGTCGGAGGCCACATGCTCGAGCGGCTCCGGACCGTCCTCGGTCTTTGCGCTGCCGTGGGTGGAGAGCTGCCGGGACGCGGAGGCGTATTGCTCCAGTCCGGTCTCCAGATCCAGATGCGTGCACACGAGCGCGGTGTTGTAGGCGTCGCCGAGCGCGTCGTGCGCGATGCGGGTCTGCTCGATGCCGAAGTGCTCCATCGCCGTGGCGAGGGACTTCTGGTTCCGGTCGCCGTCGGTCTGGAGGTTGTAGATGACCTGCAGATTCACCCAGCCCGCGATCCAGTCCCAGTCCAGATCGTGGATGATGATGTTCTGCTCCAGGATGCCCTGGTCGTCACAGCCCCAGGTGAGGAACGTCACGTCGTCGCCGCACCAGTCGCGAAACTGCTGCAGCGCGGTGGGGAAGTCAGTGCCCTTGGCAAGACGCTCGCGGTCAAACCCGGTGAGCTTTTTCACCTTGTGGTGCATACGCTTGAAGTAGATCGGCTTGACGTCGATCTGAAATTCCTCGCCGGGCGTCATATCGTCGTTGAGCTTCACGGCGCCGATCTCGATGATCTCGCCTCTCAGACGGATGGGCAGTTTATTGAATACCGAGGATTTGGAGCTCATGGCCTGATTCCACTCCAGATCCATCACAACATAATGCATTGCGACCATTCCTTTCAATAACTTTTTAAGTATACCGAACGCAGACCCGCTTGTCAACCAAAACCCGCGGATGATACGGTGCTATTCAAAAAATTCAATCAAAACTTTGATTCCTTAAATAAATACAGTATTGCAATTTATTGTAAATAGAGTTAAGATTGTGTCAATATTAGGGAGAGTAGGTGCACCCATGAGATTTTCGCCTGTTTTGACCTCTGATCCGGCGAAGGATGCCGCCGTGTTGAAGGCGGAATATGCCGCTGCTGAGGATTTCACGTCCGCGAGAGTGGGACAGACGCATCTGTTTTTTCGCACCGGGCTTCGCGTCGGCTATCTGCCGCTGGATGCGGTCACGCGCGTGTTCCGGCGTGTGGAGTTCATAAACGCCCAGATGGGCTGCTGTGAAAACAGTCTGCCGATGGAGAGCGTTGTGCTCTGCGGCGCGGAGGAGCGGGAGCTCGTGCAGGTCCGGCTGCAGTCGGAGCGCATGGCAAAGGCTCTGCTGGAGGCGCTGGAAAAGGCGTGCCCGCAGGCCGAGATCGGCTATGTTCGCGCCCCGGAGCAGAAAAGCGCGATCCGAACGGTCTGAACCGACGGGGAGGGATCGGAGATATGATCACACCCGGTGAGGCGCTGGAGCAGCTGCTTCCGTCGTATCGACGCTATTATGACGTGTCGGAGGCCCCGCACGGCTCCTTTGCGGCGACCGCGCGGTTCTATACGCACGGGGAGCAGTATTTTCTCATTCGTTCAGCCAAGATGTGGGAGATGGACAGCAACGAATACGTCTATTTCCTCACGGCTGACGCGCTCACGGCTGAGCAGATGCAGCAGCGCATCGAGGAGGCGTGGTCGGACGCCATGCCGCAGGTCCGGCCGAGCGAGTCGCATCGCAACTCCGATGTCACGCTTGTCGTGCTCGTGCCGCAGCTGGACGCGCAGACGCGCAAGGCGCTCAAACATTTTCATCGCTCGGTCGGCTACCGCCACGGTCTGCACGGCTGGAGCAATCTTCGACTTGGTGCAATCGAGCTATCCGATGGAAGGATCACCACAAACCGCCATGGTGCCGACCTGAAGAAACTCCTTGGCAATATAAATCTTTTCATAGGAGAGTGAGAAACATGACAGCTGTATTGATTATTCTTGCGGCTATCGTCCTGCTTATCATCGGCTATGTGACCTACGGCGCATGGCTGGCGAAGCAGTGGGGTGTCGATCCGAAGCGTCCGACGCCCGCACACACGATGACCGACGGCGTGGACTACGTCGCGGCAAAACCGGCGGTCCTGATGGGCCACCATTTCTCTTCCATCGCGGGCGCAGGCCCGATCAACGGTCCCATTCAGGCGGCCGTGTTCGGTTGGGTCCCTGTCTTCCTGTGGTGCGTCTTCGGCGGTATCTTCTTTGGCGGCGTGCATGACTTCGGCGCCCTGTTCGCATCCGTCCGCCACGGCGGCAAATCCGTGGGCGAGATCATCGGCGATACGATGGGCAAGAAGGCCAAGACCCTCTTCCTCATCTTTGCGCTGCTGGTGCTGATCCTCGTCATCGCGTCCTTCGTCAACGTCGTCGCGGGCACCTTTATGGACAATGAGGCGACCTCGCTGATCACGACCGGCGATAATGTCACCGGCAATGACTCCACCGCGATGATCTCCATGCTCTTCATCGTGCTCGCCATCATCTATGGCCTGCTCACGAACCGCGCCGGCATGGGCACCCTGCCCGCCACGATCATCGGTCTGGTCGGCGTCGTCGGCATCGTCATTCTCGGTCTGAACGTCGGTCTTGCGATGAACCGCACGACCTGGATCGTGCTGATCGGTCTGTACATCACGATCGCCTCTCTGGTTCCGGTCTGGATCCTGCTGCAGCCGCGTGACTATCTGTCGAGCTATCTGCTCTATGCCATGATGCTCATCGCGGTCTTCGGTATTGTTTTCGCCGCAATCTCCAAGAGCGCCACGTTCCAGGTTCCGGCGTTCACCGGCTGGAAGCTCGCCAACGGCAGCACGCTGTTCCCGGCCCTGTTCATCACGGTCGCCTGCGGCGCTTGCTCCGGCTTCCACAGCCTGATCGCTTCCGGCACGAGCGCCAAGCAGCTCGACAACGAAGCGCACGCCAAGCCCATCGGCTACGGCGCCATGCTCATCGAGTCCGCCCTCGGCGTCATCTCCCTGATCGCCGTCGGCATGGTCTTCGATAAGTGGACCGGCGCTGACAATCCGTTCGGTTCTCCGTCCGCGGCGTTCGCCGGCGGCATCGCCACGATGTTCGGTGCGGACACCACCACCATTTACAAGACCATCTACGCGCTGCTCACGCTGGCGGTTTCTGTCTTCGCGCTGACGAGCCTCGACTCCGGTACGCGTCTGAGCCGCTACATGTTCTCCGAGCTGTTCCTGAAGGACGGCGAGAAGTCCTACAAGGATGCCACCGGCATCCGCAAGGTGCTGGCGTATCCGCTGTTCGGCACGTTGTTCATGGTCGTCGTCGGCTGCGTCCTCGGCGGTCTGTCCCTCAGCCAGATCTGGGGTCTGTTCGGCGCTGCCAACCAGCTCCTCGCCGGTCTTGCGCTGATGGCGGTCGCCGCCTGGCTCGGCAACGTCGGCAAGAACAACAAGATGTTCATCTTCCCGATGATCTTCATGCTGTGCGCCACGCTCACCAGCCTGTGCATCACCATCGTCGGCAAGGTCAAGGGTCTCGCCTCCGGCGCGTTCGCGGTGGATCCCGCCACGACCGGTCCGATCTGGGGTCACTGGTTCCAGCTGATCTTCGCTGCCGCGATGTTCGTTCTGGCGATCATCCTCGTCATCGAGGGCATCCAGACCTTTGTCAAGCAGAGCAAAAAGCAGAACGCCTGATCTCTGCTGAACGATCGAATCCATAGCACAAAAATCTCCCCTGCTTCTTTCGGAGCAGGGGAGATCTCAGCTTGTCAAAAAAGTCCTTGACGAACATTTTTGACAAGCTGCGCAGTCGTCAATATGTTTGCTGCGCAAACAGCAAATGTCTTGAAAACCCATGGTTTTCAAGACATTTGCGGCGACGATGGATTTGACTCGAGGCGGGCCTTGCCCCCCCGAGCTCCCCTGCTGCTCTGTTTCGCGAGTCAAAAGCATAGTATTTTGACAATCTCAAATCTCCCCTGCTTCTTTCGGAGCAGGGGAGATCTTTCGTTAAGTATTTCCTTGGCGGTTTGCGTTACGCGACAGTCTTCTTGGAAGCGCCGAGCGAGGCGATGCCGTTGGCAAGCGCCGCTGCGGCGAGAATGGCCGCTGCAGCCAGGACTGCGCCCACAGCGCCCGCGCCGGACTGATCGGAGTAGTGCGAACCGGCGGCGATCAGCGCCACGAGACCGGCGGCGCCCATGATCGCGGTGATGATGGACAGGACACCGGAGCCCTTGAACTTGCTGCCGAGTCCGAGGAAGCCTGCGACGAGCGCGAGCAGGGAGCCGACCAGAGCCAGAGCCGCACCGGCGACGCGGGTGTAGATCTCGCTGGAGATCTTCTCGCCGCTGTCGGAGGAGTAGTCACGGGCAGCCTGCGCGGCGGCCTTACCGGCGTCGATGTCGAGATCGGTGCCGTTGCTCTTCAGATACGTGAAGTCAGCGCCCAGACGATCGGCGATGCTCTTCAGACCGTTGTCCGCCTCGGTGGCGAGCACGGTGTCGAGACCGGCCATGATCTGATCGCGGCCGTCCTCAAACTGATCGAGCTGTTCCTTGCCGTCGTCAAGCTGCTGCTTGCCGTCGGCGAGCTGCTTTTCAGCGTCGTCAAGCGCCTTCTTGCCGTCGGCCAGCTGGACCTCGGCGTCGGCGAGCTTGGCAGCGCCCTCGGCGTACTGTCTCTTGCCGTCGGCGAGCTTGGCGGCGCCGTCTTCATATTCCTTCAGCTTGGCAGCGCCCGCGGCGTACTGCGCCTCACCGGCCTGCAGCGCGGCCAGACCCTCGGCATAGCTCTTGCGGCCTGCCTCGAGCTTCTGGATGCTCTCGGTCGTGTCATAGGCGGTGGTCACGAGCTCCAGCGCGGCGGGCATGTTCTGGTCGATGAGATCCTGCTTCGTCTTGGCAACGTTCTCTTCGATCAGCTGCTGCTTGGTCGCGGCGACGTTCTCGTCGATCAGCTGCTGCTTGGTCGCGGCAACGTTCTGGTCGATGAGCTGCTGTCTCTGCTGCTCGACGTTCTGGTCGATGAGCGCCTGGACCTGCTCAGAGGCCATCTGGTTTTCGACCTCGGCGGGGATCGCGGCCTCGACCTGCTCGTTCACGGCGGAGTCGATCGCGGCCTTGGCCTCGTCGGGCAGCTCGTCATAGCTTGCGCCGAACTGCGCCTGCGCGGCCTGCTCCTTCAGGGCGGGCTTCTTCGCCTCGGCGCCGGCGCGGACCTGCTGCTCGACCTGCTGCTGCACGGCCTGCGTCACGCCTGCGACGATCTGGTCCTTGTTGGCGTCGACAGCCTGCGTCACGCCCGCGACGATCTGGTCCTTGTTGGCCTCGACGGCGTCGGTGACGCCCTGAAAGATCGCGTCGTTGTTGGCCTCGACTGCCTCGGTGACGCCCTGAACGATCGCGTCGTTGTTCTCTTCCACAGCGGCCTCGACCTGCGCCTTGGCGATCGCGCTGATCGCCTCTTCCTTGGTCATGCCCTGGGCCTCGAGCTGCTTGGCCTGCTGATAGACCTCGCTGGCCTGATTCAGCAGATCGTTGATGCCCTGATCGACGGCGGCTTTGGCCTCGTCGGGCAGCTGATCATAGTCCACACCGGCGGCCTCCTGCGCGGCGGCGTTTTTCTGGTCAGCCATGGTCTGGGCAAAGAGGGCTTCGCCCGCGTCCAGCTCCTGCTTACCGGCGGCGAGCTGGGCTCTGCCGGCCTGCAGCTGCTGGGCAGCCGCGGCGAGATCCTTTTTACCCTGAAGGTAAGCAGCCGTGTTCTTTGACAGCTCCGCTTCACCGTCGGCGATCTGCTTGGCGGCAGCGGCGAGCTTGGCCTTACCGGCCTCATACTCGACCAAACCGTCCTCGTACGTCTTCTTGCCCTCGGCATACTGCTCCTGGCCATCCTCGTAGGACTTCATACCCTCAGAGTACTGTTCCCGGCCGTCGAGGTAGGCCTGCTCGTTCTCCTCGAGCTGCGCAAGTCCATCCTCGAGCGTCGTAAGACTCTTGTCGGTCTCCTCACCCTTCTGGGTGAAAAAGTCCTTGCTGTTCAGCGCGTCCTTCAGCGACAGGCCGCTTCCGACAAGGCCGAACAGCGCAGCAAGAATGAGGATGATACTTAACGCTTTAACTGATTTACTCATTCTTTCCCTCCTATTGATAGATTTTGTTTAGCGTGGCTAAAGCGTTATTGAAATTATATACCTTACTTGGTCAAATTGCAACAATCCGGGGATATTATGTCTACAATTTGTGCATCATCAATAGTTACGAGAAAGGGAATATGTGCATCCTGACAACTTCCCGCTTTTTGTTTTTTAAAAGAATTTAAGGTTCATCTAAGGTTGACAAATTATACTCTGTTTGAAAAGGCTGAGTGGCGGCTGACCGCCGGTCTCATCCTCCGTTTTGTATTCTCTTCTCCATTCTCTTCCCCGCAGCATCGGGTCTGTCCGCAGGTCCGGTGCTGCACTTTTTTTCCGTTTTTTCGGATGTGTTACAACTAAGACAATCAGCTTCGATAGACGACATCTTGTTGTCGGCATAATAGACAAGTCAAATTGTAGGATATGACAGTTTTGGTTTTGCACCACATAATTGTTTTGACAACCGACCCGGTGGTATGGTAAGGTAAACTCAACGATGTATAATTATATTGTATCGTATATTCAGAAAGAGGGAATGACATGACAAGAAAATCTACCAGAAGCCTCCTGGCCCTGCTGCTGACGTTTGCGCTGGTCGCAACGCTCGTGCTGGGTGCGATGCCGGTCGCCGCTGCGGACGCGCCGCAGCTCAGAGACGGCGAAGCGGTGATTGCGGCTGACGCGAGCGCCGATGCCATCAACGCCGCGCTCAGCAAGGCGCTGATCGCGAACTATTCCGCGGTCGGCAACGTGGAGTGGGAGTACGCTGCCACGAACACGTATAACACCTACTTCTACGAGACCGTCACCAACAACTACATCCCCATCCCGCAGACGGAGCACGTCTGGGTCTCCGCTGCCGGCGGCACCGTCACCGCGCGCGTCGACGACTCCAAGTTCCTCGGCAAGACCTATGCGCAGTCCGGCGATGTGGAGTTTGCCGCCATCGGTACCGCCGAGCCCGGCACGGTCTTTGACGTCCGCATCGCGGGCACCGAGGACACGGTGCGCTTCACGCTGCTCGCCGATCCGAACGCCGGCGTGACGCCCGATCCCGAGCCGACCACACCCGATCCCGAGCCGACCACGCCCGCCGGGAAAGCGGTCGTGACCGATTCCGGCGAGGCTTATCCCGTCGCGATCGCGTTCAACGATGATCTGAGCTGGAACTACGCCGGCATCTCCCAGAACATCGTCGACGCCGTTGCCCCGGGTCTGGGTCTCACCACGTCCGACGTCACGGTGAAGAAGACCACCAAGGTCCTCTTCAACTGGGTCGATTCCGAGATCGCCGGAACGAGTCTGACGCACCTCGGCGCTATCTCCACCGGCGAGTCCACCGTGCACCTGACCTTTGCCGGCAACGACAGGGTCGAGCCGTTCGATCTGCGCGTGACGGTCGATCTCTCCGACCAGCGTCTGCAGCCTGTGATCGTGCTCAAGGAAGAGGCAGCCACGACCTATACCAAGGACGGCGCCGCTGCCAGACAGGGCGTCTACGCCAACGCCATCGACTTTGCCGCCAGCACGCTGCCCGCGGGCATCACGGCTGACGACATGAACATCGAGTACTATGCGACCGCGTCTGTCAACACCGATGGTCTCGGCAGTCTCGGCGACCTCGCCTCGCTGGTCGGCGACGGTGTCTCCGCCGTTGTCAAGGAGAACACCTGGTTCGACGTGGCGGGCGGTCAGTACAAGAAGCTGCTTGTCACCTATGACGTGCCCGTCATCCCCGCCGGTGAGCAGCAGATCCGCATCTCCATCCCCGAGACCGCGAGCTACAAGGCCGCGTCCGTCGAGGGCGATCTCACGGTCAACAAGGCCAATGTGACCGTCACGGTCCGTCCGGCGATCATCTTCCCCGAGGAAGCGGTCCCCGAGAATCTGGTCACGACCACGCCCGAGGATGACTTCACCATCTTCATCTTCTACGCCGGCATCAGCACGGATCTCGCGCCCACGCTGTACATCCAGCCGCCCGAGAACAAGGCGATGGAGCTGGCCATGAAGGTCATCGATCCGCTGTACGCCGCGCTGAACGACGGCAAGACGCTCACCCAGCGCTTCAACGAGGGCCTGACGGTGGGTGAGCTGCGCGAGGTCCTCTCGCAGGTCGCGGGCATCCTGAACGACGCGGTCAGCAATCCGCTCGTTGCGACGATGATCGATACCATCGGCTTTGATTCCGAGATGATCTCCAACATGCTCACCGCGATCGAGAACCTGCCCGGCGTGTTCGATAACTGGGCCGTTGCCCTCGGGTCGCCCAGCAGAGCCGGTGCCTATGCGGTCGCCGCCGTCGCGGTCAACCGCAACTACAATCCCGGCTTCGGCATCGGTGTGCTCATCGTCAAGCAGCACCTGTTCGGCACCAAGCTCGAATGGAACCAGAAGCTCGACGGCACGCTGACCGCTGACCAGGCGGCGAGCTTCGACTTCGGCGCCACCGCCTCCTACAACGGCACGCCCGTGAAGCAGACCGTGAAGTATTCCTTCACCGGCTTCACCTCCGCCGGCAAGCTCTATATCAGCAGCAGCGCCCCCACGGAGGCCGGCACCTACATCTGCACGGCGTATACCTTCGGCGGGAACTACATCACGTTCCCGATCACGCGCATCGTAAGGATCAGCGCATAACGCCGCGCCCGCATCTTCCGCATCCGGATCCCTGAACAGGGATCCGGATGTTTTGTCTTTTCAGCCGATGGATCCTGTGGTATGATACTGTTATAGACCAGAAAGGGAAGTGACGCGCAATGCCGCTGCAGATCGTTCGAAATGATATCACGCTCATGGACTGCGACGCGATCGTCAATCCGAGCAACACCGAGCTGGTCGGCACCGGCGGGACGGACGCGGCGATCCATCTGGCAGCCGGACCGAAGCTGGACGCGGCGTGCCGCGCGCTCGGCGGCTGCGCCGTCGGGCAGGCCAAGCGGACGCCGGGCTTCGCGCTGCCGTGCAGGCATGTTTTCCACACCGTGGGACCGGCCTGGGTCGACGGGCAGCAGGGCGAGGCCGAGGAGCTTGCGTCGTGCTATCGCGCCTGTCTCGCGCTCGCGGCGCGTTATCACTGCAAAAGCATCGCGTTCCCGATCATCTCCGCCGGGACCTACGGTTTCCCGAAGGCGCTCGCGCTGCAAATCGCGATGCGGGAGATCAGCGGCTATCTGCTTTCGTATGATCTGCTGGTATACCTCGTCGTCTACGACAGCCAGATCTTCCGCATCGGCAGCAGGCTGTTTTCGGATATCCGGCAATACATCGACGATAACTATGTGGATGCGCACAGACCGATCGCGAACTACGGCAATGTTCCGCCGCCTCTGCCGTCGATGTCGATGCCTGCCGGGGCGGGGCCGAAGCCGCGCCGTCCGCGCAAGGTGTCAAAGCCGGTGGCGCCGCCGAGCGAAGCATTCGAATTTGACGAGCAGCCGATGCTGTCCTATTCCGTGCAGGCCCCGCTGGAGGATTATCTGAACGAGCTCGACGAGAGCTTCTCGCAGATGCTGCTGCGCAAGATCGATGAGCGCGGCATCAAGGACTCCGACTGCTACAAGCGCGCGAACGTGGACCGCAAGCTCTTCTCCAAAATCCGCAAGGACGTGCACTATCGCCCGAAAAAGACCACCGCCATCGCTTTTGCCATCGCGCTGGAGCTGTCGCTTGAGGAGACGAATGAACTGCTGCGCAAGGCGGGCTTCGCGCTCTCTCACTCCAATAAATTCGATCTCATCATCGAATATTTCATCCGGAACCAGAGCTACGATATCTTCGAGATCAACGAGACGCTGTACGCCTTCGACCAGGTGCTGCTGGGGTGAAAAAATTGTCGCCTCGCAGGCGACCTTTTGTATCAGAAAACCTCCTATACTGTGCTTGTAAGGAACAAACAAACACACAGTACAGGAGGTTTTTGTCATGAAAAACAACATCACCGAGCTCGTTTTCATCCTCGACCGCAGCGGCTCCATGGCGGGGCTGGAGAGCGACACGATCGGCGGCTTCAACGCGCTGGTCAGCAAGCAGAAGCAGCAGGAGGGCGCGTGCTATGTGACGACGGTGCTCTTCGATCATGCGCATGAGCTGCTGCATGACCGTGTCCCGCTCGAGAACCTCGCGCCGCTGACGGACCGGGACTACACCGTGCGCGGCTGCACGGCGCTGCTCGACGCCATCGGCGACACGATCCGCCACATCGCCCGCATCCACCGCTATGCCAGACCCGAGGACGTGCCGGCGCATACGCTCTTCGTGATCACGACCGACGGCATGGAAAACGCCAGCCACAAGTACACCGCCGACGAGATCCGCCGCCGCGTCGAGCACGAGAAGGAGAAGTACGGCTGGGAGTTTCTCTTCCTCGGCGCGAACATCGACGCCATCCAGACCGCGAAGCACTATGGCATCGCGCCGGACCGCGCCGTGAACTACAACGCCGACGCCACCGGCACCGCGATCGCGTTTGATTCCGTTTCGGAGGCCGTGGGCAACGTCCGCGCGAGCGTGCCGCTTGCAGCGTCCTGGAGCTGCAGGATCAGCGAGGACCACAGTACCCGCAAGCAGGAGCGATAAAGCACAGAATGCACAAACAGCCGCACCCGATCGGGTGCGGCTGCGGCTGCGGTCTTTTGTCGTTATTTCATGCTGCGCCAGAGGAAGGTGACGATCTGTGCACGGGTACACGTCGCCATCGGGGAGAAGTGCGTCGCGTCCGTGCCGTTCGTGATGCCGTTCTGCACTGCCCACGAGACAGCGTTGGCGTACCAGCTGTCCGACGGAACATCCACAAAGGGGATGGAGCCGGAGGCAGCTCTGCCTTTTTGGGCGCGCATCAGGAAGGTGACGATCTGCGCGCGGGTGCATACGCCCTTCGGCGCGAAGGAATAGGTGGTCATGCCGGCCGTGATGCCCTGTTCCACCGCCCAGATCACGGCTTTTTCATAGTATGCGCCGGACGGTACGTCGGAAAATCCGCTGCTGCGGCCCGTCGGCGCGGGGCAGCCCGCGGCGCGCCAGAGGAAGGTCACCGCCTCGGCGCGGGTGCAGCTCGAGTTGGGAGAAAAATGCGTCGCATCCGTCCCGCTCGTGATCGCGGGGCTGTGCGAGGTCGCCCACTTGACCGCGTCGGCATAATACGCTCCGGCGAGCACGTCGACGAATCCGCCGGTTCCGACGCCGGTCCCGGGCCTTGTGCCAGCGTTCCCGGCATTGCCGCTGCCGCTGACCTGAACGGTGAAGCGCTGCGCCCCGGCGGAATAATTGCCGTAATACACGCTGATCGTGGACGTGCCGCTTTTCAGACCGGTCAGCGTGCTGCCGTTTGCGCGGACGACCGAGGGATCGCTGCTCACGACCGTCACGCCGGCAAAGGGAAGCGCTTCCTCCTTCCAGCCCTTCCAGATGACGGAAAGCTGCGCCGTCTCGCCGACGTTCAGCGAGGACGCGGACACGGAAAAGACGGGACGGTAATACGTGCTGTTGCACAGCACCTGGATGTTCTGCGCGCGCATGGCGTCCGCGCCCTTCTGCGCGGTCGAGACAACGCTGCTGGCGAAGCATTGGACCCAGTAATACGTGCTGCCGACCTTCACGCAGCCGATGCCGATGGCGCGGTGGTTTCCCATGATGTTCTTCCGGTGACTGCTGGAAGAAAGGAACTGCGCGGACACGGTGTCGGCGGTGTTGGGACCGACCGCGATGTTCTCTGCACGGATCCGGTCGCAGAGCGTGATGCACATCTCGCCGTTCGGGCGCGTGTGATCCCAGTTCAGGACCGTTTCGAACGCGCGCTGCATCGCCACGTCCAGCATCTCCTGGTCCATGGTCAGCGGCGAGAGACCGTTCGACGTGCGCGCCTGATTCATCAGCTCCAGCATGCGATAGGCTTCGGAGTAACAGACTTCACCGCTGACCTGCACCGTGACGGTGCTTCCCGCGGCGCGCGCGTCGCACAGCAGCGAGAAGCAAAGCAGCAGACAGAGCAGAGCGGATGTAACTTTTTTCATGAGAGATCGCCTCCGTTCGGATGGACGCCGCAGAAGCACCGCGGCGTCAGCGGTGGGGGTGTGTGCAGATCAGATCAGAAGGGGAACTGATAGCTTCCGGTGCAGTAGCCCTCCAGAAAGGCCTGCGCGAGACTGCCGGGCTTGATGTTCGCGCGTGCCTCGTCGAGCGTGAACCAGCGCCAGGCGTCGACCTCCCAGTTCGGGTGCGCCTCGGGCTCCGACACCGTGACGGTGTAATTGAGCATCAGCGTGTTCGTCGGCGGATAGAAGTGGCTGCGGTTGAAGCACACCTCCCGCACGGTCAGCCCCAGCTCCTCGAGCACCTCGCGCCGCGCGGCGTCCTCGGCGTCCTCGCCGCGGTTGACGTAGCCCGCCACGAGCACGTAAACCGGCTTGTGGTGCTGCCGGATCAGGATGATGCGGTCGCGCGTCTCGTTGAGCACGAGCATGCTCACCGCGGTGTTGTACACCGGCCAGCGAAATTCCCCGCAGGTGTCGCAGAAGGGCACCTCGCCCTCAAAGTGGTGGTGCTTCAGATGCAGCCTTGTGCCGCATTGCATACAGTAGTTCATTTCCATAGGCATGCTCTTTTCCGAATAAACAGGCATTACTTCCACAATTGAAAGTAATGCCTATTATATCCTTGAAACTGTATTTCGTCAATCCAAAGTCAGAGATCGAGCCGTTCCATGCTGCGCATAGAGGCGTGCAGCGTCCATCCGGTCATGACGAGACCGAACGCGATCCCCGCGCACAGGAACACGATCTGCCCGCCGAGGTGATCGAATCCCGTGGTGTTCAGCCATTCCAGACCCGGAAGATGGTGCGCGACCTCCGCGGCGCCCACGACCAGAAAGCCGACGATCGTGAAGACGACGAACGGTCTGCCGAGCTTATACGCCGTCTTGAAATATCCGCGCACGAAGATAAGGTTGAACAGCCCGTACACGACGGCGAGCCAGCCGAGATAGACCAGATTCGCGTTCATCATCGCGTTTTGCGTGTACGGCGCCGCGGCGCTGAGCGCCGTCATGCGCACGAGCGTCAGCACCGCGCAGAGCAGCCATGCCGCGCACTCGATCAGCACCGTGAAGCCGACCTTCGCACGCACGATGTCGGTCTTGCGCACCGGCAGCAGGGCGGTGTAAATGACGTCGTTCTGCTCGCGCGCCGCCTGATAAGACTGGAACAGCCCGAGGCAGACGAAAAACGCGCTCACCAGGATCGGATAGCCCGGGATCATCGTCATCAGCGCGAAGGCGAGAAACCAATACGACAGGGGAGAGGCCGCGAGCCGCAGCTCTTTTTTCAGCAGCTTAGACATGCAGATCCTCCTTTTCGTTGCGGATCATGAATTCCTCCACGCCGCAGCCGAGTCCGGCCTTCGGCCCGGTGTACAGCAGCGAGCCGCGCTTGATATAGGTGATCGCGTCCGCGCACTTTTCCAGATCCGATGTGATGTGCGTGGAAAACAGGATCGACGTGCCCTTGTCGCGCAGCTGTGTGAACACGTCCAGCAGCTCCTCGCGCGACACGGGGTCGAGTCCGCTCGTCGGCTCGTCGAGGATCAGCAGCTCCGCCCGATGCGACAGGGCGAGCGCGATGCTGTATTTCACCTTCATGCCCTCAGACAGCTGCGCCGGCGTCTTCTCCTCGCTGAGATGGAACGCCTCCAGATAGTGCCGGTACGCGTCCTCGTCCCAGTTCGGGTAAAACGAGCGCGTCACGTCCGTGATCGTTCGGATCTTTTTCTTCTTGTAATAGCCGTCCGTGCTCACGACATAGCCGATGCGCTGCTTGATCTCTGTCTCGTGTGCGGCAAAGTCCAGCCCGAAGCACCGCACCGCGCCCGCGTCCGGGTGTACGAGCCCGAGCAGCGATTTCAGCGTCGTGGTCTTGCCCGCGCCGTTGCGCCCGATGAAGCCCATGATCGAGCCCGCGTCCACGGAGAACGTGACGTTCTCCAGCGCGAAGCCCGGATAGCGCTTGCACAGACCGCTTACTTCCAGAACGCTCATGCTTCGCCCTCCTCGGGAAAGATCGTTTTCATCAGTCCGTCAAAGCTGCCCTTCGGCGGGATCGCGATGCCGCGCTTGCTGTCCGCCAGCAGGATCAGCGTGTCGCCCGGCTCGATGCCGAACAGCTCGCGCGCCTCCTTCGGGATCACGATCTGTCCCTTGGCGCCAACGGTCGCCGACCAGGCGTATTTGCCCTTCGGTCGTTTCATGGTATCACTCCTAAAGTATGAAAAGTATAACTTGTATGATTAATATAACTTGTAGGATCGAAGCTGTCAAGCACAAGTTGACGGATGCCGCGCCGCCCGATATAATATCTCAAAAAGGAGGCGATGGGGATGCGGCAGATCAGACCCTTCGGCGCGCTGCCGGACGGACGGGCGGTGCAATGCGTCACGCTGCGAGATGGTGCGCTGACTTGCGAAGTGATCACCTACGGCGCCGCGCTGCGCACGCTGCTCGTGCCGGACTGCGACGGCAGACCGACGGATATCGTGCTCGGCTTTGACCGGCTCGCGGATTACATTGCGCACGACGCGCACTTCGGCGGCACGGTCGGGCGCTTTGCCAACCGCATCGCGCGCGGCACGTTTTGCTTGAACGGTGTGGAATACACGCTCCCGATCAACGACGGGGAGAACCACATCCACGGCGGTCCGGAGGGCTTCGACCGCGTGCTCTGGGACGTGGAGCGCTGCACGGAGAGCGCCGTCGCGCTCCGGTATCACAGCCCGGACGGGGAGATGGGCTATCCGGGAAGCATGGACGTCCGCGTGACCTATGCGCTCTCTGACGGCAGTCTCACGATCCGGTACGAGGCCGTTTCCGACCGCGACACGCTCTGCAATCTCACGAATCACAGCTACTTCAATCTCTCGGGACACGACAGCGGCGACGTTCTGCACCATACGCTGCGGATGGACGCGTCGTATTATACGCCGACGGACGCGGCTCTGATCCCGACGGGGGAGCTCGCCTCCGTCGCGGCGACGCCGATGGACTTTTCCGAGCCCACGACCTTCGGCGCGCGCATCCGGCAGGCGTTCCCCGCGCTCGAAACGGCGGGCGGCTATGACCACAATTATGTGCTCGACAAGCCCCGCTTCGCCACGGTCTGGTCGCGCGTCACGGGCATCACGCTCATGGCGGAGACAGACCTGCCCGGCGTGCAGCTCTATACCGGCAACTTCCTCGGCGGCACACCGCCGGGCAAGGGCGGCGCGCACTACCCGAAGCACGGCGGCTTCTGTCTGGAGACACAGCTGTTTCCCGATGCGCCGCACCACGCCGATTTCCCCTCCGCTGTCCTGCGCGCCGGAGCGGCCTTTTCCAGCGCAACCAAATATACCTTCGGGCTGCTGCAGGCATAAGAATCGAAGATTATTCGCAAACCGTCAAGGTCGATTCCTTGACGGTTTGCGTTGTTTTGTGCTTGCATTTCAACGTGTCTTGTGATATAGTGCTTTCGAATTAGCAAAAGCTAACTTTCGAAACCCATATCAAACTGAGCCGCGGAGGGGGTGAGCGTGTGTCAGGATCCTTTGATGTGATCGTTGCGCGGCTGATGCGGGAGCATGGGCTCCGGCGTGCCGATCAGGTGCGTGCGCATTCAGACTGCGGCAGCTCCTATCTGCTGCCGTCTGCGGTCGGCTCCGGCGGCGCATGGTCCTTTCGCGCGGAGGCGCATCTGGGGCTGGTGATGCTTGACGCGGTGTTCCGGCAGCGGTTTTCGATCTCGCTGCGCGGCGTTTCGTGCACCTGTATCAGCTTCTTTCAGCGCCTGTCCGGCACTACGGACGCGCTCACGGAAACGCTGTATGTCAACGAGCCGGATCCCGACGCGCCGGTGGTGTGCTTTCTGCCGGGCGGCAGAGTCAAGGGCATGATCCTGCTGTTCGATCCGGCGCTCGGACTGGGTGAGCTGTTCGGGACCGGGCGGTTTCGTCCGGCGCCGAAGCTATTGCCGCTCAACGGTTTGCGGCATATTCCGGAGCTGAATCAGATCCTGGTCCAGATCGAGCAATGTCCCATCAGGGGTGACAGCGACATGGCGAAGCTGTTTTATCGCGCGAAGCTGCAGGAGCTGTGCACGCTGCTGCTCGGCATCGCCGCCCGTCCCTCGGGGATCGGGGAGGGCTCGGTCAAGGCGGAGGATCGCAGGCAGATCCGGTGTCTGCGCGCATACATCGAGCAGCACCTGGATGAGGAGCTGGATCTGGACGCGCTTGCCAGAGCCGTACAGATGAGCCGCTCCAAGCTGAAATACACGTTCAAGGCCACCTGCGGCAAAACGGTGCGGCAGTACCGGGATATGCTGCGCGAGCAGCGCGCCTGCGAAGCGCTGCTGCGCTCCGATATTGCGGTCTCGCAGCTGGCGCAGCAGCTTGGCTTCGCCTCCGCGAGCAGCTTCTGCCGCTTTTTCAAAAACCGCACCGGCATGACGCCGCACGCGTTTCGCCTGCAAAAGTGTGTGGGCGCTTCCAATCATAGATAACGAGATAGAACAAAGCGGGATGCACATCGCTTGCATCCCGCTTTTTTTCGCGCTTGATAGTCCGGAAAGCTCAAAAAATATACACAAAAGACAATTTTCTGCGAAATCATAGACATCAAGTTTAATAATGTGTTATATTTCATCATTGGTTACACACGGCTAACTATGGATAGCCAAGAGCTACGGCTCTGGCTTCCATTTCAGATCTCAAGCATAAAAAGGAGTTGCTGCGAAAGATGCAAAAGACGAGTCAAAGCTTCACGATGCGCCGCGTTCTGACGTGGGTCTTGGTGCTGATCATGGTGTTGAGCCTCCTGCCGGTCCAGCGGGTCGGTGCGGTAACCGGCAGCACCGTCGCCGCGGACGGCACCTATACCTCCAGCGGCAGGGTCAATTTCAGCAAGGATGACTACACGTTCGACGTCACGATCACCGTCTCCGGCGGCAAGATTACGAACGTCACCTCGACGCTGACCTCCACGCCGGAGGAGAGCAAGTCGAAGTCGAAGTATCACCCGAACGCGGTGTCTGCGATCCTGAAAAATCTGCAGGGCAAGGCTGCGACGAAGGACGTTATCGACGGCGTCTCCAGCGGTACGCCGAAGTATTCCTATGCCGCGCTGAAGACCGCGCTCTCCACGGCGATCTCCAACGCGCCCGCGGCCGCTGCGGCGCAGACCTATACCGTCACATGGAAGTCCCAGGACGGCAACACCACCCTGGAGACCGACAGCAACGTCACCTCCGGCACGAAGCCGAGCTATGACGGTGCGACGCCCACCAAGGACAATACTTCCACCACGATCTATAACTTCTCGGGCTGGGCGACGAGCAAAAACCAGACCAGCGGCACGGCTGCGGCGAATCTGCCCGCGGTCACGGCGAATGTGACCTATTACGCCGCCTTCTCCGAGACGGCGGTGCAGCAGGGCTCCTATACGATCACTTGGGTCAACTGGGACGGCACGGAGCTTCTCGTCGATTCCGTCCCGAGCGGGCAAACCCCGCAGTACACCGGCGCGACGCCGACGCGCGAGGGCTATGTCTTCACGGGCTGGAGCCCGGCTGTCACGACGGCGACGAAGAACCAGACCTATACCGCGCAGTTTGCCGAGCAGCAGGGCGTCTCTCCGCGCACGATCACGATCGCGGACGGCACCTATGTCAACTCCAGCGCGGACGTCACGACGCGCGATTATACCTATAACCCCGTCACGACCATTGTGGTCTCCGGCGGCAAGATCACGTCCGTCACGTCCGAGATGCTCTCCGACAACGCGATCAACCAGCTGCGCCATAAGCGCGCCACGACCGAGGTCGCCAATGCGCTGAAGGATAAGAGCGTCACCGACGTGAACGCGCTCCTGACGAAGCTGAATGATCTCAACCCCGACAGCGACAGCGATGACAGTCTGGCCGACGCCGTCTCCGGCGCGACCCTGTCCACCTATGCGCTTTTGAATGAGATCAAGGCGGGCCTCTGCGGCACGCTCGTGAACCCCGGCGCGACGGCCCACACCCCGCAGAACCCTACCGCCGTCACCTCCAACGGCATCACGATGGAGAAGAAGCTCTCCTATAACAATAACGGCAGCTATGACCTCACGCTCACGGCATACGCCGCCGAGGGCGCGGGCAGCACCACCGAGGGCCATACTGAGACTGTGCCGAGCTACACGAACAACGTGACCCTGTGGAAGCTCGACAGCAGCTCCTCCGACCGCACCAAGAGCACGCTGACGAATGGCAACTATTACTACTACGACGGAACGTACGCCTACAAGCTCTATCTGAACGGCAGCAACATCAGTTACCGCAATGCCTCCGGCGTGCAGACGGTCAACAAGAGCGACGCGAATATCTATACCACGATCCAGCAGCAGGGAAGCAGCACCTCCGCGACCTATACCAAGGAGGGCTATGAGGTAACTTATTCCTACAGTCAGCTCCAGAGCGGAAACTATTACTACCTTTATAACGGTACCTATTATCAACTCAACGCGCTCTCCTACACCGATAAGAAAGGCGACACACGCTATGTCGCTTATTTCACCATCGGCAGCACGAAATACTATCTGGATAAAACCCCGCAGGCTTATACGGATGCGCAATTGAAAGAGGAGAAAGCGGGAGAAAAGAAAGCGTCCGAGACGTATAAATCCTGCAAAAAGAAAAATGAATCCGATGGCGAGGATCTCCCGCTGTACACGAAGACCGCCGGCAGCAGCACGCCGGCTGTGAGCATCAGCGCCACGGTCGCGAGCTACACCGATCAGTACATCCCCGGCCAGACCATCCCCGGCGGGAAGACCTCGCTGGGCGCCGAGGCCGAGCTGCGCGATTATATCAACTACATCAGCTGGGATGCCTCCAAGGCCACCGTTAGCGCGACGAGCAGGAAGACCACCAGCGTGAACGGCAAGGTTACCGTGAGCAGCGCGGCGGGCACGTCCTCCGGCATGAGCGTGGACACGTCCCTGCTGCTCGAGGACGGCACGATCTCCGTCACCGGCTTTGACTATGCCGCGACGGCGGCAGGCTACAACGGCAGCGGCGAGGCGCTCGTGGTCACGGTCTCGAACCTGCGGCCCACCCGCGCGGGCGATTACGTTGCCTCCAACCTGCTGGACGTCTACGGCCGCAACGCCGGCGTCTATGACGCGTCCGGCCCCGTGGTCGACGTCGTCTCTCCGCTGGTCAAGGTGAATCCGACGGACGTCAACATCGTCTATTACGAGGACGCCACCGTCAGCAACACGGACTTCTACGGCACCGTGACGATCGAGCCGGGTGTGACCGTGAAGTTCACGGGCTGTGAGTTCTACGGCCATGTCTACAACAACGGCACGGCGAACTTCGCCAAGAACGACCACTTCTATGCCGGCATGACCACCACCGGCACCAGCACCGTCACGCAGGGCGAGGTCTATGAATATGGCGACGGCAGCTATGCCTACGCCTACGGCGACAACAACTATTTCTTCAACAGCCTCCTGAATGACGGCAAGGGCGTCACGATCCTCACGAACGTGGACTATTACGTCACGGAGAACGACTGCTACGCCGTCTCCTCCAACGCGCTCGCGGATGCGCAGAGCGGCGTGGCATACAGCCAGGACTTCAACGCCATTTCCTATGACGCCGGCGTCGGCACGGACGTGTTCATCTCCGCTGAGCCGCGGGACCTTGTCCCCGACGGCGTGAGCGCCGCGACGAACCGCGCGGGCTCCTATCTCACGGTCGAGGGCACGCCGAACACCGTCGGCGACGGCCTGTCCTTCACGCTGAAGCTCGGTCGTGAGGACGACAACGACACCGTCATTTACTACATCCCGGTCAATATCAACATCAAGGACCGCGCCGCGGCGGTCGTGGATGCGACGAACAACAACGAGATCCGCCATGTCAAGGCGGAGAGCGCCAGCGACAAGGACGGCGGTCTGTACCTGAACAAGACGCTCACGGAGCGCGCGGACGGCCTGTATGACCTCACGCTCGAGGCATACACCACCGGCGCCGTCTTCTCTGAGAGCTACACCGCTCCGGCGGACATCGTGCTGGTGCTCGATCAGTCCAGCTCCATGTCGTCGAACAACATCGGCAACATCACCCGCCTGCAGGCGCTGAAGAACGCGGCGAACGACTTCATCTCCAAGATCCAGCAGAACGCCGACGAGACCGGCATGGATCACCGCATCGCCGTTGTCGGCTTTGCCTCGGATTATCATGCGGACTCGAAAAACTATCCCAACACGGAGCTGCTCTCCACCTCCAGCGAGGTGAACTATGAGAACGCGACAAAGGCGGACTATGCCGCGGCGCTCGTGAACGTCGACGTCAACGGCAGCGTGAATCCGCTGCTCACAACTGCGATCAATCGCGTGGCCGCCAGCGGTCAGACCTATGCCAACTTCGGCATGATGATGGCAAAGAACGTCATCAACAACCGCGCGGTCACGACCTTCCAGCATGACGGCAAGACCATGGCGCGCCGCACGGTCGTCATCTTCTTCACAGACGGCTGCCCCGGTAAGCCCGCGAAGACGTTCTTCTCCGAGGACTACGACAGCATCTCTGTCGCCAACGAGACGATCCTTCGTTCCGCCGAGCTGAAAAACGCGGGCGTAGCGATCTATACCGTCGGCGTCTTCGACGAGGCGAGCTCCACCGCCAGCACCAGCTTTGAGTATGGCACGGACTATTCGTTCTATAACGCGGGCTACAGCTCCAGCTGGATCTTCGAGCACGCCTATTTCCCCGGCGCCAACGCCGCCAACGCGTTCATGCACTACATCTCCAACGACTACCCCAACGCCCGCAGCATGGAGCAGCCCGGCGTCGCCGCGCCCGAGATGTACGATGTGGAAGGGAACTACACCGGCTACTACTACGCCGCGACCGATCTGAACACGCTGTATGAATCCTTCGTCGATATCAGCGTAGAGGTCACGCGTCCGATCCTGGAGCTGAAGAACACCGCCGTGCTGTTCGATGAGCTCTCGGAAAAGTTCGAGGTCACGGACGCCACCGTCCCCACCGCCTCCGCCCACGCGGTCTACGGCTATGAAGGCGGCGCGTATCAGTTCTACAACCAGGCGTCCCAGACGCTCACCGCGACGCTCGACGGCAGGATCATCACGGTCACCGGTTTTGACTATGACGCAAACTTCCTCTATCAGGACGGCAACGGCGTCTACCACGGTCAGAAGGTCGTCGTGACGATCCCGGCGCTGCTGCCGAAGGAGAGCGGACAGAATCTCGACTCCAACACCGCCCGCTCCGGCATCTACGCCGACCAGAGCGATATCGACGCCGGACGCCCCGCCGTCGGTTACTTCCCGAAGCCGAACACGGACATCCCGCACTACACCCGTATGGTGGACTTTGGCATCAACGGCGCGATTGTCGCCACGAACGTTGAGCAGCTCCGCGGAGCGGATGAAAACGGCGTCCTGCTGGGCACGTACGGCACGTTTAAGCTGGTGGGCGGTACTGTTTACTACTACATGAATAAGGATCTGCACAGCGGCGGCGCCGTCGATCTCTCTGTCGGCGTGGACACTGCGTTTGTCTACGGCAAGCACTCCAACGCAGACGGCGAGGAGTACAACTATAAAGTGGGCGAGGCCAAGTGGCAGCAGATCAACGTCATTCCGAGCAGCAACGTCTACTTTGACGACAGCTACGCCTCCGTGAACAACAGCTTCAACACCGACGGTGAGACCGACCTGAATTACGCTTATTCCGCTACGGTGGAGAACGCCGCCAGCATGGGCGACGAAGGCGCCAAGAAGGTCGAGCCCAAGCAGGTGCTCACCTTCACATTCACCGGCACGGGCATCGACGTCTACAGCACGACGAACAGCGAAGCCGGCTTCGTGCAGGCCGCTCTGTTTGACAGCGAGGGCAACCGCCTCGCCATCATGACCATGCGCAACACCTCCGTCACGGAGCGCTACAACGTGCCGAGCCTGTTCTTCACGGGCTATGATTACGGCACCTATACGCTGATGATCAACGCCCTGACCAGCTCCAACTACCGCCTCGACGCGATCCGCATCTATAACCCCGTGGCGGAATCGACAAAATTCAAGGACGGTCAGGATACCAGGACCGTCGGCGACGTCTACACCGAGGCCGGCGAGCAGGACGCGAAGTATGTGGTCCTGCGCGAGCTCGTGCTCGGCTCGGATAAGATCACAGAGCTGACGAATTCGGATGCAAACGTCACCAACGCCAAAGGCATCGCGTTCTACATCGACAGCCAGGCAGAGGCGGGCTATGTCATCAAGGACGACAGCTTCCTCAAGGACGGGCCGAAGAACGAGATCTATCTCGCCCCGAACCAGCAGATCGCCTTCACGATCAACGGCACCTATCAAAAGGTCGAGGTCGGCATCTCCTCGCCCGACGCGACGAAAAATGAGAACAACGAAACCGTCATGACGCCCGGCGAGGTCACGGTCACGAACGGTACCGGCACAAAGACGTTGGATATCAACACCGTCGTGGATACCTATTACGCCATCACGCCTGCCGCCAATGGAAATGTCGTGATCCGAAACTCGGGCAACTCCACCATCTCCCTCACGAAGGTGAAGCTCTCCGGCACGTACACCGCCCCGGAGACGGTCTATACCGACTCCGCGGGAGCGGCGCTCACGGCGGATGATGCACCGCTGCTCTTCACCGACAGCCTGCGGCAATACCTCGTGCAGTTCCCGGCGCTGCCCTCCACGGTCGACGACCCCGACACGCCAGACACGCCGGATACGCCGGACACGCCCGACACGCCGGACACGCCTGATACGCCTGATACGCCGGACACGCCTGATACGCCGGATACGCCGGACACGCCCGACACGCCGGACACGCCGGATACGCCGGATACGCCTGATACGCCCGACACACCGGACACGCCCAAGCAGAACTGGAACGACAGCGCCGCCAGCCAGAGCGCGATCCTGAAGCTTCTGTTCCGGATCCTGCGGCAGACGCTGGGCGACCTGTTCAGCGGCCTTGGCGGCTGGTGAGAGGGTCGATCAGATGCTTGCAAAAAAACAGTATTCGCAGCCCGTGATCTACGCCGAGCGATTCGCGCTCTCTGAGCACATTTCCAGCTGTCTCTATACCGCAAATCTCGGCAACGGCTGCTCGATCGCAGAGGCCGACATCACGTTTTTCAACACCAGCTGCGGCACGGAGGTCGCCGGGATGTGGGAGTTTGCCGGAGTGAATCCGGATCTCGCCAAGCTCGAGGATCTGTCGAAGCTCAACGTGCAATGCTACAACTCGTTCCGCGATCTCAATACTCTGTTCACATCCTGAACCGCAACAGACCATGCCAAATCTCCGGCATGGTCTGTTGTTGCTTGACGGCGGGGCGCGCGGCCGATATAATATAGTAAAAACATCCAAAAGGAGGCGCACACCCATGAAGCTGGCGCTTTGTCAGACGCCGATCACGGCGTCGCTGGAAGAAAATCAGTCTGTGATGCGCGACTATGTCCGCCGCGCCGCCGCGCAGGGGGCGCAGGTCGTCTGCCTGCCGGAGATGTGGCCCTGCCAGTATGACAACGAGGCTTTCCCAAAGTATGCCGAGCCCGAGGGCGGCGAGACGTGGCAATGCCTGCAGCGCGCGGCGCGGGAGTCCGGCGTGTGGCTCGTCGGCGGCTCGGTGCCGGAGCGGGCGGGGGAGCGGCTGTATAACACCTGCTATGTGTTCTCGCCGGAGGGCGAGCCGATCGCGAAGCACCGCAAGGTGCACCTGTTCGATATCGACGTCCCCGGCGGACAGCGGTTCATGGAATCCGACACCTTTACGCCCGGCGACAGTCTGACCGTGTTCGACACGCCGTGGGGGCGCATCGGCGTCGCGATCTGCTTTGATATCCGCTTTGCCGAGTGGTATCGCATGATGGCGCTCGAGGGGGCAAAGCTCATCCTCGCGCCCGGCGCGTTCAACATGACGACCGGACCCGCGCATTGGGAATTGAGCATCCGCATGCGCGCGGTGGACAACCAATGCTTTGTCGCCGGGTGCGCCCCGGCGCGCGACGAGGGTGCGTCGTATGTCTCCTATGGCAACTCGCTGCTCTCCGACCCGTGGGGCACGGTCCTTGGCCGCCTGAGCGCGGAGGCGGGTCTGCTCGTGCAGGACATCGACCTTGCCCGCGCCGACGCCGTCCGCAACCAGATCCCGATCCTCTCCGGCAAACGGCACGACCTTTACACGCTGCAGTATCAGCAAAAGGATTGACGCGAGCGGATTTGACGGGTATAATTTTCACATCAAATCGTGAAAGAGTAAGGAGTTATTTTTCAGTATGAAAGCTGTCTATTTTATCTGCAACAACCATGACTGGGGGCACGTCTCGTGGCGTGTTTGGGACATCCTCGCGGACGAGGGCGTCCTCGATGAGAGCGCCGGGTTCACCTTCTGCGGGCAGGACGTGAAGCGTTATTTCGACGGCACGCACGAGTATTTCTTCGTCCCGACGGACATTGCGCTGTGCCTGGATTATCCGCGCTTCCTGCCGGAGATGAACGCGCACTTCGCTGACGCCGATATGTCCGGCATGGTCACCTGGCACGAGGGCGGCAACGCGCCGGACAACGTGCTCACGGTGCACTCGCTCGGCGACATGGCCTCCGGCAATTACGGTCTGGCGAACCCGCGATATATGCGCAACCTGCTGCTCGCGTTCGAGCGCAACCGCGTGGCGCTCGGTCTGGACGATTATCACGTCGCGACCGAGGCGACGCATTGGTCCGGCGTGCACGACGGACACGGCGACCCGACGCTGCTGCTGCAGTTCCCGGTGCCGATGGTCGATATCGAGGTCGGCAGCGCGCCGGTGAGCTGGGACGACGAAAATGCCTGCCGCGCGCTTGCGCGCACGCTGACGCATGTGTTCGACGACGACGGCAAGACCGTGCACAATCTGCTGTGCGTCGGCGGCGTCCACTTCGAGCCGAACTTCGCCGAGGCAGCGCTCAAAAGCTGGGGCGACGAGGCCTTCGGCGTCACGCATTGCCTTGCCAACCAATGGCTCGTCTCCGGCGAATACGAAAACGAGGACGGCTTTACCAAGGCGTGCGCCTGCGTCGACTCCATCGCGGGCGGCATCGAGGCGGTCGTCATGCACGACAAGGCAAAGGGCTGCTACAAGGACCTTGCCCGTCGGATCGGCGCGCAGTACGGCGTCCCGGTCTACAAGCACCAGCGGCTCAGAAGCCCCGAGACCATGGAGTTCAAGCGCTGAAAGGAGAAACCGATGAAACGTTTGCTCGCGGCCATGCTTGCGGTCTGTGCGCTGCTCACGCTGTGCACCGCCGCGTCCGCCGCTTCGGTCTATGACTATTCCGCACAGGAGAAAAAGGACATTGAGCGCACCCTGACGATGTTCCACTGGTATGCCCTCGAGCGCGGGGGCTCCTACAGCGCCCTGACCGCGCTGAACACGACGCAGAACAATCCGCTGGGTCTCATGCGCGCTCTGACGTCGAATCCCCTGTGCGTGGACTATTCGATGTATCCTGTGGCCCAGCCGCAGCGGATCACCGGCTATGACCCCCTGCGCCGCTGGGGCAATACGATGTATTATAAGATCTCCGAGGACTCCGTGGAGTGGGTGCTCAAGTACGTCCTCCGGCTCACGGACGCGCAGATCGATACCTTGATCGCGCGGGTCGACAGCGGCGTCAATACGAACATCTATCGCTATCAGGGCTGCTATTACACCTGGTTCGGCGGCGTCGGCGACGGCTTCGTGACCTCGATCATCCGCATCGTCCGCGACGGTGACCGCTTCCGCGTGACGTATCATCTCGGCGACATCTACGGCGAGGACATGGGCACGCGCTATGCCGTGTTCACACGCACGACATACGAGGGCAGACAGTATTGGTCCCTGCTGTATATGGGTAAGACGGAGCCCGCCTCCGGGATGCCGTTTCTGGATGTGATGGCGTCGGACTACTATGCCGAGCCGATCGCCTGGGCGTATGAGCAGGGCGTCACCTCCGGCACCTCGGACGTTTCGTTCAGCCCCGAAGCGACCTGCACGCGCGGGCAGATCGTCACGTTCCTCTGGCGCGCGATGGGGCAGCCGGAGCCGAAGCAAACGACGAACCCCTTCACGGATGTGAAGACTTCGGATTATTACTATAAGCCCGTGCTCTGGGCGGTCGAGCAGGGCGTCACGCTCGGCACGAGCGGCACGACATTCAGCCCTGACGCGCCCTGTACCCGCGCGCACGTGGTCACGTTCCTCTGGCGCGCCGAGGGCCAGCCCGACGCGGGCGGCGCGAATCCCTTTGCAGATGTGCCCGCCGGGCAGTATTACACGAGTGCGGTCCTCTGGGCGGTGTCGAGGAACATCACCAAGGGCACCGACGCGACGCACTTCAGCCCGGACAGCCCCTGCACCAGAGGCCAGATCGTCACGTTCCTGTACCGGGACATGGCATAAAAGAAAATCGGATAGGTGATCACGCAATCCGTGCGTGGACACCTATCCGATTCTTTTACCCCTTTTCGACCGCCTTCACCGTCAGGACCTTGTCCTCCACCGAAAAGCGGATCGTGAGCCCGGCGAAGCCCATCGCGTAGGTGCGCTCGGGGCTTTTCTGATACCGCGGGCGCGGGTCCTGCTCGAGGACGCCGATGAGCGCCGTGCGCTTGTCCTCCGGCACCTTCTCCAGCAGCTCCGGCGGGAAGGAGACCTCCACGCCCGGCATCTCCGTCGTGGTCGTGAAGCCGCCCACCGCCTCCGGGTGACAGTCGGCATAGGGGATATAGGGCTTGATGTCATAGATCGGCGTGCCGTCCATGAGATCGGCGCCCGCGATGTACAGCACCGGCCCGAGCTTCGGGTGCTGCTCGATGCGCGTGAGCTTTACGCACGACAGCCCCAGCGGGTTCGGGCGAAAGGGGCTGCGCGTCGCGAACACGCCCATGCGGACGTTGCCGCCCAGCCGCGGCGGGCGCACCGTCGGCGACCAGCTGTCGCGCACCGCCTCGGAAAATTCCCAGATCAGCCAGATATGCGAAAAATCCTCCAGACCGCGCACGGCGTCGGCGTTGCGGTATTCGGGCTTGAAAACGATGCGCGCCTCCAGACTCTCCACCAGTCCGCTCTGGCGCGGGATACCGAACTTTTCCGGGAAATCACTTTTGATGATCGCGATGGGGTTCATCCCTCCGCCTCCTGTTCACAGAATTGGCACACGTCGTGCAGGGTGCAGGCTTCGCAGCGGGGCTTGCGCGCGTCGCAGACAGCGCGGCCGTGCAGCACCAGCCGATGGCAGAAATCCGAGCTCTTCTCCGGCGGAAGGATCGCGCGCAGCGCGGTCTCGATCTTCACGGGATCCTTCAGCCCGTCGACCAGACCCATGCGGTTGGAGAGTCGGATGCAGTGCGTGTCCACGACCACGGCGGGCTTGTGGTACACGTCGCCGAGGATCAGATTCGCCGTCTTACGCCCTACGCCGGGGAGCTTCACGAGCGCCTCCATCGTGTCGGGCACGACGCCGCCGTGCTCTACGAGCAGCACCTGCGCGCATTTTACGATATCGCGCGCCTTCGATCGGAAAAAGCCGCAGCTGTGCACGTATTCCTCCACCTCCGCCACGTCCGCCTCGGCGAACGCCTGCAGGGTGGGGAAGCGCGCGTACAGCGCGGGCGTCACCTGATTGACGCGCTCGTCCGTGCACTGCGCCGCGAGCCGCACGGCAAACAGCAGCTCATAAGCCTTGTCATAATCCAGGGAACACTCCGCCAGCGGATAGGCGTCCTCCAGCCGGGAAATGATGATATCGACCTGTTCGGGCGTGCGCATAGAAATCACCTCGCGGGTATTGTAGCACAAAGTTTGTCGAATTCCAAGTGCAGCCGTTGCGCAGCGCAGCGATTTGCGATATAATGATCTGCGGATCGGAGGTGTCGCCATGTTTACCAAACGTCAGAAATGCGTGCTCCGGCTCTGCGCGGCCTTTGTGATCCTTTTCTGTTTTGGCTTTGCCGCGTACATGGTCGGTTCGTTCATCATGCGGCGCCCGATCCCGGAGATCGTACAGGGCGTGTTTTCGCCGTTTTATAACTGGGTCGAGATCGTTCTCGGCGCGGTCATGCTGTCGGCGGCGGTCTGCTTTCGAAACGCGCGGAAGCTGTGGCCGATCTGCGTGTTGCTTGTGCTGATCGGGCTGGTGAACATCATCGCCGGCGTGTACCAGCTCATCTATCATCCGTTTGATACTGTTTTCGAGGAGTTTATGTATGTACAGACCTTTGGCTGACGCGCTGCGTCCCACTTCGCTGGACGATGTGGTCGGACAAAAGCATATTCTGGGCGAGGGCGGCATGCTGCGCCGGATCGTGGAGTCGGGGCAGATCCCGAACATGGTGTTTTACGGCCCCAGCGGCACGGGCAAGACGACCGTCGCGAGCATCATCGCCGCGAGCACGAACCGCACCCTGCGGCGCCTGAACGCCACGACCGCGGGCATCTCGGACATCCGCGCGATCATCTCGGAGCTTGACACGATGCTCACGCCCGGCGGCGTGCTGCTCTACCTCGACGAGATCCAGTATTTCAACAAAAAGCAGCAGCAGTCCCTGCTGGAGTTTATGGAGGACGGCCGCATCACGGTGATCGCCTCCACGACGGAAAACCCGTATTTCTATATCTACAACGCGGTTTTGAGCCGCAGCACGGTGTTCGAGTTCAAGCAGGTGCCCGCCTCCGAGGTCGAGATCGCCGTGCGGCGCGCGATCCGCATTCTCTCCGAGCGCGAGGGCGTCACGCCAGAGGTCGAGCCCGGCGCGGCGGAGTATATCGCGTCGGTCTGCGGCGGCGACGTGCGCAAGAGCCTGAACGCCGTGGAGCTGCTGTTCTCGGCGGCAAAGCGCGAAGACGGCAAGGTGCTTCTCACGCGCGCGGACGCCGAGGCGATCAGCCAGCGCAGCGCCATGCGCTATGACCGCGAGGGCGACGACCACTATGACATCGTCTCCGCGCTCATGAAATCCCTGCGCGGCTCCGACCCGGACGCGGCGCTGCACTATCTCGCCCGGCTTCTGGAGGCGGGCGATCTCATCGGCGCGTGCCGGCGCATCCTGTGCTCCGCGAGCGAGGACATCGGCCTTGCCTACCCGCAGGCCGTCAGCATGGTGAAGTCCTGCGTGGACAGCGCGCTGCAGCTCGGGCTGCCGGAGGCAAAGCTCCCGCTTGCGCAGGCGTGTATCCTGCTTGCCACCGCGCCGAAGTCGAACTCCGTCGTCATGGCGATCGACGCCGCCATCGCGGACGTCCGCGCCGGGAAGGCCGGGCCCATCCCGCGCGAGCTGCAGAACGTCCACGCCGACGGCACGGGCTTCGAGCGCGAGCAGGGCTACCAGTATCCGCACAGCTTCGACCACCATTGGGTGCGGCAGCAGTATCTGCCGGACGAGCTCAAAAACGTGCATTATTACGAGTACGGAGACAATAAAAACGAACAGGCCTTCAAGGTCTACTGGGACAAGATCAAGGGGGAATAAGCCTTGGACATTCAGGTCGGCGATATCCTCACAATGAAAAAGCAGCACCCCTGCGGCGAAAAGCGCTGGGAGGTGCTGCGCATCGGTGCGGACTTCAAGCTCCGCTGCCTCGGCTGCGGCAGAGAAGTCATGGGCGCGCGGTCAAAATTTGAAAAGAACGTCAAAAATATCGAACGAAACGGGGAAGAGAACCATGGAACGTAAAACCATTGTAAACAAAGAACTATGTATCGGCTGCGGGCAGTGCGTAAAGGACTGCGTCGCGTTCTGCATCAAGCTCGAAGACGGCAAGGCGCGTATCGACATGGAAGGCTGTGTCGGATGCGGACATTGCTATGCCGTCTGCCCGAAGGAGGCCATCGAGCTGCAAGGCTGGGGCGAGGGCGGGGGAGAGCCGGTCTCCGCGCCGGTCGATCCCGACGCCCTGCTCGGTATGATGAAAAGCCGCCGCACGACGCGGCAGTTTCTGGATAAACCCATCCCGGAGGACGTTTTCAACAAGCTTCTCGAGGCTGGACGCTATGCGCCCACGGCGGAGAACAATCAGGTCGTGGAGTTCATCGTTCTGGACCGGAAACGCGACGAGATCGAGCGCATGGCGGTGAAGATGTTCCGCAGCGCGCTGAAACCCATTTCGAAGGCTGTGCCCTGGGTCGGCAACCTCGTCATTGACGACCAGTTCTTCTTCAAGGGCGCGCCGCTCGTGCTGCTTGTGACGAACAAGGCGGGTATGGATCGCGGCATCGCGGCGGGCTATGTGGAGCTGTTGGCGAACGCGCATGGACTGGGCGTACTGTACAGCGGCTTTTTCCTCGCCGCGGCGAAGTTCAATCCCGCGATCCGCGCCAAGCTCCCGATCCGCAAGGGCTATAAGCTCTCCAACTGCATGGTCATCGGCTACCCCAGCGTAAAATACTACCGCGTCCCGCCGCGCTTCCCGGTGAAGCTGGTGCGGCATTGACCATAGGACGGCGGGATGTGGGCATCCCGCCCTACGGTAAAGACGACCGCCGCACCCTGTAGGGGCGGATATCATCCGCCCGCAGACGACCACCGCACCCGTAGGGACGATCCACGAATCTCCCGCTGCCATGCATAAAAAATCCGTTCCCGAGATGGGAACGGATTTTTATATGCGGATCAGAATTACTTCACGAGCTTCGCGACTTCCTCAGCGAGGTCGTCTTGGCGCTTCTCGATGCCCTCGCCCTTCTCGAAGCGAGTGTAGGCGGCGAGCTTGATCTCCGCGCCGACTTCCTTCGCGACGGCGGCGATGTGCTGCTCGACGGAGACCTTGTCGTCCTTGACGAACGGCTGCTGCATGAGGCAGATCTCCTTGAAATACTTGTTCAGCCCGCCCTCGACGATCTTCACGAGGATGTTCTCGGGCTTCTTGGCGTTCTTCGGATCCTCCTTGGCCTGCGTCAGGCGGATCTCCTTCTCCTTGGCGACGAACTCGTCGTCGACGTCGCTCTTGTCCTTGAAGGTCGGGTTCAGCGCGGCGATCTGCATGGCGACGTCCTTGCCCAGCTCGACAACGGCGTCAGCGTTGCTCTCGGTCTCGAGGTTCACGAGCACGGCGATGCGGCCGCCCATGTGGACGTAGGGGACGGAGAGACCGGTCTCATAGCGCGCGAAGCGGCGGACCTTGATGTTCTCGCCGATGACGAGGACCTTGTCGTTCTGCTCGTCGAGCACGGTCTTGCCGTTGCCGAAGGGCGCGGCATACAGCGCGTCGAGATCGGCGGGGTTTTCCTTCGCCACGACAGCGGCGACGCCCTGCACATACTCGTTGAAGAGCTCGTTCTTGGCAACGAAGTCGGACTCGGCGTTGACCTCAACGATCACGCCGACGCCGTCGATGACAGCGGCGTAAGCAACGCCTTCAGCGGCGATGCGGCCGGCCTTCTTCTGCGCGGCGGCGAGACCCTTCTCGCGCAGCCACTCAACAGCCTTATCGATATCGCCGTCGGCAGCGACGAGCGCCTTCTTGCAGTCCATCATACCGACGCCGGTCATTTCACGCAGGTTTTTAACATCAGCAGCAGAAAATGCCATGGTACATTACTCCTTTGTATCATATTAACTGCGCGGGTAAAGCGTGTTTACCCGCGCTTGATTTTGTGGATTACTCTTCGACCTTCTCAGTCTCTTCCGCAACCGGCTCCTCGGCGTCGGCGCCCTGCTTGCCCTCCTGCACGGCGTTGGCCATGGTGGAGGAGATCAGGCGGATGGCGCGGATCGCGTCGTCGTTCGCGGGAATGACATAGTCGATCTCGTCGGGATCGCAGTTGGTGTCGACGATCGCAACGATGGGGATGTGCAGCTTGCGGGCCTCAGCGATCGCGTTGTGCTCCTTGCGGGGGTCAACGACGAACAGCGCGCCGGGGAGCTTCTTCATCTCCTTGACGCCGCCAAGGTACTTCTCGAGCTTCTCCATCTCGCCCATGAGCTTCATGACTTCCTTCTTGGGGAGCATGTCGAAGGTGCCGTCCTCCTGCATCTTCTTGAGCTGCGCCAGACGGTCGATACGGGTACGCATGGTCTTGAAGTTGGTGAGCATGCCGCCGAGCCAGCGGGCGTTGACGTAGAACATGCCGACGCGGGAGGCCTCTTCCTTCACGGCGTCCGCGGCCTGCTTCTTGGTGCCGACGAACAGGATGGTCTGACCGTTCTCGGCGAGACCACGCACGAAGTTGTAAGCTTCCTCAAGCTTCTTCACGGTCTTCTGCAGGTCAATGATGTAGATACCATTGCGCTCGCAATAGATATACTCCGCCATCTTGGGGTTCCAGCGACGGGTCTGGTGACCGAAGTGGACGCCCGCCTCCAGAAGCTGTTTCATAGATACGACTGCCATTGTTTGTTTTCCTCCTTTATTTTGTTGCAGCCTCCGGGCGCTTCAACCGAGCCCGACCCGACATAAATGCCACCTGGTCGCTCGTCCACGCCCGTGCGTAGTGCCGTAGTATTATATCAAGTCCTGCACACAATTGCAAGCACTTTTTTGCGTTTTTTCTTTGAAAAATCACGGTTTGTTGCGGCTTATCCCATCAGTCCCGGCTTCCGGTCCGGCTTGCGGCGCGGCATGGGTCTGGAGACGTCGGTGAGAATGATGTCGTCGCCCATGAGATTGATGCTGTCCCACGGCAGACAGAAGTCGGAATCTCCGGCGACGAGCCCGCCCATTTTCCGCTGCCCGGGCACGATCAGCGCCGTGATGCGCCCGTCGGTCATGTCGATCTCCGCGTCGCTGACAAAGCCGAGCCGCTGCCCGGTCTTGATGTTGATGACCTCCTTATAGCGCAGATCGGAAAGCGTGCATTTCATGTCTGATCCCCTCCGTGTCGGATTTCGGTACACTCTATGCCGCTTTCTGTCGACTTATGCCTGCATGTTCTTTTTGATCTTGTCGATCGCGTTTTTCTCGAGCCTTGAGACCTGCGCCTGACTGATGCCGATGTCGGCGGCGACCTCGGTCTGGGTGCGCCCGGCGTAATAGCGCAGCGCCAGGATGCGCTTTTCCCGCTTGTCCAGCGCCTCCACTGCGCCGGTGAGCGCGATCTGCTCGAGCCATTGCTCGTCGGTGTTGCGCCGGTCGCCGACCTGATCCATCACGCACAGCGTCTCGCCGCTGTCGGAGTAGACCGGCTCATACAGGCTCACGGGATCGCTGATCGCGTCGAGCGCGAACACCACGTCCTGCCGCCGGATGCCGAGCTGCGAGGCGATCTCGTCCTCGGTCGGCTCGCGCCCGGTCTCGGCGGTCAGCCGCTCCTTGACCTGCAGGACGTGATACGCCGTGTCGCGCAGACTGCGGCTGACGCGCAGGGGCGACCCGTCGCGCAGAAAACGCCGGATCTCGCCCGCGATCATCGGCACCCCGTAGGTGCTGAAGCGCAGCCCGAGGGACACGTCGAAGTTCTCGATCGCCTTGAGCAGCCCGATGCAGCCCACCTGAAACAGATCGTCCATGCTCTCGCCGCGCCCGGAAAACCGCTGCAGCACGCTCAGCACCAGCCGGAGGTTCCCCTCCACCAGCGCGTCGCGCGCCGCGTGGTCTCCGCTCTGCGCGCGGACGAGCAGCGCGCGGCATTCCTCGCCCGAGAGCACCCGCAGCTCCGAAGTGTTGACGCCGCAAATTTCCACCTTTCCCTGCATACCGGTAAAACCTCCAGCCGAATCTGCTGGTAGTGTTTCCGCGCGCAGGAAAAATGATACATTTCCCGGACTGGAGAAATCTTCCGCGCTGTGCAAAGCCTTTATTTGCCGTGCTTTTCGGCTTGCGGGAGACGTGCCGTCCGTGGTATACTGAATATAAAATTAAGAATGCACGGAAGGAGGTGTGCGGGAATGGATGCGCAGCAATATGAAAAACGCGGCTATCTGCTCGAGCCGTTTCGCCTGTTTCATCTGGACTCGGCGCTGACAGGAGACACGGATTTTCATTTCCATGATTTTCACAAGCTGGTTTTCTTTCTCGACGGGAAGGGGACCTACTGCGTCGAGGGGCGCAACTATGTCCTGAAGCCGAACGACGTCGTGCTGGTGCGGCAGGGCATGATCCATCGCGCCTCGATCGACCCCGAGTCGCGCTATGAGCGCATCATCCTGTATATCTCGCCGGAGTTTTTGAAGCAGCATTCGACGCAGACGACCGCGCTGGACCGGTGCTTTGATGACGCGGTGCGCCGCAAGAGCTATGTCATGCGCCCGGACCCGATGCAGCGCGAGAAGCTGATGCAGACGCTCCAGACGCTCGAGCGCACAGTCGGCGGCACGGCGTACGGACAGGATGTTTACGCCGCGCTCAGTCTGATGCAGCTGCTGATCGACCTCGGGCGCGGTCGCCGAACGGCGCACTATCACTATGCCGCCGCGCAGAACCAGGACGACAAGACCGTCGCGATCCTCGAATATATCAACGAGCATATCCTCGAGCAGCTGGACATCGACTCGATCGCCGATCGGTTTTATCTCAGCAAATATTATATGATGCGCCTCTTCCGCGAGGCGACCGGCTACACGATCCACAGCTACATCACGGAGAAGCGCCTGTATCTCGCCCGCGCGCTGATCCGCTCCGGCGCGAACGCCTCCGAGGCGTGCTACGGCTGCGGCTATCAGGACTATTCCGCGTTCGCCCGCGCGTATAAAAAGCGCTTCGGCACCTCGCCCAGCCGGGGGATGGAGAGCGACGCATGAGCCCGACCGCGTATTATTACAGCCGTATGGACCGCGGGATGCAGGAGGCGTATCACGCGCTCGTCACGGGCATGTCGGACGTGCAGACCGCCATCCGCATCCCGCGTCTCGGGTCTGAGGCGCTCAGCACGCTCTTTTTTCAGCTGCGGCTCGACCACCCGGAGCTGTTCTTTGCCGTGGGCTATTCCTGCCGCGCGGCCTACAACGCGGACACCTGGGAGTTCCTGCCGGAATACATGTTCCCCAAGGCGAAGATCCGCGAGCACCAGAAGGCGCTGCGCGCCCGCATCGAGCGGCTCACGCGCCCGATGCAGGGCATGACGCCGCCGGAGCGGGAGCGGTATATCCATGATTTCATATTGGAAAACGTGCGGTATGACAAGCTCGAAAAGCCGTATTCGCATGAGGTCAAAGGCCCGCTCACGAACGGCGTCGGCGTCTGTGAGGGCATCGCGAAGACGGTCAAGCTCCTGTGCGACGCGGTCGACCTGCCATGTATCATCGCGATCAGCGACCGCGACCGCGCAAACGGGGAGAAGTACCTCCACGCGTGGAACATCGTCACGATAAACGGTAAGCGCTACCATCTCGACGCGACGTTTGACAATACGCTCTCTAAAAACGGCGTGAAGCGCTATGATTACTATAATCTCGATGATAAACGCATCTTCCGCGATCATCGCGCGCTGCTGTACCCCGTGCCGGAATGCACGGACGCGGACGGGTTTTTCTACCGGACGGAGAAGCTTTCGTTTACAAAGCCCGAGGACGTGGAAAAGCGCGTCGACCAAATGTGCCGCAAGAAGCGGGAGACCTTTGTGTTCCATTGGCGCGGGGGCTATCTCACGCGCGATACGCTGTCTGATCTCTGTCAGCGCATCGCGCAGACGGCGGCGAAGCGGGACAGGGGCGTGGAGATCCATGTCAACTGGCCCCAGGCGGTCCTGCAGGTGCGATTCACGGACCAAAAGCCGATGACCGTCACCGACGAGGACGCCGGGGAGGATGTGCAGTAGGGAAACGCTTGATGCGGCGTTTGTGTTGTGATAGAATCATGACCGGGAATCATGTTTTTGCGAGGATGGGAGGAGATCCTATGAGTCGAGAAGAATCGATCAACAGGGCGATCTCAAACGCGGCGGCTTCCGTCGAGATGGAGGGGTATCGCATTGACGAAGACTGCAAGGAATGGTGCCGAAAGGTTCTGCTTCATGAGATGACGCACGAGGAATATCTGGAGCTGCTCCTGAAAAAAGCAGGGGTGATCGCATCGTGAGTTACAGTCTGGACGCGATCACAGCCGACTGTTATCCTGACACGACCTGTCTGATCAATAAGTTGGATATCCGCGATGAAAAGCAGTTGGCGATCATAGAAGCCGGGATCACAATGCTGCGCGATTCTGAACTGTCAGAGCAGCCGATACAGGGCGCGTTTGACTTTGCGCATTATCGAGCGATCCATAGATACCTGTTCGGGGAAATCTATGCTTGGGCAGGCGAGATACGAACCGTCAATATCTCCAAGAAAGGCACCCATTTTGCGGAAGCCTCGGAAATCGAGGATGTTGCACAACACGCGTTTGAGCGGCTGCGTCAGAATGGTTATCTCCAAAACATGCGCTTCGATGCATTCGTAGAAAATATTGTGGATTTTTACGCCGTGATAAACGCACTTCATCCGTTCCGAGAGGGAAATGGCAGAACGCAGAGAGTGTTCTTTACTCAGCTGATCCGAAACGCCGGGTATGACATCGATTTTTCCGCGATCGACCCGGATGAATTGATGATCGCAACGATTTACGCGGCAAACGGTGTGGAAGATCATTTGCGAAGGATTTTCAGCGAGGCGATTCACAAGTATGACGTGGAATAGAAATGTTCGCCAATCTATTGGAATCGAGCTTCTCCGGCTCCGGCTGCGTTACGCGGAAAACAGAAGGACTGCTGCGCGCCACAGCCGGGAAAATGCAGAAGCGCTTTCGTTTCTGCGCAGCTTCCTTTCACATGTGGATACGGAAGCCGAGCCGAGCGAGGTGATCTGCCGTGCCTGTGCGTCGCTCGGGAATATCGGGACGGAGGAAGACGCGCCCCTACTTGAGCGGCTGGCGAAATCCCGGAAGCGTGCCATCCGCGAAAGCGCGGTCTTCAATCTGCAGCGCATCCGGGCAAGGGATGGGAAGCTGGATTATGCGCAGTACGCGCGAAGACTCCGCGCCCAAAAGGTCGCAAATCGCGCGGTGTTCACGTTTGCCGATGGGGAGCGCTTCACGATTCGTTATCGGGGCGCGCGATACACGCTCGCGGGCGAAGTGTTTGCGACCGCGGACGAACTGCTGGATGCGGCGCTCTTTGACGGGAAAAGTCTCACAGAGCGCTGGAAGGAGACGCGATTCGTATCTGTCGACGGCTTTCATCCCGAAGACTGGTACATCCTCTTTGGTTCTCAACCCAATTTGTTTATGTAGAAACAAAACCGGCGCAGCCGTTCCGATCTGGAGCGGCTGCGCCGGAATTTATATGGAATTCGGATCAGACTGTAGGGGCGGATATCATCCGCCCATCAGACTGTAGACAAACCTATGCTGCTGATTAATGCCACAGAGCAGCGGGGAGCTCGAGGGGCAAGGCCGCCTCGATTTCAATCCATTGTCGCCGCAATCTGTCTAAAAAAGTTTTGCTTTTTTAGACAGATTGCTGTTTGCGGAGCAAACATACTGGCGACTCGTCAGTGTGTCGACACTTTGTCGACACACTGAGGGGCGGATATCATCCGCCCAATATTATCTCTGGGCTTTTTTATTCGTCGAACATCGTCACGCAGTCGCGCGTGATCTCGCTGAGACTGTGCACGCCGCACATCGCCATGGTGTCCTTGAGCTCCGCGCCGAGCTTTTCGACGTAGGTCTTGACGCCCTCGTGTCCGCCGCCGTAGAGCATCGTCACGAACGGACGTCCGATCAGCACCGCGTCCGCGCCGAGGGCGAGCGCCTTGAACACGTCCGTGCCGGTGCGGATGCCGCCGTCGACGAAGATCTTCATCCTGCCCTCGACCGCGTCCACGATCCCGGGCAGCACCTCGGCGGTGGAGGGTGTCATGCCCAGCACGCGCCCGCCGTGGTTCGAGACCACGATGCCGGCGGCGCCCGCCTCGAGTGCCTTCAGCGCGCCGCGCACGGTCATCACGCCCTTGACGATGAAGGGCAGACCCGCGTATTCCGCAATCTCGCGCAGCTCATCGACCGTCTTGCTGCCGGCGGGCGGCGTCAGATTTTTCAGGAAGGGAAGACCCGCCGCGTCGATGTCCATCGCGATGAACGGGCAGCCGGAGGCCTTGGATTTGTCGAGCTTTTCCTTCACGAGATCGACGTGCCACGGCTTCACGGTCGGGATGCCGACGCCGCCGCTCTCGCGGATCGCGTCGGTCGCACCGTCGAACACCGCGGGGTTCTGTCCGTCGCCGGTGAAGGCGGCGATCCCGGCGTCGGCGCACGCGGGCACGAGCACGCGGTTGTAGCCGAGGTCGTCATACTTGTCGCCGTAGTGCAGCTTCATCGCGCCGACCGGAGCGGCGAAGAACGGATAGCGATACGTCTTGCCGAACAGCTCCAGCGTCGTGTCCACGGGGACGTTTTCGCAGATCGTGTCCATGTTCACGCACACGGACTGCCATTTTTCATAGTTGCGCTGGAAACCGCTGCCGGGACCCTTCGCGCCGGGACCGGGCACGGTGTTGCCGCAGGCCTTGCCGTTGCAGACGGGACACGCCTTGCAGAACGGACCGATGCAGTCGCGCGCGTTTTCTAAAATTTCTTTATATTCCATTGGTGATTCCTCCCGGATCGTAGTTGTTTCCAGTATGCCATTAGTTGTCGAAAAAGTCAATGGGAAGGCGGGCGCGCACGGCGGGGCACAGGTCCCCGCCCAACGGCGGCGTTCGTAGGGGACGGCGTCCTCGGCGTCCCGTCCCGCGTACACCGCCGCACCGCATTGCTCTCAAACCCCGGTTCCGTCAAATTTCGGGATCATTGCCATGCCCGACGCCTCTCGCTCCTGATAGAAGCCGTGCTCGATCGGGCTGTCGATGAGATACTTGTACAGCGCGCGGTCGAGGGCGGGGGAGACCGGCTGCCGCAGCTCCGGAAACCGCCGCAGATCGCCCATCGGCGTGTATTGGCTCATGAGACTGAACAGCACGTCGCCGGGGCGAAATTCCTCCGACACCCAGTCGATCACGCGCTTCGTGTTCTGCCCCTGCCGGGGGAGGATCAGATGCCGGATCAGTACGCCCGAACGGAGCATACCGTCGCCGTCAAGCTCAAATGCCCCCCGCTGGCGAAACATCTCCCGGATCGCGGCCTGCGCGACCTCGGGATAGTCCGGCGCGCCGGAATATTTCGCTGCGAGCGCCCCGTCGAGATATTTTAGATCCGGCAGGTACACATGCACCAGACCCTCGAGCATTTTGAGTGTCTCAACGGATTCATAGCCCGACGAGTTCCACACGACCGGGATGCCGAGGTCGAGCCCCTCCAGCGCTGCGACGACCGGACGGACATAGTGGCTCGCCGTGACGAGATTGATATTGTGCACGCCCTGATCGCGCAGCTCCTTGAAGATGTCGCGCAGGCGCGAGACCGTGATCTCCTTGCCCTGCCTTGCGCGGCTCAGTCCGTAGTTCTGGCAGAACACGCACCGCAGTGTGCATCCGGCGAAGAACACCGCGCCGCTGCCGCGCGTACCGGAGATGCACGGCTCCTCGCCGAAGTGCGGCGCCGCGCGCGCCACGACCGGGTTTTCCGGCACGCCGCAGAAGCCGCGCTGCCCACCGGCGCGGTCGACGCCGCACCGCCTCGGACAGGCGTTACAGATCAGCATATCTGAAACCCCCTTCCCCTAAATATTGTGTTATGTTAAGGGCATTATAGCGTTTTTTGGCAAGATGTGCAATCCATGCCCGCTCAGAAACGAAAATTTCTACCAATTTGAATGTGAATTTGATTGAAAAATAACGCAATTCAAGGTAGAATAAAAAGGTAAATCAGCAAGGAAGGATTTGGCTATGATCGACATCGTTTTGGTCGAGCCGGAGATCCCGAACAACACCGGGGCGATCGCCCGCACCTGTGCCTGCACGGGCGCACGGCTGCATCTGGTCAAGCCCCTCGGCTTCGACATCTCCGACAAGGCCGTCAAGCGCGCGGGACTGGACTATTGGCATCTGGTCGACATTTCCGTCTATGAGAATATCGACGAATATTTTGCCAAAAATGGGGATGAGGGCCTGTGGCTGCTCACCACCAAGGCAGACCGCAGCTATTACGAGGCCGATCTCTCCGTGGAGAACGTGACGCTCATGTTCGGCAAGGAGACGAAGGGCCTCCCCGAGGAGCTGCGCATGCGTTACGCCGACCACTGTCTGCGCATCCCGATGCGCAGAGAGGCGCGGAGCCTGAATCTCTCCAACGCTGCGGCGATCCTCTGCTACGAAACGCTTCGTCAGCAGGGCGCGCTGGATACCATCCACCTGCAGACTGCAGGCGGGAAACCTGTTTGACAGACCTCTGCGCATGTGCGCGGAAATTCTACTGAGGAGGAAAAACCATGAATTACAACAAGATGACGGTCACCGACGCCGATGTGAAGGGCAAGAAGGTACTGCTCCGCTGCGATTTCAACGTGCCGCAGGACAAGGCGACCGGCGAGATCACGAGCGACAAGCGCATCGTGGCCGCGCTGCCCACCATTCAGTATCTGCTCGAGCAGGGCGCGGCGGTCATCGCCTGCTCCCACCTCGGCAAGCCCAAGGGCACCTGGAAGGAGAGCCTGACGCTCGCGCCGGTCGCCAAGCGCCTGAGTGAGCTGCTGGGTCAGGAGGTCATCTTTGCCAAGGATATCATCGGCGAGGACGCCAAGGCCAAGGCCGCCGCCCTGCAGCCGGGTCAGATCATGCTGCTGGAGAACCTGCGCTTCGACATCGGTGAGGAGAAGAACAACCCCGAGTTTGCCAAGGAGCTGGCTTCCATGGCGGAGGTGTTCGTGTCTGACGCTTTCGGCACGGTGCACCGCGCCCACGCCTCCACCGCCGGCGTCGCTGCCTATCTGCCCGCCTACTCCGGCATGCTGGTCGAAAAAGAGCTCTCCATCATGGGCAAGGCGCTCGACGACCCGAAGCGCCCCTTCGTCGCCATCCTCGGCGGCGCTAAGGTCTCCAGCAAGATCGGCGTTATCAACAACCTGCTCGAGAAGGCCGACACCATCATCATCGGCGGCGGCATGAGCTACACCTTCCAGAAGGCACAGGGCTATGAGGTCGGCAACTCTCTGCTCGAGAGCGACTGGCTGGATTACTCCCTCGAGATGATCCGGAAGGCGAAGGACAAGGGCGTGAAGCTGCTCCTGCCCGTCGATACCGTCGTCGGCAAGGAATTCGACGCCGATACCGAGCGTCAGGTCGTCGACGCCGACAAGATGCCCGCCGACTGGGAGGGCATGGACATCGGCCCCAAGACGATCGCGCTGTTCTCCGACGCCGTCAAGGACGCCGGCACCGTCGTCTGGAACGGTCCCATGGGCGTGTTCGAGTTCCCCGCGTTCGCCGTCGGCACCGAGGCCATGGCGAAGGCGCTCGCCGATTCCGACGCGGTCACGATCGTGGGCGGCGGCGACAGCGCGGCTGCCGTTGAAAAGCTCGGCTATGCCGACAAGATGACCCACATCTCCACCGGCGGCGGCGCATCTTTGGAATTCCTGGAAGGCAAAGAACTCCCCGGTGTTGCTTGCCTGCAGGACAAGTAATCCGATCATCAATCAAAAGGAGATATAGAAACATGAGCAGAAAATATGTCATTGCCGGTAACTGGAAGATGAACAAGCTCGCCAGCGAGGTCCCCGCCTTCGCCTCCGAGCTGAAGGCAGCGCTCACCGGCGCTTACAACTGCGATATCGTCGTCTGCGCGCCGTATCCGCTGATCCCCGCGCTGAACGCGAACAAGGACGTCGTCGGCATGGGCGTCGGTGCCGAGGATGTTTCCGCCTTTGAAAAGGGCGCCTACACCGGCGAGGTCTCCGTCAGCCAGCTCAAGGAGCTCGGCCCCCAGTACTGCATCGTCGGTCACAGCGAGCGCCGTCAGTACCACAACGAGACCGATTCTTCCGTCAACGCGAAGGTCAAGGCCCTGCTGGCAAACGACATCATCCCCATCGTCTGCGTCGGCGAGAGCCTGAAGCAGCGCGAGTGCGGTCTGACGAAGGACTTCGTGAATTCTCAGGTCGTCGTGGCCTTCTCCGGCCTCTCCGCCGAGGACGCGAAAAAGTGCATCATCGCCTACGAGCCCATCTGGGCGATCGGCACGGGCGTGACCGCCACGAACGAGCAGGCGCAGGAGGCCTGCAAGGATATCCGCGAAGAGCTTGCGCGCATCTATGACGCCGAGACCGCGGACTCCATCACCATCCAGTACGGCGGCTCCATGAACGCCAAGAACGCTGCCGACCTGCTGAAGCAGCCCGATATCGACGGCGGTCTCATCGGCGGCGCTTCCCTGAAGCCCGTGGACTTTGCCACCATCATCATGGCGACCGCGCAGGAGTAAGCTATGCAGAAGGTCGCACTCATCATTCTGGATGGCTACGGCATCGGCAATCGCGACGCTTCGGACGCCATCTTCACGGCAAAGACGCCCGTGATGGACAGCCTGCTGAGCAGCTGGCCCAACACGAAGCTCTCCGCCTCCGGTCTGGACGTCGGTCTGCCCGACGGGCAGATGGGCAACTCCGAGGTCGGACACACGAACATCGGCGGCGGCCGCGTCGTGTTCCAGCCCCTGCCGCGCATCACCAAGGCGATCGACGACGGCGATTTCTTCACGAACGCCGCCTACGTCGCCGCGATGGACGCTGCCAAGGCCGAGGGCAAGGCGCTGCACATCCTCGGGCTTCTGTCCGACGGCGGCGTACACAGCCACATCACGCACATCTTTGCAGCCGTGCGCATGGCGAAGGAGCGCGGACTCGAGCGCGTGTATCTGCACTGCTTCCTCGATGGCCGCGACGTCCCCCCGTCCTCCGGCGCGGGGTATGTAAAGCAGCTCGACGACTACTGCAAGTCCATCGGCTGCGGCAAAATCGCCACGATCTCCGGCCGCTTCTACGGCATGGACCGCGACAAGCGCTGGGACCGCGTTGAGAAGAGCTATGACGCGATCACGCTCGGCGATGGAGTTTCGGATCCCGATCCCGTGCACGCCGTCGAGGCGAGCTACGCCGCGGGCGTGACGGATGAGTTCGTTGTCCCGGTCGTCTGCGACCCCGAGGGCGTCGTGAACGAAGGCGACGCCGTGATCTTCATGAACTTCCGTCCTGACCGCGCCCGCGAGATGACCTACGCGCTCACGCGGCCCGGCTTTGACGGCTTCGATCGTAAAAAGACGGTCTTCCCGCTGAAGTACGTCTGCACCGCGCGCTATGACGAGGCGCTCACGGATCTGCCCGTCGCGTTCCCGCCCGAGGAGCTGCACAACACCCTCGGCGAGGTCGTGTCGAACCATGGTCTTAAGCAGCTTCGTATCGCCGAGACCGAGAAGTACGCGCACGTCACGTTCTTCTTCAACGGCGGCGTGGAGAAACAGTACCCCGGCGAGGACCGCGTGCTGATCCCGTCTCCGCGCGAGTTTGCCACCTATGACCTCGTCCCGAAGATGAGCGCCGAAAAGGTGCGCGACGCGCTCTGCGAAAAGATGCGCACGGGCGAGTACGACGTCGTGATCTGCAACTTCGCCAACTGCGACATGGTCGGTCACACCGGCGTCATGCAGGCGGCGATCGAAGCGGTCGAGACGGTCGACCAGTGCGTCGGGGAAGTCTGCAAGGCGGCGGAAGAGATGGGCTATAAGGTGCTCATCACCGCCGATCACGGCAACGCCGACCGCATGGTCGAGCCCGACGGCAGCGTGAACACCGCCCACACGACGAACCTTGTCCCGATGGTGCTCTTCGGCGACAAGTCGCCCCTGCGTCCGCTCGGCAAGCTTGCCGACCTCGCGCCCACGATGCTGGAGCTCATGGGTGTTGAGCAGCCTGAGGAAATGACAGGCGAGAGCCTGATCCTTCATAACTAACTTATAAAGGAGATCATTATGAAAGAGTATTTTGAGATCGTTGATGTAACCGCAAGAGAGATCCTGGATTCCCGCGGCAACCCGACCGTCGAGGTCGAGGTCACCCTCGAGGACGGCACCGTCGGCCGCGCCGCCGTTCCCTCCGGCGCTTCCACCGGCATCTATGAGGCCTGCGAGCTGCGCGACGGCGACAAGAGCCGTTATCTCGGCAAGGGCGTGCAGAAGGCCGTCGAGAACGTCAACGTCGAGATCGCCGAGGCGGTCATCGGCATGAACGCCCTCGATCAGCCCGGCATCGACAAGCTCCTCATTGAGCTCGACGGCACCCCGAACAAGACCCGCCTCGGCGCCAACGCCATCCTCGGCGTCTCCCTCGCCACGGCGAAGGCCGCCGCTGCTGCCAGCGGCGTGGGCCTGTACAACTATATCGGCGGCGTGAACGCCAAGACCCTGCCCGTGCCGATGATGAACGTTCTCAACGGCGGCGCTCATGCCACGAACAACGTTGAGATCCAGGAGTTCATGATCATGCCTGTCGGCGCTGAGAGCTTCAAGGAAGCCCTGCGCATGTGCGCCGAGGTGTTCCACACCCTCAAGAGCGTCCTGAAGGCCAACGGCACGCCCGCCGCCGGCGTCGGCGACGAGGGCGGCTATGCTCCGAACCTCGGCAGCGACGAGGACGCCCTGAAGGCGCTCGTCCAGGCCATCGAGAAGGCCGGCTTCAAGCCCGGCGAGGACTTCATGATCGCCATCGACGCCGCGTCCTCCGAGTGGTGGGACGAGGAGACCAAGAGCTATGTCCAGCCCAAGACCAACACGAAGCTGACGGCCGAAGAGCTCGTCGCCATGTGGGTCGACTTTGCCGAGAAGTATCCGATCATCTCCCTCGAGGACGGCATGGCCGAGACCGACTGGGAGGGCTGGAAGATGCTCACGGATGCACTGGGCCATAAGATCCAGCTCGTGGGCGACGACCTGTTCGTCACGAACGTTGAGCGCCTCGCCACCGGCATCGAGAAGAAGGTCGCCAACTCCATCCTCATCAAGGTAAACCAGATCGGCACCCTGACCGAGACCCTCGACGCCATCCAGATGGCGAACCGCGCGGGTTACACCGCCGTTGTCTCCCACCGCTCCGGCGAGACCGAGGACACCACGATCGCGGACATCTCCGTCGCTGTGAACGCGGGCCAGATCAAGACCGGCGCCCCCAGCCGCACCGACCGCGTCGCGAAGTACAACCAGCTCCTGCGCATCGAGGAGGAGCTCTTCGACGTCGCCCAGTTCCCCGGCAAGAAGGCGTTCTTCTCCATCAAGTAAATTAATCCAGCAACTTGCAAAAAGCCTCCTGCATCAGAGTTTCTGACGCGGGAGGCAAATTATTTGTTTTCTATCTCAAACATGTCGCTCAGCAGCAGCCGCAAAGACGGCACAGAAGCTGCCACAGGGAATTGCAGTTAAAGAAATTGCACATCGCATGAACCTCCTGTCAAGTATTTGTCTCTCGAGGACGATGTAAGCATAGCAAAATCATAGGAAAAAAGCAAATGTAATACCTGGCACTTTTGGGGCCTTGTTCCGCAGCAGGTCCGATCCTGCGAGTTTTCGGAATGATTCTGTATATTTTCTCACAGCTCCGGCAAGACTATCCATGCAAATACCTTTACATGGAGGGATAACATGGATTCCAAGGAGAACAAGCGCGGCTTCGGCGCGTGGCTGGAGCGGTTCGTCGCCGGGCGCGGCTATACAGTGACGATGGTGCTCTGCGCGGTCGTGATCGCGGCGTCGCTCTTTGCGCTGCTGCGCACGCCTGAGACGCAGGAGCCCGACGCCGCGGCGAGCACGGTCGTCGCGCCGGTGCCGGTCGAGCTGCCGGTCAGCGAGCCGACCACGGAGCCGGACGCGGCGGAGCCTTCCGCAGAGGCCGCCGAGCCGACGGAGCAGCCTGCTGACGAGACGACCGTCACGCTGCTCGACGCCGCCGAGACCGGCGCGCAGGACATCTTCGTCCTGCCCGTGAACGGCACGCTGCAGCGCGATTACAGCGTCACGGCGCTCAGCTATGACGCGACGATGCGCGACTGGCGCACGCACGACGGCGTGGACATCGCCGCGGGCGCGGGGGAGAAGGTCTATGCCGCCGCGTCCGGCACGGTCACGGAGGTGTTCTTCGACGATCTGTACGGCACGACGGTCACGATCGACCACGGGGACGGGCTGGTCTTCACCTACAGCGGCCTGCAGGAGATCCCGACGGTCTATGCCGGAGACACGGTCGCGGCGGGGGACGTCATCGGCGCTGTGGGGAAGACCTGCGTCTGCGAGTCCGCGCAGGAGACGCACCTGCATCTCTCGGCGAAGCGCGGCGGCGAGAGCGTCTCGCCGACGGACTATCTGCCCGCGTTCGGATGATCGAAAAATCGCGCTGCCGATGTCTTGACAGATCGCGGTTTCCGGCGTAGAATGAGAGCACAAGTGAACATGGGAGCTGGGTTTTCCCGGCTGAGAACAGGATAATGGAGTCCTGAGACCATCGAACCTGATCCGGATAATGCCGGCGTAGGAAGCGTGAAAGCAGTCATTTGCCGCAGGTTCGTGCACGAGCCTGCGGCTTTTGCTGTGCTTCCGGAAACAACAAAACGGAGGAGATTATCATGAAAACGAATCTGAAACTGAGAAGTCTGGTCGAGGGCGCGCTGTTCGTCGCGCTGGCGCAGGTGCTCGGCTATCTGAAGCTGTTCGAGCTGCCGCAGGGGGGATCGATCGTCATCAGCATGCTGCCGATCTTCATCTATTGCGCGCGCTGGGGCTTCGGGCCGGGCATGCTCGCAAGCATCGTGTTCAGTCTGCTGCAGCTGATCGGCGACGGCGCCTACGCCTGGGGGTGGCAGTCCATGCTCGGCGACTACATCGTGGCGTTCTCGGTCCTCGGCGTCGCCGGTCTGTTCCACAAGACGAAGGGCGGCTTCTTCACGGGCACGGTCGTCGGCAGCCTGGCGCGCTTCCTGGTGCACTATGTCGTCGGCGCGACCGTCTGGAAGGCCTATATGCCGGATGAATTTTTCGGCATGACGATGACCACGCCGTGGTTCTATTCCGCGCTGTACAACGGCAGCTACATGCTCATCGACATGGTGCTCTGCCTCGTGATCGGTGCGCTGCTCTGGAAGTCGCTTGGCAAGTACATCCGCGGAGAGGACCTGCAGAAATGACACGGCCGTGAAGATGGGGCGGCGGTCAAGCGCCCGCCGTCCCCGCGGACCGGAACGCATTTCCTGAGCGATCCGTAGGGAACGGTGTCCTCGACGTCCCGTCCCACGTCCACCGCCGCACCGCCGCCGCACCTGTAGGGGCGGATATCATCCGCCCGTTTGTCTGCAGACCGTCCTTTCAGCCCCGAAATTATTTTAAAAAACATGTTGACAAAATAGGTATTCTCTGGTACAATACCACTTGCGTTTGAGAGCGCGATATGGCGGCATAGCTCAGTTGGCCAGAGCATTCGGTTCATACCCGAAGTGTCCCCGGTTCGAATCCAGGTGCCGCTACCATTGGATGCCCGCATAGTGATATACGGGCATCCTGCTCTCTGCGGCCCGTTGGTCAAGTGGTTAAGACACCGCCCTTTCACGGCGGTAACATGGGTTCGAGTCCCGTACGGGTCACCATTTGGAGGCTTAGCTCAGCTGGTTAGAGCGCATGCTTCACACGCATGAGGTCGGTGGTTCGAGCCCACTAGTCTCCACCATACACAAAACCCCGGAATCGTCTGATTCCGGGGTTTTGCTGTGCGCGGGTTACTCCGTGACGCCGCCGAAGTCGACGAACGTGCCGTCGCTGCCGGTCACGGCGGGCAGCTCGCCGTTCCATTTTTCGATCTTGCGGTTTTCGATGACCTGCTCCGTCAGCGACTCGCTCAGCAGGCGGTTGGCCTCGGCCTCGCCCTCGGCCTTGATCTTGGTGGCCTCGGCCTGCGCCTCGGCGTTCGTGATGGCGGTCTGCTTCTCGGTCTCGGCCTTCAGAAGCTGCTGCTGCGCGACCTGCTTTTCCTCGATCGCCGTGATGAAGGCGTCCGAGAAATCAAAGTCGATGATGTTCACATCCGTGACGTACAGCCCGATGTTGTTCAGCTTCTCGTTCAGCCCGGTGACGAGGCCCTCGGAGATCAGCGTGCGGTTCGTGACGCTCTGTTCGGCGGTGTAGGTGGCGACGATGGCCTTCAGGACCTCGTTGACCGCCGGGACGACGAGCACGTTTTCATAGTCCGCTCCGATGTTCTTGTAGATGCTGTAGCTCTTCGCCGGGTCGACGCGGTAGTTGATCGCGAGCACGGTGTTCACGCTCTGCAGATCCTTTGAGAAGGCCTCGGTCGTGACCTCAAGCTTCTGGATGCGGTTGTCGATCATCACAACCTGCTGCACGAAGGGGGCCTTCATGTGGATGCCCTCCTGCAGCACGCCCTCCTTGACCTTGCCGAGCGTCACGACGACGCCGGTATGGCCCGCGCGCACGATCGTGAAGGAACTCAGCAGCGTGCCGAGCAAAACCAGCCCTACAATGACCGCGATGACGGTCCGCTTGGGAACGAATGCTTTTCTCTTATCCATTGTGATCCTCCTGTTCCTGTGCCAGCGCGCGGAATCGGCGCTCGGCCTCCTGTTTATACTGTGCCGCGATATAGGCGCAGACCATCACCGCGAGCGCCTCCCGCAGACGCCGTGCGGCCTCCGGGTCTGTGGCGCAGCGCTCCGCCGTCACGTCCCGGATCAGAGCAGAGAGCCCGTCCGCGCCGGGCGTGCGGTCCTTCGTGCGGGCGATGCACGCGCAGAGATCATCATAGAGCTGCGGCTCGGAGATGATATCGTCGCTCTCGTCGTCCGCGTCGCCGTTCACGAGCTGCATCAGCGCGCCGATCCGGTCGATCTGCAGGCTGTCGCGCAGCGCGGAGATCAGCAGGATGCGGGCCAGCTGACGCTCGTGATACTTTTTGCCGATCGGGTGCGGCACGAAGCCGCGCTTGATCCAGTTCTGCACCGTGGACTGCTCCAGCCCCGTCAGCTTGCAGACCTGCCCGAGCGTGAGCCCGTCCGTCGCGCGGATGAGCGGGCGAAACATCTGAAATACGCTCTCGCCGTCCGAGAAGGGGATGGTCGTGCCGGGGATCCAAATGTCTTGCAATGGACTCGCCTCCTTTCTGTTCACTTGACTATAACACAAGTTCACATGAACGTCAAGTATTATCAAATGAATAAATTGTAAATATGAAAAGACCGTCCCGAGACAGGCGGGGCGGGCGGAGAAATGGGTGAAATGCGCCAGCTGGCGCGTTGTGGTGTCAGCTGACACCGACGGATTAGAATGAGGGCGGTAACGGGGGCGGCGCGGATCCGCCTCGGTGCGGTGCATGTCAGGCATCGAACCGCGCGGTCGCATCATGATGCGCCCCTACGGATCTGAACGCACTTCTGGCGGGATCCGTAGGGGACGACGTCCCGTTCCACGCCTACCACCGCACCAACGACACCGAACCCGTAGGGGCGATTCTTGAATCGCCCGTCCCATGTTTACCGCCGCATCGATGGCACGTGCATCCGCTGGTGCGGCGGTCATCCGGGACTCCCTCAGTCTCGCTGGCGCTCGATAGCTCCCTCAGGGAGGGGAGCGAGGGGTGCGGTGCGGCGGTGGGCTTGCCTTTACAGAAGCGTGCGGATGAGTCGGTCGACCAGCAGAAAGAGAAGCGTTCCGGCCCCGACCTGAAGCGGATAGGAGACGACGAGTGATTTCGGCAGGAGCATCGGCAGAATTGCAAGGGCCCCGGCGGGCGGGAAGGGCAGGCGCGAGAGCGAAAGGATCGTGAGCGCCCCGGCGGCAGCCGCGAACGCGGCGAGCCACAGCGGCAGACCAAGCTGCACCTGCAAGCCCCACCGCGCGGCGGCGCCGACGCAGGCGCACAAAATCGTCACAAGGGCGACGCGCGCCCCCTTGGCGGCGACCGGACTGTCCGGGAAGGACAGCTCGCTCAGCAGCACGACCAGCGGCGGCGCGACCACGCAGGGATAGCCGAGCGCGATCGCAGCGGCGGCGATCATCGTCGTGACCGGGATCAGAATGCCCCAGCGCAGCACTTCCTCATGTCCGCGCCACGCCCAGCGCGGACATGCCTGCGGTGCGCGCAGACCGACGCGCTCGAAAAGCGTCTGCCCGGCGCAGAGCAGCACGGTCATGCCGCACACCGCGACGGGATAGACCCATGACTGCTCTCCGATCAGGATCGGGAGGATGCACGCCGAGAAGATCGGCAGCAGCGTCGCGTGTACACATAGCAGCGCGCAGGCGGCGCCAAAAAACGCCGCGCCCATTTTCACCGCCGTCGGTGCCGGCAGCCAGCGCGAGATCACGATGCCCCAAACCGCGCAGAGCGTCATGAGTACCGGGATCTCCCACCGGGACACCCGCCACGGCATCCGGGGTGTGATCCACATTCCGATCAGCAGCGCGAGGATCTCCGGGAACAGCACGGCAGGCTGCCGCGTCCGCTCGCTGACGAACACCATTCCGGTGAGGAAAAGCACGGCGAGTGCGTTTTTGATGATAAACTTCTGCTGATTTGTCGGTTGCAATACGGTCCACTTCTTATCGTCTGATTACAAGGGGGAAAAGCCGCAAAGCGCCTTTTCCCCCTTGGTGCGGGTAACAGGGGTCGAACCTGCACGGTTGCCCACCAGAACCTAAATCTGGCATGTCTACCAATTCCATCATACCCGCTTATTTGAATGCATGATATTTTACCATAGTTTTTCGTGGTTGACAAGCGAAATGCGCGTCTTTATAATATGGATATTCACGCTTAAAGAGTTGATGCAAATGAAGAAATATGTTTTCGCCGTGCTCGCGGCGGGCACGCTTTGGGGGACGATGGGCTTTTTCACGCGCACGCTCGCGGGGATGGGCATCGGTTCCACCGGCGCCATTCTGGTGCGCTGCGCGTTCGCGGCGGTGCTGTTCGCGCTGACGCTGCTCGTGACGGACCCAAAGCAGTTTCGCGTTGCGCCGCGGCACTTCTGGTGCTTTTTCGGCAGCGGCGTGTGCAGCCTGCTGTTTTTCACCTATTGTTATTTCAACGCCATCGCCATCATGGATCTCTCGACCGCGGCGATCCTGCTTTACACCGCGCCGTCGATCGTCATGATCCTGTCGCTGATCCTGTTCCGCGAGCGCATCACGGTGAAAAAGGTCGTCGCGCTCGTGCTCGCCTTTGCCGGGTGCTGTCTCGTGTCCGGCATCACGGGCGGCGCGCGGAGCATCTCGGTGCAGGGGCTGCTGTTCGGGCTCGGCTCCGGCGTCGGGTACGCGCTCTACAGCATCTTCGCCCGCTTCGCGCTCGACAGAGGCTATTCCAGCAACACGATCAATTTCTATTCCTGCCTCCTCGCGGCGGTCGGCACGGCGCTGATCTGGGACCCCGCGCCCGCGGTGCAGGCGATGTTCGCCGGGTGGGGCAGCTTCGGCTTTTGCGTGCTCGCGGGGCTCGTGACCTGCTATCTGCCGTATCTGCTCTACACCTACGGTCTCACTGGGCTGGAGACCGGCAAGGCGTCGATCCTCGCCTCGGTCGAGCCGGTCGTGGCGACGCTGGTCGGCATCCTCGTCTTCGCCGAGAAGCCCACGCTGATTGCGGCGATCGGCATCGTGCTGGTCCTCGCGGCGGTCGTGCTGCTGAATGTGAAGGAACGAAAAACCGCATAACAAAACCGCTTGCGGCGATGAGGGCTGCAAGCGGTATTTTCAGCGCCGGAGGCGCTTTATGAGCGTATCGCGGAGGGTGCGGTATGCGTCTGTGCGGCGGTAGGCGAGCCAGAAGATGGCGTTCGGCAGCACCGCGCAGATCAGAAGCTTACCGAGGAAGGGCAGCAGCCCCGTGTCGGGCAGCAGCGCGCAGGCAAGCCACGTGACGCCCCCGGCGGCGAGCGTGAGCAGGGTATTGAGCGCATAGCGCAGGAAATAGCCCCGCACCGGGGCGCGGAAGCCGTGCTTGAAGAGCATGTACGGCTCGACCCAGAGACAGGTCGTGACCGTGCTCACGAACGTGCCGATGAAGATGCCGAGGATGCCGAGCGGCCGCGCCAGCACGATCGACACGACGAGGTTGATGAGCGCCTCGAACACGGCCTTGTAGCGGTCGTACCAGTAAAGTCCCATCGCGTCGCGGTAGGTGAGCACGCTCTGACGCATGCCGGTGATATAAAAGTTCGCCGCGATGATGAGTACCAGCTCCATCGGGAAGAGATATTCCCGCGTCAGCCACACCGAGCCGATGAAGTGATTCAGCAGGACCACGAGACAGATCGCGCTGAAGCCATAGAGCCAGCGCCCGAAGAGATCCACGCGCCAGAAGACCTCCCGCGCGCGGGTCTTGTCTTCTTCGGCGCAGAGATTGCCGACGCTCGCCGTCAGCGACCGGAACACGAGCAGATACGCCGTCGTGAGTCCGGACGTGATCATGACGTAGTTGGAGTAGACACCCACGGACACCGCGCCGACGAAGAGCGCGATCAGCAGGTTGTCGGTCTGGAAGACGACGACCGTGCCGAGCTTATGGATGAGCGTGGCGCGGATATTTTTGCTGATCTCGGCGCGCACCGCGCCCGGCAGCGCGGGCACGTCCCGGCGGCGCAGGAAGGGGTACATCCGGTCCGCCCTGCGCGCGAGCAGCACGTTGATCGCGAGCGTGGAGAGAAGCTTCAGCGCGAGATAGACATAGTAATTTTTCGTCAGCAGCAGGGCAGCGCTCTGCGCCACCGCGAGCAGCATCAGCGCCAGATTGCGGTACGCCGTGACGATATATTGCTTCTGGTCAGCCGTGATCAGGCTCTGCTTGTACACCAGCACATACGACAGCGCCGAGTCCAGCACGAACAGCAGATAGATGAGGCGGATGTGCGCGATGTCCGGCAGGTCGTGCGTCAGGTACGGCAGCAGCGGCGTGAGCGCCGCGCCCAGCAGAGCGATCACGAGCGCGATCACGCGGTAGAACCGCCGGTAGAGCGCCATGAGCGACAGCAGCAGGTCCTCGTCGTGCTCCGCCAGGGGCTTGTACATGCTGTAGGTGATCGCCGTGCCGACGCCCAGCTCCGCGATGGAGAGCATAGAGAGGATGTTCGTGAACGTGCCGTTCAGCCCGAGATACTGCTCGGAGAGCACCATGACGAACACGCGCCGGGCGATGAAGTTCACGACGACGAGCGCGAGATTCAGCAGCGCCGCATAGCGCAGGTTGCGCAGGGAATTTTCGGTTCTGGACAAGCGCGGCGCCTCCTCTCTGACGACAATGGAAGGGCGCTGCTGCGTTTGCCGCGGCAGCGCCGGGTTTTTATCGGATGATTCGATCCTTGACGGCAAACAGCGCGCGGACGGCGCCGTAGCGCTTGTGCCGCAGCAGCCGCAGGATCAGCTTGTGCTGCGTGCTGAGCTGCGCAAGATACGGGCAGTCGGGATAGCCCGGGAAATGCGCGTCCATGTACTGCCGGAATTCCTCCAGCAGCGGATGACCGGGGTCGATCCTGAGCACGCGCACCGAGGCGGCGAGCAGGATGTGATCGACCGCGAGGCGCGTGAATTCGTTTTGATATTGTTCCCACAACCCACGCGCGGAGAACCACGCCTCCAGATCGTCGAACGCCTCGAGGATCTCGCGGTTGCGCGCGGCGTTGGGGTTTCGCGTGATGGAGCCCTCGCGCACGACATAGCCGTAATACGGCGCGTCCAGCGCGGCGATGCGCTCGGCGCAGGCGAAGAGCTTCGGTGTCGTGCGGATGTCCTCATACCAGACCCGCGCGGGATAGCGGATCCCGTGGTCGAGAAACAGCCGCCGCCGGTACAGCCGCCGCCACGCCGCAGGCAGGACCAGCAGCGTCTCGGGACGCTCCGCAAGCGACCAGACGCGGTCGGACGGAAGCTCGCCGCAATGACGCTCGCGCTGCACGCCGTTTTTGTCCACCACGAAGCCGAAGTCGATGACGTCGGCGTCGGTCTCGTTAAGCTTCCTGCGCAGCGCCTGGAGCAGCCCCGGCAGGAGATAGTCGTCGCTGTCCACGAACAGGACATACTCACCGCGCGCGCGTTCAAGTCCCGCGTTCCGCGCGTCGCCGAGCCCGCCGTTGGGCTTGTGCAGCACGACCGTGCGGTCCGGCGCCTCGGCGGCGAGCCGGTCACACAGCGGACCGCTTTCGCCGTCGGTCGAGCCGTCGTCCACGAGCAGGATCTCATAATCGTCGCCGCCCTGCGCCATGACGGAGCGGAAGCACGTCTCGAGATAGTCCTTCACGTTGTAGACAGGAATCACGATGCTGAACGTCATGTCATCCCTCGTTTCCCTTCGGCCGGAGCTGGACAAGGTAGTAGATGTACGCGAGGATCACGCTGAGATAAAACGACGCGTTCGGGCGCCGCAGCAGCCCCGCCGTGTGATAGGCGTAGACCATCGCGAGCAGGAACGCCATGCCGAAGGCGCCCGCCTCCAGCGTGAAACAGCGCCGGAAGTCTTTCGCCAGCGCGGCGGCGATCCTGACGATGAAGTACCCGAGGAACACGAGCATCAGCGCCAGACCCACACGCCCGTATAGGAAGTAAATGCCGTGGAAGTCGTTTTCCGCGTCGTAGTTGAAGCCGTCGTACGTCATGCGGCTGAGCTCGATGCCGAACCACTTTGACAGCGGCGGCAGCTCCTCGAGCAGCATCTCGCAGTAGACGATCTTCTGCTGCCGCGTCGCGGTGATGGCGGCGACGTCGCTTGTGTAGTGATAGCGCTCCATCACGCGCTCAACGCCGAAGCGGTCGCACAGCCCCTTGGCGTAAAAGCCGTAGATCAGCTCCAGCGCGTCGGGGTCCTGCGCCTGCGCTTTGACGTCCTCGGGGTCTACGGGCGTGAAGTCCTGCGGCAGCGTCGTGCCCTCGCGGAGCATGCGCGCCGAGTCGTCCTGCTTTGCGTACATGGAGGCGCTGTACTCCGTCTGGTGGCGCACCATGGGGGAGAGCCGGATGCAGCCGAAGCACACCGCGCCCAGCAGCGCAAGCGTGAGCAGGTATTTTCGGTTCACATTGCGGGTGATGAACGCCGTCAGCACCAGCCCGAGAAACGTTACGGCGATGGTCGCGAACGCCAGCCGCGTTCCGACGAAATACAGCTGCGCGTACACCGTAACCGCCGTGAGACAAAACAGCGGGTACACGCGCTTGCGATACTGCAGGATCAGCACGATCGGCGCCAGCATGCTCAGGATGCTGCTCTGCGCGTTCGTGGTGGCGAACCATCCAATCACACCGAAGCCGCTCTCGTCATAGGTCGAGGCAGCGGTGTGCGTCACGATGCTCAGCAGGACCGAGAGCGTGATGATCCAGTAGTTGACCATCAGCCCCTGCTCCAGCGTGCGGGCGCAGTACCGGTCGCGACGAAGGCAGGTGATCATGCAGAACGTGAACAGCGGCAGCTGCGCTACGCGCATGAGGTTGATCAGATCCGACCGCACGTCCACGTAGCCCGCCTGCGTACAGGCGATCACGTGCCCGACCAGCAGTGCCAGCCCCGCTGCGAGCGCCAGCAGATAATACCGCCTGCGGCGCGAGAGGGCGAAGCCGACGACGCCGAAGCCGAGCATGACGGCGGCGCGCAGCGCGATGGACACCGCGTCCGGGATGCCGAGCGGCACGGACCAGTAGCTCAGGATGTCCAGCAGCGGCTGCAGCACGAACAGGCACAGCAGCGCGCGGCGCAGCCACGGTATGGGTTTGGAGGGGGAAACGGCGCGTTGCTCCATCGAGCGCGTCACTCCTTCACGGTGGATTTTCCTTTTGTGTCCCCGACGGGGAAGAGCCTTGCGAGCAGCGTGATCAGGATGCCGAGCGCAAGCCCGATCGCCGCGCTCAGCAGCGTGCGGTACAGCGACACCATAAAGTGCGCGCGCATGTGGCAGAAGGTGTTCGCGACCGAGGCAAAGCCGATGCCGCCGAGGATGCCGAACAGGCACGTCCAGACGCGGTTGTCGTGCGCGGCGAAAACGAACGCCGCGGCAATGGCGGGAAAGGCGATCAGAAATTCCTTCGTCCGCGGGCGATAGAGGACCGCGGTCTCGAGATAGTTGCGCACCCGCTGCTCCAGCGCGGGGACGGACAGCATCCCGTCGCCGCTGCGCAGGATATACACCGCGCCCGCGACCAGGATCACGGCGGCGGCAGCAATCGTCTGCGAGCGGACGCGGCGGTCATCGCGCGGCAGCAGCGCGCGCAGATCCTGCAGCGGGCGGTTGCCCTTGCGGTGCAGGAACGTCCACGCCATCACGAGCGCGGAGAAGCCGTAGACGCCGAGCTGGCTGAGCTTGACGCCGCGGAAGATGCGCAGCACCAGCAAATACAGGCTCGTTGTCTGCACGGCGCTGATATATACGCAGCCCCACAGCACGATGGCAAGGCAGCTCAGAAGCGTGAGCGCGAACCTGCCCACCGTTGCGTGCTGTCCCGCGGGGGCGTCGTTCAGCCGCTTTGCGAGCAGCAGCACCGCGAGCGCGGGAAACACCATCGCCGCGAGCAGGGCAAGGACCTGCATCTGCTGCTCGATCATGACGAAGGGGGCGATCACGCTCTCCAGCGCGAGCAGAGCAAAGAGCGCGGGATACAGCCGCTTCCACTTGGGCGTGTAGATGAGAGACAGCACCAGCATGCCCGCCGCCATGACGCCGACGCCGCAGACCGCGAGCAGCACGGGGTTCATCTTGAACGCCGGGATCGTGGACGGAGCGCCGTAGGAGTAGCCGCCCGGCGCGATGCGCGTCAGCAGCGCCTGCAGCATTTGGGTGTATTCCTGCGGGGCTGTGATGAGATGCGCGTCCTCGGTCGCGATCGCGCCGATCCAGAGCACGGACATGCCGCGGTCGACCACGGCGCGGAACATCATGTTCACCAGCTCCTCGGAGCCGGGATAGCCCAGCGCGCCGTATTTGAACTTGAACGCCGTGTTCAGCCAGAAGCACTTGGCGATGCTGCCCTTGAAGTTGATCAGGCGATAGTCGCGCGGGATGAAGTTTGCCGTCTGCATGATGTTTTCCACCAGCACGAGCGTGCTGCCGGAGTCGATGATGGAGGGCAGGATCTCCTTTTGATCCAGCGTCTCGCGCGTGCGCTTCACGGAGGGACTTTGGCGCTGCATCATGAGCGTGTCGTATTTGTTTGCGAAGAAATAGACACCGCCGGTCGCCTCGCCGCCGACCTGCGCGATCTCGAGCCCGGCGGCACGGATGGGACCGACGATCTCCTCGTCCGCCATCTGCTCGACCGGGACCAGCACCGCGTACAGCCCGCCGTCCTTCAGCGCGTCGAGCCATTCGGACTCCGGGATATCGGAGAAATAGCGCAGCAGCTCGATGTCCTCCCACGACATCACGACCGCGACCTGCTTTTGCGGCTCCTCGACGCGGATGCGGAAGACCGTGAGCCAGAGCGCCGCGAGCGTGCACACCGCCGCGATCAGCGCGAAGAGGCGCGTGGCTTTCGAATATGCTTTCATGTCAACCCTCATGCTTTCTGAATCTGGCGAAAATGAGCTGCAGCGCCTCGCGCTCTCGCAGCAGCCAGCACACGGCAATATAGATCGCGATGCCGAGCACGCCGAGCGCGAGGAAGATGAGCAGCACCGTGAGCTTGCCCGCCTCGCTGGAGTAGAGCGCCTTCGTCAGCGCCCAGAGGACGCCGGACATGACCGCCGCGGCGATCACGTTTTTCACGACGCGCGCGACGTTCAGCGTGCCGCTGTCGCTGCGGAAGAAGCACACGAGCGCGACCAGCCCGCCCACGGTGAGCGCCGCCGCCGTGACCATAGCGACCGACCCGCCGCTGCCGGAGGCGCGTACTACGGCGTTCAGCACAAGATCCATGCCCAGCACCAGCGCGTTGATGAGCAGCGGCGTGAGTGTCTTGCCCATCGTGTAATAGGCCTTGTTGATGAGATCCAACACGCAGAAGCCCGCCATGCCGATCGAGTACATGGCGAACACGCTGCTCGTCATGGCGGTGGACTCGGCGCTGAAATTCCCGCCCTCAAAGAGCACGTGGATGATCGGCACGGCAAACACCATGAACATCGCCGAAAACGGCAGGATCACGAACAGCGTGTTTTCCACCGTCGTGCCGACGTAACGCTTATATTCGCGCGCGCTCACGCGGGAGTATTCCTGGTTGTATTTCGGGAAGAGCACGACGCTGATGCTGTAGATCAGAGTCGTCGCGACGGGGGTGAAGAGCTTGTCGGCGTAGTACACCGCGCTCACGGCGCCGTCGCCAAAGCGCGTCACGGTCGCCGAGTCCGCGAGATAGCACCAGAGGAAGATGCTCGTCGTGAACACCGTCACGACCGTCGTGCGGAAAAAGAGTCTGACGTCCGGATCGCGAAAGCGCAGCGCGGGATAGAAGCGGAACTTCTCCTGCACCCAGCTCGGGACCGTCATCGCGAGCTGCAGCACCCACGCGAGGCACACGACAAGGATGTAGGTGAGCATGTGCTCGCCGCGCGCGAACACCGCGAGGAACACGATCAACAGGATGTTGTACGGCAGACTCAGACTGCCCTGCAGCGTGTAGTGCTCCATGGACTGGAACACGGACACGAGCAGATAGATCAGCACGATCAGCGGCAGCGTCAAGAGGCAGATCTGCAGATAGGTCCGCAGGGCGGAGGCGTTCGCGTCCGCGACGTTCAAAAACCGCGCCACGGGCGCAAGCTGCACCACGAGCGACAGCAGCGCCGTCAGCACCAGGCTCACGACCAGCGACACGCAGATCAGGTTGCCCGCCGTCCGGAAGGCGGCCTTGCGGTCCTTTTCCAGCTGCTTGGAGATGATCGGCACGGCGGCGACGCACAGGGCGTAGGCGACCGTGGTGAAGATATAGATCGTGTTGTTGTAGGCGATCGTATAGAGGTCGAAGGCAAGCGCGGTGCCGAACACGCGCGCCTGCAGCGCCTCGCGCACGACGCCGAGCACCTTCGTCAGCAGCGTGATCGCGATTACGAGCACGATCGTGTGTATGGTTCGTTTTTGCTGTTTCATACATTCTCCTCGCTGCTGTGATCCTGCCGCTCTGTCAAAAGCCAGAGCACGGCAAGCGTGACGGAAAGATAGACCGATGCGTTCGGGCGGCGCAGGACGCTCGCGGAAAAATAGGCGTTGATGATCAAGATCAGCGCCGCCGCGCTGTAGGCGCAGACCGGCAGCGTGAAATACCGATTCGGCTCGCGGAGCATCCGCTTGAGCGCGCGCACGGCAAAGACCAGCAGATAGCCGACGATCAGCGCCAGCCCCACGATCCCGTACAGGAAGTACATGCCGTGGAAGTCGTTCTCCACGTCGAAGATGCCGCCCTCGTAGACCGTCGTGGAGAGCTCGAATCCGAAGAGCCTGCTCGTGATCGGCAGCTCGTCCATCGCCATGCGGCAAAACAGGATCTTGCACAGCCGCAGGTCGCCCAGCAGCTCGACGTTGTCGGTATAGCCGAAGGCGGTCTTCACGCGCTCGAGGCCGAACCTGCGCACCATCAGCGGCTGATACTGCCGGTAGAGCACGTCGATGGATTCCTCCGCGTCCGGCAGCCAGTCGTATGCCTGCGGCGGCGGGGGCGTCTGCTCGATGGTGTCAGCGGCGTCCGCCTGCTGCACGTCGGCGCTCTCGGCATAGCTCTGCCGGTTTCGGTACATGGGGCTGAGACTGTACAGCGCACCGCTGAGGATCGCGAGCGCGAGCACGGCGGCAAACACGCGCCGGTCCAGCGTGCGCGTGAGCGCCATCGACACGAGCACGGCGAGCGTGATGGCAAAGATCTCGGCGTAGGCAAGCCGGGTGCCGAGCAGAAACAGCAGCGCAAAGCCGACCGCGCACCGCAAAATCGCGCGCAGCGGCTGTCCGCGGCGGATCGCCGAGCAGACCGTCACGAGCGTCAGCACGCCGTAGATCGCGCTCTGCGAATTCGGCAGCGCGAACCACGCGCAGACCCCGATGCCCCATTTGGGATAGGTCGGGTTGTTCGTCCCGGTCGCGAGCGCGAGCAGCGTGATCAGCGCGGTCAGCCAAAGCGCGGCGGCGAGCGCCTGTTCCACGCGGTCGAGCGCGTCCGGAACGCGGCGCAGGAGCGTGATGAACGCGAGCGTATAGACCGGCAGCTGCGCTACACGGATGTAATTCGTCAAGTCCGTGATCGGCTCTGCGTACCCGACGCGCAGACACGCCAGTGCGTGTGCCAGCCAGTACGCCGCCAGGACCGCCGCCGTCAGGACATAGCAGCGCCTGCGCTCGCTCAGCACGAAGGCGAGCACGACCGTCGCCGCGAGCACCGCCATACGCAGCGCCAGCGTCAGCGTGCTGCCCCAGCCGACGTCCGCCGTCCAGAAGGACACGGCGTCCAGCACGGGCTGCGACAAAAGCAGGATCCAGAGCCAGCAGAGCGCGGCGCGCGCCCGCCCGCCCGGAAGGGTTGCCTGATTGTTCATATCTTCATCCTTTTTTGATCATAGTACAATATAACAATATATTATAATACTCCAAACCGGAGTTCAGGTCAACATAAAGCTTAATGAAAAATGTAGTTTCTTGTGTGACGAAGCGGTTGACGATGTCCGATTTTTCGGTTAGAGTAGAGCTTGAGAGGGGAGGCGGGATCATGAAGCATATCCTGCTCATCGCGACCGGCGGCACGATCGCGTCGCTCGATACCGGGACGGGTCTGACACCGGAGCTGCGCAGCGAGGAGCTTACGGCGCTGGTGCCGGAGCTGGAGGACGTCTGCCGCTGCGACGCGCTGCAGCTGATGAATCTCGACAGCACGAACATCTCCGCGGCGCATTGGCTGGACATGGCACGCTGCGTCCGGGCGCACTATGACGCCTATGACGGATTCGTCATCACGCACGGCACGGACACCATGGCATACACCGCCGCTGCGCTGAGCTATCTCATTCAAAACAGCGCAAAGCCCGTCGTCATCACCGGCGCGCAGAAGAGCATCTCGCTGCGCGATACCGACGCGCGCGAAAATCTGCTCGACGCGTTCCTTTACGCCGCGGACGACGGCGCCTGCGGCGTGCATATCGTGTTCGACCACATGGTGATCCTCGGCACCCGCGCGCGCAAGATGCGCACCAAGAGCTATCACGCGTTCGACAGCGTGGATTATCCGCCGACGGCGATCATCCGCAACCACAAGCTTGTGTATTATATCCGGGAGATCGTCACGGGCGCGCCGGTCTTTTCCGACGCGATGGCGTCTGGCGTGTTCGTGCTGAAGCTCATCCCCGGGACGAGCGCCGCCGTGTTCGAGGCGCTGCGCGCGCACTGCAGCGCGCTCGTGATCGAGAGCTTTGGCGTCGGCGGCCTGCCGCAGTATGCCGATTCGGATTTCTATGACGCCGTGCGCGCGTGGATCGCCTCGGGGCGCATGCTCGTCATGACAACGCAGGTCCCCTTTGAGGGCAGCGACATGGAGGTCTATCAGGTCGGACAGCGTGCCAAGCGCGAGCTGGGGCTGATCGAGGCCTACGGCATGACGACGGAGGCGGTCGTGACAAAGCTCATGTGGATCCTTGCGCAGACGGAGGACCCGGATGAGCGGCGCAGACTGTTTGAAACGCCGGTCTGCAGGGACCAAATATTTTGAGAGGTGACGATCATGGATTTTCGTTCGGAATACCGATCCAAGCTCTGCACGCCCGAGCAGGCGGTGCAGTTCGTAAAAAGCGGTGACTGGGTGGACTACGGCACGGCGCTGAGCATGCCGCATCTGCTCGACGCGGCGCTCGCCGAACGGCAGGATCTGCGCGACGTCAAGGTGCGCGGCAATCTGTTGTTCGGTCCGCTGCAGATCGTGGAAAAGGATCCGGAGCAGGCGCGCTTTACGTATCATTCCTGGCATTGCTCGGCGTATGAGCGGCGTCTCGCCGACCGCGGCCTGTGCTTTTATATCCCAATGATCTTCCGCAACGTGACGGAGTATTACAAGCACTTTCTCACGGTGAACGTCGCCATGCTCGCCGTCACGCCGATGGACAAGCACGGCTATTTCAACCTCTCCTGTGCGACCGGCGTCGCGAAGGGCATCCTCGACAAGGCGCAGATCGTGATCCTGGAGGTCAACGAGCACCTGCCGCGCCTGCACGGCGGCTTCGACGAGGTGATCCACATCTCCGAGGTCGACCATATCGTGGAGGGCGCGCACCCGTCGCTGTACGACATGCCCGAGCACATCCCGACCGCGACGGACGAGGCCATCGCCTCGCTGATCCTGCCGTATATCGTGGACGGTGCGACGGTGCAGCTCGGCATCGGCGGTATGCCGGACGCGCTCGGAAAGCTTCTGGCGAGATCCGGCCTGCGCGACCTCGGCATGCACACGGAGCTGTGCTCTGACGCGTATCTAGATCTCACCGAGGCGGGCGTGCTGACGAATCGATATAAGACGATCAACGCCGGAAAGGGCGTGCTCGGCATCGCCTTCGGCTCGAGCCGCCTGTATGAGTGGCTGGATGATAATCCGGGGCTTATGGCGTGCCCGCTGACGTACGTCAACGCACCGGAGGTGATCGGCGCTCTGGACAACATGGTCTCCATCAACAGCTGCATCTCCGCCGACCTCTATGGGCAGGTCGCCTCGGAGTCCGCCGGGCTGCGGCATATCAGCGGCACGGGCGGGCAGCTGGACTTTCTCACGGGCGCGGCGATGTCCCGCGGCGGCAAGGCCTTCATCTGCATGACCAGCACCTTTACGGACAAGAGCGGTGAAAAGCGCTCGCGCATCGTGCCGTATTTCCGGGGCGACATCGTCACCTCGCCGCGCAGCCAGGCGTATTTCATGTGCACGGAGTACGGCGTGGTGAACCTTGCCGGGTGCTGCACCTGGGAGCGCGCGGAGCGCCTGATCAGCGTGGCGCATCCCGATTTTCGCGAGGAGCTGATCCGCGCCGCCGAGCAGCAGCACATCTGGCGCAAAAGCAACAAGCTGCCATGATATCAATAACGAATAACCGAATAACCCTGAGCCTCTCCGAACGCGGAGGGGCTCACGTTTTTTTTGCTGCCTCCATAGAATGGCTTGAAGCGCGTTTCTCAGTAATCGGAAAGGAGGCAGAGGGCTTGCGCATAGAGATTCAGAATGTCTCCATGACGTATCAGTCGCCGGAGGGCGAGGTCGAGGCGCTCCGGGACGTGTCGTTCGAGGTGCCGGACGGGGCGTTCGTGAGCATCGTCGGTCCCTCCGGATGCGGAAAATCCACGCTGCTGAGTCTGCTGGCGGGACTGGAGCACCCCACGCGGGGCGCGATCCTGCTCGGCGGCGAGCGTGTGGAGCGTCCAAGCGATCGCATCGGGCTCATGCCGCAGCGCGATCAGCTCTTCGAGTGGCGCACCGTCTGGCGCAATGTGCTGCTGGGTCCTGAGCTCCGGCACGAGGATACGCCCGAGCGGCGCGCGCAGATCGGCAGACTGCTTGCGCAGTACGCGCTCTCCGGCTTTGCCGAAAAGCCGCCCGGTGCGCTCTCCGGCGGGATGCGGCAGCGCTGCGCGCTGATCCGCACGCTCGCCGTCGAGCCGGAGGTGCTGCTGCTCGATGAGCCGTTTTCGGCGCTCGATTATCAGACCCGGCTGACCGTTTCGGAGGATATCTCCGACATCATCCGCAGCGCACACAAGACCGCGGTGCTCGTGACGCATGATATCTCCGAGGCGATCAGCATGTCGGACGCGGTCGTCGTGCTCACGCATCGTCCGGGCACGGTACGGAGCATCCACACGCTGGAGCAGTTTCACGGCGTGAGCGCGATGGAGCGGCGCAATATGAGCGCGTTTCAGGAGATGTTTCATAAGATTTGGGGGGAATTGGATGTCAATGTCTGAATCGCAGCTCTCCCCGGAACGAGCGGCCTATCTGCGCGCAAGGCGCAGGCGCGCCCGGCGGGTGAGACTGCTGCGAGCGCTCGTGCTGATCGTGTTTCTGGCGCAATGGGAGATCACCGCGCGCCTCGGATTGGTGGATGAGTTCGTCGTCAGCACGCCGAGCCGCATGGTCGCGACGCTCACGGGGCTGTTTCGCTCGGGCGAGATCTGGGCGCATCTAGCAGCCTCGTGCGCTGAGATGCTCGCGGGCTTCGTGCTCGGGACGCTGCTCGGCGTGCTGATCGCGGTGCTGCTCTGGTGGAGCGACACGCTCTCGCGCGTGCTCGAGCCGTATCTCGTCGTGCTCAACGCCTTGCCGAAGACGGCGCTGGGCCCGATCTTCATCGTCTGGATCGGCGCGGGCACGGAGTCCATCGTGGCGATGGCGGTGGCGATCAGCGTGTTCGTCACGATCCTCGACATGTACGTCGCGTTCTGCGGCACGGATCCGGAAAAGCTGCGCCTGATGCACACGCTCGGAGCGTCGAAATGGCAGACGCTGCGCACGCTGGTCATCCCGGCGAACTACGCGGCGCTGTTCAATACGCTCCGCGTGAACGTCGGACTCTCGTGGGTCGGCGTGATCATGGGCGAGTTTCTGGTGTCGAAGGCGGGGCTCGGGTATCTGATCGTCTATGGGTCGCAAGTGTTCAACATGGATCTGGTCATGGCGTCGGTGCTGCTGCTGGCGATCGCGGCGGTGGGCATGTATCAGGCGGTCCTGCTCCTGGAGCGGGTCTTAAAACGGAAAATGGGAGTTGGTTGAATGAAACGTTGGATCGCGGGTATGATGGCGGCGCTGCTGGTTCTGGTGTGCGCCGCCTGCGAAAGCGAAAATGATACGAAGCAGCACATCACGCTCAGCGAGGTCACGCACTCGGTGTTCTACGCGCCGCAGTATGTGGCCATCGAGCTGGGGCTGTTCGACGACGCCGGGCTGGATGTGGAGCTCATCAACGGCGGCGGCGCGGATAAGGTCATGACCTCCGTCCTGACCGGGGAGGCGGACATCGGCTTTGCCGGACCGGAGGCGTCCATCTATGTGCTCAATCAGGGCAAGGAGGACGCGCCGGTCGTGTTCGCGCAGATGACCAAACGCGACGGCTCATTCCTCGTCGGGCGTGAGGACACGGCGTTCTCGTGGGATCTGCTGCGCGGCAAGACGATCATCGGCGGGCGCGCGGGCGGCGTGCCGGAGATGACGCTGGAGTATGTCATGCGCCAGAACGGCGTCGTTCCCGGCGAGGACGCCACGGTGGACACGACCGTGCAGTTCAACATGATGGCAGGCGCGTTTACCGGCGGCAACGGGGACTTCGTGACGCTCTTTGAGCCGACCGCGACAGAGCTCGAGGCGGCGGGGCAGGGGTATATCCTCGCGTCCATCGGCGCGGAGAGCGGCGAGATCCCGTACACGGCGTATTTTGCCGCGCGCTCCTATCTCACGCAGCACGCGGACGTCGTGCAGCAGTTCACGGACGCGATCGCGCAGGCGCTGGAGTATGTGCACACGCACACCGCCGCCGAGATCGCCGAAGTGATAGCGCCGCAGTTTCCCGATACGTCCGTGGAAACGCTCACGACCGTCGTGCAGCGGTATCTGGACATCGACGCGTGGAACGCCACGCCCGTGATGGAGCAGGCCGCGCTGGAGCGGCTGGAGACCGTCATGGAGACCGCCGGTGTGCTCACGCACGACGAGTGGGTGGATTTTGAGACGCTGACCGACAACAGCTTCGCCGAGCGCGCGGCAAAATAACGGGACCGAGCAGACTCAATTTTCGGGTCTGCTCGATTTCTTTGCAAAAGTGCGTCCGGAAATTATGCGGCAGAATTGACAAGTTGTGTACAGATATGATATCTTATATCCATATAATGTACACCGAATCCAGTTACATTCGGATCCGTACCGATCCCTGTCTTGAAGCATAAGGAAGTGATCCTATGTATTGCAGAAAATGCGGTACGCTCATCATCGAGGGCAGCTCGTTCTGCACCGAATGCGGCACAGCGGTGGTGATCAGACCGCCGGCGGAGCCGCCCCTGCCGTCGGCTGGAGCGGCTGCGGTCCCGGCGGCGGAAACGCCAGAGCCCGTTGCCCCGACGCCGGTCGAAGACGAAACGTCGTCAGTCGTGCCGGAGCCCGCTAACCCGCATCTGAAAATCAACGTCCCCGCGCCCGAAAACGCGGAAGCGACCGCCGGGGACAAGCCCGAGCCGGAGCCGGTCGGGGAGGCGCAGACGGATGCGCCCGCCAACGATGGCCCTGAGACCGCCTCGGCGCCGGAGCCGGAGGAGGAGCCCGCGGCGGACGCCGCGCCCAAGCCCGGCGCGATCCCGGAGGGCACGACGATCACAGTCGAGGTCCCGGTCATCATCGTCACGGAGCCGAGACGCCCCGAACCCGCACCGAACACACCGTCGATGCCGGATTATTTCTCCGCCGCCGGGAACTTGGACGGTAGCCCCATGGCGGCTGCTCCGCGACCGAGCGCGCCCCCAGCGTCGTCCTCGCCGAAGCTCAGCGGCACAGCGCGCCCTGCGGTTGCCGCACCCCGTCCGACAGCGGGCGCGCCTGCCGTGATCGATACCGGCGGGTATGTCGAGCCCACGGGGGCTAGACCCGTGGTACATTACACCGAGAACCCATATGTGTTCGGCGACACGGAGGAGGAGCTTGAGGAGGCGGAGTCGCGCCGCAATCTGGTGCTGTGGATCGTGGTCGGCGTGTTGGCGCTGGGCGTCATCGCGGCTGCGTGCGCGATCTTCTTCGTACCGGCGGTGCATGACGCGGTCTTCGGCGCGCCTGCGATCGAGCTGCGCGATGATACGCTGCAGCTTACGGTCGGCGAAAAGCGCGACCTGAACGACACGCTGGAGCTCGAGCACGTCGACGAGAACAAAATCGGCTGGAAGTCGTCTGATCCTGCGGTCGTGACCGTCAGAGACGGCAAGCTCGAGGCTGTCGCGCCCGGCGCCTGCGAGATCACGGTCTATTCCAAGCAGGACGAGGACCTCGCAGACACGATACAGGTGACGGTCACGGAGCCTGTCGTCCCGGAGGGCGGCGTCTGACCGCCGCCGCACAGGGATCTGAAAAAATGATTTTAACGGAAAGTGAGGATTACCACCATGGGAGTTTTTGATGATTTCGGACGCAAGCTCTCTGACGCCGGAGAGAAGGTCATGCAGAAGACCACCGATGTCACCGATACGACGCGCCTGAACGCGCAGATCGCCGAAGAGGAAAAGCGGATGAACGCCGCCTATACGCAGCTGGGGAGACTCTATTACGCACGCCACCGCGAGGCTCCGGAGCCGGAACTGGCGGAGACGGTGCACGCGATCATGCAGTCGGAAACGACGATCCTGAATTATCGCAGCCAGATCAGCGCGATCAAGGGCTTCCGCAAGTGTGCGCGCTGCGGCGCGGAAGTGGCACCCGGCAGCATGTTCTGCTCGTTCTGCGGGAACCCGATGCCGCCCGAGACACCTCCAGCAAAGGTGAACAGCTTTACCTGCGTCGCCTGCGGAACGGTCCTCGAGGAGGGCATGCGGTTCTGCATCAACTGCGGACGCCCCGTCGCGCCCGCCGCGCCCGCACCCGCAGCGCCCACGCCTCCGGAGCCGCAGGTCTATATCGCACCCGAACCGCCGGTCGATCCTGTGGTGTCCGCGCCGGAAGCGCCTGTGGTCTCGCCGGAGCCGCCGGTCTATCCGGAGGCCGAGGTCCCCGCGCCTCCGGTCGTCCCAGAGGCCGTTGTGCCGGAGCCGCCGGTGTATCCCGAGGCTGCCGTTCCCGCGGCGCCCGTAGTCCCGGAGGCCAGCGTTCCGGAGCCCTTCGCCGCGCCGGAGATCATCCCCGAGGTGCCTGTCCCGGAAACGCCCGTGGCGGAGCCGGATATCGTGCCGGAGCCGGAAGCACCGGAGCTGCCCTTGGTGGAGGTCTCCGCGGAGGAAAGCGCCGTGGCTGACGCGGAGGTCGAGACCCCGCCGGTCGCCGAAGCGCCGGAGATGCCTGCCGAACCGGAGCAGCCTGCAGAGCCTGAACAGTCCGCCGCGCCCGTGGAGGCGCCGTTCGTGGACGTGTCCGCGCTGCCGCTGCGCTTCTGCCCGGCGTGCGGCGCGCCGACCGAGCCGGGGGATCTGTTCTGCATGAACTGCGGCTCCAGACTCTGATCCGCACACCGACGTATAAGATTAAAGGCTGTCTGATCACACATGTTTTTCAGACAGCCTTCTGCGCGCTGAATACTACTTGATTTTTTCAGCAGCGAAGCTTATAATATTTTATATATTTGGAGGACAGCTTCTGCCGCAAGGGCGAAGGACTGTCGTTTTTGTGGAGCGTTACCGAAGCGGTCATAACGGGGCGGTCTTGAAAACCGTTAGGGTGCAAGCCCACGGGGGTTCGAATCCCTCACGCTCCGCCACCTGTGTTTTGGCCTCGCCCTTCGGGGCGAGGTTTTTTGCAATGGAAAGGATGTGTTGAGATCCATGCGTCGCAATCATGTTTTGTATGTTTGTCTGCTGCTTGCCGCGCTCATGCTCGTCGGCTGCACAGCGACGAAGGGGTCTGTGAAGGTGCGTCAGGGGAACGCTCTGTCCAAGACGGTGGAGCTTTCGACGCTTCAGACCCAGCCGGTCAAGGGCGTGTCGCAGGATGCCAACGGAGACAAGGTCGAGATCGATACCGTCGGCGTTCTGGTCAGTGATGTGCTGACGGCGGGAGACATCGATCCTTCCTGGATCGGCGACGTCTCGGTCGAGACCCGGGACAAGCAGACCGCCGAGGTGACCGGCTCAGAGCTGAACATGGCCGACAAGGCCTATCTGACGCCGGAGGATGACGGCACGTGGAGTCTCGTCATTCTCGGGGAATCGGACGGCTGTGTGCTGAAGGACGTGGTGTTTCTGCATGCCCAGAACATCTGATTTCGAACTCATCGTCAACGGCGCGGCCTATGCGGTCGGGCCGGGAGGCGCGCTTGTCGAAGCAGCGCCGCGGTTTGGCGGTATGATCCGCTTTGAGACCCGCGACGGCATGTTCTCGGCTGACGCGCTCTGCGCCGCCGCCATGCTCCGCGCGCTGCGCGACGAGAGCAAAGATACCTGCGTCGTGTATGCCGAATGCAGCGGTCTGGATGCAGCGGTCCCGGTCGTGGTCAACCCGCCGCACAACAAAGCGACGGCGGCGCTGCCGGTCCCGGAGCTGGCGCGGCTTTCGGGCGAGGTCCTGTGCGTGACGTTCTGCGGCACGGTCTGCGCGGTCGGAAAATCGGAGGCTGTGCTGACGTGCGAAAACGCGCGGCTCGCGGTCGTGCGGGACGATACCTGCGCCGCGATCCGGATCTGGAGGCGGGAGGCTGCCGAGGCTGATTGGAAACTCGTTTTTAGCGACGGGCTTGCTGCCGCATCCGCGGCGATCGACTGCGCCGAGGACCTGCGCGACGGTGTGCTGGAGCGCGGCGTCGGCATGCAGGGCGGCGATTCGGAAATCGGCATTTCCAAGCAGGAAGGCCGTCTGAAGGGCGTCGCCGTGTGCAGCACGGTGCTGCTCGGTGACGCGCATACTGACGAAGGCGCGCGCGTATGATCCATACGGTATTGCTGGATCTGGACGACACGATCCTGGACTTTCACAAGGCTGAGGCGCTGGCGCTCTCGGACACCCTGCTTGCGTTGGGTATTGCGCCGGAGCCGGACCGTGTGCGGCTCTACAGCGAGATCAACGCCGCGCAATGGCGCCGACTCGAGGCGGGGGAGATCACGCGCGCAGAGGTGCTGACCTCGCGCTTTGCGCTCCTGTTTCAGGCGCTCGGGGTGGAGCGCTCGTGCGAGCTTGCCCAGCAGCTGTATGAGGAACGTCTGTCGCAGGGACATTATTTCATCGACGGCGCGGTCGAGATGCTGCAGACGCTCTCGAAGAAGTATGCGCTCTTTTTGGTCTCAAACGGCAACCTGCGCGTGCAGGAGGGACGGCTGAAAAGCGCCGCGATCAGCCAGTATTTTCAGGATATCTTCATTTCGGAGCGCATCGGCGCCGACAAGCCGAGCCGTGCGTTTTTCGACGCCTGCTTTGCGCGGATCCCGGGCCTTGACCGGTCCGGCTGCGTCATCGTCGGCGACAGTCTCACCTCGGACATCCGCGGCGGCATCAACGCCGGTATCCGGACGATCTGGTTCAACCCCGCGCGCAGACCGCCCGCGTTCGATGTGCATCCCGATCACGAGATCCACGCGCTGCACGAGCATGCGCCGCTGCTGCGTTCGTTGTGTGCACAGACAGAGAATGGAGAGTGACGATTCATGAATTGGACATTGATGTCGATGCTGCCCTTTTTGCGCGAGCTCTCGCCGGTCACGCTGCTGATCCGCTTTCTCACGGCGTGTATCTGCGGCGGCGTCGTTGGCTACTCGCGCGGAAAATATCATCGTCCCGCCGGGATCCGCACGCATGTGCTGGTGTGTCTCGGCGCGGCGTCCACGGTCATCATGTCGCAGTTTTGTATCGAGATCCTGAACGTACCCGGAGACACGATGCGCGTTCCGGCGCAGGTCGTGAGCGGCATCGGCTTTCTCGGCGCCGGCAGTATCATGAAAAACCACAACCACATCACGGGCCTCACAACTGCCGCCGGGCTCTGGGCGACCGCCGGGATGGGGCTCTGCTCCGGCGCGGGCTACATCGAATGCGCGCTGCTGATGTGTCTGATCATTTACATCGCGCTCGTCCCGCTGTATAAGCTCGACGCCATGCACGTCAAGACCACGCACGCGCTCATGGTGTATATGGAGCTCGCTCCGGATCTTCGGCTGAGCAGACTGATGAAAAGTCTCAGCGCGATCGGCATCCAGCTCAGCTCGATCGAGCCCTTCGGCTCCAGCGGAAAGGATTCCACAGGGTATCGTCTGGAGCTGGAGATGGTGGATCAGGACCTGGATTCCGAGCAGGCCATGAAGGAGATCAGCGCTTTGGAGGAGGTGCTCTTCGTGCAGCACCTGTATGATCGCAGAAGTTAATAGGAAAGACTCGCACTGACGGATTCAGTCGGTGCGAGTCGTTTTTGCTGTATACAGTATAATCCGGATCCCGGAAGGGACACTATGGAGTAGACAGGACTAGTCCAGCAGCAGTCCCCAGGACGCGTCCGGCGGAGGATCTTCTGTGCGGACGGCGGCGATCGCCTCGCCCGCCGGCTCCGGCACGCGCCAGACCGCACGCTCCGCTCCGAGCTGCCGCCGCAATGCCGCGGCGACCGCATCCTCCGGCAGCGTGGGGGAGAATAGTTCCCGGATCACAACGGTCTGCTCCTGCACGTCGTAGGCGCAGCAGGCGTCGCCGACGGCGAAATACCCGCCGCCCTCCAGCTTCAAAAAGCGCTCCTGCAGGGCAAGGAACGCATCGCTCATCGCGATGTGCGGCGTGTGCAGCAGGGCGCGCTCGCGCAGCTCTCCGTACTCGGACGCGGTCAGCGCCATGGGCTCGGGCAGGTTCTCCGGCGAATCGGCAACGACCGTGCGTGCTGCGGACCTGCCGACCGGAACCGTCGACATCGTTTCGGCATACCAATGATACAGACCGGTGCTTGCCGGCTTCGTATACAGCAGGAGCCCGCGCTGCGCCGCAAGGCTAGCAAAATGCCGCATCAGCATACCGCCATAGCCCTGCCCGCGATGCTGCTTCGGCGTCGCGACGGCATAGACATAAGCCGCCGGCTGCACGCGCTCGCCGCTCAGAAACACGTTGCCGGGCAGCAGATAGGCGGAGGACAGGATCTCGCTGCCGCGGCACACGATCCAGCCGCAGGACATGGGCGGGAAGCAGTCGAAGAAATCCTCCACGAGCGCCGCCGGATCTCCGAAGGTATCGATCCACAGCCGCTCCAGCGCCGGGATGTCTCCCGGATCGGGATGTGTGATGAGGATCGGGGCTTCATGCATCGCCGTACACCTCCGGACAGACGGCGCGGATCTGCTGCCGGAGCCCGCGCAGATCGGCAAAGGTCTCCGGGCGCTTGGACACGTCCCGCAGCAGCGCCGAGGGATGATAGAGCGCCGTGACCGCGCGACCGTTCACGGTGTACCACAGCCCATGCTCGCGCGTGATGCGAAAGTTCTCCCGGATCAGCTCCGAGGCCGCGATCCTGCCAAGACAGACGATGATCGCCGGATCCACGAGCGCGATCTGTCTGCGCAGCCAGGGACTGCAGGCGGATTTTTCCTCCGGCTGCGGATCGCGGTTGCGCGGCGGGCGGCACTTGACGATGTTCGCGATATAGACCTTTGAGCGGTCCAGATCGATCATCTCCAGCATGTCATCCAGCAGCTTGCCCGCGGGACCCACGAACGGAACGCCCTGCAGGTCCTCCTGCTCGCCGGGACCCTCGCCGATGAGCATGACGCGCGCCTGCTCGTTTCCGACGCCGAACACCAGATTGCGCCGCGTGTCACCGAGCGGACACTTTGCGCATTGCCCGCACGCCTTCTTCAGTTGTTCCCAGCTGTCTGCCAAGCCGATCGCTCCTTTCTGGTGGTAGGATCCGGTAAAATCGCAAAAATAAAACATATTTTGTTCATTTTCCATGAACCGGCGGCGTCAGAATACAGAAAAAATTTAAACTTTTTCATTGTAATCGGCCGCTGAATGTATTATAATACGAAAACGTCTTATCGACAACTTTTTCTTTTTGATAGCTGATCATCCGCGAAAGTACAGGGAAACGGATAACGGAGTGGAAATATGGCTGATTTCAAACAATATCTAATGCCCGGGAAAAAGGGCCTGCTGATCGGGATCGGCGGCGTCAGCATGTCGCCTTTGGCGGAGGTGCTGCATGATACCGGACTTTCGATCGTCGGCTCGGATATGCATGAGAGCGTCAATACGCAGATGCTGCAGAAAAAAGGCATCCAGATCAATATCGGACATCGGGCTGAAAATATCACGCCGGATCTGGATTTCGTCGTCCGGACGGCGGCGGTGCACGATGACAACCCCGAGATCGTGGCGGCGCGCGCGCAGGGCATCCCCGTGTTTGAACGCACGCAGGCCTGGGGTGCGATCATGCAGGCGTATCCGAACGCGGTGTGCATCTCCGGTACGCACGGCAAGACGACCACGACCTCGATGTGCACGCATATCATGATGGCGGCGGAGCGCGACCCGACCGTGATGATCGGCGGTACGCTGCCGCTGCTGCGCGCCGGTCACCGCGTGGGCGCGGGAGACACGATCATTTTTGAGTCCTGCGAGTATTATAATTCCTTCCTCGCGCTCAATCCCTCCATTGCGATCATCCTGAACGTCGAGGAGGACCATCTCGACTTCTTCAAGGATCTGGAGGACATCAAGGCCTCGTTCCGCTCCTTTGCCGAGCGCGTTCCGGAGACCGGCTGCATCATCGCAAACTATGACGACGCGAACACGATGGATCTGCTGCGCGGCATCGACCGCACGGTGTTCACCTTCGGCATGTCTCCCGAGGCGGACGTGTACGCGGAGCATATCGTCCGCAAGGGCGCGCGCTGCGAGTTCGACATCGTCTGCAACGGCGACGTGTTCACGCGCGCGACGATCCATGTCCCGGGCGAGCACAACGTCCGCAACGCGCTGGCGGCCGCTGCCGCGGCGATCCAGCTCGGCATCAGCGCGACGGCTGTGAAATACGGCCTCGCGGGCTTCCAGGGCGCCGGACGACGCTTTGAGTTCAAGGGCCGCTTCCAGGGCGCGGATCTCTATGATGATTACGCGCACCACCCGAGCGAGCTGTCCGCCGTGCTCGATGCGGTGGAGGCATTGGATTACGAGCGCGTCATCGTCGTGTTTCAGCCGCATACCTATTCGCGCACGAAGGCGCTGTTTGCGCAGTTCGTGGAGCAGCTGCGCCGCCCGACCATCACGTATCTGGCGGAGATCTTCGCCGCGCGCGAGCAGAATACGATCGGCATCTCGTCGGCGGATCTGGCAAAGCAGATCCCGAACGCGCGCTTTTTCTCCACCTTCGGCGAGATCGAAAACACCCTTCGCGACGTCGCGCGTCCGGGTGACATCATTCTCACGGTCGGTGCCGGCGATGTGTTTCGGATCGGCGAGCATTTGCTCGAAAATCAATAACAGAACGGTTCTTCCGACTCCCCAACGTTTTGTTGGGGAGTTTTTTTGCCTCATTTTCACGCTTTGGGCGGCGCGCCGTCGAGGCGGGGACATACCCGACGGCGCCGATGAAAAACTTCCCGTCTGCGACAGCGGAGAGTGACAGGTTCCTTGCGCAAGGGGAAATATAATGACCTCACGATGTTATGTAACCTTGATTCGGAGGGGTCGAAATGTTTGTCAGATCGGTCATGGAACGGCGCAAGCCGTCGCGCTCGATGTCGGAGCGGTGGTCTCAGATCCTGCACGCTTCCAAGTGGACGGAGCTCTCCGTCTGCTTTGCGCTCGGGCTGGTGCTCTCCGCAGCGAGGATCGGGGACAGCTGCGCGCCGTTCGGGACGGCGATCCTCGCCGTTCTGGGCTACGGCTCCGGCGGGCTGGTCTGTCTGCTGGGCGCCTCCATCGGCTATTACGCGGCGTTCGGTTTCACGGTCGGCACACAGATGACCGCCGGGTGCGTGCTGACGTTCGCCGCCTGTTACTTTTTAAGAAATTCCGCTTTTCTCTATACGAGATGGGCGCCGCCCGTCATATCTGCCGTGACATACGGGATCACGCGGCTGGCTGTCACGGCGCTGTCCGGAGGCTTTACGGTTTTGATCTGCGCGCGGCTGCTGTTTTGGCTCTCGCTGTGCGCGGGCGCGGCGCTGGCGTTCCATCAGGCGCTGGAGCTGCGCGAGGTGGAGACGGCTGCCGGGGCGGCGTGCCGGACCGTGGCGTCGGTCGTGCTGCTCAGCTGCGCGGCGATGGGGATATCCGGCTTTGTGCTGTTCGGGGAGGTCTCGCTCGGGCGGATCGCCGCGGTCCTGAGCCTGCTCGTCATCAGCGCGATGGGCGGCGCGCTCTCCGGTGGCGCTGCCGGTGTCGTGCTCGGGATCGCGATGGATCTCTGCTGGGGCGGCGTGCTCTATGCCGTCGTCTATCCCGTCACGGCGCTGATCGGCGGGCTTTTCGGGCGGTATCGACGGCCGCTGTTCACGCTCATTTGCCTCACGATCAGCGCGCTGACGCTGCTGGCGCTTCCGAGAACGGAGATGACGCTCTCCGCGATGCTGGAATGTGCGGCTGCCGCGCTGCTTTATCTTATGCTGCCGCGCGGCTGGATCCTCACGGTGGGTGCGTTTTTGCAGCCCGTGCAGGCGGGGCGCGGCGAATCCGGTCTGCGCCATCTGGTGGCGGGACGTCTGGGCGGCATGTCCCGCGCGTATCGCGCGCTCTATGATGTGGCGCAGGAGGCGGCGGGGTCGGCTGAGAACGACAATGACATCGCGAAGGTCTTTGACCGCACGTCCGAACGGGTATGCCTGCATTGTGTGCTGCGCGAGGAATGCTGGATCGCGCGCAGCGGCGACACGCTCAACGCGATGAATGACGCTTCCGTGCTGATGCAGCAGCGCGGGCGGCTGGAGGCCATGGATTTTCCCGAGCATTTCCGGCAGCGCTGTCTCTCGCTGCATGAATTCACCGAGGTCGTGAACGGCGAGCTGCGTCTGCGCGCCTATCGCCGCCGCATGAAGCAGATGATGCAGGAGGAGCGCTCGCTTTTGCTGGAACAGTACCGGGATTTTTCGGATGTGCTCGCCGATTCGGCGCGCGCGCTCGACAGCGTGCACGGAGCGGATCCGCTCGCGGAGAGAAGACTGACGCGCTATCTGCGCACGCTCGGGATCGAGGCGGACGCGGCGGTGTTCCGCGATGAGCGAGGCAGACTGCACGCAGCGCTCGAGAGCCGGTATCTGAAGCAGCTGATGGAGACGCCTGATTTTCTCGACGGGATCTCGGCGGTGCTGGGGGTGCGGCTGTGTGTGCCGGAGCGGCAGCTGAAGGAAGACAGTCTGATCCTGCTGGAGGCGGAGCCCCTCTCCGCGTCCGTGGGGATCGCCGCCGTGCGCAAGCATGGCGAGACCGTGTCCGGTGACCGCGGGACGTATTTCAAGACCGACGGCGGTCAGCTCTGCGTGATCCTCTCTGACGGGATGGGCACCGGCGCGGAGGCGGCGGACGGCAGCATCAACGCGATCCGGATCCTCGAGCGCTTTCTGCGCGCGGGCGTCGCGCCGTCGGCGGCGATGAAGCTCTTAAACTCCACGGCGCTCGCGCGCGACGAGAGCAACTGGGGCTATGCCACCGTGGATCTGATGGTCATCGATCTTTTCACGGGGGACGCGTGCTTCTATAAATACGGCGCCGCGCCGTCGTATATCAAGACCGGGAACGTGATCCGCAAGATCAAGTGCCGTTCCTTTGCCGCCGGGCTGAAATACGAGGCGGGGAAGACCCCGGACGTGATGCACATGCGTCTCAAGCCCGGCAGCGTCGCCGTGATCGCGAGCGACGGCGTGGTCTCAGACGGCAAGGACGTCTGGCTGCGAAAGCTGCTGGAAAAGACCACGGCGGAGGATATGAAGACGCTCGCCGGCGGCGTGATCCGCTCGGCGGTGCGCGAATACGGCAGGAACGACGATATGACAGCGCTGGCTGTGAAGGTGGAGGTGCGGCAGTAATGCAGGAAAAGAGAAGCTACGACCCGTATATGCGCCCCGATCAGGGCGCGGTCTGCGCAAAGGGCGTCTCCAGACGTATCGTGGTCGTCCCGGGGGAGGAGAGCTCTGTATATGAGCAGATCATCTATGTCGTGCGGGACGACGCGGCGCGCTCGGGCATCACGGCGCAGGCGGTCCTGCAGGAGGCGCAGCGGTGCCTCCTGCCGCAGCAGTCGGTCCAGGCGGACTGCTTTTCGCCCGAGGACGATGCGCTCGAGGAAGAAGATCATGTATCCAAGGTGCTGTTTGCGTTGTCCGGCGTCGCGCTGGCGCTGTCCGGCGGACTGCTGATGTATTGGTTTTTTGCGATCTGATGAAAAAAGCTCCGCGTCGGTAAGATCCGATGCGGAGCTTTTGTCAGGCTGTTTTTTATTCTGACAGCAGAGCAGCCATTCCGGTGACGATGGCGATACTGTGTCTCGCGGCGTCCTTTTCAAATTCCGAGAAGGAGACGCCGCCGGAGTCGTCGGCGCGGTCGGAGATCGCCCGGATGATGACGAACGGGAGCGCGTTTGCGCAGCAGACCTGCGCTATGGCCGCGCCCTCCATCTCGGCGCACAGACCGCCAAATTCGGAGGTGATGCGCTGCTTCTGCGCGCTTCCGGCGATAAACTGGTCGCCGCTGCAGATCCGCCCGCACAGCACGTGCAGACCCATGCCGGTCTGCTCCGCCGCCTGCACGGCAAGCTGCCGCATCGCTTCGTCGGCGGGGAAGGCGACATGCCCGTACGGCGGGATCTCCGCCTTCTGAAAGCCGATCGGCGAGAGATCGAAATCGTGCTGCACCGCTTCGGTCGAGATGACGATGTCGCCGATGTCCAGCTTCTCGCTCAGAGCACCCGCGACGCCGGTATTGATGATATGCGTGACCTGAAAATGGTCCTTCAGCAGCTGCACGCACATCGCCGCGTTGACCTTGCCGATGCCGCATTTGACCACAACGGCGTCGAGCGCGCCGAGTCTGCCGGCGCAAAAGTGCATGCCTGCGAAGGCTTCACGCGTTGCTTCCTGCAGCGCCTCCTGCAGCGCCGAGACCTCCGAGTCCATGGCGCCGATGATCCCAAGCTTCATGTCGTTCCTCCTTAAAAACCCTGATGTGTAAACGCTTCCCAGCTGCGGTGCATATAGGTCTGCAGCGCGATCGGCTCGCCGATGTAGGTCTCGTCACGTCCGTCAGCGAGAAACGCCTCCAGAAATTCCTTGCGCCCGGTCGTGTGCACGACGGGGATACCGCTGATCAGCACGGTCTCCTTCAGCACGTCGTATCCGCGGCGCAGGTCGTCCGCACTGGCGTAGTTCAGGAGATTTGCGTTGTTCACAAAGCCCGTGACCTGCAGGCGCGCAAAGCCCTCCATCTCCTCCTTCAGAGAGAGGATCTTTTCCGGCGTTCCGGACATGGGGCGGAAGACGTTGACGATGTCGTATACATGCAGCTGTCCCGGCTCCAGCGCGGCAAAATCCGTATGATATCTGCCGAGGGAAAGAGAGCCCGCCGCGTCGCCGCCCACGTCAAAGACGACGTAATCCCAGTCGCCGTCAAAGGCGGAGGCGACGGCGGAGGACATGCTGCTCGGCGTGACGCCCTTTCCGGCGAAGGTCGGCGAGACCACGTTGATGCTCCGATCGGTCAGCAGCTGCACGCGGTCCGACATGCGGAAATAGTCGTTCACCTTGTCAAGATCGATCACCAGCGTGTTCAGCCCTTTTTCCGCCGCGTTGACCGCGAGATTCAGCGCGATTTCCGTCTTGCCGGAGCCGTAGTTGCCGATGAGTACGATGATCTGTTTCATGTCGCGTCATCCTCCGTTTCCACCGGGAACAGCCCGGCTTCGGTCACAAGATAGGGGATCGGGATATCGGTGCTTTCGGTGTAAACGCGCGCTGTGCGCTGCGCCTCGAAGGCGGTGAGCAGGAAGACCGCGCGGGCGCATTGCGGCAGAAAGCGGTCATAGTAGCCCGCGCCCATGCCGATCCGACCACCGAAGCGGTCAAAGCCCGCGCACGGGCAGAGCACGAGATCGATCTCACACGGATCGATCCGGTCCGAGCGCTCGGGGTCCGGCTCACGAATGCCGAACGCGCCGGTTTTCCAACTCCGTTCGTCGTGCGGCACAAACGCGCCCATCTCGGTTTTCGACAGGCAGCAGGGCCAGCAGACGCGTTTTCCGTCTGCCTCGGCTTGCGCCGCGACGGCGGAGAGGTCCGCCTCGCTGCCGAAGGCGCGAAACAGGAAAATGGACTTGGATCGCTGATAGAGCGGTGAAGCGAGGATGTTTACACAGAGCGACGCGGAGGCGTTCGCGCGCGTTTCGGGCGAAAGCGCGTCGCGGCTTGCCAGCGCCTGACGACGCTGGAAACGTTTGATCACGGCGGGGAACCGTGTGCGGATCTCTCCTGCGAGATACAGCGAGCCGAATGCCACGACCGGAGCGCCCGTCTCGAGCGCCATGCGGATGCCGGCGTCGACGTCCGGCGCGGCAACAGCGTCCTGTCCGCGCGCACACAGACGCTCTGCGAGCGTCTGAGCCGGAAGCGCGCGGGGATTGTTCGGCGTCAGACAGATATACGCTGCGCCGTACGGCTGCACGATATCGAGCATGGTGTCCGAGTCCTTGTCCGCGAGCACGCCGAGCAGGAACGTGACCTTCTGCTCCGGCAGATAGGCGGCGATGCCCTGCGCCAGCGCCTCGGCGCACTGCGGGTTGTGCCCGCCGTCAAGCAGAAAGAGGGGATCCCGATGCAAAACCTCCATGCGGGCGGGCCACCGTACATCCCGAAGTCCGGCGCGGACCGCGTCGTCGGGAATGCGCCAGCCGCGAGAGCGGAGCGTTTCGATCACGGTGAGCGCCACGGCGGCGTTGTTCAGCTGGTGCGCGCCGAGCAGCGGCAGACGCAGATGTGTCCAGCTGTGAAAGGAAAATTGCTGTCCGCGTAGCGAGGCGTCCTCGGGGACGATCGCGTCCGTGTCCGCGACCTGAAACGGGACGTCTGCGCTCCGACAGAGCGCCGCGAGCGTCTGCAGCACGACGGGCGCGGAGGGATAGGCCACGCAGTCGCAGCCGGGCTTGATAATGCCGCCCTTCGTGCGCGCGATCTCCTCGAGTGTGGAGCCAAGATACTCCGTGTGCTCCAGTCCGATGTTCATGATCACGGCGACCTCGGGCGCGTCGATCACGTTCGTGCTGTCGAGCGCGCCGCCCATGCCGACCTCCAGCACGACGACGTCGCATTGCCGGGCGGCATAGTATTCTATCGCGATCGCCGTCACGAGCTCGAACTGGCTGGGGTGGTCGTCCATCTGATCGGCGTAAAACCGCACACGCTCCGTCGCGGCGGCGAGAGCTTCCTCCGGGATGCTCTCGCCGTCGATCTGGATGCGCTCACAGAACGACTGGATATATGGGGAGGTATACAGCCCCGTGCGATAGCCCGCCCGCGTGAGCACGGACGCGAGCATCGCGCAGGTGCTGCCCTTGCCGTTGCTGCCGGCAACGTGGATGAAGCGGAGCTTTTTCTGCGGATCACCCAGCGCGTGCAGCAACGTCCGCGTACGCTCCAGACCCAGACGCGTTGCGCTCCAGGTGCAGGCTTCGATATAGGAAATGGCCTCTTGTACGTTCATGTGGGAAGTCTCTTTTCAATGGTCTGGATCGTTCTGGCGATGATCGGGATGAGCACCAGCTGCAGCGCGGCCATGATTGCGCATTGGATGAGTCTGGCGGCCATGGTCGGCAGATACGGCAGACCGTAGAGCACATGCAGCCAAAAGGTGTTCAGCAGCAGACTGCACACCAACTGCTGCAGGACCACGGCGAGCAGGACGCGCGGGAAGGACTGGCTTTTGTACAGCAGCAGTCCGTAGATCAGACCTGTCACGGCGGCGGTGACCGTAAAGCCGGGAAAGAACGGGCCGACCGGGAACAGGAACGCGCCCAGGATATCGGCGAGGATGCTCATGACGACCGCCGGAATGGGGCCATAGAGGATCGCGGCGATCACAACGGGGATGAAATCAAGACTAAGCTTGATGCTCTCCGAGGGGCGGATCGTTCCGAACCGGGCGATGATGATCTCGAGCGCCAGCAGGATGCTGAGCACGGCCATCGTTTTGGTGTTGAAGCGCTTTTGGGACATAAAAAACTCCTTTCGTGACAGTTGCCACGAAAGGAGGCTGTGTTTCCTTGGTGGCAGCGGATGCGGCACAGGCACCGCGCATGTTCTGCTTCGTCCGCAGGCAACTTCCCATCCTGCGGCACTTAACGCGCCTGTCCTACTCTGTCCAATTTGCGGGGAGAGGGGATTCTCTGATTCAGTTATACTACGGAAACGCGGTGATTGCAAGCGGCAAATGTAATTTTACCGCTCAAAACAGACCGGAGATGACGCCGCTTTCGTCCACGTCGATGCGTTCCGCGGCGGGAGACTTCGGCAGACCGGGCATCGTCATGATATCGCCAGTAAGCGCCACGATGAAGCCGGCGCCCGCGCTGACCTTGAGGTTTCGCACCGTGATGCGATAGTCTCGCGGCGCGCCGCGCTTGGCAGCGTCGTCGGAGAAGGAATACTGCGTCTTGGCAACGCAGATCGGCAGCTTTCCGAAGCCGAGGTCCTCGAGCTCCGCGCATTGCTTGGGCGCCTTGCCGATCAGGTCCACGCCGTCCGCGTGATAGATCCTGCGGGCGATGGCGTCCAGCTTTTCGGGGATGGAGGCGCTCGTCTCATAGCTGAAGCGAAAATCGCTCTCGAGCTCGCACAGGCGCATGACCTCCTCGGCGAGCGCGACGCCGCCCTCGCCGCCCTTGCCCCAGACCTCGCTGAGCGCGACGTTCGCGCCGAGCGCGGCGCAGCGGTCGTGTACAAGCTGCAGCTCCGCCTCAGTGTCGGTGGGGAAGCGGTTGATGGCGACCACGGCGGGCAGACCATAGACCTGCGTGATGTTTTCCACATGCTGCAGCAGGTTCGGAAGACCGGCCTCGAGCGCGGCAAGGTTTTCCAGATTCAGATCGGCCTTCTCCACGCCGCCGTGATACTTCAGCGCGCGCACCGTCGCGACGATGACGACGGCGTCGGGCTTCAGTCCGGCGAGACGGCACTTGATGTCGAGGAACTTCTCCGCGCCCAGATCCGCGCCGAAGCCCGCCTCGGTGACGATATAGTCGCCGAGCTTGAGCGCCATGCGCGTCGCGGTCACGCTGTTGCAGCCGTGCGCGATATTCGCGAAGGGACCGCCGTGCACGAGCGCGGGCGTGCCCTCCAGCGTCTGGACGAGGTTGGGCTTGAGCGCGTCCTTTAAGAGCGCCGCCATGGCGCCCTGCGCGTTCAGGTCGGAGGCAGTCACGGGCTTGCCCGCGTAGGTATAACCGACGATGATGCGCCCCAGGCGCGCCTTCAGATCGGTGATGTCGCTCGCGAGACACAGCACCGCCATGACCTCGGAGGCGACGGTGATGTCGAAGCCATCCTCGCGCGGTACGCCGTTGGCGGCTCCGCCGAGACCGTCGGTGATGTTTCTCAACTGGCGGTCGTTCATGTCCACGGCTCTGCGCCAGGTGATCCTGCGCGGATCGATGCCGAGGGCGTTGCCCTGGTGGATATGGTTGTCGAGCATGGCGGCGAGGAGATTGTTCGCCGCGCCGATGGCATGGAAATCGCCCGTGAAGTGGAGGTTGATGTCCTCCATGGGTACGACCTGGGCATAGCCGCCGCCGGCAGCGCCGCCCTTGACGCCGAACACGGGACCGAGACTGGGCTCACGCAGCGCGATCATCGTGCGCTTGCCGAGTCTGCGCAGCGCGTCACCGAGACCGATGGTGGTGGTCGTCTTGCCCTCGCCGGCGGGCGTGGGGTTGATGGCGGTCACAAGGATCAGCTTCCCGTCGGGCCGCTCGTCGCGGTCGCGCAGCAGCGCGTAATCGACCTTCGCCTTATAGCGTCCGTATTGCTCCAGATAGGCGTCGGCGATCCCGGCGGTCTCGGCGATCTCACCGATGGGGCGCATGGTGCAGCTCTGTGCGATCTCGATGTCGGAACGAATTTCCATGAACAGTACATCTCCTTTGATCTGATCGGGTGGATTTCTGTTGGATCTTCCGGAAATATTGTATCATAAAACCATCGCAGGGGAAAGAGCGAAAGCCCCGGCGATGGTTCCAAACTTTTCTGCATTTTTCGCGTTCTTTTGCATCTTTCCGGCAGAAAGCAAGGCTCCGTTTCGACGCATGCGGTTATCCGCAATGCCGAAACGGAGCCTTGTATGATTCCGAGCGGGTCTGTAAGCCGGGTTCTGTAATCAGCAGTCATCTATCTAGGCGCACCGTTGCCGATGCGCTCAAGCCACCTCCCCGGAACGGTCGGGCAGACCTATTGTTCCTCCACGGTGTTGCTCCGGATAGAGTTTACAGCATCAAACTGTCTCCAGCCGACGCGTGCGCTCTTACCGCACGTTTCCACCCTTACTCCGCGGCGAAGCCGCGCAGCGGTATCTTTCTGTTGCACTTGTCCGAGGGTCGCCCCTGGCGGGTGTTACCCGTTATCCTTGCCCTGCGGAGCCCGGACTTTCCTCACGCACAGCCTTTCGGCTCGTGCCCGCGACTGCTCGACCCGCTCGACTTGTTATTGTACGCATTTGCGGCGGTTTCGTCAAGGGAAAGATTCAGAAAAACTGCTGACGATTTTACTTGTATTGCGGCAAAATGGGAAGTATAATACTAAGCTGAAGGAGTGTGTGCCATGGATTATTTTGCATATATCGAACAATTGAAGGAAAAACGGATCGGCGTCATCGGCTATGGCGTCAGCAATCGTCCGCTCGTCCGCGTCCTGCTGGAGGCGGGCTGCGACGTGACGGTCTGCGACAAGCGCACGGCGGAGGAGCTGGGCGAGGCAGGTGAGACGCTGCTGCAGGCGGGCGGAAAGCTTCGCTCGGGCGAGGGGTATCTGGAGGATCTGGATTTTGACGTGATCTTCCGCACGCCCGGCGTGCTGCCGACGGTGCCGCAGCTAAGGGCGGCGGCGGAGCGCGGCGCCGTGCTAACAAGCGAAATGGAGGCGTTCTGCGCGCTCTGCCCCTGCCGCATCGTCGCCATCACGGGCAGCGACGGCAAGACCACGACCTCCACGGTCACGGCAAAGCTGCTGGAGGCGGCGGGTTATCGCGTGCATCTCGGCGGCAATATCGGTACGCCCCTGTTCGACCGCTTGCCGGAGATCCGGCCGGAGGACTTTGCGGTGCTGGAGCTGAGCTCCTTCCAGCTGCACAGCATGCAGTGCAGCCCCGACCGCGCGATCATCACGAACATCGCGCCGAACCATCTGGATGTGCACAGCGATTTTGAAGATTATGTCACGGCAAAGCAGAACATCTACCGCAATCAGAAGCCGGACGGCATCCTCGTGCTGAACGCGAAGGACGCGCGCACACCGGAGTTTGCCGCCGAGGCGAATGGAGAGGTGCGTCTGTTCAGCAGCCGGGGCCCCGTGGAAAACGGCGCCTATATGCAGTATGAGATCCTCTGCCGCGCGGATCATGGTGCGACCGAGGCGTATATGGAGGCCTCTGACATCCGCATCCCGGGCGTGCACAATGTGGAAAACTATCTCGCTGCGCTCGCGGCGGTCGGCGATCTCATCACGCGCGAGCAGTTCGTCGAGGTCGCGAAGACCTTCCCCGGCGTGCCGCACCGGATGGAGTATCTGCGCACGATCAACGGCGTGCGGTTTTATAACGACTCCATCGCGTCCAGTCCGACGCGCACCATTGCGGGGCTGCACGCGCTGCCGGTGCCGCCGATCGTGATCCTCGGCGGGCACGACAAGCACATCCCGTTCGATACGCTCGGGGACGAGCTGTGCCTGCACGCAAAGGCCGCGGTCCTCTGTGGGGAGACGGCGGAGCGCATCGCGGACGCGATCCGCGCTTCGAAACACTATGACCCGGAGCGCTTTCCCGTGATCGTGCTGGAGAATTTCCGCAGCGCCGTGCAGGTGGCGTACGGGCTCGGCGGCAACGGCGATATCGTCACGCTCTCGCCCGCGTGCTCGTCGTTTGACCGCTTTAAGAACTTTGAAGAGCGCGGCAATGTGTTCCGTGAGATCGTCATGGGCATGGAGCCGTGAACGGAGAGACAATGATGAATGATGTTTTAAAAGAGATCCAACAGCTGCGAAAAGAGCTGGAGCGCCACAATCTGCTCTACTATGTGAACGACGCGCCCGAGATCTCGGATTTTGAATATGACGCCATGCTGCGCAGACTTGAGGACCTGGAGGCGGCGCACCCGGAGTATGCCGACCCTGATTCACCGACGCAGCACGTCGGCGGCTATGCGCTGAATACCTTCGCGCAGGTGCGGCACGAGGTGCCGCTCGAGAGCCTGCAGGATGTGTTTTCCATGGACGAGCTGCGCGCGTTCGGCGAGCGGATGGACGGCGCGCTCTCGGAGCGGCACCGCTATGTGGTCGAGCCGAAGATCGACGGGCTCTCCATGTCGCTGGAATATGAAAACGGCGTGTTCGTGCGCGGTGCGACGCGCGGCGACGGGACCGTGGGTGAGGACGTGACGGAAAACCTGCGCACGCTTCGCAACCTGCCCATGCGTCTGGAAAACGCGCCGGAGCGTCTGATCGTGCGCGGCGAGGTGTATATGTCCCGCAGCGTGTTTCAGGAGCTCAACGCCGTCCGTGAGATCAACGGCGAGCAGCTTTTGGCGAATCCCAGGAACGCTGCCGCGGGCTCCATCCGGCAGCAGGATCCCAAGATCGCCGCCCAGCGCAAGCTGGAGATCATCATTTTCAATCTGCAGCTGTCCAGCGGCGAAGCGTTTGCCTCTCACAGCGAGACGCTGGATTATTTAAAATCGCTTGGCTTCCCGACCGTGCCGTATACGCCCTGCGGCAGCATCCAAGAATGCTGCGAGCGCATCGACGCCATCGGAGAGGATCGCGAGCAGTTCCCGTTCGATATCGACGGCGCGGTCATCAAGATCGACAGCCTTAATCAGCGCGCCGCGCTCGGCAGCACGGCGAAGTTCCCGCGCTGGGCGGTCGCGTATAAATATCCGCCGGAGAAGAAGGAGAGCGTCGTGCGCGACATCGTCATTCAGGTCGGCAGAACTGGTGTCCTGACGCCGAAGGCCGTCATCGATCCCGTGCGGCTCGCCGGGACGACGGTCACGAACGCGACGCTCCACAACGCGGATTTCATCGCGAATCTCGACCTGCGCATCGGCGACACGGTGCTCGTGCAGAAGGCGGGCGAGATCATCCCCGAGGTGCTGTCCGTCAACAAGGACAAGCGCCCGGCGGACACCGTCGCCTTCGCCATGCCGGAATTCTGCCCGGAGTGCGGCGCGCCCGTCGTCCGGGACGAGGACGGCGTCGCTATGCGCTGCACCGGCGCGGAGTGTCCGGCGCAGCGGCTGCGCAACATCGTGCACTTTGCCTCCCGTGAGGCGATGGACATCGACGGCCTCGGCGTGTCGATCTGCGACGCGCTGATCCGCGCGGATCTGGTGCACTCCCCGGCGGAGCTGTATTATCTCGACCCCGAACAGGTAGCGGGGCTGGAGCGCATGGGGAAAAAGTCTGCGGAAAATCTGATCAACGCGCTGGAAAAGAGCAAGGAAAACGGGCTTGCGCGCTTGCTGTGCGCGTTCGGCATCCGTCAGGTGGGGCAGAAGGCCGGCAAGGTGCTTGCGCAGCACTTCCAGACGCTGGACGAGCTGATGGCGGCGTCCGAGGAGGCGCTCACGGCGATCCCGGATATCGGCGCGATCACGGCGGGCTGCATCGTCGCGTGGTTCGCCGATCCCCAGTCGCAGCACCAGATCCGGCTGCTGCGCGAGGCGGGCGTCTCGTTCGAATCCAAAGAGACCGTGCTCGACCAGCGCTTTGCGGGGAAGACCTTCGTGCTCACGGGCGCGCTGGAGCATTTCACGCGCGATGAGGCGAGCGCCATCATCGAGCAGTACGGCGGCAAGACCTCCGGCTCGGTCTCAAAAAAGACCTCCTATCTGCTGGCGGGGGAGAACACCGGCTCAAAGTATACGAAGGCGGTCTCGCTCGGGATCCCGATCCTGGACGAGGCGGCGTTCCTGCAGCTGATCGAGTGAGGAAAGATCATGTATTTTGACACACACGCACATTATGACAGCTCCAAGTTCGACTCCGACCGGGACGAGGTGCTGGCCGCTCTGCCGGAAAGCGGCGTCACGCTTGTGGTCGACCCCGGCGACAACACCGCGCGCAGCCGCCGCGCCATAGAGCTGGCGCATCGCTATCCGCACGTCTATGCCGCCGTGGGCTGGCATCCCGAGGAGGCGGAGGGCTGGACGGACGAGAGTCTCGAAGAGATCCGCGCGCTTGCCTCTGACGTGCGCGTCGTCGCGATCGGGGAGATCGGACTGGATTACTACTGGGACAAAACCTTCGTCGATCTGCAAAAGCACATGTTCCGCTCGCAGATCGAGCTTGCGCTGGAGACAGACCTTCCCGTGATCGTGCACGACCGCGAGGCGCACGGGGATTGTCTGGAGATCGTGCGCGACTATCCGGCGCTGCGCGGCGTGTTCCATTGCTTTTCCGGCAGCGTCGAGATGGCGAAGGAGCTCATCAAGCGCGGCTGGTATCTCGGCTTTGACGGGCCCATCACATACAAAAACGCCGTGAAGGCGCTCGAGGTGATCCGCGCTGTGCCGATGGACCGCATCCTGCTGGAGACGGATTCGCCGTACCTCGCACCTGTCCAGAACCGCGGCAAGCGCAACGACTCGAGAAACCTTCCCTACATCGCGGCGGTCGTTGCCCGGGAAAAGGACATGACCATCGAGGCGGTCGCCGCCGCGACGATGGAAAACGGCAAGAGACTTTTTAATATCAGGTGATCAAATGAGGCATTTAGGATTGATCGGCGCGCCGAACGCGCGGGATTTGGGCGGCATCCGCACGGCTGACGGCAGGGCTGTCGTGTCCGGCAGACTTATCCGCAGCGGTGAGCTGTCGCGTCTGACAGAGGACGACGTGCAAAAGCTCGCGGACCTTGGGCTGAAGACCGTGGTCGATTTCAGGACCGAATATGAGCGCGGAGAGAAGCCGGACGCCGCTGTTCCGGGCGTGAAGAGCGTCGCCTGTCCCATACTGGAGCAGATGACGGGCATCACGCGGGAGCAGCGCTCCGATGAGATCCCGCCGTACTTCCGCGCCGCGATCGCCGCCGGGAAGCAGGCGGAGGACCGCATGACGGGACTGTATCTGCCGCTGGTCGAGGGCGACTACAGCATCGCGCATTATACCGAATTCCTGCGGCTCGTTCTGGAGCACGAGGGCGGCGCGCTGCTGTACCATTGCACGGCGGGCAAGGACCGCGTCGGCGTCGCGACCATGCTGATCTTGGAAGCGCTCGGCGTCACGCGCGAGACGATCCTGGAGGATTATCTGCTCACGAATACCTATCTCGAGCCCGAAACGGAGCAGGTCATTTCGGACGCGCGGCGGTATTCCGATGATCCCGATCTGGAGTTCGCAATCCGTGCGTTTGAATCCGCGCGCGAGCGCTATCTGCGCAACGCGTGGGATTCCATCGATCGGAATTTCGGCTCCACCGAGCGATATCTGGAAAAGCAGCTGCGCTTCGGGCCGCATGAAGTGATGCGCCTGCGGGAAAAATACCTTACATCAGAGCAATAAGCCCATTGACAAATCCATCGACCGCACGGAGGTGCATTTATGTCCAACCATCTTGCCGGTACGCATTCGCCCTATCTGCTGCAGCATCAGGAGAATCCTGTCGACTGGTATCCGTGGTGCGACGAGGCGTTTGAGAAGGCGGCGCGCGAGGATAAGCCCATCTTTCTGTCGATCGGGTATTCCACCTGTCATTGGTGCCACGTGATGGCGCACGAGTCCTTTGAGGACGAGATGGTCGCGGAGCTTTTGAATCGCGGCTATGTATCCATCAAGGTGGATCGGGAGGAGCGCCCGGATATCGACGCGGTCTATATGCAGGTCTGTCAGGCGATGACCGGCAGCGGCGGCTGGCCGCTGACGATCTTCATGACGCCGGATCACAAGCCGTTTCACGCGGCGACCTATCTGCCGAAGTACAGCACCTATGGGCGCGCGGGACTTCTGGATACGCTGTCGTATCTCGCGGGCGTTTGGAAAAAGGACCGCGCGCGGCTCACGCGCAACGGCGAGCAGCTTGCAAAGGCGCTCAGCCGCGTCGCTGCGCCCAAACCCGGTACACCGTCCAAAGCGCTGTTGGAGCAGGTCTTCGGGGAATATCGCCGTGCCTTCGATCCCAAATGGGGCGGCTTCGGTCCGGCGCCGAAGTTTCCGAGCGCGCACAATCTGCTGTTCCTGATGGATTATGCCGATCGGGCGGCGGCGCATGAGGCGATGGACATGGTCTGTAAAACGCTCGACGCCATGGCGGCGGGCGGGATGTTCGACCACATCGGCGGCGGCTTTGCACGTTATTCCACAGACGAGCGCTGGCTCAAGCCGCACTTTGAAAAAATGCTGTATGACAACGCCCTGCTGCTGCTTGCCTATACGGAGGCGTACCAACGCACCGGCGAAGCGCGCTATGCGGACACGGCGTGCCGGACGGCGGATTATGTGCTGCGGGAGCTGACCGCCCCGGACGGCGGGTTTTACAGCGCGCAGGACGCCGACAGCGCGGGCGTGGAGGGGAAGTATTATCACTTCACGGACGACGAGCTGGGTGAAGTACTCGGGAATGCGGACGCGGATGCGTTTCGCGCCGCTTATGTCCTGACCGGGCGCATCGTGAACCGCATCGGCATGGAAGGGAAGCCGTGGTCCTCCGATGATCCGCGGCTGGAGAAGCTGCGCGCCTATCGCGCCGCGCGGACGAGCCTCCATTGCGACGACAAGATCCTCACGGCTTGGAACGCGTGGATGATCGTCGCTCTCGCCCGTGCGGGCGCTGCGCTGCGAGAACCGCGGTATCTGGAGGCGGCAAAGCGCGCCGAGGCGTTTTTGCGCTCGTCGCTGACAGATGCGGATGATCGCCTCTATCTGCGATGGCACGCAGGCGCGTGCGCCGTGCCGGGACAGCTGGATGATTACGCGGTCTATGCCCTCGCGCTGCTGGAGCTTTATCGCAGCACGTTCGAGATCGACTATCTGCAGCAGGCGCTGCACCGCGCTGAGCAGCTGCAGGCATTTTTTCCGGATGAAGCAAACGGCGGTTATTTCCGCACGGCGTCGGACGCGGAAAAGCTGCTGCAGCGGCCCAAGGAGCAGTTCGACGGGGCCGTGCCGTCCGGCAACAGCTGCGCGGCGATGGCCCTGCAGCAGCTTGCCGAGCTCACCGGTGAGCCGAAATGGCTCGCGGCGGCGGAGAAGCAGCATGTCTTCGTTGCCGGCAGAGCCGAGGCATACGGTACAGGCGTTGCCTTCGGCCTGCTCGCGATGATGCGCGCGGTCTATCCGCATCAGGAGCTGATCTGCTGCGGCGCGGACGGCAGAGAGGAGCTGCTGCTTTATCTGGAGCGGCATCCCACCAACACGCCTGTGATCCTCTTGAAGACGCGGGACAACGCCGCGGCGATGGATCGCCTCGCGCCGTTTACGCAGTCCTATCCCGTACCGGACAGCGGAGCGCTCTGGTATCTGTGCACGAACGGCGCGTGCGCGATGCCGAAGGACCGCTTTTCGGAACTGGAGCTGTGAGTATACCGCTGCGGTATCTGATGCCGCGGCTTGATTGGATGGAGGTACATCATGGAAATCAATCTGCCGATCTCTGATTTTAAACAGGGAATGCGTGTGGAAGGCTTTTATTTGTTGAAGGACGCTGCCGTCAAGCGGGCGTCGAACGGCAGAATGTATCTGAGCGCGTCCGTGATGGACAGCACCGGCTCTGTCACGATGATGATGTGGGATTATTCCGGCTCGATCGACGAGCAGGACGTCGGAAAGGTCGTAAAGGTCCGCGGCGATGTGTCTGTGTATAAAAACGCAAACCAGATCACGGCGTCCCGACTGCGGCTGGCGACCGAGCAGGATGAGGTGGACCTCTCGCGTCTGGTGCCCGTCGCGCCGATCGACGTCGATGCGCGTTATCAGGAGGTCCTTGCGCTCCTTGCCACGATAGAGGACCCGGATTATCGCTCTGTTGCCGAAGAGATCCTGCGCAGACATGCCGATGCGTTTCGACGGATCCCTGCCGCGAAGAGCGTACATCACAGCTTCCTGAACGGGCTTTTGATGCATACCTCCAATATGCTCAAGACCGCGGACTTTTTTGCCGCGCTCTATCCCGAGGTCATCGACCGCAGCCTGCTCATCGCCGGAACGCTGCTGCACGATCTGGCAAAGGTGCGCGAGTTTGAACTCTCCGATATCGGCATGGCGACGGGCTACACCATCGAGGGACAGCTTCTGGGTCATCTCGTGATGGAGGCGCAGGAGATCGCTTCGGTCTGCATGGAGCTGGACCTCCCGGAGCACAAGTCGGTGCTGCTGCAGCATCTGATTCTCTCGCACCACGGTAACCCAGAATTCGGCGCGGCGGTCGTCCCCATGACCGCGGAGGCGGAGCTGCTCGCGCTGATCGATCGGGTCGACAGCCGCATGGAGATCTACGCCGAGGTCCTGCCGACGCTGCAGCCCAACAGCTTCAGCAGCCGGATCTTTGCCCTGGAAAAGAAGATCCTTCGACACGAATGAAGAAAAAAGACAACGCCTGACTTTCTCTCGGAAGTCAGGCGTTGTCAGATGGAGCGGGATACGGGAATCGAACCCGCCTCCTCAGCTTGGGAAGCTGATGTTCTACCAATGAACTAATCCCACATATCTATTTTGTGATGAAATTATACCACAGACAACGCCGCAATGCAAGCGAAAAATGTCGTCCATTCCGCCGGAAAGAAAAAATGGTTGACATATCCCTCGTTTCCCGATATAATACACATTCGGTGCCGCCGATTTTCAGCGGTATTCTCATGTCAACTACGGTGTCCGTTCCGGACGCTGTTGAGTATGATTCAGAAAGGAGTTATGACGATGTTCCGTACCTATCAGCCCAAGAAGCGCCAGCGCAAGAAAGAGCACGGCTTCCGCAAGAGAATGGCTACCGCCAACGGCCGTAAGGTCCTGTCCCGCCGCAGAGCGAAGGGCAGAAAAAAGCTGAGCTACTAAGCGCCGGTCATCCGTGAGCAGATCCTCAGCATAACATCGTTTTCAGGGCGGGACCACTCCGCCCTTAAGGCGTTTGTGCTGGTTTTTCGGCAGGTCCCCCAATTGCTGTAAGGAAGCGAGAGCGTTGCAGTTTACCGATACTTTAAAAAAGAATCATGAATTTCGGCGTCTCTATTCCAAGGGCAGCAGCACCGCCGCTCCGTGTCTTGCGCTGTACTGCCGCAAGACCAGATCCCCCCGCAGCCGTATCGGCTTTACGGTCTCCAACAAAATCGGCAATGCCGTGGTACGCAATCGCGTCCGCCGCCGGCTCAGGGAGATCTATCGCCTGCATGAAGCCGAATTCCGTCCCGGTCATGATATCGTCGTTGTCGCGCGCATGCGAGCCTCCGGCGCGGACTACCATCGACTGGAGCGGGAGTTCCTGCGCTGTGCCGATCGGCTGAACCTGCGAACCGTGGAGGTGGACAGCAAGTGAAAGTGATCCTATTGGCTCTGATCCGTTTTTATCGGAAGTTCATTTCGCCGCTGTTCCCGCCGACGTGCAGATTTGTACCCACGTGCTCGCAGTATGCGTTGGAGGCAATCGAGAAATACGGCGCGTGGAAGGGCGGGAAGCTCGCCGTGAAGCGTCTGCTCAAATGCCATCCGTTCCACACGGGTGAGCATGATTTCTATGACCCGGTCCCGTGACCGGGCATTCACGAAAGAAGTGGAGTCACGTTTATGGCACAATTTTTCAACACGATTTTCGGCTGGCCGCTTAAAGAGTTCTATCTTCTGACCCACAGCTACGGCATCGCCGTTATGCTGTATGCTGTACTCGTAAACCTGATCCTTCTGCCGTTCATGGCAAAGAGCAAGAAGAGCATGATGCGCACCACACGCCTTGCGCCGCGGCTCAAGGCGCTCGAAAAGCGCTACAACGGCAACCAGCAGCAGTATCAGCAGGCGGTTGCCAAGCTCTATAAGGAAGAAAAGATCAATCCCATGTCCGGCTGTCTCTGGATGCTGGTCCCGTATCCCATCCTGATCGCGCTTTATAACGTCATTCGCAAGCCGCTCACCGCCATGATGATGCTTTCTGAGGACAATGTTACGGCGCTCACGGATTTTCTCGGATATGAGGCTGCGTCCTCCGGACGTGCTGCCGCTTATTCGCAGATCGGTCTGGCGGACATGATCCACAGCAGCTGGGATAAGGTCATCTCCGCGCTCGGCGATTTCGGCGGCAAGCTGATCGACCTGGATTATTCGTTCCTGGGTCTGAACCTCGGCGAGCAGCCGACGTTCCGCCTGTGGCAGGTCGACTGGAGCAACCGGGCCGTCTGGCTCCCGGCTGTGGGCCTTTTCCTGATCCCTGTGATCTCCGCGCTCATGAGCTGGCTGTCTATGGTCATCAGCACCAAGACGACCCCGCAGACTGACGAGAATACGCAGCGGACGAACCGCAGCATGATGTATGTCATGCCGCTGATCTCGCTGTGGATCTGCTTCAGCATGCCCGCCGCCCTCGGCGTTTACTGGATCTTCAACAGCGTCCTTGGAATTGCCCGTGACTATTCGCTCACGAAGCTTTTCACCAAGCAGCTGAATCTTGAGGACGCCGGACGTGCCGAGCGGGAACGCGAGGAGGAGATCGCGCGTCAGAAGGAGGAGACCGAACGCAAGAAGGCGGAGGGTGTCTCCGAGAAGAACCGCAACACCAGCAAGAAGAAGATTCAAGCCAATCTCAAGCAGCAGGATGACGAGCGGAAGGCTGCTGCGGAACGCGCAGAGCGCGCTGCCAAGCGCAAGCGTCTCGGCATTCCGGAGCAGGAAAAGCCCGCTTCTCAGGTCGGCAGCCGTCGTTACGCGCGCGGCCGCAATTATGACCCGAATCGCTATGGCGATGATTTCGCGCCGAAGAAGACCTCCGAGCCCGCTGCTGACGAAACAGGAGAAAACTAAATGCAAAAAGTATTGGAAAAATCCGCTCCCACGCAGGAAGAAGCCATTGCCGCCGCGCTCGAGGAGCTCGGCGTCGCGGAGGAGGAGGTCTCGGTCGAGGTCATCCAGCTCGCAAAGAAGGGTTTTCTCGGCATCGGGGCGGTCGACGCGGTCGTCCGCGTCACTTATGAGGTCGAAGACGACCCCTATGAGAAGATCCGCAGCTTCATCTCCGGTCTTCTGGAGCACATGGGCGTGCAGGCGGAGATCGAGATCGCGCCCCGCGAAAACGGCGGCGTGAACGTCACGCTCTCCGGCAACGGCATGGGCGCCGTGATCGGTCGCCGCGGCGAAACGCTCGACGCCATCCAGCACCTTACGAACTATGCCGTGAATCGCGGCGGCGACAAGCACATGCACATCAGCGTTGACGCCGAGAGCTATCGCGCCAAGCGTGAGGATTCTCTCGTCCGCCTGGCGGAGAAGATGGCGGCGAAGGTCCTGAAGTACAAGCGCAGCATGGCGCTTGAGCCGATGAACTCCTATGAGCGTCACGTCATCCACACCGCACTTCAGAATTACGAGGGCGTTTCCACCAGCTCGACCGGTACCGAGCCGAACCGCCGCGTCGTCGTATCCTACGAACGTCCCGCTCAGCAGCACAGCAACAAGCCTGCCAGCCGTGAGTGGAGTTAATAAACCGGCATCATCGATAAGGAGGACCTGAAAATGATCTTTGAAAAAGTTAGAGACATTCTGGCGGATCAGCTTGAGCTCGATCCCGCGTCCATCACCATGGATACCAACATCATCGAGGATCTGGAAGCGGATTCTCTGGACTTTGTTGAGCTCGTCACCTCCATTGAGGATGAGTTTGACATCGTGATCACCGAAGAGGCGGTCGGCGATTTCAAGACCGTGCGTCAGGTCGTCGAGTTCCTCGAAGACCGCGTGTGATCCTTTTTGATCGACCCGACAGAGCGGACGGACAGCGAACGTCCGTCCGCTCCTCGCATCCTGAAAGAGAAACATGGGGTTGAAAAAACAGTAAAAATAATTGGAAAAAATGCTTGACTTTTAGAATGGTGCATGTTATTATAATCAAGCGCTGAAACGCATGGCCGAGTAGTTCAGTCGGTTAGAACGCTAGCCTGTCACGCTAGAGGTCGAGGGTTCAAGTCCCTTCTCGGTCGCCATCCCGCGGAGTTCACCGCTCCGCGGGATTCTCTTGCGCTGCTGTAGCTCAGTCGGTAGAGCGCATCCTTGGTAAGGATGAGGTCGGCGGTTCGAATCCGCCCAGCAGCTCCAATGAAAATGCCACCCGTGAGGGTGGCTTTTTCATTGGACTTTGCTGCATCTCGAACCGCCGACCTCAAATCGCGAAGCGATTTTTCGATCCGCGGCATAACCGGAGGCGCCCGATGGGCGTCGCCGGTAGTTCGAATCCGCCCAGCAGCTCCAATGAAAATGCCACCCGTGAGGGTGGCTTTTTTCTGTATTTATTTTAATTGACACCCGAACTGCTTTTTGATAAGATAGAAATGTCAGAATTTGCTGTAAAGGCAGCCTTGTATGCCTTTAGGACAACTAAAATGGATTCAGGAGGGAAAAACGCTATGATTATGGATTGTGAGCGGTATACCGGGAAATGTGTGTGCGGCAGAGAGCACACCCTGGAAACCAAAAAGGTCGTTGTCGAGTATAACGCCCTTGCGAATTTTGAGCAATACATGGCGGACGTCGGTCTTGCCGGCAAGCGCCGCACCGTTGTTTACGACACCAACATCTATAAGCTCACCGAGGGCAAGCATGTTGCCGCCGATCAGGAGATTGTTCTTGAGGGCAAGGGTCTGCGCTCTGAGGACATCCAGATCGAGGCCATGATGAAGGATCTGGACGATCCCGAAGTGATCGTCGCTTTCGGCGCCGGCACCATCATGGACTTCGGTCGCTATCCCGCGTTCAAGCTCGGCATCCCGTTCGTCGCGATCCCGACGCTTGCCTCCTCTGACGGCTTCACCGCCAATATCTGCTCCGTGATCCTGGATGGTCAGAAGAAGTCCATCCCCATGTGCGCGCCGATCCTGGTCGTTGCCGACCTCGATATCATTGCCGGTGCACCCGCGCGTCTGGTCGCCAGCGGCATCAACGACATCCTCGCCAAGTATGTCTCCCGCGTCGACTGGAAGATCGCGCGTCTCGTCGCTGACGAATACTTCTGCCCGATGGTCGCGGATCTCGCGGACGAAGCGCTGGATATCATGCGTGAGGCCGCGGACAAATACGCCGCCACCGGCGAGGCGGATCACGAGGCCATGACCATGGCGCAGATGAAGTCCGGTCTGACCATGCAGCTGCTCAATCACTCCCGCGCCGCCTCCGGTGCTGAGCACCTGATGGCGCATCTGGTCGAGATGCAGCCGCCGCGTTTTGAGGGCGCGGAGGGCATCCACGGCGAGTGCGTCGGCGTCGGCACGTATCTGTGCGCGAAGCTGTATCATGAGCTGGCCGAGAAGACCCCGAAGGCAAAGCCCTTTGAGCCGCTCACGGAGGCCTGGATCCGCGAGAAGTTCGGCGACCGTCTGGCCGACGGCATCATCAAGGAAAACGCCGATGACATTCTGGGTCAGTTCGATCCGCAGAACATCGTCGATCATTGGGATGAGATCAAAGAGCTGATCGCCACCATCCCGCCCGCGGACGAGCTGGAAGCCCTCTACAAGGCCTGCGGCTCGAAGTATCTGCCGGAGCACATCGGCATCGATCCCGCCCTCACGGACGAGATGCTGCCCATCTCCGCCGCCATCCGCAACCGCCTGACGCTGGTTCGCATGCTGCGCGTGCTCGACTTCGAATAAGCTTCATCACGAAAAATGCTCGTACCGATCGGTACGAGCATTTTTCATGGAATCATAAGTATCAGAGGAAGAGTTCGGGCTCCTTGCGGCTCTTGGCTTCCTTTTTGATCTTGGTCTCGACGAGCTTCAGCTCCAGCGGGTTGAGTTTGCGGACGTCGACCGAGCAGTTGGCGACGCAGCGCATGCAGGAGATACACTTTCTTATGCTGGCGCCGAAAACGTGATCCATGCTGATGGCCTGCACGGGACATTTCTTCGCGCAGGTGCCGCAATAGAGACATCCTCTGGTGGCGTGCGGGACGAGACCGAGCTTGCCCATCGCCTTTTTATAGGGACGCTTTCCGGGCAGCTGGGGCTTCTTTGTGTCGCCGGCTTCCAGCTTGGCAAGGATCTTCTGTGCGAAGTCCTTCAGCTTCGCGGCGTCGGAGGTGTCCGGACGACCTGCGCCGAAATCATGAACGATCGAGTGCTGCGCGATGGCGGCGACGCCGGCGATCACGTCAAAATCGCGCTCTCTGGCGAGATCCTCCATTTCGACCAGCGTATCCTCATAAGCGCGGTTGCCGTACACACAGAGCAGAACGGTTTTTGCGCCGCTGCCGTTGACCTTTTTGAAGCGCTCCGCCGCGAGCTGCGGCACACGTCCGCCGTAGCAGGGCATGGCGACAATGGCGATGGCCTCTTTGTCCGCGCGGATGCCTTCATAAAAAATGTCGTGCTCCGCGATATCTACAGCGCCGGTCAGCGTTCCGAGCTCGCGCGCAAGGATCTCGGCAGTTCTCGCCGTGCCGCCCGCCGGGCTGAACATGATCACATTTACTTTCATAATGCAGTCTCCTCCCGCAGAATATTACAAACTTTTATTATTTTAGCATACATTTCTCTTGTTCGCAACCAAAATTCTGTGCGGTGTTTTTTGACAGGATACATGATTTGTTCTATAATGGATCCATTCTATGGATCATCAAATCAAGGAGGTGTGCCTGATGTGGCGTGAGCTCTCGAGCGAAGCGGACTGTCTGCAATTTCTGGAGCAGATCCAGTTCTTCCACGACAGCTGTATCAAAGCGATGCGCTATACGAGCGGCGCTTATGTGGACGACCGGCTCTTCATGCATCCGATGAATGACGACAGGAGTCTGACCGTCGTTTTCCAGCGCCAGGGGAAAGACCCGACCACGTTTGAGATCCTGTTTCGGGGTCTGACAGGCTTGAAGCTGATCCCGGTCGACGAAGCATACACCTGCGAGATACTGGACGCAACGCTGCTGCTGAAGGGAGATCGCATCTGGTGGTGCGACTGCGGCGGACTGTCCGAGGACGAGATCAAAGCCTATGACGGTACCGTGATCTGTGCCGAGAGCGCATGCTGGCGTGCTGTCGACGCGGATGTCGAGACCTGATCTCGGACAGATTTTCTTTGACAGAAGCTGATCCCTTTCGTATAATGAAGAAAACAGCAGGGAGGGAGTCTTTATGGCAGCCAGATCACAAAACGCACGCGTCTATAACGTCCCGATGGATTATTTCGTTCAGAAAATGCGCGCGATCCACTCGAGCGGACTTGGCATGGAGCTGCGCGCCGAGGTGCCCCTGCCGAACGGTCTGCAGTATCCGCTCAAGCACGGCGTCAGCCTGTCTTCGTGGGGCGAGAACGTGACCGTGACGCTCGCGGATCAGGGCGGCTCGACCTATGTGGACATCGTCTCGGAGTGCGCGCTGCCGACGCAAATCGTCGATTGGGGCAAGAACAACCAAAATATCCTGAACATTTTTTCCTATCTGGAGCGGGACATGGGTGTGTATTTCCAGCAGCCCGCGGCGCAGATGCCGGCGGCTGAGCCTGCTTCCTTCCCGCAGCAGACTGCACAAAGCGCGCCTGTGCAGCGCAATACACCGCAGGGCGGCGTTCAGTTCTGTCCCAACTGCGGGGCGCAGATGCCGGCAACGGCGCGGTTCTGCACGGCCTGCGGCTGTCAGCTTTCCAGATGACGCCGGCTGCATTTCGCGTTTTTGCACGATTTAGCCCTTGACAATTTGTGTATGTTGCAATATACTTTTCATGATAATGCGCAGAAGGGGAGGAGTATTCCCCGGCGGACCTCAGAGAGAAGGCGGTCGGTGCGAGCCTTTGGGATGCCGGAGAAGAAGGTCGCCTCGGAGCAGCCCGCTTGAACTTAAGTAGAGCGGGACGGGTCCTCCCGATACAGAGGCAAGAGTGCCGCGTTCACGGACGCGGAATTCAGGTGGTACCGCGGTTTTTGATCGCCCTGAAACGATTACAGTTTCGGGGCGATTTTTCTGTCCCCGAAGGACGACACACGAAGGAGGAAACACACATGAAGGAACTGCCGAAGGTGTATGATCCCAAGCAGGTGGAGAAGAAGATCTATGACATGTGGGAGGCCGGCGGCTATTTCACGCCGCAGCCCGATCCCGCGAAGAAGCCGTTCTGCATCTCCATGCCGCCCCCGAACGTCACGGGACAGCTCCACATGGGGCACGCCCTGGACGCGACGCTGCAGGATGTGCTGACGCGTTATAAGAGAATGCAGGGCTATTCCGCGCTCTGGCTGCCGGGCTATGACCACGCCGGCATCGCGACGCAGATCAAGGTCGAGGAAAATCTCCGCGAGGAGGAGGGACTCACGCGCCACGATCTCGGACGTGAAAAATTCTTAGAGCGCGTCTGGGCGTGGAAGAACAAATTCGGCGGACGCATCGTGCAGCAGCAGAAGGTGCTCGGCGCCTCCTGCGACTGGACGCGCAGCCGCTTCACGATGGACGAGGGATGCTCCCGCGCGGTGCGCGAGACGTTCTGTGAGCTCTATGAAAAGGGACTCATTTATAAGGGCAACCGCATCATCAACTGGTGCCCGCATTGCCGCACGGCGCTCTCGGACGCTGAGGTCGAATACAAGGACATGCCGGGTCATTTCTGGCACATCCGCTATCCGATCGAGGACAGCGACGAGGAATTCATCATCGCCACGACGCGCCCCGAGACCATGCTGGGCGACTCCGGCGTCGCGGTGCACCCGGACGATGAAAAATATCAGCATCTCGTCGGCAAGAACGCGATCCTGCCGCTCGTCGGCCGCAAGCTCCCGATCGTGGCGGACGATTATGTCGAGCTGGGCTTCGGCACCGGCGCGGTGAAGATGACGCCCTGCCATGACCCGAACGACTACGAGGTCGGTCTGCGTCATAATCTCGAGCAGATCCTGATCTTTGACGAGGACGCGCACGTCATCAACGGCGGCAAGTACAACGGCATGGACCGCGACGAGGCGCGCGAGGCGATCGTGGCGGATCTGGAGGCCGAGGGTTATCTCGTCAAGGTCGAGGACTACAGCCACAACGTCGGCTGCTGCTATCGCTGCGGCTGCATCGTGGAGCCGATGACGAGCCCGCAGTGGTTCGTGAAGATGAAGCCGCTGGCACAGCCCGCGATCGACTGCGTGCGCGACGGGCGGATCCAGTTCGTGCCGGAGCGCTTCAGCAAGACCTATTACAACTGGATGGAGAACGTGCATGACTGGTGCATCTCCCGCCAACTCTGGTGGGGTCATCAGATTCCCGCGTGGTACTGCGACGACTGCGGTCATATCACAGTCTCGCGCACGGACGCCTGCGAGTGTGAGAAGTGCCACAGCAAGAACATTCATCAGGACGAGGACGTGCTGGACACCTGGTTCAGCTCCGCGCTCTGGCCGTTCTCCACGCTCGGCTGGCCGGACAAGACGGCGGATCTCGATTACTGGTATCCGACCACGGTCATGGTCACCGGCTATGACATCATCTTCTTCTGGGTCGCGCGCATGATCTTCTCCGGCATGGAGCAACTCAAGGAGGTCCCGTTCTACAAGGTCTTCATCCACGGTCTCGTGCGCGATGACAAGGGCCGCAAGATGTCCAAGTCCCTCGGCAACGGTATCGATCCGCTGGAGATGGCGGAGACCTACGGCGCGGACGCGCTGCGCTTCAACCTCGTCACCGGCAACAGCCCCGGCAACGACATGCGCTTCTATGTGGAGAAGTGCGGCGCGATGCGCAACTTTGCCAACAAGCTCTGGAACGCCTCCCGCTTTGTGATGATGAATCTCACGATCGAGAAAAACGAGCTGCCTGAGACGCTGGAGCTGGAGGACAAGTGGATTCTCTCCAAGCTCAACAGCGTGAGCAAGGAGGTCTGTGAGAATCTGGATAAATATGAGCTCGGCATCGCCGCGGCGAAGATCTATGATTTTATCTGGGACACCTACTGCGACTGGTATATCGAGCTGACGAAGCCGCGGCTCAACAGCGGTGACGAGGCGAAAAACCGCAGCGCGCAGCAGGTCCTGCTGTATGTGCTCACGGAGATCCTGAAGCTTCTGCACCCGTTCATGCCGTTCATCACCGAGGAGATCTGGCAGGCGCTGCCGCACGACGGCGAGGCGCTCATGGTCGCGGAGTATCCCAAGTTCAGCGAAGCGCTTGCCTTCCCGCAGGAGGAGCGGGACTTCGAGATGGTCATGGCGGCGATCAAGGGCGTGCGCAGCCGCCGCGCTGAGATGAACGTGCCGCCCAGCAAGAAGGCGTCTCTGATCATCGTGGCAGATCGTCCGGAGGCGTTTGCGGCTGGGGAGATGTATATCTGCAAGCTCGCTTATGCCGACCATATCGAATTGACCGACAGCGTGCCCGAGAACGCCGACAAGATGGTCTCCGTCGTGACGAACGACGCCAGACTCTTCATGCCGATGGCAGAGCTGGTCGATCTCGATCAGGAACGCGCCCGTCTGGAAAAAGAGCTGGAGAAGGCGCGCAAAAACTATGAAAACCAGATGCGCAAGCTCTCCAACGAGTCGTTCGTGTCGCGCGCACCGGAGCAGGTCGTGCAGACCGAGCGCGACCGCGCTCAGAAGGCGAAGGCGCTGATCGAGAATCTGGAGGAAAGTCTGAAAAATCTCGGCTGAGGTTCCGCTTTCTACAAAATTACCGCGGACAACAAGATATGATAGCACTGTATCCGGCGCGCCGGATGCAGTGCTTTTTTCATTTTTACACATAGGAGGCGAAAGCATGCAGACATTTTCAGATTACCGGGACGGGACCCTGACGATTTGTTTTCAGGGCGAGCTGGATCATTGCGCGGCGACGTCTGCGCTGGGCGCGGTCGAAGCCGCGGCAGAGGAATATATGCCCCGGCAATGCAGGCTGGATTTCTCCGGCCTGTCCTTCATGGACAGCTCCGGGATCGCGGTCATCCTGCGCTCGGATCGGCTGCTGCGGCAAAGCGGAGGCTTGGTTCGGATCGTCGGATGCAATGAGCAGATCCGGCGGGTGCTGGAGCTGTCAGGACTCGGGGACCGGATCATCGCGGAAAAGGAGCAAAAAGAGGAGTGTGAGCTGTTTTGAACGCTGAAAATTATATGAGACTCGAGTTTCCCGCGCGCAGCGTGAACGAGGGCTATGCGCGTGCTGCGGTCGCGGCGTTTGCCGCGCAGCTGGATCCGACGATCGCCGAGATCGGAGATATCAAGACCGCGGTATCCGAGGCAGTCACGAACGCGGTCGTACACGCGTACCCGAATGAGATCGGCGTGGTGCAGATCCGCGCGCGCATTCTGCCGGATGATGTGCTGGAGCTTGTGATCAAGGACCGCGGCGTGGGCATCCCGGACATCGATCAGGCCCGCGCGCCGCTGTACACGACCGGCGGACCGGAGCGCAGCGGCATGGGCTTTACGATCATGGAGAGCTTCATGGATTCGCTGCGTGTGCGGTCGAGAACCGGGAAGGGGACGACCGTGACGATGCGGCGCAGGATCCGCCGCAGAAGCGCATAATGGAGGACAATCTTGCGCTCATCCGACAGGCGCAGGCAGGTGACGCCGAGGCTGTGGATGCGCTCATCCGTCGAAACAGCGGACTGATCTGGAGCGTTGCGAAGCGTTTTTTCGGGCGCGGGCAGGATCCGGATGATCTGTATCAGCTCGGCTGTCTGGGGATGCTCAAGGCGATCAACAGGTTCGACCTTTCGTATGGCACGCAGTTTTCTACATACGCCGTGCCGAAGATCTCCGGGGAGATCATGCGCTTTCTGCGGGATGACAGCATGGTCAAGGTCAGCCGCGGGATGAAGGAGCGCGCCATGAAGCTGAGGCAGACGCGAAGCGCATTGGAGCAGCGTCTCGGACGGGAGCCGACGCTGTCGGAGCTCGCCGCGGAGACCGGACAGGAGGCGGAGGAGATCGCGGCAGCGCTGGCAGCGTCGGGCTTTGCGGATTCTCTGGAGCAGGAGAGCGGCGCGAACGGCGTCAGACTGGAGATGCTGCTCTCCGACCACAGCGAAGAGCGAATGCTGGAGCATGTGGCGTTGCGTGCCGCGGTACAAAAGCTTCCTCTCCGCGAGCAAAAGGTGATCGGTCTGCGGTTTTATCGCGGCATGACGCAGCAGCGTGCGGCGGCGGTTCTGCAGATCTCACAGGTCCAGGTTTCGCGCGTCGAACGGCGTGCGATCGAGCTTCTGCGCCAGACGCTCTCTGAGGAGCCTGCGGGTGCCAATACCGGATTTCATGACCAAAAATGACCGTTTCGCATGAACGGTCATTTTTGCTGTCCGGAAATCCTGCGCTTGCGTGACAAGTATCACAGTTTTGCAGAGGAACAGATGCTATTCTAGTTATGAAAATTCGTAATATTACTTATACATATCGTTAAATCATTTTAGATCGATTCGACGAAGACATGAAAAAATTTATGAGATTTTTCAAAAACCATTAAAGATTTTTCATCAACGTTGATCATGTTGACGATTATTTTGAAGTGTGATACTATATTATCAACAAAAAGATGATTGCAAAAGGGGCGTCTTCCATTGAAAAAAATGTACGTCCTGATCGGCAATTACGGCAGCGGCAAGAGTGAGCTCGCGCTGAATTTTGCGTTCAAGGCTGCCGAATCCGGCAAGACGGAATTGATCGATCTGGATATGGTCAATACATATTTCCGCCTCACAGAGCGCGGTAAAATGGTTAGTCAGAAGGAGATCCGTTTGGTATCTCCCAATTTTGCGTGTTCGGGCATCGAAACGCTCTCGCTTCCGGCTGAGGTCGCGTCTGCGTTTGCGCTCAACTGGGATACGGTCGTCTTCGACGTCGGCGGCGACGCGGTCGGCTCTACGGCGCTTGGCCGCTATCATGCCGATTTCATGGAGATGCCGCCGGAACAGCTGGAGGTTCTGAATGTTGTGAACATTCGCCGCCCGCTCGCCGGAACGGTGGAGAAGATCATCAAGCTGCAGGAGGAGATGCAGATCCATTCCCGCCTGAAGATCACCGGCATGATTAACAACACGAATCTGCAGACCATGACGCGTCCGGACGAGCTGCGCGACGGCTATGAGCTGCTCAAGGAGGTCACCGAGCGCACCGGCGTTCCCGTGCTCTATACGACCGGAACCAAGGAGATGCTCGATATCTTCGCGTCCGAGGGACACGACCCGAAGTATTACGGCGAGCTTTTCCCCATCGACATCTATATGAAGCGCGATTGGGAGAGCTACATCCACAGTCTTTGATCACGGTGTAGATCCGCCTCAGAGCGGTTCACATAGAAGGTTATGCAATCTTGAATAGAAAAGAGGTAGCAAAATGGCAAAATTTCATGGACTGGTAACAATCAATGAGAATCTTTGCAAAGGCTGCGGTCTGTGCGCCCGCGCCTGCCCGATGAAGATCATTGAGTTGGCCAAAGACAAGATCAACGCGAAGGGTTATCACCCGGCGACCGTCGTTGCTCCGGAGAAGTGCATTGGCTGCGCTTCCTGCGCTCTGACATGTCCCGACGTGGTCATCCGCGTTGAAAAAGAAGCAGTTTAAGGAGGGTTCAACATGGCATTGGAGCTTATGAAAGGCAGCGAAGCGATCGCTGAGGCTGCCATTCGTGCTGGCGCACGTTATTTCTTCGGATACCCCATCACTCCGCAGACGGAGATTCCCGAGTATATGTCCGCGCGCATGCCTGAGGTTGGCGGCTGCTTCCTTCAGGCCGAGAGCGAGGTCGCGGCGATCAACATGATCTATGGCGCTGCCGGTACCGGCGCCCGCGCCATCACCTCTTCCTCCAGCCCCGGCGTCAGCCTGAAGCAGGAGGGCATCAGCTACTGCGCCGGCGCGCAGCTGCCCTGCGTCATTCTGAACGTCATGCGCGGCGGCCCCGGCCTCGGCAACATTCAGGCCTCTCAGGGCGACTATCTTCAGGGCGTCAAGGGCGGCGGCAATGGCGACTACCATCTGCTGACCTTTGCTCCTGCGTCTGTTCAGGAAGCCATCGACATCATGATGTATGCGTTCGACAAGGCTGAGAAGTATCGTGTTCCGGTCCTCTTCCTCGCCGACGGCATCATCGCCCAGATGATGGAGCCTGTTGAGATGCCCGAGATGGTCGATTTCAAGATCGATCCCGAAGCCAAGCCCTGGGCCTGCACCGGCTGGAAGCCCGGCGACGACCCCGAGAAGCGCGGCGTGATCAATTCCATCTACATCGACACCGAGACGCTTTCCGTTCACAACGCGAAGCTGCAGAAGATCTATCGCGAGATCGAAGCCAACGAGCAGCAGTGGGAGTACTACAACGTCGAGGGCGCTGAGTATATCATCACGGCGTTCGGCACGGTCGCCCGTATCGCGAAGTCCGCGATCGACGAGCTCAAGGCCGAGGGCATCAACGTCGGCCTGGTCCGTCCGATCACCGTTTGGCCCTTCCCGTATGACGCTGTCAAGGCCGCCTGCACCGCCCCCGGCGTGAAGGCTGTTCTGGACGTCGAGCTGAACGAAGGCCAGATGCTGCAGGACGTCAAGCTTGCGCTGAACGGCGCTACGCCCATCGACTTCTTTGGTCACCTCGGCAGCGAGATGCCGACCGTTGACGAAGTCAAGGCGAAGATCAAGAGCATGAAGGAGGGCAAATAAATGAGCCAGGTTGTTTTTGAAAAAACCAAGCTGCTGACCGACAAGACGTTCCATTATTGCCCGGGCTGCAACCATGGTATCATCCATCGCTTGGTCGCTGAGGTCATCGAAGAGATGGATCTCGACGGTAAGGTCATCGGCGTGGCGCCTGTTGGCTGCTCCGTTTTTGCGTATGATTACTTCAACTGCGATATGTACGAAGCCGCGCACGGCCGTGCACCCGCAGTCGCCACCGGCGCGAAGCGCGTTGTCGGCAAGGACGTTCTGGTCTTCACGTATCAGGGCGACGGCGACCTCGCTTCCATCGGTACCGCTGAGATCGTTCACGCTGCGCACCGCGGCGAGAAGATCTGCACCATTTTCGTCAACAACGCGATCTACGGCATGACCGGCGGTCAGATGGCTCCGACGACCCTCGTCGGTCAGAAGACCACCACCAGCCCGCGCGGCCGTGACGAGGCCTGGTGCGGCGCTCCGCTGAAGGTCTCCGAGATGCTCGCGCAGGTTCCCGGCTCCTACTACATCGAGCGCTGCGCGGTCAACACCACCGCCAATATCCGCAAGACGAAGGCTGCGATCGCCAAGGCCTTCAAGTATCAGATGGAAGGCAAGGGCTTCTGCCTGATCGAAGTCCTGTCGACCTGCCCGACCAACTGGGGCCTGAGCCCGGTCGAGGCGATGACCTGGCTGGAGGAGAACATGATCCCGTACTATCCGCTGGGTGTTAAGAAGGATAAGGGGGCAGAATAATCATGATGAAACAGTTTATTTTTGCCGGTTTCGGCGGTCAGGGCATGCTCCTGATCGGTAAGTTCCTCGCGATGGCCTGCATGCTGGACGGAAAGCACGTCTCCTGGCTGCCTTCCTACGGCCCTGAGATGCGCGGCGGCACGGCGAACTGCTCCGTCACTGTCAGCGACGAGCCCGTCGGCTCTCCGCTGGTCGATATGGCGGACTGCATCGTCGCCATGAACCGTCCTTCTCTCGATAAGTTCGAGAGCAAGGTCAAGCCCGGCGGCGTCCTCGTCATCAACAGCTCTATCATCGACCGCAAGGCCGAGCGTGACGACATCAAGGTCGTTTACTGCGACGCGCAGCGCATCGCTGAGGAGATCAAGAACCCGAAGGGCGCCAACGTTGCGATCCTCGGCTCTCTGATGGCTGCTGAGCCCATCGTCTCTGATGAGCTCATGAGCGAAGCGATCCGCATCGAGCTTGGCGAGCGCAAGGCCAAGTTCCTGCCCGGCAACATGAAGGCCTTCGAGGCCGGTAAGGCTGCCGCCGCAGAGCAGATCTGATCCAATCAATAGTTCAAAATGGCTGTCTCGATCGAGGCAGCCATTTTGTTATTCCTTTGCCTTGGCACGAAACAGACTTGCCATGAACAAGCCTGAGAGCACCGCACAGCAGATCCCTCCGGCAGAGGACCTCAGACCGCCGGTGAAGATCCCGAGCGCTCCGCTGCTTTGCACAGCTTCCCGCACCCCCTTTGCCAGGAGGTGTCCAAACCCTGTGAGCGGCACCGATGCTCCGGCGCCCGCCCAGTCCAAGAGCGGTTGATACACGCCCACAGCACTCAGCAGCACGCCTGCAACCACATACAGCGAGAGGATACGCGCCGGTGTGAGCTGCGTCTTGTCGAGCAGGATCTGACCGATCCCGCACAGCAGCCCGCCGACCAGAAAAGCTTTTAAGAATATCATCATGGATCCACCTCGATACTGACCGCGTGACAGATCGCCGGGATGCTTTCCTTCTGCATGGAGGTCGTCGGCGACATGAGCGCCCCGGTCGCGGCAAACAGGAGCTTTTTCAGCTCGCCTTCCCGCATCCTTCGCAGGAGATGTCCCGCGAGCACGACCGCGCTGCAGCCGCAGCCGGAGCCGCCTGCATGCACATCCTGACGCTCTCGGTCATAGATCATTCTTCCGCAGTCATCATAGTTGTCAAGAAGTACGCCATCCTGCCGAAACAACTCGGTAACGATGTTGTGACCGTGATGCCCCAGATCGCCGGTCACGATCAGATCATAATCTGCCGGCGCTCTTCCGGTATCCGTAAAATGCTCTTTCAGGGTGTCATAAGCGGCGGGCGCCATCGCAGCGCCCATGTTGGTCATATCCTTCACACCCAGATCCAGGATCCTGCCCGTCGTGACTGTGGTGATACGAGGGCCGAACCCGGTGCTGGAGACCAGCACACAACCGGCTCCCGTCACAGTCCATTGCGCGGTCGGCGTTCTCACGCCGCCGTATCCCAGCGGGAATCGATATTGCCGCTCCGCGGTGCAGTAGTGGGAGCCGGTCAGCGCGGCGCATGTGTCCGCGGCTCCGCCGTCGATCAGCAGGGCGGCCAACGCCATCGATTCCGCCATAGTGGAGCAGGCGCCGTACAGCCCCAGATAGGGCGCCCGGATGTCCCGCATGGCGTAAGCCGCACCCGCGCATTGATTCTGCAGATCGCCGGAGAGGATCAGGTCCAGATCGTCCGGTTCGATCTCCGCTTTTTGACATGCCAAGCGCAGGCAGCGCGTGAACATCGTGCTCTCGCCCTGTTCCCATGTCTTTTGCGAAAAATAGGCGTCCGCTTCGACCAGATCAAAGCGATCGCCGAGCGGTCCGTCGCCTTCCTTTTTGCCCGCGATAGCTGCAGAAGCGCGCAGACAGGGCGGGGCGGAGAGCTTTACGGTCTGCCGCCCGATTCGTTTGTTGTGCATCTGATCACCTTCGGAGCTAGTTTATCCGAGGATGTTCGTTCTATGTATGGTCCGATAAAGCCTGATACTTTTTTCTCGTAGCCATGCCGCCCCGAATGTGGCGCTCGGCTTTGTTTTGCTCCAGAACGATGCGGACCTTTTCAAAGAGGATCGGATCGATCCTGCTAAGACGCTCGGTCAGGTCCTTGTGAACGGTGGACTTGCTGATCTGAAAATGACCGGCAGCAGATCGGACGGTCGCATTGTTTTCAATCATATAGTTGCCCAGCTCGCGGGCGCGGTCTTCTATTTGGTTGCGCAAAGGCCATCACTCCCGATGTACTCTTGCATCATTTATATGATCGAAAATCGGGCAATATGAGATCGAATGACGATTGTTGTTTGCGATGGCTAACAGATATTGAAAATTCATAAAAAGTGTATTGACAAATACCCCTGCGGGGTATATATTATAAATACCCTGCGGGGGTATTTTGCAAAGAGGTGATCGTATGACGGAGGAACACGCGTGCTGCTGCGGAAGCACGGATAAACATACGATGCGCTCAGAGGACGAGCGCAGGAAGCTTCTCAACCGCCTGAGCCGGATCGAAGGTCAGATCCGGGGACTGAAAGGGATGCTTGAGAAAAACGCATATTGCCCGGATATCCTGACGCAGTCGGCAGCGGTGAGCGCGGCGATCAATTCCTTCAATAAAGAGCTGCTCGCCAGTCATATTCGTCATTGCGTAGTGCGCGATATCCGCGCCGGAGACGATGATGTGATCGACGAGCTTGTTGCAACGCTGCAGAAGCTGATGAAATAGGATGCTCGAAAAGGAGAGTCGTTATGAATACTGCAACTTATATTATCATTGCGATCGTAGCTGTGATCGTGTTTTTTGCCATCCGCTCCAGCGCCAAGCACATGAAGGGTGAGGGAGGCTGCTGCGGCGGCGGGGACACGGTGATCCGCGAAGAGGCGAAGGTCCTGGACAATCCCGTAATCGGGAAGAAGATCGTCCACATCGAGGGGATGCACTGCGAAAACTGCAAGAACAGCGTCGAGCGCCATGTCAACAAGATCGAGGGCGCGGCCTGTGAGGTCGACCTGAAAAAGAATCAGGCGGTCGTTTCGTACGATCGGGAGATCGACGAAAATCGTCTTCGCCGCGTGATCGAGCTTCTGGACTTTACCGTGACCGGCATCGAGGAAGCGTAATATGGAACAGTATCTTGTCACCGGCATGAGCTGCGCTGCCTGCAGCACGCGTGTGGAGAAAGCGGTCTCCAAGGTGCCCGGCGTTACGTCATGCTCGGTCAGTCTGCTGACCAATTCCATGGGCGTGGAGGGCACGGCTTCGGAGCAGGCGATCATCGACGCTGTCACAGAGGCGGGCTACGGGGCTTCCAGAAAGGGCGCACAGACAGCTCAGAGCGCATCCGCACCGGACGCCGAGCTTCTCCGTGATACGGAGACGCCGAAGCTCAGACGCCGTCTGATCGCTTCTCTTGGCTTCCTGATCGTGCTGATGTATGTGTCCATGGGGCACATGATGTGGGGCTGGCCGCTGCCGCATTGGTTTGATGACAACCATGTCGCGATGGGATTGGTGCAGCTTCTGCTTGCCGCCATCGTCATGGTCATCAATCAGAAATTCTTCATCAGCGGCTTTAAGAGCCTTCTGCACGGCGCGCCGAATATGGACACGCTCGTTGCGCTCGGGTCCTCCGCGTCGTTTGTCTGGAGCACCTATGTGCTGCTCGCCATGACGCGCGCGCAGGTCGACGGCAACGCCGAAGCTGTGATGGCCTATATGCACGACTTCTATTTTGAATCCGCGGCGATGATCCTTGCGCTGATCACAGTCGGCAAAATGCTGGAGGCGCGCTCCAAAGGCAAGACTACGGATGCGCTGAAAAGTCTGATGCAGCTTGCGCCCGAGACCGCGACCGTGATCCGCGGCGAGCAGGAACGCGTTGTCCCGATCGAGCAGGTGCAGAAGGGCGATGTCTTTGTGGTCCGCCCGGGTGAGCGCATCCCCGTGGACGGCATCGTGCTCTCCGGCGAAAGCGCCGTTGACGAATCCGCGCTGACCGGTGAGAGCATCCCGGTCGACAAGGCGGCTGGAAACACGGTTTCAGCGGCGACTGTGAACCGCTCCGGGCTCCTGCGGTGCGAGGCGACACGCGTGGGTGAGGACACCACGCTCTCTCAGATCATCAAAATGGTGAGCGACGCCGCCGCGACCAAGGCGCCGATCGCCAAGATCGCGGATCGGGTTTCCGGCATTTTTGTGCCGGCTGTGATCAGCATCTCGGTCGTTGTCACCATCGTCTGGCTGCTCATCGGGAAGGAATTCAGCTTTGCGCTCGCGCGGGGCATCTCCGTTTTGGTCATCAGCTGTCCCTGCGCGCTGGGGCTTGCAACGCCGGTCGCGATCATGGTGGGCAATGGCTTGGGAGCGAAAAACGGGATCCTGTTCAAAACCGCTGTCTCGTTGGAGGAGACCGGAAAGACGCAGATCGTCGTGCTGGACAAGACCGGCACGATCACCAGCGGAGAACCGCGCGTGACCGATCTGGTCCCCGCGGACCAGACAGATCCGCAAACGCTGCTTTCGCTTGCTTACGCGCTGGAGCGGGGGAGCGAGCATCCGCTCTCCAAGGCGATCCGGCAGGAGGCGGAGTCACGCGGCCTTACTGCCGCGCAGGTGACGGAATTTCGCGCCCTGCCCGGCAATGGGGTCACGGCGGTGCTGGATGGGCAAAGGCTCTCCGGCGGAAGTTTGCAGTATATCCGCTCGATCACGCGCGTTCCCGAAGAGCTTGTTCAGACGGCGGAGAAGCTGGCTGCGCGCGGGAAAACGCCGCTTCTGTTTGCCGCGGAGGATCAGCTGCTCGGTATGATCGCGGTCGCCGATACCATCAAGGAGGACAGTCCGCAGGCGATCCGTGAGCTGCAGAACATGGGCATGCGCGTCGTGATGCTGACCGGCGACAACGCCGGCACGGCGCGGGCGATCGGCGCGGAAGCCGGCGTCGATCATGTCATCGCCGGCGTCCTTCCCGACGGGAAGGAGCGCGTGGTTCAGCGCCTGCAGGAATACGGAAAGGTCGCCATGGTCGGCGATGGGATCAATGACGCGCCCGCGCTGACGCGTGCCGATATGGGCATCGCGATCGGCGCCGGGACGGATGTTGCGATCGACGCGGCGGACGTCGTGCTGATGAACAGTAACCTGAGCGATGTGCCGGCAGCGATCCGGCTGAGCCGGGCGACGCTGCGCAACATCCATGAAAATCTGTTCTGGGCGTTCTTTTATAATGTGATCTGCATTCCGCTGGCAGCGGGCGTGTTCGTGTCGCTCGGTCTGACGCTCAACCCGATGATCGGCGCCGCGGCGATGAGTCTGTCCAGCTTCTGCGTCGTCACAAATGCGCTGCGACTGAATTTGTTCAAGCTTCGTGACGCAGCAAAGGATCGAAAAACCGCACCGGTCACATTGCCGGATGCTGTATTTGAAGAATATGAAAAGGAGGGATCCGGTATGGAAAAAACCATTCAGATCGAGGGCATGATGTGTCAGCATTGCGAGGCGCGCGTCAAGAAAACGCTTGAGAAATTCGACGTGGTCGAAAGCGCCGTCGTGAGCCATGAGGCCGGAACTGCCGTCGTTACGCTGAGCGGTCCGATGGATGAGGACGCGGTCCGTCAGGCGATCGAGGATCAGGACTATAAGGTCCTCGGATTTTCTGACTGAGTAGATCGCATTCAGCAAAAACAGCCGGGCACGTTGATGTGCTCGGCTGTTTTGCTATGCGGATAATATTTTAGCTGAAGCTGACCTCGCTGCCGTTGTTGACGATGCAGCAGTAGGTCGCGCCGCGGGACAGGAACAGCGGCGTGCCGTCCTGCAGCGTGTACGTAAAGGGACTGTCGATATCCGGACGGCTCCAGTTGATGGCGACGAACTGACCGCCTGTGATGAAATAGCCTGTGCCGCTGCCGACGACCTCAACCTCATTGTGACCCTTCTCGTCGCCGGTCATATTGATCGTGGTGTTGAGCACCATGACATTGGCAAAGCTCACGATCTGGTTGTTGCCGCCGTCGATATAGTCGCCGTCATACTGCGCGGCGGTATACATGCCGGTATCCGCGTGGTATGTGAAGCTCGTCGTCTTGGATCTTGTTACGGCAACGGAAACGCCGTTGGCGGCGCCGCCGGTGCATTGACTGATCGCGTCGTCGGCAAAGTTCAGACCGGAGGTGTAGCTCCCGTTGTGCTCCAGACGGAACCCGCGCTCAGCGGCGTAGGCCGCGACCTGATCCGCGTGCAGGAAGAGCGTGTGCTCTGTGCCGTGTGCGCCGCGGCTGGGATCGCGATAGAACAGCGCGGCGCTCGCCGCGTCGTCGCGGACGCCGTCCAGATGCTCATAACCGCTGGTGGCGAGATCGCTGTAGGCCTGCTCGCTGCCACCTGCGTGGACGAGGATCGCGTCGTAAGCACGCGCGATGCTCAGATAGTACGGACGCACGCTGCGGATGCTGCCCATGTTCGGCACGCTGTTCAGGTCGCTGAACACGGCGATCATACGCGTGATGCCGCCCTCGGCCTCGATCTCATAGATCCAGGCGGCGGCGCTCGTGCCGACCTGAGGCTGGGCGTAGATGATATTGTTGATCATGACCGCGTACGGGCGCAGCGCAGAGGGCTGATCCACCGGCACGCCGGTCAGCGGATCGAAATCAGAGGGAACATAGGGTTCGTCGGTCGCGCCGGGCGTCGGAGCGACGGAGGGGTTTTCGCGCTGCTCGGCAGCTTCATTGTCAGCGCTCTTGGAGCTGCAGGCTGTGCAGAACAGCATCAGCAGCGCAAGCGCGATCGCAAGATATCGTTTCAAAAGATATGCACCTCTCTTTGTGTTTTTGCATGTCCCATGATACTCGTTTTTCGTCCGATTGTCAAATTGTCTCTATTGTGGTATACTTCGAATAGATCTCATCATCATGAAACGGAGATGTTTTTATGTACACGACTATTCAGGCAGAGGCCTCGACCGCGATCCGCGAGCTGATCGAAGCAGCGAAGCTGCGTCCCGGGCAGCTTGTTGTGATCGGCTGCTCCTCCAGCGAGATCGTCGGGCAGCGGATCGGCAAGGGCTCTACGCCGGAGGCGGCGAATGCGGTCGTCGAAGCGATCCTGCCGATCCTGCGCGAAAACGGTCTGCAGCTGGCGGCACAATGCTGCGAGCACCTGAACCGTGCTCTGATCGTGGAGCGCGCGGTTGCCGAGCAGCGCGGTTATGAGATCGTCTGTGTCAAGCCGCAGCCCAAGGCGGGCGGTTCCTTTGCAACGGCAGTTTACGCCGCGATGGAGGATCCGGTCGCTGTGGAATTCGTGAAGGCGGATGCGGGACTCGATATCGGCAACACGCTGATCGGCATGCATCTGAAGCATGTGGCTGTGCCGCTGCGCCTCTCTGTCAAAACGATTGGCGAGGCCTCCGTCAATGCCGCGCGGACGCGCCCGAAGCTGATCGGCGGCGTGCGTGCGGTCTATCCCGAGGATTGAACAGGAACCGTATGAAGCAGACGATTTTGACCGCCGGGATCGGCGGACAGGGCGTACAGGTGCTCGGAAAGCTGCTGGCATACTGCGCCAATGCGCAGGGGCTGCATGTGACGATGGACGCGAAATACAGCGGTAACATGCGCGGTGCGCCGTCCAACTGTACTGTGATCATCAGCGACCGCGTGATCGGCAGCCCGATCGAACGCCGTTCGGATCACCTGATCGCCTTTTCTCAGGAGTCTCTGAACAAGCTGTTGGATCGTGTGGCGCCCGGCGGCGCAGTCTGGCGCGATACCACGCTTGCGCCGCTGTGCCCGGACGGACGGGAGGATATCCTGTTTGACGGCTGCCCGGCGACTGCACTGGCAGAGGCGCTGGGAGAGCGACGGAGCGCAAACATGGTCATGGCGGGTTATGCTGCCGAGCGACTGTCCTTCTTCGATGTATCCGCAATGCGGGAGTGTCTGCCGCTTGTGCTTGGAAAGAAGCCGCAGCTGATAGAGCAGAATTTCGCCGCGTTTGACCGGGGCGTTCGCTTCGCAAGGGAAGCACAATGAAAAAGCCACCGAATCAAATCGGTGGCTTCAGACCGTAGACAAACCCGCTTTTGGATCAAGCCAAAAGCGGGTTTGCGGTGTATTTGGCAGGAAACAGGTTCCAAAAGCAAAGGATCAACGTGTTTTTGAGCTGTTTCCTTTGCTCTTTCCATCTCTTTTTTGCAAGC
>JAFUCD010000009.1 GCA_017459865.1 Oscillospiraceae bacterium
TCGATTTCAATCCATTGTCGCCGCAATCTGTCTAAAAAAGTTCTGCTTTTTTAGACAGATTGCTGTTTGCGGAGCAAACATATTGGCGACGCTTTAGTGTGTCGACACTTTGTCGACACACTCATGCGCCCTTTGGGCGCGTGAAATATCGGCTGCCGCCGACGTGAAATACGCCCTGACGGGGGCGAATGAAATGCCGCCTTAAGGCGGCGTGAAATGTCCTGACGGACGTTGTGGTGTCGCTTCGCGGCGGATCGGAATTGGGGCGGTTTCGTGTGCCTGTGCGGATTCGCCGGGAAATGTGCCGTGTCTGGGTGCCTACTGCGCGGATGGATGAGGGCATCCATCCCTACGCGGTCTGCGGTAGTGCTGCATAGGGCGGGTTGCGAAGCGCCCGCCGTCTTGCAGGTACCGATACATTTACCTTGGTGCGGTGGAAGCCGGATGACCCTCTCCGTCACGGCTGGACGCCGTGCCACCTCTCCCAAGGGGAGAGGCAAGAGGAATGGTGCAAGCCCCTCTCAGTCAGCGCAGCTGACTGAGAGGGGCTACGATGCGCAGGGCACATATAGCATGCGATGGTAGTCGTGACTACCTTTTTTCAATCTGTCGCGAAGCGACACCACAACGCCGCCGAAAGGCGGCATTTCACGTGCCGCAGGCACATTTCACGCGCCCAACGGGCGCATTTCACGTCGGCGTCAGCCGACATTTCACCCATGAAAGCATCAGGGCGCGTTTTTGCAACGCGCCCTGTTTTTTTAGATATGATCCAGATCGCGCCAGAGGAATGTGACGATCTGGGCGCGGGTGCAGTTGTTCTTGGGGCCGAAGTGCGTGGCGTCCATGCCGTTGGTGATGCCGTTCTCGACCGCCCAGAGGACTGCCTTGTAGTAATAGTCGGTGGTCTTCACATCCGTGAACGGATTGCGCGAGTTCGCGTTCGGCTCGCCCTCCATGCGCCAGAGGAAGGTCACGGTCTGGGCACGGGTGACCTTGTCGTTCGGGGAGAAGGTCGTCTTGCTCGTGCCGCTGGTGATGTTGTTCTCGACCGCCCACAGCACGGCGTCATAGTAGTACGCGCCGGGTCTGACGTCGGAGAACGGGTTATAGCTGCTCTTGGGCGCCTCGCTGCCGAGCGCACGCCAGAGGAACGTGACCATCTGGGCGCGGGTGCAGTCGGCGGTGGGGGAGAAGTGCGTGGCGTCGGTGCCCTTGGTGATGTCGTTTTCGACCGCCCAATCGACCGCCGCGGCGTAATACGCCGTGCTCGGCACGTCGACGAAGGTGGTCTTCGGCGGCGGAGTCGGATCATCGCCGCCCGTGGCGGGGATGACCTCGGTCCTTGTGTCGCCGCAGACGGTGCAGGTGTAGGTGCGCACGCCGGGTTCGGTCGCCGTGGGCGCCTTGCTCACGACGCCGCTGTTCCAGGTGTGATTGCCGGTGGCGGGGATCGCCTCGGTCTTCGTCTCACCGCAGATCGTGCAGGTGAAGGTGCGCACACCCTCGTCCCCGCAGGTCGGCTGCGTGGTGACCTTGCCCGCATCCCAGACATGCTCGGTGCCGGAGGCGGGGAGGACGATGGGATCGCTCTGCGGGATCCACTGCATGCAGTCCTTGCAGCGTCCATATGCATAACCGTCCGCTTGGCAGGTCGGCTGTACGAGGACAATCATAGCTTCGGTATTGTGTCCTTTTGCTGGGATGGTTTCGTTGATAAACTCGCCGCACCGCGAGCAATAGCCTGTGCGATGCCCCTCTTCGGTGCATGTCGGGTCAACGGTGACAAGGTTTTCGTGTCCCAGCGCACTGATCGGTTCCTCGTAATATTTGTTGGAGCAGCCAGAACGCTTGCATTCATAAAGAATCGCGCCGTCTGTAGTGCAGGTCGGTTCGGTGCGACCGGCCACCTGATAATCGTGCCCCTTTGGGACAATCTCGGTGTAGGAGTTTTGGCAGACGGAGCAGGTATAGGTGATGACGCCGTCTTGTGTGTGCGTGGCCTCTTTGGTCACTTCCGGCGCATACTTGTGGAAATGATCGGTCCAATCGCCAACTGTCTGATACCCCTGCCATGTTGTCGCGCCAGGATCCAAAACCTTTTTCCATGCTGCATTCGCAGGATCAACAGAAGGATAATGCACAATACAATCCGCGGGGAAAGAACGGGTGTCCTTTGTTGCTGCTACAACTTTAGAAGCTTGTACACCTGCAGGACTTCCCTGGAAGGCAGCATCGCGTAGCGGCGTCATCGCCGTGAGATCCGTGAAGGCCGCCATCTCCTCGTCGTCATAGTTCAGCGTCGGGACGAACTCGCTCGCCTCGTCGCCGCTCTCGGACATGAACCCGCTCACAAGCTCGAGCGCGCTCACGGCGGCGCTCTGCATGCTCGTGAAGGCAAAGGAATCGATGGTTGGCTGCTTGGCGTTCTGATCCGCGCCGAAGACGACGTTCTCCAGACGCTCACAGGCGGCGAAGGCGCCCGCGTGGATGTTCGTCACGCGGTTGTCGAGCTTGAGATTTTTAAGCTCCCGGCAGCCCGCGAACGCATACTGTCCGATGGACAGCGGCGCGGTGCCGTCCGGGGTGAAGCTCAGTCCGTCGTTTTCGCCCTTGCCGATGCCGAAGCAGCACAGGAAGGCGTAGTTGCCAATGGTCTGGACGTGGATGGGGATGTTGATCTCGTTGATGCGGCCCATATGCGTGTCGAACATGAACGCGCCGTCGCCGATCGTGGTCAGCCCGCTCGGCAGCACGAAGTTCTCGTCGCCGAGGATGCGGCACCAGGCGAACGCCATCTTGCCGATGACCTTCAGATTCGCCGGGAACTGGACCGAGGCGAGCAGACTGTTGCCGTAAAACGCGCGCTCGCCGATCTCCGTCAGCTTCAGGCAGCTTCCCGCGCGCCAGTAGGTGAGCTTGTCGCAGCCATAGAACGCGCGCTTGCCGAGATACTCCAGCGCCGAGGGCATGTTGATCGCGGCGAGCATCTCCGTGCTCTCAAAGGCGCGGTCCTCGATGCGCTGGACGCTGTCGCCGAGATACACGGCGGAGAGCATGTCCTGCCCGAAGAAGGCGAACTGCCCCACGTTCGTCACGCCGGTCTTGTAGTTCACGGTCGTCATCGTGCCGTTGGAGAGCACCTTGTGGTCGCCCGCGCCCGCGACATAGCCGAGGATCAGCTTTTTGTCCATGTCGACCTCGATGGGCGAGTTTTTATAGGGACCCAGATCCAGCGTCACATGGTCGCACCACGGCGCGGAGTAGCCCATGCGCTTGTAGTTCTCCATCTGACCGTTGCCGAAGATCTTCACGCCGTAATACTGATCGCTGGGGTCGAGCGCGAGATATCCGTCGTCGGTGTACTGGGCAAGCGTCTGGAAAAACTGCGAGCCGCTCAGATCGGCGGCGGTGATCTCATAGATCTGATACCAGACGTTGGCGCCCTCGTTGATGCCGCAGGTGCCCTGCTTGACGAGATTGCTCTCGTTGAACAGCTGATCCAGATAGTCCTTCTGGAAGAAGTACCGGTCCAGCAGGTCGCCGATCACGTCGTTGGCCTGCGCGGCGGGGGAGATGCCCGCGAACAGGCTGAACGCCATCAGCAGCGTCAGCACCAGCGATAATGCACGTTTCACTTTCATAAGCGGCTCCTTTCGCGCCGAAGGGGCGCATTCGGGATAAAAATGACCGGGCGATACCCCCGGAGAATGGATATACAGATATATTATAACTTGGATAAAGCCCGATTGCAAGCGCCAAGCGGCGCGCAAAGGCTGACAATTCCGACCATTCGTCCCAAAAGCATCAGACGGTGCGGATCGGCAAAGGTTTCGCAAAGGCCCTGCCAGACCAGCCCGTTTGTATCGCAAGCTGAAAACAGATAACCCCGTGTTTGCATCCTTTCGCGAAACACGGGGTTATCCTGCATTTTTCGGTTCCATCACCGAAACTCCTTTCAGGCCTTTTCAGTTTTCAGAGTTTGCTTGGTTTGAAAAGATTCCACACCCTTCAATCCGACTCCGGCGCGGCAGGCCCTGCCTGTTGCCGGTTTGCGTTGTACATCGGACCCACCTCCTTGTCAACCTCATTGACCTTTTATAGTAATCAGCGCTCCCTTTCCGGGAAGCTGTGCTGTTCGCTCTTTCTGGCTTTATTATAAGACCGGGAGCGGCCAAATGTCAATCGACGGAATGCAAGAATCTTCCAAACAAAAATTGTGCATTATAACGATAATTCATCTTAGAAAATGGAAAATCATCGTCATAATGCACATGATGTTCAGCGTTATTCGCCGGTTTCGGCGGGGTCGAGGTAGACCGTGATGATGTTCAGCGCGTCGAGCGTGGTATAGCTCACGGTCACGGCGCTGCCGGAGGCGAGACCGAGTCTGCGCAGGATGCTCGCCGACTCGCTCAGATCGAACAGCCGGAAGCAGGCGGCGCTGTAGACGTTCGCGTCCGCGCAGCGCAGCGTGAGCACGCCGGTCTCGTTGCCGAGCTGCGTCTGCCAGATCGCGGTCACGGCGTCGGTGCTGTCGTCGGTGAGCACGTAGCTGCTGTGGATGAAATAGTTGTTCGCGTTGGCGGCGGTGCTGAGCTTGTCTGAGTCCTCGTCGGGGATGTGGGTGTCCGCCAGCTCGTCGCTCGTCACGGCGAACCACTCGTGCAGCAGATATTCCCGCCCGTTCACGTCATAGCGGTCGCAGTTGTCCCAGGTGAGATCGAAGGCGTAGATCCCGCCGTCGAGGATCGCGTAGTTCCAGGCGTGCGACTGCGTGACGCCCTTCTGGGTGGCGTCGCCCAGCACGGTGCAGGCCTCGATCCCGCCGCGCCGGAGCAGAAAGCAATAGGCGTCCGCGATGCCGCCGCAGACCGCGCTGCCGAGACAGATCGCGGCGTAGGAGCTCTGGTCGAAGCCGTCGGACTCCTCGTACGTCACGTTCCGCTCCAGCCAGTCATAGAGATACAGCGCCTTGCCGTAGTCGTCCTCCGGCGCGCCGGAGAGCACGCCGTCGGCGATCATGCACATTTCGTCATATTTCTTCCTGCCGTCCTCGCACAGCCACTTGAAGGAGATCTGCGACACGGGGTTTCCGCCGCCGGTGCCGGTGAGATGATAGCCGATCACCCAGAACAGCCCGGGGTCCGCCATCAGCTCGTCCAGACAGGCCGCGACGACCTTGCTGTCCCAGCCGCGCAGCGTGACGTCCTGCTGCGCGTCGATGGCGTCGCGCAGCTCCTGTGCCAGCACGGGGTAGGCGTCGCAGTTCGGCGCGGGATCGCGCAGGATGTCGTTGTCGCCGTATACCACGTCCGGCGCCTTCGCGGTCGTCAGACGCAGACTGCCGCAGCCGCTGAGCACCAGCGAGAGCACAAGCAGCAGCGCGGGAATGGTTTTTCGCATATCGGGTCCTCCTAAAGATCACGCAAAGCATGTTTTTGCGTGATTCTGCATAGCAGTCAAACACCAGTATAACACATGTTTGGATCATTTTGGGGTGGAAATTGTAAATAATATCTGTTATACTGTTTTTTGCACATTGCATAATGCCGCAGCATCCGCGCTGCGCAACGATAACAGGAGGAATCAAATATGATCGAACTGACCATTATGGTGGAAGATCTGGAATACACCGATCTCTTGGACAAGCAGATGCCCGTCATTTTCGAGACGATGAGCAAGAACGGCGATATCAGCGGCCCGCTGAAGCTGGCCTGCAATTCGCCCGAGGCGACGACGAAGATCATCAAGGGCCTGCTCAAGGTCATGACCCGTGACCAGAAGGAAAAGCTCGCCTGCAAGCTCGTCAACTCCAACCGCGAGAAGCTCATGCGCAAGGCCAATGAGTTTGCCGCGCGCTACGGCGTTGTCGGCAAGGTCACGGGCTGCAACGCCGTCAAGCGCTGAACAACTGTATATGACGAATAAGACCTCGCGGTGACCACCGCGAGGTCTTATTCGTTTCGTTAGATTCATTTAGAAGCCGAGTTCCGGCGGCTCGTCGTCCGGGATCGGCTCGGATGTCGGCACATCGGGCGGCTCGGGATCCGGCGTGAACGGGATGTTCACGCTGATGGTCGTGCGCGCGGCGTGCTCGCCCTCGCTGTCCGTGATGACGAAGTTCACGTCCGTGATGCCGCCGCGCAGCGCCGTCACGGTCACGGTGTAGGTGTTGGAGTCACCAGAGCCGGTGCGCTGGATGTTGTTCACCTGGATGATGCTGCCGTCCTCCGCCTTGATAGAGACCGAGCCGGAGAAATCGTCCACGTTCTTGCCGCTGACGGTGAAGGAGATCTGCTTGGAGTCGCCCTCGCCGGTGAGCGTCATGGAGGCGTTGTTCGCGATCACGCGCTTGACCTTGGCCTTTTCCGACACCTGCACGACGCAGCTGGCGGAGAGCTCCTTGTCGTTCACGCCGTTGGAGACCGTCACCTTGATCGTCGTCGTGCCGGGGCCGACCGCCTTCACGAGACCGTCGTCGTCCACGGTGGCGACATCCTTGTCGGAGCTGGACCACTTCACGTCGCCGGCGGAGGCCTTGGCGGGCGTGAGATCATAGGTCAGGTGGAAGGTCTCATCCACCTCCATGGTTTTGCTCTCCTCGCTGAGCTTGATCTTCTCGACCTTCACGGCGTCCTTCGTCACGGTGACCTTGCAGGAGACGGCGTCCACCTCGTCGTCGCCCTTGACGGCGGCCTTGATCGTGGCGTCGCCCTCGGCGTGACCGGTGACCTCGCCGTTCGTGTTCACGGTGGCGATGCTCTGGTCGCTGGTGCTCCAGACGATCTCGGCGTCGGAGACCTCCTGGTTTTCCTTGTCATAGGCGACGCAGGTCAGCGAGACCTTGTCGTCGGGGGCGACCTCGACCTCGGTCTGGCTCATCTTGAGATAGCTGATCTCGCTCTCCTCGTCCTTTGCCTTGTCCTTGCTGCCGATGCTGCTGAAGATGAGCAGCAGAGCCAGTCCCAGCACGATCAGACCGCAGATGCTGCCGATCACGATCGGGAGCACGGAGCGCTTCGGCTCCTCCTCTTCCTCCTCGCGGACATGGCTCATGCGGGCCTCGCGGGCGCGTGCCTGCTGCAGCGCCTGCGCCTCCATGGCGGCGGCACGGGCGGCGCGCTCCTCGCGCGCTCTGCGCTCGTCGGCCGCCTGCACCACGCCCTGCAGCGCGTCGCGGACTTCCTCCGCGCTATGGAAGCGGTCCTCCGGACGGTCGGCGATGGCGGTCATGATGACGCTCTGCAGCGCGGTGCTGCCGTGCGCGGGCACCGGCATCGGGTCGCCGCGCAGACGCATGTCGCGCGCGATGGCGAGATCCGCCGCGCTCACCGGAGCCGGCGCGGGCGGGGCGTAGGGCACGCGCTTGTCGTTCAGGAGCCAATAGAGCACCATGCCGAGCGAATAGAGGTCGTGCTGCGCGCTCACCGGGTCGCCGCACAGCACCTCGGGGGAGGCGAAGTCGCCCGCCGCGTCGGGTACGAGCGGCGCGTTTCCGAAGTCGCCCAGCTTGAGCACCGGCTTGCCGTCATAGCCCGCGTCGCCGACGAACAGGTTCTGGGGCTTGATGTCCCCGTGGATGACGCCGCGGCTGTGGCAGATGCTCAGCGCCGTCAGGACGCCGGAGATCATGCTCACCACGTCGCGCTCGCCGTAGGTGTGCGTGCGGATGTACTGCTCCAGCGGCACGGCGGTGCTCGCCCGCAGGCAGATCTCCCAGCCGCTGCCGTCCTCGGCGCTGCGGATGATATGCTCGCGCCAAGGGAGCACGTTCGGGTGCTCGGCGAGCTCATCCGCCGCGCGCAGCGTCTGCGCCACGGCCTCGAGCCGTCTGCGCTGCGCCTGCTGCGCCTCCAGCGTGTCCTCGGCGGGCACGCGGATCAGCTTTAATACGCCCTGCTCGGTGGTGCCGAAGCTGTCGCTGCGCACGATCTCAAAGGTCTCGCCGACCTTGCCCGTGCCGAGTGAACGTGTTGCCCGCCAGTCATTGAATTGCGGATATTCATTCATTTAACATGATACCACCTTTCAGTTCAGAGTATCATTATATCGCGTTCCACGTCGATGCGCAAGCAGAAAATACGGCGTACAGTCAGACGGGAAAGCGCCGTTCTGCGCAGTTTTTGACGCGGTTTTGACGATTTCTGATTGACAACAAGCCGGGAACACGATATGATAGATAAGGCTTTATGTTATGTATGCAAACGGATCAGCATATATGGAAAACAGGAAAGGGGTCAATGAGATGATTCAGGGTATTATTTACAGCTCCACCACCGGCTCTTGCAAGTATTACGCGGAGGAGCTCTCCCGCAAGATCGCCGTTCCGGCGTATCCCGCAAAGAGCTGCCCGCTGGCGAAGGGCTTCGAGGTCGTTTATGTCGGATGGCTGATGGCCGGCACGATGCCCGGTCTTGCAGGCGCGCTGAAGAAATACAATGTCCGCGTGGTCGTCCCGGTCGGCATGGGCGATCCCGCCGTGCTCACGCCTGAGATGGTCCGCGGCAAGAACGGTCTCGGCGCGGATGTTCATGTGTTCCCGCAGCAGGGCCGCTTCAACATCGACAAGCTCCCGCTGCCGATGCGCCTGATCATGGGCGTCAAGTGCAAGGACATTGCCAAGCGTCTGAGCGCGAAGGGAAATCTGAACGACGCCGAGAAGGCCTGCCTGAAAATGGCGGAGACCGGCCGCGGCGAGCCCGCCACCTGGGACGGCATCAACGAGGTCGTCGACTGGGTCAAGGCCGACAACAACGCGCCCGACGTCATGCGCTGGTACGAGCCGTGATTTGACAATCCATAATACGAATTCGCGCCGGGAAAGTTCCCGGCGCTTTTCGTATGTTTCATATTTTTTAAGAAAAAACACGCCGTCTCTGCTTGCACAGAGGCGGTGTTTGCTGTACTATGGAGACTGACAGACGCGTTGCGGGCAACCGACCGCAATGAATGCTTATAAGGAGATGAGGACAGAGAAATGAAAAAGAGACTGTTCACCCTGTTTTTGACCCTGATGCTCGTTGTGAGCATCGTGGGCGCCGTGCCCGTACACGCGGCGCAGACGCCGACGATCCCGCAGGCGGTGAAGGACGCGCTCCATGCCGCCGGGGCAGCCCCTGCCGATGACGGCGCCGGCGCGATGAGCGCGGGCGTGTTCAACCTGCTCGTGGACGCCTGCAAGAAGCTCGGCGAATATTCCGACGGGCAGTATGTCTATGCCGATTCCGTCACGCTTGACAACGGCGAGACGCTGGTCATACTCGTGGCCTATGATTCCTCCGAGAACGCGGTCCTGATCGCGGCGAATATCGCGTCTCTGGACTATTACGGCGCGATGATGATCACGCCTGCCGCCGAGGCGCCGTTCGTGGAGGTCCTGGTCAAGGCGTCCAGCTCCGAGGGGATCGGCGGCGCCTATGTCACCGCCGATTATGTCCCGGACAGCACGGTCAACTTTGCCGAATACTATGGCAGCGCCGCGGACCGCAGCAGCTTTGTGGACTACAACAGCTTCTGCATCAGCGCCATCGTGAACTTCCTGGAGGGCTTCCTGGAGCCCAACGGCTATACGGTCGAGGATATGGGGCTTGTCGCCGCCGCGCGTTCGTTCGGCGTGAACAACCAGACCCCGTTCAACGACGTCCGCACGAGCGACTATTTCTATAAGCCGATCCTCTGGGCGCTGAAGAACGGCATCACGCAGGGCACCAGCACCACGACCTTCTCGCCCAACGATACCTGCACCCGCGCGCAGGTCGTCACGTTCCTCTGGCGCTCCGCCGGTTCGCCGAATCCCAAGTCCGCAGGCAACCCGTTCGCCGACGTCGACACTGGCAGCTGGTACGGCAAGGCGGTCCTCTGGGCGGTCGAGCAGGGCATCACGCAGGGCACGAGCGCCACGACCTTTGCCCCCAACGCCGGCTGCACCCGCGCCCAGGTCGTCACGTTCCTGCAGCGCTATATGAACGGCAAGGCCTCCGGCTCCAAGAATCCGTTCACCGACGTCGCGAGCAGCGCCTACTATTATAATGCCGTCCTCTGGGCGGTGGAGAAGGGCATCACGCAGGGCATGACCGCCACGACCTTCGGCCCCGACAACACCTGCACCCGCGCGCAGATCGTCACGTTCCTGTACCGCGCCGCCGGTTCGCCCGCGGTCTGACGGCGGACATGTCTTCTAAATAGGAGATCGGAATCATGAAAAAACGAATGCTCACATGCCTGCTGGTGCTGGTGCTGGCAGCGGCGCTCTTCTGCGCGCCCGCTTCCGCCGCACAGACGTCTTCCGCCGACGGTGCGGCTGTGATGTCATACGAAGCGCATGACTATCTTGTCAATTATCTGAAATCGAACGGTGAGCTGTATAACACGACCTACATGGTCATCCTGACGTCGAACGGACAATTGAGCAACCCGCCCAGTCCGTTCGCTCCGGGCGACGGGTTGAGCATGACGGTGCTCGTGTGCTATGACACGTCCGACAGACAGCTGTACGTGCAGGCGACGGAGGACTTTGACGCTGAGATCGCCACAATGTATATTCCGGAATCCGCGATCGCTCCGTTCATGGAGGAGCTCGCCGTCGGATCTACCGGCAAGGTGATCGGTACCGCCTATGTCCGCAGGGATTACACCGCGGATGATATCGTGTCGTTCTCTTCCACCGGCCTTTCGGGTGATGCAAAAAGCTCGATGGAGATCTACAACAGCGCGCTCATCGCGGGGATCCTCGACGGACTGAACCAGCTTCTGGCGCAGGGCGGCATGGGCTTGAAGGATCTCAGCCTCACATCGGTGTTCAGCAACGATACGCCGTTTGCCGATGTGCGCAAAAACGACTATTTTTACGCGCCCATAGTCTGGGCAGTCGATAAAGGCATCACGCAGGGGACCAGCCCCACGACCTTCTCGCCCTATGACACCTGCACGCGCGCGCACGTCGTCACCTTCCTGTGGCGCGCCGCGGGCTCTCCGACGCCCAAATCCGGCTCGAACCCGTTTGTGGACGTCAATGTGAACGACTACTACGGCAAGGCGGTCCTCTGGGCGGTGGAAAAGGGCATCACGCAGGGCATGGACGCCACGCATTTCGCCCCCAACGCCGGCTGCACCCGCGCGCAGGTCGTCACGTTCCTGCAGCGCTACATGAACGGCAAGGCCTCCGGCTCCAAGAACCCGTTCACCGACGTCGCGAGCAGCGCCTACTATTACAATGCCGTCCTCTGGGCGGTGGAGAAGGGCATCACACAGGGCATGACCGCCACGACCTTCGGCCCCGACAGCACCTGCACCCGCGGTCAGATCGTCACGTTCCTGTACCGCGCCGCCGGTTCGCCCGCGGTCTGACGCCGGGCCGCTGATTTTCGCTTGACAATCCGCCCGCTTGGTGCTATCATCGCCCCATAAGGCGATGAAGGAGAACGCCCCGTGCGGATCTGTCGGTACAGAGAGAACGGCCCAGGCTGAAAGCCGTTCCGACACAGGCACCCGGCGCACCGCTCCCGAGCCGGACGTCCGAACACCAGTAAGACGCCCCGCGCCGTGCCCGTTACCGCACGACCTGAGTGAAACGCAGGGTGGAACCGTGTAAATTCTGCACCCCTGTACCTTTACGGGTACAGGGGTGTTTCAGTTTTAGGAGGAAAATGAAATGAGCGAGCAGTACACGTTTGAGAACAAGGAATTCAAGGATACCTATCGCCACACGACGAGCCACATCCTCGCCCAGGCGATGAAGCGCCTGTATCCGGAGGTCAAGCTTGCCATCGGGCCTGCCATCGAGGACGGGTTCTACTATGACTTCGACGCCCCCGAGCCGTTTTCTCCCGAGGTCCTGGAGAAGCTCGAGGCCGAGATGCGCAAGATCTGCAAGGAGAAGCTGAAGCTCGAGCGCTTTGAGCTGCCGCGCGAGGAAGCCATCAAATTCATGGAAGAGCGCGAGGAACCCTATAAGGTCGAGCTCATCAACGATCTGCCCGAGGACGCCGCCATCAGCTTTTATAAGCAGGGCGAGTTCGTCGATCTCTGCGCCGGGCCGCACGTGGATTCCACCGGGCGCATCAAGGGCAACGCCATCAAGCTCACCAGCGTCACCGGCGCCTACTGGCGCGGCGACTCCAACCGCAAGATGCTCCAGCGCATCTACGGCACCTGCTTCCAGAAGAAGGACGAGCTCGACGCCCATCTTGCCAAGCTGGAGGAGGCCAAGCTCCGCGACCACCGCAAGATCGGCAAGGAGCTGCAGCTGTTCATGACCGACGAGCTCGTCGGGCGCGGCATGCCCATGTTCCTGCCCAAGGGCTACACGCTCTGGCGCATCCTGGAGGACTATATCCGCGACAAGGAGATCAAAACCGGCTATCAGCACGTCATGACCCCCTGTGTGGGCACCGTGCAGCTGTACAAGACCTCCGGCCATTGGGATCACTATAAGGAAAATATGTTCCCGGCCATGGAGGTGGACGACGAGGCCTATGTCCTGCGCCCGATGAACTGCCCGCACCACATGCGCATCTATGCCAACCAGCCGCACTCCTACCGCAACCTCCCGATCCGCATCGGCGAGATCGCGCATGACTTCCGCTATGAGGCGTCCGGCTCTCTGAAGGGCATCGAGCGCGGGCGGCACTTCTGCCAGAACGACGCGCACCTGTTCGTCACGCCCGAGCAGATCAAGGACGAGGTCGCCAAGGTCGTGGATCTGATCTTCACGACCTATCAGGACTTCGGCATCGAGGACTATCGCATCATCCTCTCGCTGCGCGACCCCGCCGACAAGGTGAAGTACCACGATGATGACGAGATGTGGAACACGGCGGAGACCGCCCTGCGCGACGTCATGGATCAGCTGGGCCTGGACTATACCGAGGAGATCGGCGAGGCGGCCTTCTATGGTCCGAAGCTCGACGTGAACGTCAAGCCCGCCGTCGGCGCGGAGTATACGCTCTCCACCTGCCAGCTCGACTTCTGCCTGCCGGCGAAGTTCCAGCTCACCTATGTGGACAAGGACGGCGCCGAGCGCACGCCCGTCGTCATCCACCGCGCGATCCTGGGCTCTCTGGACCGCTTCATGGCGTATCTCATCGAGGAGACCATGGGCGCGTTCCCGCTCTGGCTTGCGCCGGTGCAGGTCAAGATCATGCCGATCACCGATCGCGTCAACGGCTATGCGGAGGATGTCTGCGAGAAGCTGGAATCCGCCGGCATCCGCGCCGAGACCGATCTGCGCAATGAAAAGATCGGCTATAAGATCCGTGAGGCACAGGGGCAGAAGATCCCGGTCATGCTGGTCGTCGGCGATAAGGAGGCCGAGGCTGGCACGGTGTCCGTCCGCACGCTCAAGGGCGAGCAGAGCGTCGAGGACGTGGACGCGCTCATCGCGCGCCTGCTGGCGGATATCAAGGCCCGCAAGTAAGCGCGGATCGCGGTTTTCCACAAGTCATTTGTATATTTTTAACGCTCCTTCGCAGAATAACCTTGAGAATTCTGCGAAGGAGTTTTTTCAAATGGCAAGAACAACAAGACGTATGCTCATCCTTGCACTCTCGCTCGTGCTCGTGCTGGGCAGCGTCGTCGCGCTGCGTGTGCAGGCGGCGAGCTATCAGCGCGGCTCGACCGGCGAGGTCGTGTCTCAGATCCAGACCAAGCTCAAGCGCTGGGGTTATTACAACGGCGCCGTCGACGGTATTTACGGCAGCGGGACCGAGAAGGCCGTGCGCCTGTTTCAGCAGAAAAACGGACTTACAGTCGACGGGAAGGCGGGGCAGAAGACGCTCGCCGCCATGGGCATCACGGCGTCCTCTGCCGCCTCCACGACCGACGCGAACGTGGAGCTGCTGGCGCGCCTGATCTCCGCCGAGGCGAGAGGGGAGCCCTATACCGGACAGGTCGCGGTCGGCGCGGTCGTGATGAACCGCACGCGCCATCCCTCCTTCCCGAGCACGATCTCGGGCGTCATTTATCAACGCGGCGCGTTTTCGTGCATCGACGACGGTCAGTTCTGGCAGCCGATCGCCGACAGCGCCTATCGCGCGGCGCGCGAGGCCCTTGCAGGGAACGATCCGACCGGCGGCGCCATATACTATTATAATCCCGCGAAGACGACCAATAAGTGGATCTGGTCGCGCCCGGTGCTCACCGTGATCGGCAGCCACAGGTTCTGCGCCTGAGCCCTTGCGATCGCAGGCAAAAGCCTGTTGGAAAAAGATGAAAAAAGCCAAAAAAAGTGTTGACAACCAAGGATCAGAATGCTATATTATTAACTACCCGCCGCGCGGGATGACCGGAAGCAAAAAGAAATTTCAAAAAAAGTGAAATTTCCTCTTGACAAACCATCCGCGGCGTGGTAAAGTAAGCAAGCTGTCACCGAGACAGCGAGTTGTGTACCTTGTAAATTAAACAATGTAAGAACGCAAAATGGTAAAACATTTTGCAGCTTATGCAAATAAGCACCAGAAAAGGGTTCTTGAGCGTCGAAAGACGCAAACAATTATTCTTTTGAGAGCTAGTAAGCAATCTAAA
>JAFUCD010000010.1 GCA_017459865.1 Oscillospiraceae bacterium
CACACCGTCCAGCATTCCTGCTGAAAGAAAAATCGCCATGGAAGCTCCGTGCTCAGCCAGCGCGGCGAGCTTTTCCCGCTCCGGTACAGCTGTGCGCCCCTCCATCCGCGTCAGGATCACGGTTTGGCTGACGCCGGGGAGCGTGTATTCCGCCGGGACCGCCGCCGCCGCGCCACAAAAGCTGGACACGCCCGGCGTGACGTCGTAGGGGATACCCATCCGATCCAGCGCGTCCATCTGCTCCCGGATCGCGCCGTAAACGCTGGGATCGCCCGTGTGCAGACGCACAAGCTGCTGCGACTGCGCGTCGGAGTCCGCGATGATCTGCAGGACTTCCTCCAGTGTGAGCTCTGCGCTGTTGTAGATCCGGCAACTCGGACGACACTGCCGGAGAAGCTCCGGATTTACCAGACTCCCGGCATAAATCACAACGTCCGCCTGCTCCAGAAGCTTTGCACCGCGCAGTGTGATCAGATCCGGGGCACCGGGCCCCGCGCCTACAAAATGAACCATAACCATTCTCCCGGAATAAAAAATTGACGTACCCTCCGAAAAAGGGCACGCCAAAACGGGCGCAGAGACTGCGCCTGAAAAAACGTGTATCCCGGTTCCGGCAGGACCACTGCTTTTCTCTCATGTATCTGACTGATCTTCTCAATGGAAGCTTCACAGTGACCGACTCGCCGGGACTTTCACCCGATTCCATGTGCTGCATTCCGCAGGCAGAGAAAAGCATCGATATAGAATTGTCAACATTATAGCGTCTTTTGCGCGTCTTGTCACGCGTTTTTTACGTGATTCGCGCTTTATGGAATAAAAAAATACAGTTGAATAATCGGTTTAGTTTTTGTATGATGAAGTCATGAAAACAGAACGATTTGAAATCCAACAGGATGGTCTCACCATCAAGGGAAAACATTATATCCCGGAGAGACGCCTCGGTTCGCCGGTCATCCTCAGCCATGAGTTCGGGCTGAATATGCTTTCTGCCGCGCGGTACGCCCGACCGCTCTGCGCGGCAGGATTCAGCGTCTATGTCTTTGACTTCAGCGGCTCCGGCTCCGGCATCAGCCGGGGCAGAAGCAGCCGTGACATGAGCGTCCTGACGGAAAAGGAGGATCTGTCGCTTGTGCTCGATGAGGTCAAAGCGCGCGAGCGGTGCCAACGCGTCATCCTGGGCGGATGCTCTCAGGGCGGTCTTGTCACCGCGCTTTTGGCTGCGGAGCGTGCCGACGAGGTGGAGTCAGTTTTCCTCGTCTATCCGGCGCTGAGCATCCCAGACGACGCGCGGCGCGGCAGCATGCTCGGCAGCAGGATCGACCCGGAGCATATCCCGGAGCGGTTCACGGTGATGGGCTATGTCCATCTGGGAGCACGCTACGTGGCCGACGCCCGATCGCTGGATCCGTGGGCGGAGATCCGCACCTACTCGCGCCCGGTGCTCCTGCTCCACGGGACAGCGGACGGCATGGTGGACGTCTGTTATTCCCGCAAAGCAGCCAAGGAATACCCAAACGCCGAGATGATCGAGATCGAGGGCGGAAGACATCTGTTCCTGCAGCCGACAACCGTACAGTTTGCGACAGAACAGATCATACGATTTTTGGAAGAGAAGTCACAGAACAACGGGGGAAGGATCTGATGAAGATGAAACAAAGCGAGTTTCGCGGCTGTCTGATCGGCGGTGCTGTGGGTGACGCCCTCGGTTATGCAGTGGAGTTTACAAAAGAGCGCGAGATTTTCCGGAGATACGGTGAGCGCGGCATCACGGAATACGAGCTGTATAACGGCGTTGCTCAAATCTCCGACGACACGCAGATGACCATGTTTACTGCAACGGGACTTCTGCTGTGCGCGACACGTGGCATGCTGCGTGGATCCGAAGAGTCGTACGAGCATTGCATCCGCCTGAGCTATCTGGATTGGTACCGCACACAGACGGAGCGCTTCCCGCTGCCGGAGGGACATCGTTCCTCCTGGCTCGTCAACGTTCCGGAGCTGTTCAGCCGCCGCGCGCCGGGCAACACCTGCCTGTCTGCGCTGTCGAGCGGTATGGAGGCGACGATCGAAAACCCGATCAATCACAGCAAGGGCTGCGGCGGCGTGATGCGTGTGGCGCCGATCGGTCTATATTTTGCGGAGAAACAAATGCCGATGCAGCGGTCTGATCGCATCGGTGCGGAGGCAGCTGCCATTACGCACGGGCATCCCCTCGGATGGCTGCCGGCTGCGGCGCTCGTACACATCATCCGCTATCTGATCGAGCACGAAGGCGAGCCGATCATCACAGCCGTGCAGGACGCTATGTCTGCGCTCCCGGAGGTCTTTCCGGATACAAAGCATCTGAATGATTTCCTCACGCTGCTCCGGCGGGCGGTCGCCCTTTCCGAGTCCGAGCTGGATGATCTTGACGCGATCCGCAAGCTCGGACAAGGCTGGGTCGGCGATGAGGCGCTGGCCATCGCGGTCTATTGTGCGTTGAAGCACGCGGACAGCTTTGAGGATGCAATCGTTGCCGCGGTAAATCACAGCGGCGACAGCGATTCCACCGGCGCGATCACCGGCAACATCATGGGCGCGGCGCTTGGGCTTGCTTCGATCCCACAGAAATACATCGACCATCTGGAGCTGAAGGATGTGTTGACAGAGCTGGCCGACGATCTGTTCAATGACTGCCAAATGAAAAAGCATCCGGATGATACAGATCCGATTTGGGAAGCAAAATACGTACGGTTCGATCATACAACGCAGACCCAAAATCGGAGTGGTGTCTAGAGATCGACATGAGATTTTGACTGATCATCAAACGATTTGTTGATTTTATCAAAATCGGTCTTTTCTATTGCAAAATCATCATGTATAATAACTTTGTTGATTTATGTGCTTATTTGTCGCTTCGTACATAATTCATTTGCAATGTTCAGAAAAGACGGTGATCGAAATGGAAAAACAGGACATTCGTCGATACGCCGAGGCGCTCTTTGAAGGTCTTCCGGGGAATCTCCTCAGTGCGGAAATGGATATCAAAAAGGAATACATCGGAACACCGATGTATGATATGCCGATCATTGGCGTTGGCGCAGCGGATGATCCGCTCTTCGAGGAATATAAAAAACCCGAGGTGATCGGGCCTTGGCACATGAGTCCGGCGGAGTGGCTTCCGGATGCGCAAACTGTGGTATCCTTCTTTTTCCCCATGAGCAAAGCGGTGCGGGAAAGCAATCGCAGTGCCAAATGGAGGGCGTCAGATCTGTGGGCCTATGCCCGAATCGAGGGTCAGAGTTATATCAACGCCTATATGGCTGCGATCGCCGCATGGTTTCAGCAGCAGGGATTTCATACCTGCGTTCCCTCCGGTGATCCCCGGTGGCAGCAGTTGGCCGTCGGGAAGGGGATCGAGGGCTATCCGGAAATACAGAGAAACAGCTTTGGCAGCCGCTGGTCGGAACGTCACGCTGCTTACGTATGCGGTCTCGGCACTTTTGGTCTGTCCAAGGGCATGATCACGGAGAAAGGCATGTGCGGACGTTTCGGCAGTATCCTCATTTCCGAGCCGATCCCCGCGGATGCGCGCCCTTATATTGGTATCTACGACAACTGCATCAGATGCGGAGCCTGTGTTCGCCGCTGTCCCATCCATGCCATCGACTTAAAGCGCGGGAAAAACCACATGAAGTGCGCGCTGTGGTCGGTAAAGATCTCCGGTGCGATCCTCAAACCCCGTTACGGGTGCGGTCTGTGCCAAACGAAGGTCCCCTGTGAGACGCGGATCCCGCTGTCAAGCAACCGGAGGTAGCTGGCATTTGGCGGCTGTATGATCCGGGGCATTTGGGACCAGGAAATGCTCTAATATTGAAATGATAGACGATCGTATCACTTAGCATGGCAAGGACCGGAGCCAACTGACTCCGGTCCTTGCCATGTTTATCAGGAATGTTGTTTAGTTCGAATTCATTTGCTCCAGAGCTCGCAGCTGATCGCGTCTGGCATAGATAATATTCAGAATAAAAACACGTCTGTGTTCCTCATCAATGCGGTAATATACATAGAAGTTTTTTGCAATGATTCGTCGGATTCCTCTTGAATGCCAGGGCTCATTGTCGACCGCTTTATATCTTGCGGGCATTTCATTCAGTATTGAGATCGCTTCTCGGATCGTCCGGATGTAACTTCTTGCTGTATCCCGTGCCAGAAGCACGTCTGATATATAGTTTATCAGCTCAGCCAGGTCGTTTTCAGCATCAGGAGTAATAATGATTTTGTAGTGGTCCATCAATCGAGACCTCTTTCAAGGTCATCAAATACTGCTTCAAATGGACGACCTTCACCATTCAGAGACTGTTCATAGCTGTGTTGCAGCTTCGCATCCATTTCCGCCTTCGTCATGCTCTCCAGCGTTTTCGGCTCGGCAGGAACAACCAGCGAGAATGGGATACCGCGACGGTAGATAATCTGCCTGTACAAGGAGTTAATGACAACAGAGACGGGTACGCCAAGCTTCTGAAGGATATCCTCAGCCTCGGTTTTTACATCATATTCAACACGGGCACTGACGGTTGCGTCTTTCATAGTAACACCACCTTCCGAGAATATTGTAATACGATGTTATGCAGATTGCAAGACATAAATACGTGGATTTATTATTTTAGACCAGCCTCCCAAAATAGATCTATAGAAAAACACCTGTACCGGCATCGGGCGTTCCGTGCATGGTACAGGTGTTTTTGTTCACAGAGAAAATGAATCAGCTCAGAACTTTTCCGCAAGCGCCGCAGCCTGCTTGCAGCCATCGGTGTTGTTGATCGTGCCTGCCTCCAGCACGCCGGGGACAAGGACTTCGCCAACCATCTTCCACTGGATCAATGCGGCGCTGCGCTCGATGGGGATGCGCACGCCGTCCATAACGGTCATATCGCTCTCCTCGCAGCAGGTGATCAGAGCGCATTCCTTGCCCGCGATGTCCTTGCCGCCGACAACGAATGCAAACAGCTTGTCGATCACGCTCTTGATCTGTGCGGGGATGGAGTACCAATAGACCGGCATGGAGAAGACGATGGCATCCGCCTCCAGAATGTACGGCGCCATTTTATTGAAATCATCGTCAAAGGAACATGCTTTTCCGGTCTTGAAGCAGGTCTCACAGTCATGGCAGAAGCCAATGTTCATAAACGAGGTATCAAACCGCGTTACCGTATGTCCCTTTGCCTCTGCGGCCTTGACGAACGAATCAGTCATGGCAAAGCTGTTTCCCTGTTTGCGGGGACTGCCTGTGATCACGACGATCTTCTTCATTTCAGATTCCTCCCGTTATCGAATGGAGCGGCCCAGCTCATAGGCCTGCTGCAGCTCCGGCTTTCCCTGGATGTCTCCCGGCTGGGTCACCCAGCCGCAGAGCACCTTGCCGAGGCTCTTCCAGCCGATGTGTTTTTCCAGATGGTCGTACCAATGCTCGCTCTCTTCAAAGCCCGCACCCTCGGCCGCCATGATCAGAACGCTTTCCTTCACGGGATTGCGGTAGTTGGGATCACACTCCGCCGCGGCGAAGAGCCGGTCAAAGGCGGTCTTGAGTTGGCCGGAGATGAACCAGTAGAACAGCGGCGAGGCCAGCACCACGACGTCCGCCTCCCGGTACACAGGATAGATCTGCGCCATTTCGTCCTTCTGGACGCAGGGACATTCGGCGTCCTTGCCGCCGTGCCAGCAGCCGAGGCAGCCGTGGATCTTCATGCTGTTGAGATGAAATTCCGTGACGGTGTTTCCGGCTTCCTCCGCGCCGCGCTTGAATTCTGCGGTCAGGGCAGAGGTGTTCCCGTTTTTGCGGGGACTGCCGTTGAGAATGATGATTTTCTTAGCCATAGAGGGAATCTCCTTTTTTACAATATTGCGCTGATCTCTTCGATCGGCTTGTAAACGTCGTGCCACGGGGCATAGGGGACCGCGTCTTCCGAGGCGTAGCCCACCGGCAGCAGGCAGATCGGCTTCATATAATGCGGCAGATCAAAGGCCTTTGCCACGGCATCGACATCAAAGAGCCGCACCCACACGGAGCCCAAGCCCTGCTCCCATGCCTCCAGCATCATGTGCGTGCAGACGATGCTGCAGTCCATCTCGCCGGAGCTGTAGTCCCGCTCCGTCTGACTTTTCCAAGTCTTTCGCTCGTCGCTGCATACGAGGAACACCAGCGGCGCGCCGTAGATGCATCGGCAGACGCGGTTGATCTTCGCCATGGCCTCGTCGCTTTTCAGGACATAGATCATCTGCGGCTGGAAATTGACCGCCGTGGGCGCCAGCTGCGCCGCTTTCAGGATCTGATCGATCTTCTCCTGCTCGACCGGGCGGGCAGAATAAGAGCGAACCGAATACCATTCTGCGGCAAGCTTCATGAAATCCATCTGCTCGCCCTCCGTTTCTTAATACTGGTGGAACACCTTGGCAAGGATCTTCCAGCTTCCGTCTTCCTTGATCAGGCTGTGGAAGTCGGTGAAGGCCAGACCGTGCCAGTCTTCCAGCGTCACGCGGACCGTCGCAGCGGTGCCCTCGATGGCGAGGACGTCGACTCTGGTCTTGGTCTCCGGCGCAGGGCCAAAGGCATCGACGGCGCCGTACAGCGCCTCGATGGAGCCGTGATAATATTCGCCGTTCAGATAGCCGTACATCAGAGCGTTGTCGGTGAAGGCGGGCTTCATGATCTCGCTCTTGCCCTCCTTGCAGGCGTCCGTGTACTTGGCGACCGTCGCCAGAACTGCTTCATAATCTGCAACCTTGATCTTTTCCATGATAGGTTCTCCTTTTTCAATGTTGAATTTGTGATTGACTTTTTCGCCTTTCATGCCTATAATTATAGACGATACAAACGAAAAAGCAAGAACGCACTTTTTTGTGACATACTATCAAAAAGCATAGTAAGGAGGAATTCTCCATGAATATCGAGAAGATCAAGACCTACAACTGTCCCGTGGAGGCTGCGATGGATGTGGTCGGCGGGAAATACAAGGCTCAGATCGTCTATGAGCTGATCGACGGCACCAAACGCTACAATGAGATCCAAAAGGCGATCCCGCAGGCCACGCCCCGGATGCTTTCTAAGCAGCTGAAGGAGCTGGAGGAAGACGGTGTGCTCCACCGGGAGCTGTATCCCGTCGTGCCGCCCCGGACAGAGTATTCGCTGACGGAGTTCGGCAGTACCCTGGTGCCCATCGTGGATGCGCTCTGCAAATGGGGCGAACACTATTTCGAACTCGCCGGACTGCCCGTACCGAGAGACTAAAACAGTTGCTGCGTCATTTCTTCACATCCTGACTCCCGCGCTGCAGGAAGGAGAAGCAGCTGTCAATAAACGCACGAAGACCGGAATCTGATCCTGTACAGGACCTGATTCCGGTCTTCGTGCATACACGTAGGCGCATATCCGCGCGTTCTATTTGAATGCGAAAATTCTGAAAGGTATTTTACCGTTCGAGCCTGAAATCCTTATCCCTTCCAATTGGAAAAAGCGGACTTTGCCGCAAGCAGCGTTTCGTAAGGGATCTGAACCGAATCTTCGGTGTCTGTACGCTGTGCCTCGGTGATCGGCCAGGGGTTGCAGCCGCCGCTGCCCTCCAAGCCGACCTCGTCGGCGGTGAAGCGAAAGCCGCAGTTTTGGCAGACCAGCTCCGTCCCGTCCGCCTCATAATAGCCGCGCCCGGAGTCGTAGCAGGATTGGCAGGTGTTCATCGCGGTGCGGATCTCACCCGTGTCGGTACGGATCGCGAGGACCTCCATTTCGGTGCCGTCGATCGTGACGGGATAAAACGACGCGACCTCCGTGATCTCTGCTTTGGGGATCGTCAGACTTTGTCTTTCCGAGACTGCATTCTCCGTCCCGGACGGCCGCAGCAGCACGAACAACGCTGCCAGCAGCACGACCGCCGCCGCGACGGGCAGCAGCCACGAGCGTTTCTTTTTGCTTTCTGATTTTGCCATGGGAACCTCCTATTCCGTGACCGTGATGCTTCCGCGGATCATACCCATCCAGCAGCTGTATGGGATGGTACCGGCTTGCGTCGGCGTAAACTCCAGTACGTTCTCACCCGGAACGAAGCTCAGCTCCAGACCGAGCGGCTGGATCATCATTTTATTATTGCAGCCGTTGATCATTTCCTCGTCCGCGTAGATCGTCCAGCGGACCGGAACGCCGGCCTGAACGGTGATGTCCGGATATTGCCCCGGCTTAAGCGTGCTCGTGACGATCTGCACGCCGTTCTCTATGCGGACCGTGGTCGCGGGCTGTTTTGACGGCAGGGAGCCCGCGGTCAGCACCACGGCGACCACCGCGGAGGCGACAGCGGTGACGCTGAAAACTGCACGCAGACGTTCATCGGAGATCAGGCTGACCAAGCCCAAGGCGGCAAGACCCAGCAGGATGATCCACAGCTGCCGAACGCTGAACATGCCCGAGAGCGCCGCGCCTTGCGAGAGCATCGCGATGCCGAATACCGCGACCAGCACCGCGCCGACGAGATTGACCGCGCGGGTGAAGCGTCTGCCCAGCACGGCGACGATCCCGCCGAGCCCCAGCATCAGCGGCACGGTGCCGAGACTGAAAAACAGCATGCTCAGACCGCCATGCAGCGGATCGCCGGAGCCCAGAGCCGCCAGCTGCATCGCCTGCAGCGGCCCGCAGGGCATCAGCCCGTTCAGCAGCCCGATCACGAGTGGGCGCCGTCCCAGTCGCGGCAGCCCCGGCAGCGTCAGACGCACCTTCCGCAGCGCGGGGATGAGACCCAGCAGATTCACACCGGCAAGCAGCATCAGCGCTCCCGCCGCGAGCTTCACGATCCCCTGCAGCAGCGGAGAGGCTGCCTGACCGCCGCCCGCCAGCATGCCGACGAGACCGAGCACCGCGCCGATCACCGTATAGGAGATCACGCGTCCCGTATTATATAGCAGACCGGACCAGCGTCCCTTTCCGGGCAGGCTCTGCGAGATCCCGATCCCGCCGCACATGGCGGCGCAGTGAACGGAGGTCAAAAGGCCTGTCAGGAAAAACAGCCCATAGCTCATGCCGTTTTCGCCCAGCTGACGCGGCACAAGACGATTCAGCAGACCGAGGCGCTCAAAGATGATTGCGAGCCCCAGCAGAATGATCCACAGGCTGACGATGCGCGTGATGTTCGACCGTGTGTCCGCGAGCGTATACCCGAGTGATTCCACCACGGAGCCGATCTCCGAAAGCTCCGGACTGCCGTCGCATTCCAGATCGACCGTTCCGGCGGAATAATCCGCATGGACGCTTCGCACCCGATCCAACTTCATGAGCGCGGTCTCGATCCGCTTTTCGCAGTTGGGGCAGTACATCCCCTGGATCCTAAGTTGCTTCTTCATGTTCCTCCTGATCGAACTTTTCCAGAAAGCTGTGCTTCTCTCCGCCGGATTTAAAGCCCGGGAAGGTGTCGATGTGGACTGCGTGCAGGGCGTTGAACATACTCGTTTCGATGTCGGGGTTGGTCTTCTTCAGATTTCGGATCAGGATCTTCATTTCCTTGCGCTTGCTGCCGCCGCTGTCGTCATCCGGCAGCGAGCAATTCTCCGTAAACCGGCAGGCGCATTGGATGAAGTCCAGATCGTTGTATCGCTTCCAGGCGAGAATATCCTCCTCGCGGACGCCATAGAGCGGACGGATCAGCGTCATACCTTCAAAGTTGCTGCTGTGCAGCTTCGGCGCCATCGACTGCAGCTGAGAGCCATAGAACATGCTCATCAGCACGGTTTCGATCACGTCGTTCAAATGGTGCCCCAGCGCGATCTTGCTGCAACCCAGCTCCTTGGCCTTGCTGTAAAGATAGCCCCGGCGCATCCTCGCGCAGAGATAGCAGGGCGACCCGCCCACGCTTGCAGTCACGTCGAAAATGTCCGTGTCGAAGATCTGGACCGGGATGTGCAGCAGGGCCGCGTTTTCCTCGACCTTTTTGCGATTGTATGCGTTGTAGCCCGGATCCATCACGAGAAATACCAGCTCAAACGGCACGTCGCTGTGTCGCTGCAGCATCTGCATCAGCTTGGCGCACAAAAAAGAATCCTTCCCGCCGGAGATGCAGACGGCGATCCGATCTCCTTCCGCGATCAATTCGTACTGCTTGATCGCGTTGACAAAAGGCCGCCAGATCGTTTTGCGGTATTTTTTCTGGATGCTTTGCTCGATGCGCTGATAGGGTTCCAATTCTCTGCTCAAGGCTTCATGCCATCCTTTCTGCTTTTTTAGATAAAGAGGCTCATGTCGGACTGCTCGCCCGAGCCGAGGAAGGTGGCTACGCCGCCGAGCTCCACACCGTCGATCAGCTCCTCCTGACGGATGCCCATAATGTCCATGGACATCTGGCAGGCGACAAGACGCACGCCGTGCGCCCGTGCGCTGTCCATCAGCTCCTCTAAGGAGCTCACGCCCTTGCTCTTCATGATGTAGCGGATCATCTTCGCGCCCAGTCCGCCCATGTTCATGCGGCTGAGTCCGAGCTTCTTTGAGCCCCGGGGCATCATGAAGCCGAACATGCGCTCGATGAAAGTCTTCACAACCGAGACCCGCTTCGGACGGCGCAGGATGTTCAGACCCCAGAAGGTGAAGAACATGGTGACCTTGCGCCCCATGGCGGCGGCGCCGTTTGCCATGATGAAGGCGGCAATGGTCTTGTCCAGATCACCGGAGAAGACCACAAAGGTCTTGTCATTCTGCGCGGCGGCGACCGGCTGCACGGCAGGCGGCGCCTTTTCCACAAGCGCCTCTATGACGTCGGGCTTTACCTCCAGCTTCAGGAGCTTGTTTCCCGTTCGATCACACCAGACCGCGATGTCGGAGGCAAAGGCGTCCTCCGTGGCCTCGACGAATACCTTCTGTCCGGTTTTGAGCTCTTTGAGCGTGTCCGCGACCCGGACGATCGGCCCCGGGCATTTGAGTCCCTTGGCGTCGACCGCGACAGGGGCGAGGTTATCAATATAAGTACGCCATGCGCTCCATCCGCCGTCCACGTTGGTGACGTCCAGACCCTGCCCCAGCAGCAGCTCAGACGCCTCCAGACTCACATTGCCCTCCTGACAGAAAACGTAGATCGGTTTGCCCGCCGGCGCGAGCTCCGGCTGCTTCTCCAACTTGGAAAAGGGGATGTTGATCGCGCCGTCGATGGTGCCCAGCAGCGCCTGATCCGGCTCGCGGACGTCCAGCAGCACCGCGTCGCCGCGCTCCAAATGAAACAGATCCTCAGGCGTGATATGTTGAACGGAATTCATATTGATATCATCCTTTCCGAAAAATGACATTTTGTACTTGACAAATTCTTGCAAGCGCAGTATAACAATAATAACCCATCAAGTCAATAGGAAAGTTGGGAATCTAACCATGAATCTCTATGGAATTCAGAACCGGGCAGTTGCGCGCATGGCCAAGGCGATGTGCGGGTGTTGCTGCGCCCATTTTGCAGTATGCTCGTGTTTCTGTGCCCATCCGATCTTGTAAGCAAACGGACCGAAAAGCAAGCCGGGGCGCTCGGAAACGGGCGCTCCGGTCTATTTTGTAAAGGAGTATGATCGCAATGGAAGCAGTTATTGGCAAAATTTTGGGAGATATGGGCACATTTCTGTTTGGCCCGATCATGCTTGCGGTGTTCTTCGGCGTCGGACTGTACTTCACGATCCGGCTGCGCGGCATCCAGTTCGCGCGATTCGGAACGGCGTTTCGGGAGGTCGTCGGAAACGTAGGGAAGAAGTCGGATGACGGCGTGGGACAGATCCGCTCCTATAAGGCGTTGGCGACAGCGCTGTCCTCCTGCGTTGGCAACGGCAACATCGTCGGCGTTGCCTATGCTATTGCCGTGGGAGGTCCGGGCGCGATCTTCTGGATGTGGATCGCGGCGCTGGGCGGCATGGCAACGAAGTTTGCGGAGATCGCGCTCGCCATGCACTTTCGCGTGCAGGACGAGGCTGGCAATTTTCGCGGCGGCGTCATGTACATCCTCACCCGCGGCATGAAGCACAAAACCATTGCGAAGCTCCTCGGCGGCGCGTTTGCGGTGTTCACGGTGTTCGTTTCGTTCGTGTCCTGCGGCGCGCTGCAGGTCAACACGATCAACAGCGCGGTTGGCGGTCTCACCGGCGGCAGCAGCGCGATCCCCTGGGTGATCGCGGCGCTGATCCTGCTCATCGATGGGCTTGTGATCTTCGGCGGCGTGAAAAAGATCTCGGACGTTACGACGTTTCTTACGCCGATCATGGCGCTGATCTATCTCGGCTTCGGTCTTGTGATCCTGATCATGAATATCACGCTCGTGCCGCAGGCGCTCTGGTTCATCGTGAAATCCGCCTTCACCGGCGACGCGGTGATCGGCGGCGTGGCGGGCGCGACCATGGGCGTTGCGATCCGGCGCGGCGTGCAGCGCGGCGTGTTCTCCAACGAGGCGGGCACAGGCTCCTCGGCCATGGTGCATGCCACGGCGAAGGTGGACAAGCCCGTGCGTCAGGCGCTCTATGGTATCATCGAGGTCTTTTTCGATACCTTTGTGATCTGCACCTTCACAGCACTTATCATCATGGTCAGCGGCGTATGGAAAAGCGGCGTTACGGACGGCACGGTGCTGGCGTCGACAGCCTTTCAACAGAACTTGGGCGGCTTGGGCCAGATCGTGATCGTCATTTCCCTGATCCTGTTCTGCCTCTCGACTGTGCTGGGCTGGTATACCTACGGCGAATCCGCTTTTGCGTTTCTGTTCGGGGCGCGACGGGTGAGGATCTATCGCGTGCTGCACATGCTCATCTGCGCCGCAGGCGCGCTCATCAGCGTCCAGCTTCTGTGGGATGCGGCTGACGTCTGCAACGGTCTGATGGCGATCCCGAACCTGCTGTCTCTGATCTTGTTCGGCGGGATCGTGGTAAAGGACACGCGGGATTTCTTCGCGGAATATGATAAAACGAAACTGACGCGGGAGTGATGACAATGGCAGAGTATCAAAGCATCGAATCCGCCGTGATCCACGGCGGCATCTACGGGGACAAAACCACCGGCGCGGTCAATGTTCCCATCTATCAGACGTCCACCTACGAGCAGCCGGAGCTGGGACGAAACACCGGCTGGGAGTATTCCCGTACCGGGAACCCCACGCGCGCCGCGCTGGAGGCGCTGATCGCGGAGCTGGAGGGCGGTAGTGCGGGCTTTGCGTTCGCTTCAGGCCTTGCTGCGATCACGGCGGTGCTGAGTCTGCTGCGGCAGGGCGACCGTGTGGTGATCTCTGCGGACGTCTACGGCGGGACCTATCGTCTCCTTGATCAGGTCTTCCGCCAATTCGGGATCGCATACACGATTGCGGATACCACGAATCTCGCAGCGCTGGAGAGTGCGTTCACGCCAGACGTGAAGATGCTCCTTGTGGAGAGTCCTGCGAACCCGCTGCTGGGCGTCACGGACCTTGCCGCAGTCTCTGAGCTCGCGCACCGGAATGGGGCGCTCGCAGTGGTGGACAACACGTTTATGACGCCGTGTCTGCAGCAGCCGCTGTACCTCGGTGCAGATGTCGTGGTGCACAGCGCGACGAAGTATCTCGGCGGACACAGCGACCTGATCGCGGGACTCGTCGTGGTGAAGGACACGGCGCTGGGAGAACGCCTGGCCTTTCTGCAGAACGCCTCCGGCGGCGTGCTGGGCCCGTTCGATTCTTTCCTGCTCATCCGCGGCATCAAGACGCTGGCGGTGCGTATGGACCGCCACGTGGAAAACGCGCAGCGGGCAGCTGCGTTCCTGCAGACGCACCCGGCGGTGAAGCGCGTGTATTATCCCGGTCTGCTTGACGCGCAGGGCTATGAGATCAACCGCAGGCAGGCGAAGAACGGCGGCGCGATGCTCTCTTTTGAACTGCGAGAGGGGTATGATGAGCGGAAATTCTTCTCCGCGCTCCGGCTGATCGCACTTGCGGAAAGTCTCGGCGGGGTGGAGAGCCTCGTCTGTCATCCGGCGACGATGACGCACGCCGCCATTCCAAAGGCGCTTCGGGACGATATCGGCATCACGGACAGGCTGATCCGCCTCTCCCTTGGCATTGAAAACATTGACGACCTGCTCTGCGATCTGAAGCAGGCCATTGAGAACAGCGAGGTGTGAACCATGGCAAAATATGAATCCATGCAGGCACTGATCGGCAATACGCCGATCGTGCGCCTGACAAATCTTGGCCTGTCGGATGACGCTCGGCTCTGGGCAAAGCTCGAGACCATGAACCCTGCCGGGAGCGTGAAGGATCGCGTCGGCAAATATATGATCGAGGACGCGGAGCGGCGCGGCCTGCTGCAGCCCGGAGGTACGATCCTGGAGGCCACAGCGGGCAACACCGGTCTCGGCATCGCCTTTGCCGCCCTGGGGCGAGGTTACCGTGTGATCTTTGTCGTCCCCACGAAGTTTTCCCAGGAAAAGCAGACGCTCATGCGCGCCCTGGGCGCGGAGATCATCAACACGCCCCGAGAGGGCGGCATGCAGGGCGCGGCGGAGAAAGCGGAGGCGCTGCGCGCCGCCATCCCCGGCGCGGTCATGCTGGGGCAATTCAAAAATCCTGCAAACCCGCTCGCGCACTATGAGACGACTGGGCCGGAGATCTACAGCGATCTTGAAGGGAAGATCGACTACTTCGTTGCAGGAGCAGGGAGCGGCGGCACGTTTACCGGCGTTGTGAAATACCTGAAGGAGCAAAACCCGTCCATTCAGGGCGTGCTGGCCGATCCCGTCGGCTCCACGATCGGCGGCGGCGAGCACGCGGACTATGATATCGAGGGCATCGGCAACGATTTTGTGCCTGATACGATGGATCTCTCCCTGGTCGATCAGGTCATCAAGGTAACAGACGCCGAGGCGTTCGTGCAGACGAAGAAGTTGGCGGCAAAGGAGGGGCTTATCGTCGGTACCTCCTCCGGTGCGGCTGTGGCTGCAGCGATCAAACTGATCGAGCTCGGTGCGCGCGGCGATATCGTCACGCTCCTGCCGGATCGCGGCGATCGCTATTTCAGCAAGCACCTTTACGACGATTGAAAGAAAAATTGAGTGAAATAAAAATTTTGGTTGACTTTTCGAATGGTTCGTTATATAATCCAACCTGCCTACAATGTTAGTATGTTAAAGGAGACGGCAATGAAGTACACTTTCCGTACCATGATGAATACGATGTACATGCCCATGTGTATGTGCACCCCTTGGTATGCTTTCAAATACGGCTCGTGCCTGATTCCTGATTGATTTTGTCATTCGCAAAGCCAAGACCGGAAGGCGCACGCTTTCCGGTCTTTCTATGTCATAGAGAGGATATCCATGATTGAAATAGAACACCTCAGCAAAACCTATTCCACCTCCCACGGCGCCATCGACGCCTTGGAGGATGTGACGCTTTCCGTTGCCGACGGCGAGATCTTCGGCGTGATCGGGCTCTCTGGCGCCGGTAAAAGCACGTTGGTACGATGTATCAATCTTCTTGAACGCCCGACGTCCGGCGTTGTCCGGATCGACGGCGTAGACTTAATGGCTTTAGGGAGGAAGCAGCTGCTGGAACAGCGACGCAGCATCGGCATGATCTTCCAGAGCTTCAATCTGCTGGAGCAGCGCACCGTGGTCAAAAATGTGCGCTTCCCGCTGGAGATCGCGCATTGGGATCGTGCGGAAGCCAACGACCGCAGTCTGGAGCTGCTGGAGCTGGTCGGCCTCGCCGATCGCGCCGATGCTTACCCGTCACAGCTTTCCGGTGGGCAAAAGCAGCGCGTCGCCATTGCGCGTGCGCTCGCCACGAAGCCGAAATATCTCTTGTGTGACGAGGCGACCAGCGCGCTGGACCCCACCACGACGCAGTCGATCCTCGCGCTGCTAAAGGAGATCAATCAGACGCTCGGCGTCACGATCGTCGTCATCACGCATGAGATGCGCGTCGTGCAGCAGATCTGCGACCGCGTTGCGGTCATCGACCAAAGCCGGATCGCCGAGATCGGCGCGGTGCGGGAGCTTTTTGCCCATCCGAAATCGGACATTGCCCGCGCGCTGCTTCTGTTGGATCCAAAGGAGGTGGGAGCGTGAAAACCGAATGGCTCATCAAGCTCTGGGACAACGGCGTGCTGCAGCTCGGCGTCTGGGAGACGATCTATATGACGCTGCTTGCGACTTTCTTCAGCTATCTTATCGGACTCCCGCTGGGACTCCTGCTTAGTGTCACGGATCCCTCGGGCATTCGCCCGGTCCGTTCGCTCAACAGCGTGCTCGGCGTTATCGTCAACTTCCTGCGGAGCATGCCTTTCATCATTCTCATGATCGCCATGCTCCCGGTGGCGAAATTCATCGTCGGAACCAGCTTGGGCAACAAAGCAGTCATCGTCACGCTGGTGATCGCCGCCGCGCCCTATGTGGCGCGTATGGTGGAAAGCTCCGTCAAGGAGGTGGACGCCGGCGTCATCGAGGCGGCGCAATCCATGGGAGCGGACACCATGCAGATCGTTTGGAAGGTCCTGCTGCCCGAGGCAAAGCCTGCGCTCATCGTCGGCGCCGTGATCTCCACGGTCACGATCCTCGGCTACTCCGCCATGGCGGCCACCATCGGCGGCGGGGGACTGGGGCAGATCGCCATCATCTATGGGCATCAGCGATCCAATCCATTGATCACCTGGACGTGCGTCGCGCTGATCGCCGTCATTGTCCAGATCATTCAGATCGTCGGCATGCGCATCGCGCGCAAGCTCGATCGGCGCGTTAATTGATCAGGAGTGCTTACCAATTATGAGTTTCTATTTTACCGTACTCCTTCGGGAGAATTTCAGATTTGGGCGAATGTGAAAGATACTTCATTCGCAAACCAACCTGAAATTTTCAACAAAAGGAGTTATCAAATCATGAAAAAGATCATTACCATTTTCCTTGCTCTGACGCTGGCGCTGTCTCTGGCGGCGTGCAGCAGCAAAACCGAAGATTCCGCAGCGGCCGGCAGCGCTGACGCTGCAGATCCCGGCGAGCTGGAGACCATCATCGTCGGCGCCTCCGCCACGCCGCACGCTGAGATCCTCGAGCAGATCGAGGACGCCCTTGCCGAGGAAGGCTACGCGCTGGAGATCAAGGTCTTCGACGACTATGTGCTGCCGAACAAGGCCCTCGCGGACGGCGAGCTGGACGCGAACTATTTCCAGCACACCCCCTATCTGAACAACTATAACGCCGAAAACGGCACTGATCTCGTCTCCGCGGCGCTGATCCACTATGAGCCCTTCGGCGTGTTCGGCAACGGCGTGACCGACCTGAAGGATCTGGCTGAGGGTGCGACCATCATCATTCCCGCGGACGGCTCGAACGAGACCCGCGCGCTGTTCGTGCTCCAGCAGGAGGGACTCATCACCCTGCCGGAGGACGCGGACGCCGAGGCCGGCGTGACCACGCTGGACATTGTCGATGACGGCGGCTACAACATCGTTCCTGTGGCGGCGGAGACCGTTCCCGCGCAGCTGGAAAACGCGGACGAGGGCTCGATCGCGGTCATCAACGGCAACTACGCGCTGGCTGCCGGTCTGGACATTGCGGACGCACTCGCCGTGGAGGACGCCTCCGGCGCGGCGGCGCAGACCTATGCCAATATCATCGCCGTTCGCAGCGGCGAGGAAAACACCGCCAAGACACAGGCGCTCGTGAAGGCGCTGCAGACCGCCGCGGTGAAGGATTATATTGAGAGCACCTACAATGGTGCGGTCGTCGCCATTTTCTGATCTACAGGAGGGATCAACATGCAGCCACTGTCCATCCGCACGGCGGACTTTACCGATTCGGTCATCCGCCGCATGACCCGTATCTCCAACCGTTACGGCGCGGTGAACCTCTCGCAGGGGTTCCCGGATTTCGATCCGCCGAAGGCGATCCTGGATCGCCTGTCACAGGTGCCGTATGAGGACTATCACCAGTATTCTCTCACGTGGGGCGCGCAGAATCTGCGTCAGGCGCTGGCAGAGAAGCAGACGAAGTACATGGGCCGCAAAATCGACCCGGATACCGAGATCGTCGTCACCTGCGGCAGCACGGAGGCCATGATGGCCGCCATGATGACGGTGGCAAACCCCGGCGACAAGGTCGTGATCTTTTCGCCTTTCTATGAAAACTACGGCGCGGACACGATCCTCTCCGGCGCGGAGCCGATCTATGTGCCGCTCTACCCGCCGGAATTCAACTTTGACCCTGACGAGCTGGAGGACGCTTTTAAGCAGGGCGTGAAGGCGCTGGTGCTGTGCAATCCCTCCAATCCCTGCGGCAAGGTGTTCACGCGCGCGGAGCTGGAGTTCATCGCGACGCTCGCGCAGAAATATGACGCCTACGTTATCACCGACGAGGTCTATGAGCACATCGTCTACAAGCCCTTCGAGCACGTCTATTTCAGCAGTCTCCCCGGCATGTATGAGCGTACGATCTCTTGTTCGTCCCTCTCCAAGACCTATTCCATCACAGGCTGGCGTCTCGGATACACGATCGCGCCGCCGGAGATCACCGAGCGCATCAAGAAGGTGCATGACTTCCTCACGGTCGGCGCGGCCGCGCCCCTGCAGGAGGCGGTGGTGCCGGGCCTGCGCTTCGGAGAGGACTATTACGAAGAGCTGCTCGCGACCTACACGCGCAAGCGCGATCTGTTTCTGGACGGCCTGCGCACGCTGAAGCTGGAGCACACGGTTCCCCAGGGCGCCTATTACATCCTCATGGACATTTCCGAGTTCGGTTTTGAGAGTGATCTGGAGTTCTGCGAGGTGCTGGCCCGGGACGTCGGTGTCGGCGCCGTGCCGGGGTCGAGCTTCTTCCGCGAGCCGGTGAACCACCTGATCCGCTTCCACTTTGCCAAGAGGGACGAGACGCTCGTTGCCGCGCTGGAGCGGCTGGGCGATCTCAGAGCGAAGATCCCCGCACGCGGGCACAGTTTGGTATGAATGCCGTGCAGACGTTTCAAGCCTATCTCTCCACGCATTGGACGTATTTTCTTTCCATGATCGGGCGGCATTTGGAGGTGAGTGCCCTCTCGGTGGTGCTCGCAATGCTTATTGCGATCCCACTGGGCATTTTGTGTACCCACTCGCCGCTGTTGGAAAAGGCGTCCGTGAAGTTCTGGGGCATGCTGCGCATCATCCCCAGCGTCGCGATTTTGATCGTGCTCATCCCGGTCATCGGGACCGGTGTGGTCCCGGCGGTCGTCGCGCTCACGATCCTCGCGATCCCGCCCATTCTCATCAACACCGCCCAGGCATTCAAGCAGCTTCCGGCGCCTATCGTCGAGGCTGCCGTGGGCATGGGCATGGACGCAAGACAGCTGTTTTTCAAAATCAAGGCGCCGCTTGCTTTTCCGATCGTTTTCACCGGGATCCGCACCGCCATCGTGGAGGTCATCGCGAGCGCGACGCTCGCCGCCTACATCGGCGCGGGCGGACTGGGGGAGATCATCCTCACAGGACTCGGTCTGATGCGCAACGATCTGCTGTGGCTCGGCGGCGTCACTGTGGCGCTGCTGAGCCTCGGCACCGGCTTTTTGCTGAATGTCCTGTATCGGCGCATGACCAGATATCAACGTGTTTGATCCAGAAAGGAAGCTTTTTATGAAAAAATCCATTACCCGTGTATTGTCTTTGCTTCTGACGCTCGTGCTGCTCACCGGCGCTCTGGCAGGCTGCGCTTCGAAAAGCGGCGGCAGTGAGGCCGCTGTTGTGATCGGCTCCAAGGACTTTTCCGAGAGTCAGATTCTCGCTGAGATCTACGCCCTCGCGCTGGAGGACGCCGGCATCCCGGTGGAGCGCAAGCTCAGCATCGCGAACTCCGCTGTCCATACCGCAATCACCACCGGGGAGATCGACCTCTACCCGGAATATACCGGCACGGGACTTCTTGCCGTTCTGAAGCTGCCGGTGGAGACGGATCCGCAGAAGGTTTACGACATCGTCAAGGAGCAGTATCAGGAGCAGTTTGACGTCGTCTGGCTGGATTACGCCCAGGCCAACGACGGTCAGGGACTGGTCATCACGACTGCCGCCAGCGAGGAATACGGCATCAAGACCATTTCCGACCTGCAGAAGCACGCGACCGAGCTGCGCTTTGCCTCTCAGGGCGAGTTTGATGAGCGCGAGGACGGTCTCCCGGCGCTGATCGCCACCTATGGCCCCTTTGACTGGAAGTCCTCCGCGGTCTATGAATATAACCTCCGCTATCAGATCCTCTCCTCCGGCGAGGCGGACGTCGCGCCCGCAGCCACCACGGAGGGCCAGCTGATCGAGGATGAGTTTACGCTGCTGGAGGACGACAAGCAGGTCTGGCCGCCCTACAACATCGCGCCGATCATCCGCGCGGAGGTGCTCGAGGCGCACCCGGAGATCGCCGATGTGCTCAACAAGATCTCTGCTCTCATCGACACCGAGACCATCACCCAGCTGAACTATCAGGTGGACGTGGAAAAGCAGGAGTATGACGAGGTGGCGCAGGCGTTCTACGACTCCATCAAGGGGCAGCTCTAATGGCGGACTGTATCATCTCTGTCTGGAAGCGCTTCGGCATGCCGGAGGCGGCGGCGCCCTGGGTCGATACCTTTCTCATGGCAGAAGATCAAAAACTGATTTCGACCGTGGAAAAACCGTCCTTCACCGCCGGAGATCTCTCCGAGATCTTCGGCGCTGCGGCGGCGGATTACCTCGCCTCGGCATACCGGCGCGGCATTGTCAGTCTTACGGATGAGGTTGAACGGCGCTACCGCTTAAATAATTTTTACGGCATGCTGGACATCTTCGCCATCACGGAGGCGCAGCGGTATCGCGCATTGCCGGAGGATGTGCGGCTTAAGCTGGACGCGTGGTATTTCTCGGAATACTGTGCCGGGCTGGACGACTCGGATATGCCAACGGCAGACGAGATCCTGCCGCTGGAGGAGGTGCTGCGCTTCATCGACGCGCAGGACCGTCCGGTCTATCTGAACTATTGCGACTGCCGCTCGCTGCGCGGCGAGTGCGGTCTGCCCACACAGACCTGCATCACCTATAAAAGCATGCCGAACACCTTTGCCCACCGGGGTCTCTCCGAGCGGATCGACGCCGAGCGCGCCAAGCAGATCGTCCGCCAGGCGGACCGTGCGGGGCTGATGCACACGGTCAACCCCAACGGGATCTGCAGCTGCTGCGGCGACTGCTGCTATCTCTTCCGTGCCCAGCGCGAGCGCGGCAGCCACGGCGTCTGGCCTAAAACGGAACGCATCATCGCGCTGGACGCCGACCGCTGCATCGGCTGCGGTCTATGTACCAGGAGATGTCATTTCGGTGCGCTGACACGCGAGGGCCGAAAGATCCATCTGCATGCAGAGCAATGCGCAGGCTGCGGTATCTGCGCCACGGCCTGCCCCGGCGGGGCGCTTCGGCTGAAGGAGCGTGCGCCGCGAAATGAACAGAAATGAGGCGATCTTATGGCAGCTGCGGTGGAGTTTCGCAATGTCGTAAAAAAATTTCCCGGCGCGAGCTATAACGCGCTGGACCATGTGGATCTTCAGATCGAAGAGGGCGCGCTCGTGACGGTGCTCGGCACCTCCGGCTGCGGCAAGACCACGCTCATCAAGCTCATCAACCGCATCTATGAGCCGGACGAGGGAGAGATCCTGCTGAGCGGTAAGAACATCCAGCAGATCGATCCCATCACGCTGCGCCGGGGCATCGGCTATGTGATCCAGCAGATCGGTTTGTTTCCGCACATGACGATCTATGAAAACATTGCCACGGTGCCGAAGATCCTGAAATGGGACAAGGACCGGATCGATGCGCGCGTGGCGGAGCTGCTCCGGCTGGTGGATCTGCCGCCGGAGGAGTTTCAAACCCGCTATCCCCGCCAGCTCTCCGGCGGGCAGCAGCAGCGTGTGGGTCTGATCCGCGCGCTGGCTGCGGATCCCTCGCTGATGCTGTTTGACGAGCCCTTCGGTGCCATCGACGCGATCAACCGCGCCAATCTGCAGGATGAGCTGCTGCGCATCCACCGACAGTCGAACAAGACTTTTGTCTTTGTCACGCACGATGTCGGCGAGGCGCTCAAGCTGGGCACCCGCGTGCTCATCATGGACCACGGCGCGATCCAGCAGTACGCCGCGCCCGAGGAGATCCTCGCGCACCCGGCCAACGCCTTTGTCGAGGCGCTGATCCGCACCGGGCGGCAGGAGTCGGAAGGAGCGGAGGGCTGAATGCTGCAGTATTTTGCGAAATATTATCCACGCCTGCTGCAGGCGCTGTTGGAGCATTTGGAGATCGTGCTGATCACGCTTTTGATCTCCATCGCGCTTGCTGCGGTCCTCACGCTGCTGATCCGCCGCAGCGAGCGGCTGAGCAACGCCGTGGTGCAGGTGTTCGGCGCGGTCTATTCCATTCCCAGTCTTGCGCTGTTCGCCCTGCTCATCCCCATCACCGGGCTGGGCGAAAAAACGGCGATCCTGGTGCTTGTGGTTTATAACCAGTTTTTGCTCATCCGCAATTTTCTCGCGGGGCTGGAGAGCGTGGACAAAAGCGTCGTGGAGGCGGCCTACGGCATGGGCATGAGCGAGGCGCAGGTACTCAGCTGGATCGAGCTGCCGCTCTCCGCGCCGCTGATCATCGCAGGCGTTCGTCTCGCGCTGATCTCAACCATCGGCATCGCCACCATCGCCGCCACGATCAACGCCGGCGGTCTCGGCAATCTGCTCTTTGACGGCATGCGCACCATGAATACCTACAAGATCCTCTGGGGCGCGCTGTTCTGTGCCGTGATCGCCCTGCTGGCGGACGGCATCTTAAAACGCGTCGAGCTCCACATTCAAAAGAAGGCAGGTATGGAAGCATGAGTTACGAAGCATATAAAGATCCCACGCTGGGTTTTACCACCAAGCAGCTCCACGCGGGCTATAATCCTGCGGAGCACTACCGCTCCAAGGCCGTGCCGATCTATCACACGGCGGCCTTTGAGCTGGGCGACTATGACCGTTGCGTGCGTCTGTTTGAGTATGCCGAGGAGGGCCATTCCTATGTGCGCTTCTCCAACCCGACCAACGATGTGCTGGAAAAACGCATCGCGGCGCTGGAGGGCGGCGCAGCGGCATTGGCGATGGCCTCCGGCATGGCAGCCATCACGAATACGCTTCTGAACCTTGCAAACGCTGGCGATGAGATCCTCGCCGTGCAGACGCTCTACGGCGGCAGCACCACGCTGCTGCGGGATGTGCTGCCGGATTACGGCATCACGGGCCGCTTCGTGGAGGACGAAAACGACATCGAATCCTATCGCCGCGGCATCAACGAAAAAACAAAAGCGATCTACATCGAATGTCTCGGGAATCCCGGCATCAATATTGTGGATTTCCAGGCGATCGCCGACCTTGCCCATGAGCATGGCATCCCTGTCGTGATCGACAATACCTTTGCCACGCCTTATCTCTTCTGTCCCTTTGAGCACGGCATCGACATTGTCTGCTACTCCGCCACCAAGTATCTCGCCGGGCACGGCACGATCATCGCCGGCCTGGTCGTGGAAAAGGGCGGCTTCAACTGGCTGAATGGCAATTTTCCGCAGTTTGAAAAGTTCTTTGAGGAATACGCCGGCTCCATCGAGGAGAAGACCCTGCGGGAGCAGATGTTCACCAAGCGGCTGCGCATCCGCTATCTCACGGAGTTCGGCCCCCACATGAGCCCGCAGAACGCGTTTTATCTCCTGCAGGGCATGGAGACGCTCTCTCTGCGTATGGAGCGCCATGTGTCGAACGCTCGCAGCATCGCAGAGTATTTGAGCGGCAATCCCCATGTGGAATCCGTCAACTATCCCGCGCTGGAGGGGAACCCCTATCACGTGCTGAGCGAGCGGTATTTCCCCAAAGGTCCCGGCGCGATCTTGTCCATCAATGTCAAAGGCGGACGAGCGGCCGCACTTCGGGTTCTGGAAAAGGTGCGGATCTTTGATTACATGGTGAATGTTGGCGACGCCAAGTCACTCATCGTCCACCCCGCGTCCTCTACGCATTTTCATCAGTCTCCCGAAGAGCGCGCCAAAGCGCGGGTGTATGAAAACACGCTCCGGCTCTCCGTCGGCATCGAGGACGTCGAGGATCTGATCGCGGATCTGGAGCAGGCGCTGGAGCCTTAAGGCGAAAAACGGGAGGAAAACAATTGACCCTGTATCAAAAATATCAGACCCTTCGCGCCCATCTGAAATCTCTGGGAAGCGCGGTGGTGGCGTTTTCGGCGGGGGTGGATTCCACCTTCCTGCTCTATGTGGCCCATGACGTGCTGGGCGAAAACTGCGTCGCCGTCACGGCGGCGTCTCATTCGCTGCCGAAGCGGGAGCTGGAGGAGGCGAAGACCTTCTGCTCAGAGCGCGGCATCCGCCATATCATCGTGGAGTCGGAGGAGCTGGAGATCGAGGGCTTCCGTCAGAACCCGAAAAATCGATGCTATCTCTGCAAGCGAGAACTGTTCACCAAGCTCCGGGCGGTGGCGCAGGCGGAGGGTCTTGCCGCCATTCTGGAGGGCTCCAACCTCGACGATGAGGGCGACTACCGGCCCGGCCTGCAGGCGGTCGAGGAGCTGAAGATCGAAAGCCCCTTGCGCCGCGCCTGCTTTACCAAGGAGGACATCCGCGCGCTCTCCAGAGAGTTCGGCCTCCCGACGGCGGAGAAGCAGTCCTTTGCGTGTCTGTCGTCTCGATTCGCATACGGCGAGACGATCAGCGAAGAGCGCCTCTCCATGGTGGACCGCGCCGAGCAGCTTCTCTTGGACCTCGGCTTTCATCAGGTGCGCGTGCGCGTCCACGGCGACCTTGCGCGCATCGAGGTGGGCGAGACGGAGCTTGTCCGCGTACTGGAGCACCGGGCGAAGATCGACGATGCCCTGCGCGGCTTCGGCTTTGCCTATGTGTCGCTGGATCTGAGGGGTTACCGCACCGGGAGTATGAACGAGGTGATCGGACATGTGTGAGCTCTTTGGCTTCTCTGGACGCGCACCGCGCGATCTCGCTCCGGAGCTGCGCGTGTTTTTCAGCCATGGCGCGCAAAACCCAAACGGCTGGGGCATGGCGCAGCGCACGGGGGGCGTCTTCCGGCTGGAGACCGAGGCGGCGCCTTCCCACGAGAGCGCCTATCTCTCGGAGCTTTTGGAAAACCCCGTCACGAGCGCGCTGCTCCTGGCACACATCCGCAAGGCGACTATCGGCGACATCCGATTGGAAAACTGTCATCCGTTCTACGGTCAGGACGCCTCAGGCCGTGGCTGGATGCTGATGCACAACGGAACCGTGTTTTCCGGTCTCAGCACGCAGGGCTTTCGTGACCGTCTGCGCGGCACCACGGACAGCGAGCTGCTGTTTTATTATCTTTTAGAGCGGCAGAACACCGCCATCGCCCAGAAGGGTGCGGCGCTGACCGCGCAGGAGCGGTTTCTCGTCTCCGAGGCGCTGATCGTACCGATATCGCGGCGCAACAAGCTGAATCTGATCTTTACGGATGGGGAACTGCTGTACGTCCATGTGAACATGCGCGGCACGCTCCATTCACGCAGTCTGCCGGAGGGAACGCTCTTTTCAACGCTGCCGCTGACAGACGACGCGTGGGAGGCTGTCCCGATGACCAGGCTGCTCGCCTATGAAAACGGCGTTCCGGTGATTGAGGGACAAAACCACGGCAATGAGTATATCCCCGGCGTCGAGCAGGCGTCTTCGCCGCTGGACTTTGTGATCTGAAGGGTGTGGGGAACATGTCAAATCTCGCATTGGATCAGGCAGTTTATCAGAAATATATCGCGCCGACCGCGCGGCCGCGCACGCCCGCCGTGGGTGTGGAGCTGGAGTTCCCGGTGGTGAATCTTACGGGAGGTCCGGCGGACTTTTCGCTGATCCACCGCGTTACGGAGGCTTTCGTCATACGCTTCGGCTTCGGCGATCAGAAGCTGGACGACGAGGGGAACATCTACGCAGCTGTGGATGAAGAGACCGGCGACTGTCTCTCCTTTGACTGCAGCTACAATACGTTGGAGCTGTCCTTCGGAAAGGAAACGGACATCGGCGTGATCGACGGTCGCTTCCGGACCTATTACAGCTTTCTGCAGGAGCGGCTGCTGCGCGAACACCATACGCTCACCGGCATGGGCATCAACCCCGGCTGGCGGGTGAACCGGCACCAGCCTGTGCCGAACGGACGTTACCGGATGCTGCTGCACCATCTGTCGAGCTACCCGGCGTACGGCGACGCGATCCCGTTTCACAGCCATCCGGATTTCGGCCTCTTTGCCTGCGCGTCGCAGGTGCAGCTCGACGTGGAAACAAAGGACATCGTCTCGACGCTGCACACGTTTTCTAAGCTGGAGCCGTATAAATCGCTGCTGTTCGCAAACTCTCTCTTCGATGCGGACGGCGGATGGCTCCTTGTGCGGGACTGGTTTTGGCGCGAGAGCGTCCACGGTCTGAACCGAAAAAATGTGGACTATTACGACGACACGATCCAGACGCTCCCGGAACTCACGGATTACATCGAGCAGACAAGCATCTTCTGCGCAGAGCGTGACGGGCGGTACTTAAACTTTACGCCCACGCCGCTGAAGCAGTACATCGAGACCGACGCCATGGAGGGTGCGTTTTTCGAAAACGGCGCCTACCACACCACGATCTTTCATCCCTGTCTGGAGGATCTGGCTTATCTGCGTTCCTATAAGCTGGAGGATCTGACCCATCGCGGCACGATCGAATACCGCAGCGTCTGTCAGCAGCCGGTGCGTCAGGTCATGGCCGCGGCGGCCTTCCACGCCGGGCTCGCGGAGGTGCCGGAGCAGGTGCGCGATTTTCTAACCGCCGATCATGCGCTCTACGGACACGGACGGACCACCGCCGAGCTGCGCGACCAGATCAACCGCCGCGGTCTTCCGGATTGGGCGGACCGCAAAGCGGTCTCGAACGCAATGCTGGAGCTGCTGGAGCTAGCGCGTGCGGGACTGGAGCGGCGCGGCAGGGGAGAGGCGCGATTTTTAGAGCCGCTCTATCCGAGGGCTGAACAGCTTCTCAGTCCTGCGCAGGAGCTGCGCGACGCGCTCAAATCCGGCAAAACCATGGAAACTATGATCCGAAGGTATGCAGACCTGACCGGATCTTGATTATCCGAACCCTGAAAGGAATCCTTATCATGCAAAATAAAACCAAAAAAATCGTCTTTCTCGCGCTGCTGGCGGCACTATGCTGCGTCGCGACCATGGTCATCCCGATTCCCACACCGACCGGCGGTTATCTGAACGCGGGCGATATCATCGTTGTTTTTGCCGCTTTGGTCGTCGGTCCCGTTTGGGGAGGCGTTTCCGCAGGCGTGGGCTCCATGATGGCGGACATCCTCGGTGGCTACGCGGCTTACGCGCCGGGCACCCTGATCGCAAAGGGCCTGGCGGCTCTGATCACGGGGTTTGTGTTCCGTCGCACCAAAAAAGCGATCCCTGCCGCGATCTGCGGCGAGCTCGCGATGGCAGCCGTTTACTTTGTGTACGAGGCTGTGGTGCTTGGCTTTGGCCTCGGCGCGGCTGTGGAGATCCTCGGAAACCTCATGCAGGGCGCCGTCGGTGTCATTGGCGGCGTGACGCTTTACTATGCGCTGCGGCGTGTTCCGGAGATCCAGAAGCTTTCCGGAAATGCATCATAATCAGAACCCCTCTGAGATCCTGCTGCTTTTGCTCAGAAGCTCAGAGGGGTGCTGCATTTGCGTAATAACGAATATCTCCCGAAGTGCAAGTTGACGCACCGATCGTTTGACTCTATATACGACCCACTGATAAAGCGGGTGGACTCCGATCGGACGCAGACTCAAGCGGTCATGAAGAATATTTCTCCCTGTATTCGGTCGGCGTTCTTCCGGCATATTTTTTGAACACCCGGGAGAAATGACCCAGCGAGGAGAAGCCCAGATAGGCGGCGATCGCCGTCCCGGTTTTATCTGTATAGCGGAGGAGGCGTTTTGCTTCCTCCGTCTTTTCATTGAGAATAAAATCGGTAAGCGTTTGTCCGGTCTCCGCTTTGAACTTTGTGGAGAGATGCGGGCGGCTCAAATAGACCTCTCTGGCGATCTCGTCTGCGGAGATCGGCTCCGACAGGTGGTGCTGGACATAATTTGCCACAGCGATCGACAGCTTTGTGGGAGCCTTTCCTATGCGGATACGCTCCACGCGCTCGGCAAATTCAAAGATCATATGGTATTGAAGGTTCATGATTTTATCAGGAGCGGTCAGCATTTCGCAGCTCTGAATGAAGGAGTCGCTGAGGCTCAAAGCGTCCTCGACCGCCAAGCCGCCCCGGATCGCGGCACGGGAGGCAAGGGTAGCGGTGACCACAAAGGTGTTCTTCATCTGCCGCAGCTGATCTTTTGCCAGGAGGCCGCCGCGTACGGCCGGCGCGGCAGAACTCCATTCATGCAGGGCTGCCGTATCCCCATGGCTGATCATATTCAGGATCGTCTGTTCCAGCTCATAGGTGTTGTGGGGCGCAGCGTCAGCTTCCGGAGACGTAGCGTCTATTTCACGCTGCATCGTCTCCTTCAGAGATGATTGTTCCGCGTCATAGATCGCGATGTCCTTCAGCTCCAGCTTTTCATCATTGAGGATATAATTGACGGTGCAGAGCATTTGCAGAACGCTTTCCAACGGCATGGGGATAATGCTCTTCATGGCGTTGAGAAAGGCGGGCACATCCTCCGGCGCGACGTCGGCGCGAAAAGCCAGCTCATGCAGCTCCTGATCGCTGTTCGTGATCTGACGAGTCGGGCCAAGGATGATCTTGAGATCTCCGGAATTTATCACGCCATAGTAGTTAAAATGCTGCGTGGAGAAGTAACCGACGTGCGATCCGATGGCCCAGATCTCATCCCGATAAACCGTCATCGGGTCCCTGGGAAGACCGACAATATCATAATAGAAAAGCTGTTCTGAGCCTCGGTATATGCGGATCGGGATGCCGGACAGGCTGCCGATCATCGTGCAGATATAGTTCAGGTCAACATTTTTCATAACGCCCCTCCAAATCTATTACGAGTTTACGATATTTCTTACCAAAGTGCAAGCTATACAGGGATTTCTTTGGTATAATAAAAATCAGAATAAACCGGATCCGTATCAGGAGGCGAAGACATGAAAAAATGGAAAAAGAAAATGGGACAAATGATGCAGCATGTCATCGACATGGCCATGGGCAACGGTCTCATGCAGGAGGAGACCTCGGCTGGCGGTGAGCGCTATGTCACACCGGGGATCGATGCCCTGATCCGTCAGGCCGCTGCCGAGAGCTGTGTTTTGCTCAAAAATGACGGCGTGCTGCCTCTGCATGCGGAGCAGAAGATCGCTGTGTTCGGACGCTGCCAACTGGACTGGTTCTATGTGGGCTACGGAAGCGGAGGAGACGTCCACGCGCCCTATTATGTGAATCTGATCGACGGACTGAAAAATGCGGGAGCGCGGTTCGATACAGAACTTTTCAACCGTTATTACGCCTGGACGCAGGAAGAAGACAACGCGGCGGACCACGGCTGGTGGGGACACTGGCCGTACAGCCACCCGGAAATGCCCCTTGATACAGCCTTGGTGGAGAATGCAGCCAAGTGCGCTGAAACGGCTCTGGTGCTCATCGGACGAGCTGCGGGAGAGGACCGGGAGAACACCTTGACCAAGGGGAGCTACTATCTGACCGATTCAGAGCGTGCCATGCTGGATGCGGTTACACAGCGCTTTTCGCATACGGTCGTTGTGCTGAACATCGGCAGCATCATGGATATGGCATGGACAGAGGATTACGCAGACAATCTGTCTGCGATCCTGATCGTCTGGCAGGGCGGCATGGAGAGCGGGAACGCCGTGGCCGATGTGCTGTACGGCAAGGTCAGCCCCTGTGGCAAGTTGTCGGATACGATCGCTCGGCGCTATGAGGATTACCCCAGCAGCTCGAACTTCGGCGGCAAGGAATATAACGACTACGCCGAGGGCATCTTCGTAGGCTATCGGTATTTCGATCGCCACCCCGAGAAGCTTTTGTATCCCTTCGGCTTCGGTTTGAGCTATACCGCGTTTGAGCTCTCTTCAGCAGTGTGTACGCGCTCCGATACCGGTGTCGCCGTGGACATCACCGTCCGAAATGTTGGCGATCGCGCGGGGAAGGAGGTCGTTCAGCTCTGGTGTTCAGCCCCGGAGGGGAGACTGGATAAGCCCTTGCGCGTCCTCGCGGCCTTCGGCAAAACGAACGAGCTGAAGCCCGGTGAGAGCGAGACGCTGACGCTCTCCTGCGGGGACCGGTGCTTTGCCTCCTACGACGAGGTGAAGCACGCCTTTGTGCTGGAAGCGGGGGAGTACCGCTTTGCCGTCAACACGCAGGCGGCCGGGAGCTTCACGCTTGAACAGGAAGTCCTTGTCGAACAGTGCGAGGCGATCTGCCTGGAAAGCTCCGCGCTTCGGCAGAGGATCCTGGAAGATCTCCCGCAGGCGATTCCCGTTACGGGCGATAAGGGCGGCAAGCTGGCGGACGTCGCTTCGGGCAAGCTCACGCTGGACGCGTTTATCGCCCTGCTTGGTGACGAGGAGTTGGAAGCCCTCACGCGAGGCCACGGCATGATGGGCAGCTCCCTTGGTGTGGCGGGCAACGCAGGCGCTTTTGGCGGCGTGATCGAAAGCTTGAGAGAGAAGGGGGTCTCGCCCATCATCACCTCGGATGGCCCCGCGGGTCTTCGCTTGAAAAAATACTGTGCGCTGATCCCGTGCGGCACGGCGCTTGCCTGCACATGGAATGTCGAACTGGTCGAGGCGATTCATCAGAAGATCGGCGAGGAAATGATCCACTACGGAGTGGACGTACAGCTCGCTCCCGGCATGAACATCCACCGCAACCCGCTTTGCGGGCGGAACTTTGAATACTTCTCCGAAGATCCGCTGCTGTCCGGCAAGATGGCAGCCGCGGTTGTTCGCGGTGTGCAGAGCACCGGACGCGCCTCCTGCCCAAAGCATTTTACCTGCAACAATCAGGAAACGAAACGCAATACCAACGATTCCCGTGTTTCCGAGCGGGCCCTTCGGGAGATCTATTTGAGAAACTTCGAGATCATGGTCAAGGAGGCAAAGCCGCTGACGATCATGACCTCCTACAACAAAGTCAATGGCGTCTGGAGCCACTACAATTATGATCTGGTCACCACCGTTTTGCGTAAAGAATGGGGCTTCGCGGGCACGGTCATCACCGACTGGTGGATGCAGAGATCCGCAAGCCCGGAATTTCCCAAGATCAGAAACAATGCATATCGGGTACGCGCGCAGGTGGACGTGCTGATGCCCGGTGACATGAGCCACATGGCGAAGAAATACAAGTCCGACGGCAGCCTGCTGAAAACGCTCGGTCAGCCGGACGGCATCACCCGCGGCGAGCTACAGCGGACAGCTAGAAATGTGTTGAACCTGATCTTGAAATTAAAATATTGAGGACAGGAGAAAAAAAGTGAAGATGTTTGTATCTCTGCCCGCAAGTCAGGTCAAGTCCGAAGCGGTGACGAAAAAGGAAAAGTGGCTGGGCTATCTGCTCGGCCCTGCCGGAGCGCTGCTGCTGAACGCGGTGCTTGCGACCTATCTGAACGTCTACTATACCGATGTTCTCAATCTGACAACGCTCTGGGGCGGTGCGTTCCTCACGGTATTTCCCATCGTCTCTAAGGTCATTGACGCCGTGACGAACATCGTCATGGGACAGATCATCGACCGCACCCGCACGAAAGAGGGTAAGGCGCGCCCGTGGCTGCTGCTGTCAGCGCCGCTCGTGACGATCACGGCGATCCTGCTTTTCACCGTGCCGGAGTCCAGCGACACGGTCAAGGCGATCTGGGTCATGGTATCGTATAACCTGTTCTATTCCTTTGCCTACACGATCTTCAACATGAGCCACAATCTGATGGTGCCGCTCTCCACCCGCGACGGCACGGCGCGCGGCGGCCTCTCTGCTTTCAACCAGATCACCACGATCATGATGAGCGGCATCCTCGTGGCGCTGGTGTTCCCCATGGTCATCATGCCGATGATCGGCGTGGACAAGTCCAAATGGATCACGCTGATGAGTGTTCTCGCGATCCTCGCGCTGCCGCTGACATTGATGGAGTATTTCTTCACCAAGGAGCGCGTTACCGCAGAGACAGCGGATGCGCCGGATGAAAAAACACCCTTCCGCGAGCAACTCAAGCTCATCTTCACGGACAAGTACATGGTGCTCATGTATGTATATTTCCTCATTTATACGATCGGCACAACGCTGAAAAACCTCGGTCTCGTTTATTACTGCAACTATGTCTTGGGCACCTACAACGACGGCATCACCCAGATGCTGGTCTCCGTGATCGGCGGCATCCCCATGGGCATCGGCATCTTCGCTGTGTGGCCGCTGGCCAAGCGCTTCGGCAAACGGAACGTCACCATGGTGGGCTTCATTTTGTATGCCGTGGGCAGCCTGATCTGCTGGCTGTTCCCGACGAATCTCACCATCGTGCTCGTGGGACAGTTTATCAAGAACATCGGCGGTCTGCCCTGCGCCTACGTGTTCATGGCGCTCTTCGCCGATTGCCTGGATCATCTGGAGTGGAAATCCAATATCCGGCTGGACGGCGCGGCCATGTCCATCTATAACATTATCGCTGTTGCTATGGTGGGCATCATGACCGGTGTCTTCAACTGGATGCTGGCCAGGGCCGGCTATATCGCGCCGGAATCCTTCTCCGGGATCGCTGAGGCAAGCGCATGGCTGGCTGACAAGGGCCTGATCGCCCAAGTGGCCCTGGAGAATCTGAAGCCCGCTGCCGACGGCGTACTGACCGTGGCCATGCAGCAGCCCTCCGCCGTGGGCTGGGTGATATCCTTCGCCTTCGTGGGGCTGGAGGTCTTCACTGGCGCTGCGCTGGCAGTTATTTTGTGGTTCCTGAATGTGGAGAAGAATCTGCCCCAGGAGCAGGCCGAGATCCAGGCACGGAGAACCAAGATCGAGAGCGAATGAAACGATGAAATACAAATCCTGTAAAGAGATCTTTCTGCGAGACCCTTTCGTTATGAATTACAACGGCAAATACTATCTTTACGGCACGCGGAGCGAAACAGCTTTTGTCGGACAGGCGTATGGATTTGATGTCTATATCAGCGACGATCTGAAAAACTGGCGGGGGCCTGTTGAGGCCTTCCGAAGGCCGGATGGATTCTGGAGCAGAAAGAGTTACTGGGCGCCGGAGGTGGTGTGCGCACATGACCGCTTTTATATGTTCGCAACTTTTGCCGATCAACTCGGAGGCCTTGGTACCGCGGTGCTGACAGCCGATCATCCTGAGGGCCCTTTCTCACTCTGGTCGGACGGTTATGTGACGCCGCAAGCCAGGCGGTGCCTCGACGGAACGCTGCATATCGCAGCAGATGGAACACCGTACATGGTGTTTTGTCACGAGTGGCGGCAGATCCGGGATGGCAGCATCTGCGCCGTCCGCCTCTCCGACGATCTCAGGGAGGCAAAAGGAGAGCCATTCCTCCTGTTCCACGCATCGGAAGCGAAGCCATATGTGAAGCCATACTTTTTTAGAAACTACGTGACAGACGGGCCGTTCCTGATCCGCACGGACGATGGGCGGCTGCATCTGCTCTGGTCCACCTATACGAAAAAGGGATATGTGCAGGCTATGGCCCATTCCGATACCGACGAGCTGACCGGGAAATGGACACCCGATGCGGAGCTGCTCTATGACCGCAATGGCGGGCACGGAATGATTTTCCGGGATCAGGCAGGGCAGTATCAAATGTGTCTGCATCAGCCGAACACCTTCCGCCGGGAGCATCCTACGTTCTACCCGCTGGAATATCGAAACAGTCGATTCTATGTACAGGAGGAGAACAGATGATTGCCGTCCGATTGCGAACCGAATACTTGAAAAATCCGATGGGGATCGACATCCAGCAGCCACGACTCATGTGGAACTGTGAGGGCGGCGTGAAGCAGACTGCCTACCAGATTGTCACCGAGCGCTGGGACAGCGGCAAGGTCCAGAGCTCCTCCATGCGTACTGGCTATCCATTGGATCTTCAAAGCCGCGAGCGTGTCAACTGGAAAATCCGGCTCTGGGATGAAAATGACGAGCCCGGTGAATACGCGGAGGGCTATTTCGAGATGGGGCTTCTGCACCCGACGGACTGGCAGGCGAAATGGATCACCGGCAACTACCGGGTGAACCGAACGGAGCGTTATCCCGTGGACTGCTTTCGCCGGACCGTGGAGGTGCGGCAGCTGGTCGTCAGCGCGCGGCTGTATATCACGGCCTGCGGCCTTTATGAGGCGCGTCTGGACGGGAAAAGGATCGGCGATTTCTGCCTTGCGCCAGGCATCACCGACTACCGGAAACGTGTGCAGTATCAGACCTACGACGTTACGGAGCTGCTGTCCGAAGGCAGCCATGATCTGACTGTACAGCTGGCGGACGGCTGGTACCGCGGCAGCTGCGGCGCGTGGGGACGCACGAACCAGTACGGCGCGGAAACAAAGCTGCTCGCCCAGCTGGAGATCACCTATTCTGACGGCAGCAGGGAGACGATCGGTACTGATGGAAACTGGGAATGGTCGAACGACGGGCCGATCCGGTTTGCCGATAACAAGGACGGCGAGATCGTGGACGCCCGCTGCGCGCCAACGTACTCCGGCAGGGCAAAGCAAACGAACCATTCTGTCACACCCACTGCCTCCGATAACGTTCCGGTCACCGAGCATGAGCGTTTTCAACCGGTTATCACTACAGCGCCCAACGGGAAAAAGCTTCTGGATTTCGGGCAGAATCTCGCGGGCTATGTTGCCTTCCGGGTGAACGCCCACGCCGGGCAACGCATGCTTTGGCGCTTCGGCGAGATGCTGGACGCGGATGGCAACCTGACGCTGAAGAACATCCAGCTCTCCAATAAAAAGAAAACCACGCCGCTGCAGCAGATCGATTACACCTGCGCCGCGGGCGTGAACGAATACAAAACCACTTTCGCCGTTTTCGGCTTCCAGTATGCCGAGGTGGAGACCGATGTGGAGCTGGATGCGGAGGCGATCGAGGCCGTCGCCGTGTATTCCGACATGGAGGAGACGTCGTCCTTTTCCTGCTCCAACGAGCTCTTGAACCGCTTTTATCGCGCCACGATTTGGTCCACCAAATCCAACAGCCTCGACCTGCCCACCGACTGCCCAACGCGCGAGCGCCATGGCTGGACGGGCGATGCGCAGATCTTTTATAACACCGCGTCGTATCTGTTCTGCTATGCGCCTTTCGGCAAAAAGTATATCCGCGACATGTATGACTGGCAGCGGCGAGACGGCTGTCTGCCGCACATTGTCCCAGACGGCGGCGCGGACTTTTACATGTACACGATGAACGGCTCTGTCGGCTGGGCGGACGCCGGCGTGCTGATGCCATACCGGATGTGGAAGAAGTATGGAGATGCGGAGATCCTGCGCGAGTACTATGACCGCATGGCAAAGTATGCCGCCTTCATGATCCGGCGGATCAGCCGCGACGGCGTTGTGCGGCGCGGGCAGAGCTACGGCGAGTGGGCAGAGCCCGCGGATGTGCGCGCCTTCGCTGTGAAGGACTTTGTTCTTCCGCACCCGGAGGAGAGCACGGCCTACACCGCCTATGTGCTCCGGTGCATGGCGGAGATCGCACGGAAGCTTGACAAGACAAACGACGCAGCCCGCTTTCAGAAAGCGTCGAATCGCTGCAGGGAGGCTTACAGCAAGCTGGTGCGGCAGGAAAAGCATTCTCTCGATACTGACCGACAGGCAAAGCTGGTGCGTCCGCTGGCGTTTGATCTGCTGGATGCAGAGCAGACCGCATTTGCAAAAGAACGTCTGCTTCTGGCCATGGAGCACTACGGATGGCGGCTCGGCACGGGCTTCCTCTCCACACCTCTGATTCTGGACGTGCTTTCGGAGATCGACATAGAAGCGGCCTATCAGTTACTCGAAAATGAAGAACTCCCCGGCTGGCTGAGTATGCCGAAGGCCGGAGCGACCACGATTTGGGAAGCTTGGGAGGGACCGAATTCCACCAGCGGCGGTATCGGCAGCCTGAACCATTATTCCAAGGGTGCAGTTTGCGAATGGCTGTTCAAGACCGTGTGCGGCATCCGCGTGGACGGAGAGAATCATTTTGTGATCGCGCCGCAGCCCGGCGGACACTTCACCTTTGCCGAGGCAAGCTACAACAGTGTTTACGGCCAGGTGGAGAGCGGTTGGCGCTGTGAAAACGGCAGGGTGGAGTATACCGTCACGATCCCGGCCAACACGACGGCGGAGTTCATTACCCCTGACGGAACGAGACGGACGCTTCACGCCGGGGAGAACAATATCGCAGGCTGAACCAATGTAAAAAAGCTCGCGCCGGAGTTTTTACGTTTGGCACAGGACGATGTGAAGCAAAGCATTCTGGAGTCAAATACTACTTTTGACCATAAAAATTCCTATAAGTAGAAAGAAAAACACCCGGATCCGTGAAGAAGACTACGAATCCGGGTGAAGTATCTTTGCTGTTTGGGGTTAATTTTTGTAAATCTCGCTTCGAGACGCTATTTGTCAAGGTGTTTTTTTCATAGATTCTCCTGTGCAAATGGAAAAAAAGAAACAGACCGACGGACTCTTTTTCAAGATTCATCGGTCTGTTGTTATATGGCGAATTTTGCTTGAGTGTGTCACTCCCTCTTTTCGAGGCTGGCAAGAGAGAAGTCCAAAATACGAGCTTTCCGTTCTGTCAGCATCGTCAGATAAAACCGCTTTTGGAGGTCGCTCATAAACGGAGTGGCGTCAATGATCTCTTTGATATTATCCATATTAATCCGGGGAACGATGCGCTTCAGAGCCCGGTTACAGTCCTCGTTCTGCAAGGAGGAAATGAAGTCAAAATACTTGATCTTCTTTCCGTTCATGGTGATGGCGGAGGTGGGAATGTCAAAGATACGGAAATTTCGCTCATTCTCATCCGCAAGCACGGCCTCCATGATGTCCTCGTCCGCCTGAGGATAGAGGCTGCTGCCGCAGTCATAGACCGGGGCAAGAGTCATTTCGTCGGTCACGGTGTTGTAGAGAAAGCCCCAGTTACCGTTATGTCGATCCCAGTTTCCGATCAGAGCGTCCACGATGAACATATCCCAAAAGCGTTTCAGCAGCTCCGCGCTGTCCACGGCGGTCTGTTCCTCAAAGGTATAGAGAATATCGGACAGCTCCGTTCCGTAACCGTTGCGCTCGGAATCGATCATCTGATTCTTCAGAGAAGCAAAGTCCTGCAGGGTCACGCCCGGCTCGGTAAAATCGCGGCAGGCCACGACGATCTTTTTCTTTCCTCGGACGGTATAGGTGCCGAGGAGCGTTTTCTGCACAGGGATACCAATACTCTCATAGATCTGACAGCCGAGATATTCCGAGAAGCAGCTGTTGCTGTAACTCATATCCGGGTTTCGCTTGGCTTGCGCCGGGAATTTGAGCATATATTGCTCGCCATCATAGATCACGGAGATTTTGTTTCCGTTGGCGCCGGCGTAGGCTTTATTCTTCTTTTTCAATTCCGTAAAATCAATGGTGGTCAATGCTTCACGCCCTTTCGATTCTTAAATACTTTTCGCGAAGATACCACGCCTGCTCGGGGCTGATGATCTGATTGACCTCCGCATTGTTGATATCCGTTTGCAAATTACAGTAGTCGCAGTCCCAGCGCAAATACTTTTCACCACGATCAAGTTTGTCCCATGCCGCCTTCATCACGCTGACAGAATCCGCGAGGAACGGCGGCAGACCGCACTCCAGATAGGCTTGATCTTTCGGCAGTCCTGTCGTGTGATCGTAGGGAGAGGATAGCTCCATCATATCCTCCATTGTGCAATTAAGCGCCCTGGCGAGCTGCTGGACGGTCTTCGCGGAGCAGCGTTCAATGTCGCTCCTGCCGGCGCAGATGTCCATGATCGTTGTTTTCGGCACACCGCTGATTTTGGAAAGATGATATTTACTCATCTGTCGCTGGTCGAGAAGAGATTGTAAATCCATATCGCGCACCTCTTTTCTGATTGCCTTTATTATATCGGCACGCCGACCTAATGTCAAGAGAACAGAGCCGTGACAACCTGCATCATCACGGCTCCGTTCTGATCTTAGCCATTTTTACTTAGCTGAAAACAAGTTCCAACAACACAATTTCCTCTTCGGCCTGCCGGATACTGTTCATCAGCCCTACCCATTTCATCTGATCGGTGACTTTCAGTTCCTCCGTCATGCCCTCGGACTTTGCCATCTGCACTATGAGTTGCTCTGTCCGGGAACGTGCCGTCTGCTCGATCTCCATAAGGTGTGCTGTCAGTCTGCCGCTGGTCAAAAGATTGGTATAACATAGATTTTTAGATTGTATCTGTTCTTTGCTTTACATGTGCATTTCAGACTTCAACACTTCTTAGCCTGCGCTGAAAGGCTGTACCTCCGGAATCTGTATCAAGGAGTGATAAAAATAGGATACCTTTTGTATTGCTCAAACAGTACATTCTCTACTCGAGTGAGAAATTGTGCAGGATAATAGTCCGAGAGCTCACGAAGGACATTTAAAAGATCGTTTCTGCTTAGTTGCAGTCGGAGCTGTTGCCCATATAGCTGCTCTGCTGCGGAAACCTGCTCATTGAAATCCTCAGAAAATGGCTTCGCGCGAATGCGCGATATGCAGCTGTATATATCTTCAGTCAGCGGATAGTCGTTCATATCTGATAGAAGAGAGAGACCGTGGTCGAATAGCGGGCATAACCGAAATTCCTTCGTTTTCTCGTTGCGAAGAACGGCAAGGTTATTCGTATGACGATCTTCGTTCAGAAAAAATGCATCCAGCTCCAGTATCGCAGTGATATATGCTCCGACATCTTTAAGCTTGGTCGTCTCTTCAATGAAACGAACTGTATAAGCGATTTTCTCCACTGGTTCCATTTGTGCAATATATGCTGCGAGTCCCTGGCCGTAAAATGTGCGATGCAGACGCTCAAGTGGGATGAGCATTTCATCGGATGATTTGAAATTGTTGCTTGCACATCCGGTTTTCGTTCCGGAATCCGTAAGGATCTGTATAGGAGTGTACCGAACAAATTCTTTTATGTTGCTTAACTCCAGTACCCTGGATACAACAACTTCCGATAGCGCTTCGTATCCCATGTGATCAGCTTTATACCACACATCTCCCAATCGCCACTTCGGTTGATCCCCTTTGGAAGTGTGGTTTTGGAGCGGCTCTTTTGAGAGTCCGCGTATATCAATAGTTTGCATGCTTTTCGCCTCTCTTCTTATATCGAATCTTTAGCCAGAGCGCATCATCAGCTGTGCGCCCTTTTGTTTTCTCTACGATTTGCAATGGATCATAATCTGTCAGACCATAAGCACGCAATAATTCGTTTTTGTCTCCTCGCGTATCAGGGAAACAGCGATCGGCGAGAAACTGCTCAAAGTCATGCCAGGTAGGCTCGCTAATAACGCCAAACGCCCGATGCAAATAATCGTCGGTCTGGTTTTGAATATAGATCTTTTGGTGAAGATAATCGACGTCAATCACAGTACAGGGATGTGTTTTGTACATAAGAATCATTCGCATTGTGCAGTCTTGAGGGATCGGCGGAGTCAGATATCGCCCAACGACTTGTCTGGATGTTCCAAAGCAATCCGCAATTTCCTGTACCGTCTTGCCTTCATCTCGGAACCTTCGCATTTTAGCTACCTCTTTTTCCGAAAACTTTTTCTTCCTTCCGGCGTTTCTTGGATTCTTTTTTTCTACAAGCTGTGCGATCTTCCGCAGTTCATGCTCGTTATCAGTTCCAAACAATTCTATACAAAGCTGCCGATAATCTGTTTTCATGACGAATCACCTCGCATTTTGGAAAAGCAACTATTTTAATTTAGTTGCATTATATCATCAATACCAGAAGGCGTCAAGTCGTATGGTGACTATTACACAGTTGCGTCAATACTTTGGGGCATCTCCGTCTAATAAAGGTGAAGATGCCCCGCAATCATTTTCTGATCCGTGTGCTTACGAAATCTTTTCTTTCTCTGCCGGATAAGCAGGGAAGACCGCTGCAGTTCCTGCAATGGCTTTTCGGCCTGCGCGGATAACGCGCTCGCGGATGAGTTCGGACGCCGGCTTCGTTCCGACGAAGGTGCGCTCGACGCGATAGAGCCCGCGGCCAAGCTTGTATTCTTTCACCATGTTGGTGCCTCCTTCTTAAGAAATGTACATAAAACCGAGCAGGGAAGTGATTCCCGTCGATTGAGCGGTATAGACGATAAAAAGTCCTGCAGAAACAAGTCGGAAGTCGTTTTAAATGGTAATATGTGTAAAATTTTGTTGTAGTGGGTACACCATCCTCGGAAGCGGCCTCCATCTTGAAACGGTTCATCGCCTCGCGAGCATTGGGGTTCACGAGATTGTTGCTGGACTTCGCCATCTTGTTTCACTCCTTTTCCTATTCGGGATCACTCCCGGTCATATTGTGTGCAGATCTGCGTGAAAGATACGGAAAAAACGATTTGTTTGTAACTTTCCGTTTCATCACGTCTTCTCTGCGTCGAAAACAGTTTGTGCAGGATCCATTTCGTTTACACATGAAATATCAACCAATCGCGACTTTCTCTATCTTGTTAAATGAATATTTTAAATCGACAAACATGAAAATTCCGTATTGAATCTATGAACCATTTTCTGTATCATAAGATTGCGGTTCAGGCAAAATGCATCTACAAAAAGGAGAGAAAAATTTATGAAAGTAATTCTTGTCAACGGCAGTCCGAATGAGCATGGATGTACGGATGCTGCTCTGCAGGAGGTTGCGGCTGTGCTGCGGGCAGAGGGCGTGGAAACTTCGTTTTTCTGGATCGGAAAACAGCCGATCCGCGGCTGTGTCGCCTGCGGCGGCTGCTCGAAGCTTGGGAAATGTGTTTTTGATGATGTGGTAAACGAATTTGTTGCGCTTGCGCATGAGGCGGATGGCTTTGTGTTTGGGGCTCCGGTGCATTTTGCGGGTATTGCTGGTTCGATGAAATGTTTTATGGACAGAGCTTTCTTTTCCGCGCCTCGCAGCGGAGAAAGCCCGTTCCTTTTAAAGCCCGGCGCCGCCATTGTTTCCGCTCGTCGCGCCGGAACTACGGCAGCGCTGGATCAAATGAACAAATATCTGCTTTACAGTCAGATGCTCGTGCCCGGTTCTCGGTATTGGAATATGGTGCACGGATCGACTGCCGAGGATGTGCAGCAGGATCAGGAGGGTCTGCAGATCATGCGTGTGCTGGGGCGGAATCTGGCCTGGCTGTTAAAGCTCATGTCTGCGGGAGCGTCAGCCGGAATCCCGCTTCCGGAGCAGGAGGCGGAAAGGCTCGCGACGAACTTTATCCGCTGACCGGAGCGTCTGATATTGTGATAATATAACACGCAGACATACCTTCCGGTTTGTCTGCGTGTGATTATGGAGATTTATTGCTGCGACCTGTATCCTTTCGATTTCTCAAAGGAACGAAGAATGGCGTCTGCGGTTGCCTGCGTAATGGATTTGCTGAGCTTTTCAAATTCTTCCCATGACATGGGATCTTTTTTGCGGAGCCACCAAATATAAGCGTCAAAGAACATATATACATATCGTCTGATAACGAAGCGGGCGGTCTCGGTGTCCGGAAAAATGTCTCCGAAATCCGTCATGATCAGTGGGAAAAGCTTTTCAAAGCAGAAGGAGCGAAAGGAATTTTGACCGGAATAAATAAATGCGCTGGAGTAAAATTCCGGATCTGCGCGCAGCGATCGCAGGATGTCGGGGTAGTATTCCCAGATAGATTTTTCGGGACGAACTTCGACAAAGCGACAGAAGTCATAGTCATAGATCCATTCCAGCAGGTCGTATTTGTCCTTAAAGTACCGGTAAAAGCTGCGGCGGCTGACGCCGGAGTGCTCGAGGATCTGATCGATCGTGATCTTCTCGATCGGATTGGTGCGCAGGAGCAGCTTCATCGCGCCGGCGATCGCAAGTCGGTTTTTTTCAGATTCCGTCATCCGGATCTCCTCCTTCCAAGACTTTCTGCCTCTATCCTATCCGATAGATCGGAAAAAGTCAAAAGTGACTTGCCCTGTTTTTGAAAAATATGACACAATTTTAAAAAATGTGCCAGTTGATAGAGGATTAACAGGTTGAATTAGACCTGCTCGTCTGTTAAACTAATTATATTGATACACAAAAGATAATCCCATACGCCATGGACCTCGAGCCTGCGGCAGCCTAAACCGGATCGGCATGGCGGCAGGCCGTGTGCAAATGCACACCGGGGCGCGTCCGGAAACGGGCTCGCCTTCCTTACGAAAAGAGCTCCGAATCACACAAAAGGAGGATCTTCTATGGGCGAATGGAAAAAAACGCAATGTACCATCTGCGGCGTGAGCTGCGGGCTTGAGGTGGAGGTTGAGGACAACAAGGTCATCTCCTGCCGTCCCGATCCGGACAGTCCGCGCAGCCACGGCTACGCCTGCCGTAAGGGCCGCAACAGCAAGTTCCTGGTGGAGTCGCCTGACCGACTGGACTACCCGATGAAAAAAGTGGACGGCACGTTCGTCCGCATCAGCTGGGACCAGGCGATCAGCGAGATCGCGCAGAAGCTGCGCGCCATTGTCGATGAGCACGGCCCGCGCGCCGTGTGTGGCATCGGAGGCGCTTCCGGCGGCGACCAGAGCGAGCTCATATTCCTCAAGGCGCTCATCAACGGTCTCGGCAGCCAGTACATCTTTAACCCCATCGGCTTTGAATTTATGGGCAACTGGTGGAGCCACGGCAAGATCTTCGGCGATCAGGTCTGCTTTACCGAGCCGGACGACTGCGGTCCCGATGTGATGATCCTTTGGGGCTCGAACTCCTTTGTGACGCACCAGATGGGCGACGCGCGCAAGAATCTGCGTGAGTGCTCGGAGGACCCGAACCGCCTGCTGATCGTGGTCGACCCGCGCATGTCGGAATCCGCCCGTCTGGCGGACATCCACGTCGCGAACCGCCCCGGCACCGACGCGCTGATGATGAAGGGTCTTATCGCACTCATTCTGCGCAAAGGTTGGGAGAACAAGGAATACTGCAAAAAGCATGTAAAGGATCTGGATAAGGTCCGCCCCTGGTTCACGATGACGAACATTGAAGAATGCTTCCGCGTGGCGGGCGTTACCTATGACGAGATGGAAAAGCTCGCGAAGATCCTCACGACCCGCAAGTGGGGCGTTCACCAGGATCTCGGCCTGTTCTGCGGCCGTCACAGCACGCTCAACAGCTATCTGATGTTGATGCTGGAGGTCATTTGCGGCGTGGCGCTCGTTCCGGGCGCGTGCATCGTCCACGAGCCGTGGGCGACCCGCGGCGAGATGATCCGTGAGGACACCGACCCCAAGGTTTGGCGCACGCCGGTGACGAACCGCTTCCCGGTGCTGGAGGCGTTTCCCTCCTGCGTGATGCCGGTGGAGATGCTCTCCGACCGCCCTGACCGCATCCGCGCCGCGGTGCGCATGCTGGGCTCCCCGATGCGCTCCTATCCGGACGCAAACCTCGTAAAGAAGGCGTTCGAGAATCTGGAGCTGCTGGTCGTCGCGGACATCGCATGGACGGAGGATTGCGAGCTCGCGGATTATGTCCTGCCCGCCAAGAGCCATTTTGAACGCTGGGAGTTCAATGCCTTCCAGATGAATTTCCCCGAGTGCGTGTGCGCGGTTCGCCCGCCGGTGCTGGAAAAGCAGGTCGGTGAGCGTCGCGATATGTGCGAGGTCATGCTGGACATCTCCAAGGCCTGCGGTGCGCTGCCGAAGCTGCCGAAGTGGCTGTATGCCGCCGGTGAAAAGGCCGCGCGGACCGGCGATCGTCTGCCGTATCTCTTCGCGCTGCTTGCCTATCTCGGCGGCACGGGCATGAAGTATTATGCCATCCGTACCGCTGTACTCGGCGAGACGCTCGGCAGGGCGATGGGCTCCGCCACGAAGGGCGTGGCGTGGGGCGCGCTGATGACGTCTCCGATGGCGCCCGGGCTCTCCGCCAAAGCAAACAACCCGAAGCTCGGCTTCCACCCGATCATGGAAAAGACGCCGGGGCTGGATAACTTCTGCGCGCTGGACGCCGCCTTTGAGCAGGTGCTGAAGCACCCCGAGGGCGCCGTAGTCGGCATCGGGGATCATGATAAGCCGGACGAATATCTCAAGCAGCACGTCAAATTCCGTGACCACAAGATCCGCCTTTGTTGCAAGGAGGTCGACGAGGCGCTGCGTATCCTCACGCCCGAAAGCGAGGAGGCCGCCATCGCTCCGACGGCGGAGTTCCCGTTCGTCATGTCCTCCGGTCGTCACACCGAGGACGGCCTGAACGGCATGACGCGCTACATGAAGGACATGAACCGGCACCACAAGAGCATGTACACCTTCCTGATGAACCCTGCTGATATGGCTGAGCAGGGCTTCAGCGACGGACAGATGGTGCGCGTCACGACCAAGGCGGGCTCGGCAGAGATCCCCGTGGAGGCGAGCTATCAGGTGAATGTCGGTTACGCGATGTTCCCGCACCACTATGGTCTCAAGTATCAGGGCGAGACCGAGGGTGAGAGCGGCAACACGCTCACCGCATGGGACAACATGGACGAGATCACCGGCAACCCGTGCGTACGCTTCGTACCCTGCCGGATCGAAGCGGTTTGAGGAGGTGCAGATCATGGCGAATGTGAAACTCACCATCAACGGCAAAGCCGTTTCCGTCCCCGCCGGGACGAGCATTCTGGACGCGGCGAAGGAAGCCGGCGTCCGTATCCCGACCCTCTGCGCCTATGAGGGCATGGGACCGCACGCGAGCTGCAAGCTCTGTATCGTGAACATTGCGGGCGAGGAAAAGGAAAAGCTCGCCTGCGCCGTCAAGGTCGCTGAGGGCATGGTCGTCACGACCGACAGTCCGGAGCTCTTTGAAAAGCGCAAGGTGACCGTCACCGAGATGTTCCGCCAGCACGCTGTGGACTGTCACCATTGCGCGCGCATCGGCGGCTCGCATATCGAGGACATCGACCCTGAGCTCTGCCGCAACTGCTTCTACTGTGACTGCGTGCGCGAGGGCTTCTGCGAGCTTCAGGCGCTGGCGCGTGAGTTCGGCGTGAGCGTCCTGCCGTTTGAGCCTCGGACACATGATTTTCCCGTGGATGAGAGCACCGGCGTCATCATCCGTGACGGCAACAAGTGCGTCAAGTGCCGCCGCTGCGTGGATATGTGCAAGGCGCAGGGGATGGGGATCCTCGGTATGATCAAGACCGAGAACGGCACCACCGTCGGCGCGAAAAACGGCATGGCGGCTGACGGCTGCATCCGCTGTGGGCGCTGTGTGGATGTATGTCCCACTGGCGCGCTCAGCATGCGCGAGCATATCGACGAGATCGTGTATCACGCGCATGAAAAGCACACGACCACCGCCGTGATGCTTTGCGGCTGCGTGATGCGCGAGCTTCAGTCGCTCTACGGTACGGATTTCAGTTATGAACAGCTCGCCGCTTCCGTGCGCAAGTTCGGCGTGGACCATGTCTACAGTCCCGGCTGGGCTAGAGCGGAGAGCCTTCGTCAGGCGGCGGATCTGCTGGATGCGCGTCTCGGCAAGGGCCTGATGATCATGACTGAGAGCGCGGCTGCCGAGAACTTCCTGCGCGCGAAATTCCCGGAGCTGGAAAAGCACTTCGCGTTCTACGACTCCATGCAGACGGTGTTCGGCAAGCGCCTCCGCGCCGAGCATCCGGACTGGAAGCTGATCAATATCAGCCGTCACAACGGCTTTGCTGCCGAGGCGGCGGACAACGGGCTCGTCGACTATTTTGTGAATGCGCGCGAGCTGTTCCGCATCGTTGAGCGCACCGGCGGCGCGCCGTATCGCCGTGAGCCGGGCGAAGTTGAGGACGTCGCTCCTTATGAGAAGGAAACGCGCTATGACGAGCTTCTCAACCGTGACGGCTGGTTGCTTACGGGTGAGGCGGAGGAGTTCACCTTCAAGAAGCCGAACGGGCGTAAGCTCTATAAAGCCGCGGTGTGTCATAACCTTGCACAGGCAGAGAAGATCCTCGCGCGTGCAGAAGAATTTGACATTATCCGTGTAATGGGTTAAAATAGACAAAATACAATGTTTCCGATCCGTATGACCTAAAGGCTGTGCCCATGGTCGTGCGGACGGGGTGCCGCCGGAAACGGCAGCGCCTTCCCTTGTTTGAAAAGGAAACAGACCGCGTCCGCGCAGGGCGTAGTATACCCAAAGGGGGGTAGTCTGTTTTCTGCAAACAGACTACCCCCCTTTGAGGTGCTTTTATGAAAGAGATCAAAACCGAGAACGCTGTTGGGCATGTGCTGTGCCATGATATGACGCAGATCATTCCCGGCGTGACGAAGGATGCGCGTTTCCGCAAGGGCCACATCGTGCAGCCGGAGGATATCCCGGTGCTGCTCAGCATGGGTAAGGAAACCCTGTTCGTCTGGGAAAAGACGCCCGATATGCTCCATGAGGACGAGGCGGCTGACCGCCTCCGCGCGCTGTGTCAGGGTGCGAACATGCACGCCACGCCGCCCAAGGAGGGCAAGATCGAGCTGATCGCGGACTGCGACGGGCTTTTCCGTGTGGACGTGGAACGGCTGGAGGCGGTCAACAGCGTCGATCAGCTTATGATCGCGACGCGTCATACGAATACGCCGGTCCGCGCCGGGGATAAGCTTGCAGGAACGCGTGTGATCCCACTCGTGATCGAGGAAGCGGTGTTGAAACAGGCTGAGACGCTTTGCGGAGAAAAACCGCTGCTGGAGATCCTGCCTTTTCAGATGAAAACCGCCGGACTCATCACGACCGGGAATGAGGTCTCAAAGGGGCGGATCGAGGACGCCTTCACACCCGTCATCGTACGGAAGCTCGCCGCCTACGGCATCGAGGTCACACACCACTGTACGCCCGGAGACGATATGGATGCCATCACGCAGACCGTGCTGGACTACCATGCCGCGGGTGTGGATATGATCCTCTGCACAGGCGGCATGAGCGTAGACCCCGATGACCGCACGCCCGGCGCGATCAAGGCGACCGGCTGCGAGATCGTCACCTACGGCGCGCCGGTGCTGCCGGGTGCAATGTTTCTGCTAGGCTATTTCGCGGACGGTACGCCCGTCATGGGTCTGCCGGGCTGCGTCATGTACGCGAAGACGACGATCTTCGATCTCATGTTGCCGCGCGTTGCGGCGGGTGAGCGTATCACGACGCGGGATCTGAAAAAGCTCGGACACGGGGGACTCTGTCTCGGCTGCGGCGTATGCACATGGCCGAACTGCGGGTTTGGAAAGGGAGGCTGATCATGGAGCAGGGAATTTCGGTCGAGCGCGCGATCGCGCTCATATCAGAATTTGTTCGTCCCGTCGGAACGGAGTTGATTTCGGCAACGCACGCGGAAGGACGTGTTCTCGCCGAGGACGTCTGTGCGCCGATCGATCAGCCGCCCTGGCCGCGCTCGCCGTTGGACGGCTATGCCCTGCGCTCCGCCGACAGCCCGGGAGCAAGCAAACAGACGCCTGTTGCACTCCGCGTGATCGATACGATCTACGCGGGCGGATGGTCGTCGAAGACTGTTGAGTCGGGTGAGGCGGTTCGGCTGATGACCGGGGCGCCGATCCCCGTCGGCTGCGACTGTGTGATCCGACAGGAGGACACCGACTGCGGCACGGATACGGTGCACATTTACCGCATGCTGCAGCCGCACGACAACTACTGTGACCCGGGTGAGGATTTCCGCGCGGGGGACGTGATCGTGCCTGCCGGGACGCGCCTTTCCGGCAACGCGCTCGGCGTGCTTGCCTCGGCGGGACTTCTGCGGGACGATGTAAAGCTCCGAGTCTGTCAGCCCGTTCGCTGCGCGCTGATCTGCACCGGTGACGAGCTTGTTCCGAACGAGGTTTCGCCGCTGTCGCTAGGGAAGATCTATTCCTCCAATGAGGCAGTGCTCGTCTCGCGTCTGCGCGAGCTCGGGATTACGGTCACGCATGTAAAAGGCGGTTTTCATGACGATCACGCCGCGCTCGCGGAGGCGATCCGCGCCGCGCTCACGGACGCCGATGCGGTTATCACGACCGGGGGCGTCAGCGTGGGAGCGAAGGACATCCTGCATGAGACGCTGCCGCTGCTGGAGGCGGAGCGGATCTTCTGGCAGGTGCGCCTTAAACCCGGCTCGCCGCTGATGTTTTCCCTCTGCGGAGGCAAGCCCGTGCTCTCGCTTTCCGGCAATCCATTCGCTGCAAGCGCGACGTTTGAGCTGTTCGCGCGTGTGATGCTCGCTCGGCTTGCCGGGCGCGATGATCTGCTGCCGTGCCAGGCAAGCGCGGAGCTCGCAACGCCGTTTGAAAAATTTGGTCGCGGCCGCCGCTTCGTGCGCGGTGTGCTCAGAAACGGTCGCGTGTCGCTCCCGACGGGGCACTCCTCCGGGCAGCTGCAGTCTTCCGTGGGCACGAACTGTCTTGCGGAGATCCCCCCTGCGGAGTCTCCAATCCCGGCGGGAAGCATGGTACGGGTTTGGATCCTATGAAGCAGAAGATCATAGCAATCTCCGGAGTGAAAAACTCCGGCAAGACTACGCTTTTAACGAAGCTGATCCCCGTGCTGAAGGAGCGGGGGATCGCCTGTGCCGTCATCAAGCATGACGGGCACGGGTTCGCCGCTGACCGCGACGGCACAGACACCTGCCGCATGCTTGCGGCGGGTGCAATGGGTGCCGCGATCTTCGACGGTGAGAAATTTCAGGCGGTGAAATACACCGCCGTTTCAGAGCGCGAGCTGACAGCGCTCTATCCGGAGGCAGACCTGATTTTGCTTGAGGGTTTCAAATGGACGGACTATCCAAAGCTCGAGCTCGTGCGAACTGGGGTCTCGGATCGATCCGTCTGCGACCCGGAAACGCTTTTAGCCCTCGTCACGGATTCAACGCTGCAGCTTGCCGGTATACCAACATATACGCCCGACGATGTTGACGGCATCGCCGCGCTTTTGGAACAGGAGGTGCGCGCATGATCGACGCATTGGGACGCAGCATCGACTATCTGCGCATTTCTGTCACAGACAGATGCAGCCTGCGGTGCACCTACTGCATGCCGGAGCAAGGCATCGAGTGGCTGCCGCATGATCGGATCTTGCGTTATGAGGATCTTCTGCGCCTGTGCCGGATCTTCGTCTCTCTCGGCATCACAAAATTCAAGATCACAGGCGGCGAGCCGCTGGTGCGAAAGGGTGTTTCCGATTTCATCTCCGCTCTCCGCGATATCGAGGGGGTACAGAGCATCACGCTCACGACGAACGGTGTGGATCTGAGGTCCCAGCTGCCGGCGCTGCTGGCGGCGGGTATCAGCGGCGTCAATCTGAGTCTTGATACGCTCGACCGAGATCGTTTTGCCGCGCGTACCAGACGCGACTGCTTGCCGCAGGTGCTTGACGGAATGCAGGCGGCACTCGCCGTGCAGGAACTGAACTTTAAGATCAATTGCGTCTCCATGGCAGGGTGCGAGGACGATTGGATCGCGCTTGCGGCTTTGGCGCGGAACGATCCCGTGACCGTCCGCTTCATCGAGCTGATGCCCATCGGAATGGGGCAGCAAAGCACGACATGTACGGAGTCTGAGGTCGCTGCCGTGCTGGAGCGCGAATTCGGAAAGCTGACGCCTTATGAAGAACCGCTCGGGAATGGGCCGGCGCATTATTTTACACTCCCGGGCTTTATCGGCAGGATCGGGTTCATCAGCGCGGTGAGCCACGGTTTCTGCGACCAATGCAACCGTGTGCGGCTCACAGCGTCGGGATATTTAAAAACCTGTCTGCAGTATGACACGGGCGTCGACCTATCGGCGCTTCTCTCACAGCCGGATGAGACGATCCGTGACGCCATGATCAAGGCGATCGGACGCAAGCCTGCGTCACATCAATTTGCATCCGCAGCCGTCGAGCACGGCGAAAAGCGCATCATGAGTCAGATCGGAGGATGATTGGAATGGGAAAGGTGCTCGCTGTGTGCATCAGCGAAAAAAAGGGCACGGAGAAGATCAACGTCGGCTCCGCCCGATTCATTGAGGACTGGGGCGTCGAGAATGATTCCCACGCGGGGAAATGGCATCGGCAGGTTTCGCTGCTGAGCTTTGAGAAGATCGAGGCGTTCCGCGCGCGGGGCGCGGAGGTGGAATTCGGCGCGTTCGGAGAAAATCTCGTCGTCTCCGGGTTTGATTTTCGCGCGCTCCCCGTCGGAACGAAATTCAAGTGCGGTGATGTGATTCTTGAGCTCACGCAGATCGGCAAGGAGTGCCACTCCGGCTGCGCGATCTATCAGAAAATGGGCGAGTGTATCATGCCCCGTGAAGGCGTGTTCAGCCGTGTGCTGCACGGAGGAACGATCTCCGTCGGTGATACGGTGGAGATCATTAAGGAGGATTGAATTATGGCATTTCGAGCATACATTCTCACAGCCAGCGACGCGGGCTCTCGCGGCGAGCGCGAGGACAAGTCCGCTCCGGCGGCACAGGAGCTTCTGGAGCAGGCGGGTTACACCATCGCAGGCTATGCGCTGCTGCCGGATGACCGCGCGCTGCTGGCGGAAAAAATGCGGGAGGTCTGCGACAACGACCTTGCGGATTTGCTCGTCACGACGGGCGGCACGGGCTTTTCCCCGCGTGACTGCACACCCGAGGCGACTGCTGACGTCACAGAACGCGCTGTGCCCGGCATCCCGGAGGCCATGCGATATTATTCGCTGCAGATCACGCCGCGCGCCATGCTCTCCCGCGCCGGCGCGGGTATCCGCAAGGGAACGCTCATCGTGAACCTGCCCGGAAGCCCCAAGGCCGTAAAGGAGTGCCTGGAATTTATCCTGCCGAGTCTCGAGCATGGACTTGAGATCCTCAGAGGTACTGCTCACAACTGTGCTCGTACATAAAAAAGAAAGAAAGGAAAAAATCACAATGAAAAAAACCATTGCCCTGCTGCTTGCCGTCATGATGCTGTTTGCGATCACGGCATGTGGCAACACCGCCGCGCAACCGGAAGAGACTGATACTGCAGCAGACGTCGAAGCACCTGCCGAAGAGATCACGCTCTATGTCTTTGCCGCCGCGTCTATGACAGAGACCCTCGATCAGATCATCGAGCTTTATAAGGCTGAGGCCCCGAATGTCACCATCATCCCGACCTACGATTCCTCCGGCACCCTGAAGACCCAGATCCAGGAGGGCGCGGCGTGTGATATCTTCATCTCCGCAGCGCAGAAGCAGATGAACCAGCTTGACGCCGCAAAGGACGTCGAGGGCGGCAATGAGGAAGGACTTGACTTCGTCCTTTCCGACTCCCGTGTGGATCTGCTCGAGAATAAGGTCGTTCTGGCTGTTCCGGATGACAACGGCGCGGACATCCAGTCCTTTGAGGACCTCGGCACAGATAAGCTCACGCTTCTGTGTATCGGCAATGAAGACGTTCCGGTCGGCGCGTACTCTGAAGAAATCCTGACCACCCTCGGGATCCTGGATACGCTTCAGGCTTCCGGAAAGCTCACCTATGGCTCCAACGTGAAGGAGGTCACCACGCAGGTGAAGGAGGGCACCGTGGACGCCGGCATCATCTATGCAACGGATGCATTTTCCGCCGGTCTCACGGTCGTTGCCCAGGCCGACAGCTCCCTTTGCCGTCAGGTCATCTATCCTGCTGCCGTGCTGAACATCACGGAGCATGAGCAGGCGGCGCGCGCTTTCCTCGCCTTCCTGCAGTCGGATGCCGCTATGACGGTGTTTGAATCTGTCGGCTTTGCCCCCGCTCCGTAAGATGGCGGAGTTTTCGCACTTCAACGACACCGGACGCGCCCACATGGTGGACGTATCCGAAAAGGCAGCCACGGCGCGCACCGCCGTGGCCGCCGGTCGTGTCCGCATGAATCCGGAGACGTTTGCACTCGTGCGCTCCGGTGGGATGAAAAAGGGCGATGTGCTCGCCTGCGCCCAGATCGCGGGCGTCATGGCGGCGAAAAAGACCGCCGATCTCATCCCCATGTGCCATACGCTCGCGCTCACAGGCGTAGATCTGACGTTTGAACTGAACGACTCCGACTGCACCGTGGACATCACCGCCACGGTGAAGTGCCGCGGCGTCACAGGCGTCGAGATGGAGGCGCTGACAGCCGTTTCCGTTGCCGCGCTCACGGTCTATGACATGTGCAAGGCCGTACAGAAGGATATGGAGATCACCAATATCCGCCTTCTGGAGAAGACCGGCGGGAAAAGCGGAGTCTTCCAAAGACAGGATTGATTATGGATCTCTATCCCCTCTATAATGCACTGCGGATCGCGGTGATATCTTGTGTGATCGTGTTTTTCCTCGGCATCTTCTGCGCGCAGAAGGTGGCGAGGCTTCCGCGTTTGGTCAAGGGCGTTTTGGACGTTGTTCTTACGCTCCCGCTCGTGCTGCCGCCAACGGTCGTGGGTTATTTTCTGCTGGTCATTTTCGGACCAAAACGCATGTTCGGCGCCTGGATGATGAGCACGTTCCACATGAGACTCACGATGGTGTGGTATTCCGCCATTTTTGCCTCGGTGGTCGTGGCATTCCCGCTCATGTATCGCACGGCGCGCGGCGCATTCGAGTCGTTCGATCCCACGCTGCGCGCTTCGGCGCAGACGCTGGGGCTCTCCAACGGTTATATTTTCTGGCGGATCCAAATGCCGTGCTGCCGACAGGGGATCCTCGCCGGAACGGTGCTCTCCTTTGCACGCGCTTTGGGCGAGTACGGTGCGACCAGCATGATAGCGGGCTATACGCCCGGACGCACCGCCACGATCTCCACAACGGTCTACCAGCTTTGGCGTACGAACAACGATGCATTGGCGTTTCGATGGGTAATGATCAATGTTGCGATCTCCTTCGTCGTGCTCATGGTGGTGAACCTTCTTGAGCGGCGCGATCGGAAGGGGGTGGCGTGAGTGTCTGTCTCGGTCGATATTGAGAAACGTCTCGGTGATTTTCATCTGCAGATACGTTTTGAGGCGGATGATGTGGTGCATGGGCTGCTTGGCGCCTCGGGCTGCGGCAAGAGCATGACGCTGCGGTGCATCGCGGGCGTCGTGCGGCCGGACAGAGGGCGGATCATTGTGAACGACCGTGTACTGTTTGACAGTGATAAAGGCATCGATGTCAAGACGCAGCGACGTCATGTCGGACTTCTGTTTCAGAACTACGCCCTGTTTCCGAATATGACAGTTGAGGGAAACCTGCTTTCAGCTGTGCGCGGAGCTCCGCGCGAGGACGCCCGTACGCAGGTGCGTGAGATGCTTCAGCGCTTTCAACTGGAGGGTTTGGAAAAGCACCGTCCCGCTCAGCTCTCCGGCGGACAGCAGCAGCGCACGGCGCTTGCCCGCATCCTGCTCACACGTCCCGAGATCCTGATGCTGGATGAGCCGCTTTCCGCGCTCGACAGCTATCTGCGCTGGCAGACGGAGCTGGAGCTCACGGATCTGCTCGAGGAATTCACCGGCACGACGCTGCTGGTGACGCACAGCCGCGAGGAGGTGCATCGACTCTGCGATACCGTGACGGTTCTGGACGCCGGGACCGGAGAGGGAACGCTTACGGTCCGAGAACTGTTTGATCATCCGCGTACCCTCTCAGCCTGTCTTCTTTCAGGCTGTAAAAATTACAGCCGCATCGAAAGCGCAGGGGAGAGGCGGATCCGGGCGCTCGACTGGGGCGCGGAGCTCGTCTGCCGGGATGCTCTGCCGGAGGGAAGGTATGCCGCGATCCGCGCGCATCATATATCCGTCGTGGATGCTCCGGGAGAAAATGTGCTTGCCTGCCGTGTGCTTCGCGTGATCGAGGATGTGTTTTCTGTTATCGTCATGGTATCCACGCCGGGAGGAGACACGGCGCAGTCGCGTCTGCGACTGGAGCTTGACAAGTCAGACTGGACGCATTGGGCGGATCGTGATATGCTGTACCTGCAGCTGCTGCCGGAGCGCATCATGCTGCTGAAATGAGGTGACAGCATGGAAGCTCAAAAACAGTTTTCCGCCGCCGTTCTCGCGGGTGGGTATTCCTCCCGTATGGGCAGAGATAAAGCCGCACTTTCGTTCGGCGGAACGACAATGCTGGATCAGCAGGTGCGGAAGCTTCGGTCGGTCGGGATCGAGGATATCATGATCTCGGGATCTGAGCTCGCGGTTTCGGGAACCCGATATGTCCCGGATGTTTTTCCGCATCGCGGCCCGCTGAGCGGTATCCATGCCTGTCTGCAGGCGGCACGGGGGAAGTCCGTTTTGTTCCTCAGCGTTGACGTTCCTCTTGTCCCTGTCGAAGCGCTTTCGGCGCTGCTGGATGCCCACGCCAACGGCGTCACGCTGATTCGGCACGGAGATCGGATCGAGCCGCTGATCGGAGTTTATGATCGTACGCTCCTGCGGATTTGTGAAAAGATCCTGGGGTCCGATAAAACTGCAGTAAAACAACTGCTCGAGCACGCATCTGTGCATACGATCCTGCGCGCGGATAACGAGCTGTTCTACACAAACTGCAACACCGAAGCAGACTATCTGTTTCTTTGCAGTCATAATGAAAGATAAGCTAACCCGCTGTTGATTTAAGACAGCGGGTTAGCTGCATCTTCATGTAAAGTATGAAAAATTGTTGGATATGCATCAAATATCTTAAATGCTATTCTCTTGTCAAAACAAACAAATATAATTAGAATAAGAATGTAGAAATCTGGCATATTCAATAATTTACCGAACAAAAGACTGGAGGAATGCGGATATGGAGCAGAAGCGGAATGGCTTTGGGACCCGCATCGGATTTGAACTGGCGGCAGCCGGATCAGCGGTTGGGCTGGGAAATCTATGGGGCTTCCCGTATAAGGCGAGCGCAAATGGCGGCGCTGCTTATTTATTTGTGTATCTCGCATGTATTTTTTTGGTCGGTGCGGTCGCGATGCTGGCGGAGTTCACCATCGGTCGCCGCAGCAAGGCCAATCCCGTAAGCGCTTATAAGGCCATCTCGCCCGGCTGGGGTTGGGTCGGACTTTTGGCAGTTGTGGTTCCGGCGCTGATCATGTGCTATTATTTCGTTCTTGGCGGTTATACTTTGAAATACGCCATGAATTCTTTTGTCGGGAATGCAGGAAAGTTTTATCTCTTTTCGGGAAATCCCGGTGATGTGATTTTGCATACGATCGTGTTTGCGCTTTTGGCGCTTGCGATCGTGACGGCTGGCGTGCGGCATGGCATCGAAAAATCCGCCAAGCTTCTGCTTCCCACAATGCTCGTGATCCTGATCGTGATCAGCTCCTTCTCTCTGCTGCTCGGAGAGGGCGTGAAGGAAGGGCTTGCATATTATTTGAGACCGGATTTCACAAAGCTCACCGGCGCCGGGATCCTTTCGGCGATGGGACAGGCTTTCTTTTCGCTGTCGCTCGGCTGCGGCGCGATGATCACGTATGGCTCCTACTCCGGCAAGCAGGTGAACCTGGCGCGCTCGACGGCTGCGGTTTGTGTTTTGGACGGCGTTCTCACATTCATGGTCGGGCTCGCGGTGTTTCCGGCGCTGTTCCACTATGCGGCGGTATCCGGCAACAGTCTCTCCGATCTCGGTATGGGCGGCATCGGTCTGATGTTTATGACGCTGCCGATGGTATTTGAGGATATGGGCGTGGGTGGTCAGATTTTAAGTCTGCTCTATTTTACCATGGCAGCGATTGCCGCGACGACTTCTGTGATCTCCATTCTGGAGGTCGTGACACAGTTCATCATACAGCGTCACAAGGTGTCCAGAACACGTGCGGTCACGATCGTGACGTTGGTTTGTGTGGCGCTCAGCATCCCGGTCGGTGTCAGTCTCGGACTGAGCCTGAACGGAAGCGCTGCAATGGATGTGCTCGGTAAAAATCTGCTGGAACTCCTTGACAGCATCACCAACACATTGCTCATGCCGCTGTGTGCGCTGCTGGCGTGCCTCGCGGTCGGGTGGAAGCTTCCGGAGAATGAACGCTTTTCCGGATTTGTCGGGGTCATGCTGCGCGTTGTTACGCCGGTGCTCATCATCGTGATCGGTATTTTCGGGGCGATGGATATCATTCTTCCTGCAGCGGACGGCGGGCGCGCCTTTTCGCCTGATGGTTTCGGCGTCGTGATTTTGTCTTGTGTGATCGTGTTATTGTGCGTCGTGGGCTACTTCGTCCTGCTGAGAAATCGGGAAACGGGGAACAACGCGGATGAGGCTATCGCAAATGCGCGACGCAGGGAAAAGCTGAAGGCCGGGCTCAAGCGTGGCTGGCAGCGTCCGGAATAAGGCGGTGCGGATATGAAAAAACATCATAGTATCATGGATGTCGTTACCATAGGTTTTGCTCTGTTTTCCATGTTTTTCGGAGCGGGCAACGTGATTTTCCCGCCGTATCTTGGTCTCCAGAGCGGTCGGCAATGGTTCGCCGGCTTCAGCGCATATTATATCGCGGATGTGGCGCTGGCGTTGGTCGCGCTGTTTGCCCTGCTCCGCGAGGGAAGCTCTCAGCGTGTCATGGACCGTCTGGGCAGAAAAGCTGCCACGGTATTGCTCACGATCATCATCCTCTGCATCGGGCCAATGCTTGCGATCCCCCGTACGGCGGCAACGACTTATGAGATGGGCATCGCACAGCTGATCCCCGGCATGAGCCCGGTGGTGTTCTCGGCGCTGTTCTTCGCGCTGATCCTTGCGCTCAGTATTCGGGAATCCGCGGTCATCGACATCATCGGAAAGTTTTTGACGCCCGCACTCCTGTTGGGGCTTGCGGTATTGATCGTGATCGGTATCGTGCATCCACTCGGCGAGATCAATCCGCACGCGCAGGTGGACAATGTGATCGTCAACGGCATTCAGGCCGGCTATCAGACGATGGACGTGCTTGCAGCGCTTGTGTTTGGCGCCGTTCTGATCAAGAGTGCAGCGGATAAAGGTTATGAGGAACAGAAGGGGCGCATGGGTGTGCTCGTCAAGAGTGCAGGACTTGCCGGTATTTTGCTGCTACTGGTATATCTGGGTCTTGCGTATCTTGGGGCTACGGTATCGAAGCTTTACACGGTCGATATCAGCCGCGCCGAGCTCGTGATCCAAATCGTGCAGAGTCTTCTCGGTAAGCCCGGTCTGATCATCTTTGCGTTGGTCGTTGCGCTTGCCTGCGTCACGACCGCAGTCGCTCTCGTCAGCAGCGCCGCCAACCATTTCGCGGGACTGTTCAAAGGAAAGGTGTCGTATCAGCTGCTCGTGATCATCATCTGCGTATTCAGCGCTGTGGTTTCGAATCTTGGGCTCGATACCATCGTGTCGATCGCAGCACCGATTCTCGGTATCGTATATCCGCCGGTCCTGGTGCTTGTGATCGTAAGCCTGATCGCTCCGCGCATGACGAACAGCATCGTCATCTCTGCCGTGATCGGCGCCACCATCACGAGCGTTCTGTCGGCGCTCAACGGCTTTGGTCTCTCTATGCCCTGGCTGAGCTATCTGCCGCTTTCAAGCGTAGATATGGCGTGGGTTCTTCCTGCTCTGATCTTTGGTGCAGCGGCGTTTCTGTATCGTCTGCCATGGCAGGAGAAGAGCGTGGAAGAAGAATAGCTTTGCGAGCTTAATATTTTATTTAACAGGATATCTTCTAAAGAAAATGGACCCGGATGCTGCAGGAATCTGCAGCATCCGGGTCCATTACTTCTGTCAGCTGAGCAGCCGCTCCGCTGCCTCAATGACGTGCTTTGCAAGTACTGCGGTGGTCACGCTTCCGACGCCGCTGGGCACCGGGGAGATCGCGCGCACATAAGGTGAGACCGCGTCAAATTGTACGTCGCCGCAGATACGCCCATCCGGCAGCGCGTTGATGCCGACGTCAATGATGACCTGATCGGGATTTGTATAGGTCTGATCCACGACGCCGGCGTGTCCTGCGGCGACAACGAGGATCTCGGCGTCCCGGCAGATCGACGGCATATCGACGGTGCGTGTGTGACACATCGTTACGGTGGCGTTGCGTGTCTGCAGCATCATGGAGACGGGCTTGCCGATGACGAGGCTGCGACCGATCACGACCACGCGCTTGCCCGCAGGGTCATAGCCGTAGTGGTCCAATAGCTCAATCACACTCTGCGCCGTGCAGGGCGCAAAGCCAACGCCGCGCCCGGTGAACACGGTGCGCAGGCTTGCGGCGGTCATGCTGTCAATGTCCTTGCGGGGGATGAGCGCCTCACAGGCCTCCTGCTCATCAAGATGCCTGGGAAGCGGACGAAACATCAGACAGCCATGGATCGCCCCGTCGGCGTTGATGCGCCGGATCGCGTTGAGCAGCTCCTGCTGCGTGCAGGAAGCGTCCAGCACGACGGAAACGACACGGATGCCGATCTTCTCACATCGTTTCATCGCTCCGCGCTCGTATGCCAGATCGTCTGCACGCGCACCGACACGAAGGATCGCGAGGCAGGGGATAACACCCTTCTGCCGCAGCGTATTTGTCCGCACGATCAGCTCCTCGGTGATCGAGTCTGCGACCGGCGCGCCCTTTAAGATATCAGCCATTGGAATTCCTCCGTAAGGTGTCTGTCACAAGGTCTGCGATTTTTTTCGCGCGCGGCAGGGCATGCTTCAGCATTTCCTCACTATCTGCCGCAATGCGCTGCGCCTGCTCATCGTCCGGCAGCATTCCGGTGTTGATGATCACGTTCAGATAGGCGGCCTGTGCCGCCGCTGCCGCCATGATCGCGCCGCAGCCGACGTCGGAGATCATCAGCCTACTGCATTTTTCCAGCATTTCCTCTAAGAGTGTGATGACGTCTCCGCAGCACTCCAGCATCTCGTACGGCGCCCTGCAGGCGTCGAGCGTCACGCGCGTCATCGTCTCTGCGTATCCCGGCGCGTCCTTTGGCATGGAATAGGCTTTTGACAATGGCTCGAACGCCGCGGCGTCCGCCTCGATCAAAGCAAGAAACCGCTCACGCAGCTCCTCCGATCGTGCGATCATTCTCTGCTGGTCTGCCTCAAAAGCTGCATACTTTTTCTTCCCGACGGTCAGATTGCCTGCCATGGCGCACAATGCTGCCGCAAGTGCACCGCAGAGCGCCGCTGCGCCGCCCCCGCCGGGGATCGGGGCACGCGAGGCAAGCTGTGTCGTAAAGTCTTGTACAGAGTCGTTGATGAGTCTTGTATCCATATATCGTTACCTCGGTATTTGAGACATCGGATTTTTACCGACAGTAGTATATCCCAGATTTCAGATCGTGACAAGCTTTTTCAGCTAGGACAAGCGCAAGTTCGATCATGCATTGCGTTTTTGATCATCAGCAGTTATAATGAATTCAGAAACGCGTGAGCGTATCACGCTCTTTTGGGGAGGAAATTGAATCATGAACGCGATCGATTTGTTGATCCGATATGCGCTGCAGACAGGTCTCATTGAACCCTGTGAAGAAAACTGGGCGCGGAACACGGTCCTGGACGTGCTCCGGGCGGATTCTCTGCCAGATGTTTCGCTGGCAGACGACGCATCGCTCAACGAGGTGCTGGACGCCCTTTGTGATGATGCGTATGCGCGTGGTGTGCTGAAGGAAAACTCCGTTGTATTTCGGGACCTTTTCGATACAGAGATCATGGGACGCCTGACGCCGCGCCCCGCACAGGTGCATGAGAAATTTCGGAGTCTGTATCAGCAGAGGCCGAAGCAGGCGACAGATTGGTACTATCGCTTCAGTCAGGATACCAACTACATTCGTCGTGACCGTATCGCTAAGGATATACAATGGAAGGCGCCGACCGAATACGGCGAGCTGGATATCACGATCAATCTCTCCAAGCCGGAAAAGGATCCCAAGGCGATCGCTGCGGCGCGCGATCTGCCTGCTTCCGACTATCCGCGCTGTCTGCTGTGCGCGGAGAACGAGGGGTATGCCGGGCGGGTGAATCATCCCGCGCGGCAGAATCACCGCATGGTGCCGATTACGATCTCCGGAGCGGAATGGTTTTTGCAGTATTCTCCCTATGTGTACTATAATGAACATTGCATTTGTCTGAACCGGGTCCACACACCGATGAAGGTGGATCGGGCGTGCTTTGCAAAGCTGCTGGACTTCGTGCGGCAGTTCCCGCACTATTTTGTCGGGTCCAACGCCGATCTGCCCATCGTCGGCGGATCGATCCTTGCGCATGATCATTTTCAGGGCGGACGTTATACGTTTGCAATGGAAACCGCGCCGATCGAGGAGCAAATCTCTTTCCCGGGATATCCGGAGGTTTCGGGCGGCATCGTGAAGTGGCCGATGTCGGTCATCCGCATTGCTTCCAAAGACAGAGAGCGTCTGACGGACCTTGCGGACGCGACCCTCACAGCTTGGCGGGGTTACACCGACGCCGAGGCGATGATCTATGCGGAGACGGAGGATACGCCGCACAATACGATCACGCCGATCGCACGTATGCGAGACGGGAAATATGAGCTGGACCTTGTCCTTCGTAACAATCTTACAACGCGGGAGCATCCGCTGGGGCTTTATCACCCGCACGCGGAGCTTCATCACATCAAAAAGGAGAACATCGGACTGATCGAGGTCATGGGACTTGCGGTGCTGCCGGCGCGTCTGAAGGAGGAGCTTGCCGCCGTGGCGCAAAAGCTGGCAAGGGGAGAGGATCTCCGCGCCGATGCGCTGACAGAGAAGCACGCCGACTGGGCAGAGGACTTCCGGGGACGATATGTCATCACGGAAGAGAATGCATGGGAGATCGTGCGCAGGGAGACCGGCCTGGTCTTCGCGAAGGTGCTGGAACATGCCGGAGTATACAAGCGCACAGACGAAGGGCGAGCCGCGTTCCGCAGATTTCTGCGATATGTGCAGGATGGATCGACTGACAATTGATTAGTGTAAATCAAAGGAGCTGCCTCAATTTGACCGGTTTGGTCATTTTGAGACAGCTCCTCTGTCATGTGATTATTTTGGTTGGAATTTGTTGAACACGGAATAGATGTTCTTCAAAATCGTCGTGTATGTGTTCTGGATCGTATAACTCGGCTTTGTGATCGTGATCGTCGGTGTGACGAACTTGCCCTCGTGGAGGACCTTGCCGCAGTCCGCGCACACCTCCTTGCTGGTGTACTCGGTGTGGATGCCGACCTTTACCTTGTCGAACAGCTTGTTCGTGTGCGTGTGGCGGCAGGTGTTCAGTTCGGCGAGCGCGTCCAGCACACGATCCGCGATATACGCATGGCCCTCGGCGTCGGGGTGGATGCCCAGCAGGAAGCCGTCAACATCTTTGACGATATCGACCAGATCGGTTCCCTCGGGATAGAAGACCGAGGCGTCCGGTGCGTCGACATAATAGACGTTGTCATACCCGGCTGCGACGCTTGCATAATAGTCGTTCAGAGAGACCAGCGCGGCGTCGAGCAGATCGAAGATGGGGGAGAACGCCGCACCGGGGATCACTCTGAGCCCCTGAAAAGCTTTGTGATACCCGATCACGAGAATGTCTGCGTCATCAGGCGCAAGCTGTACGACGTCCTTCACGACCTCTGCGCAGTTGGTGCGGATCTCACAGACCTCGCGGTTGAAGGTGTATGTGAGATTGCCGAGCACGTTCGGGTCGCGCGCCAGATTCCGCATGGCGGTGTTTAGGTATGCGACGACCGATTTGGCGTCAGAGATCTGCGTGATCTGATCCAGATCGATCAGGCCGGTCGCGCATGCCGCGTTGACCAGCGCCGCAGTAAGATCATTGATGCCGAGCTGCACCGTGACCAGGTCCGACTCGCGGATGTAACCGCAGATCTCGGTCCCCATTCCGCGGAGCCGTTCCGTGCGTTCGGGGTGCCGGTTGCCGTACCAGTCTTCTGTGCGGTCATAAGGGTTCTCCACGCCCATTCCGCGCTCCAGCAGGATCCGATAGTCACACAGTCTGCTGCCGGAGGACGCCGCCGGATGGATCGCGGTACCGTTGCTGGCTTCGAGCACATCGGCGACGAGATCGGTAAAGGAGCCGGTCACGCGTTTGCCGACGTTGAACGGATCGTGGTTGTCGGTGTTCGGATCCAGACCGTAGCCCCAGGAGATGCTGTCTCCGAGATAGGTATAGGTGCGATAGGCAAGAGCGGGATTCGGGTTTATGTCCACAGCCAGCGCGGAAGCGCCGAGCGTGCTGAAGACCAACACAGCGCAAAGCGCAAAAGAGAACAGACGCTTGATAGATCGTTTCATATTCGTTCCTTTCGGGATCAAAATGTTGTTCTGGTTCAGGCGTTCAATTGCCGGCTGCACTGCGGAACAGGAACGTCACGATGTGTGCGCGTGTGCAGCTCGCATCCGGATCAAAGGCTTCCGCAGAAGTGCCGCTGGTGATCTTGTTGGCGTTCGCCCAGAGTACCGCGTCGGTGAACCAGCTTCCGCCGGGGACGTCGCGGAACGGGTTGGCGTTTCCGCTCGTGCCGGGTTTTCCGGCGGCACGCCAGAGGAAGGTAACGACCTGTGCGCGCGTGCAGGGCGCGTCAGGCTCGAAGGTGTCGTCGGAAGTACCGGCCGTGATACCGTTCTCTACCGCCCAGAGCACCGCGTCATAGTAGTATTCGCCTTGCTGCACATCCTTGAACGGGTTTGCGGTGTTCTTTGCGGCAGGCTGTCCGGCAGCGCGCCACAGAAATGTTACGACCTGTCCGCGTGTGCAGACCTGCTCCGGTGCAAACAGCGTTTCGGAAATGCCTTTGGTGATGTTCTTGCGCACAGCCCAATCCACGGCGTTGGCATACCAGCCCTGCAGGCTGCGATCCACATCCGTAAAGAAATTAGCGTTGGCGGGTTTCTCGGCGTCTGAGCTCGGCGCAGGCGCGACAGGCGTCTCGCCGCTTGCCTTGACGGGTGCATTGAGAATGGCCTGCGCTGCGGTGGGCACCTTGCCGCCATGCGTCGTGCAGATCACGGGACCTGCGTTCGACACGATGCAGCGGTACTCAGATTTGTCAGCAGCGCTCAGAGCGAACTGCGCCTTCGTGGCTTCGGAAATGTTGGTCCATGTTCCGTTCTCCAGACGCTGCCATTGATAGGAAGCGTTGTTGTCCCCGGCGGTAAGTGTGACCGTCAGCAGCTCACCATCGCCGCTGGTGGTGCGCGCGATCTCGCCCGCAGGCGTCTCGCTGTAAAGATGATCAGTCAGCCACAGGACACGTTTTTCGCAATACTCGCGCAGATTATAGACATATTCATCCCAGTTCAGGGTCACATGATAATTCAGCGCATATTTTCCGGTCCCGATAAGATGCATGGTGTTGGGGGCAACCACATACTCCGCTCCGAGATGATGCGTGTTCCAGAGGTCATTGTTCATCAGCGCTGAATCCCGCAGAAGCGTTTGCTGCCGCGTGACATTTGCGGCGATGTCCTCAAAAACCGCTTTGTTTTCGCTGTAGACCTTCGCGACGTGCTGCATAAAGCTTGCGTGCTTTCCGAGCTCCTGCAACAGGCTGATCGGCTTGTCCACAGCGACGAGCCCGATGCTGTCGTTGTACCAGCCCTCAGCGGTCATTTGGGTCGGAATCGTGACGCCGACCAGGAACTTGTGCAGCGTACGTCCGAACGAAACGTCATAGTCCCAGGCGGGACCGGCGATAAGCTTGTCGTTTTCTGTCAGACCGTCACGATGCATCAGAAGACTTCCGGCATAGCAGTCATACGTCTTGGATACCTCATACATCAGGAACATTTTTGCCCAGGAGTCGAGATCGAAATAGTTTTGATAATCCTCGGAATCATACTGCAGCAGGGAAGCCCATGCCTCGTCGAACCAAGCTTCGATCTGCGATGCGTCGACACCGGCGTCAACCGCGTCGTCTCCGATATCCTTTACGGTGATGCGGTTATAGTAGCCGTCGTCCTTGATGGCGGCGCCGATCTCATACATGCCGGGGATCTGGAACTGCGGGTCTTCGGTCTCCAGATAGTTGTCGTTTTCCAGAGCATAACCCCCGTCTGGCGCCTGATAGTCGTTTTTGGGCGTCATGAGATAGCTGCCGAGATATTCGCCGTTCATCCACAGGTCGACAAATCTGGACGACAATCCGATGCCGAGGGCATTGGCAAGATCCATGGCGATCTTGTTGCGGAGCAGAGAGCTGTCGAGATGATTTGCAACAAGCGACCATTTTTTGGAGTTGACGCCCTGAATGAGCTCCGCCTTGACCTTTTTCTCAAAGGCGTTGTTTTTGAAGACCGTGATGTTGTAGGGCTTTTTGTCAAAGCCCCAGGTCGAGTTGCCGCGCCCTTTGATGCCGATGTAAAGCGCGGAGCCGTCGAACTGCACCTGACCATAGCACCAGGTCTCATGGTCCTTGTCTGCGTTCATCGCGGCGATCGTGCCGAGACTTTCGTCCAGATCCAGGAACATTGGCTCGATCGAAGCGGAGCCCTGCACGGTCTTGATCGTTAAATAAGCGAAGGCATGGCCCTTGGAGATTTTGTAGGTGATACTGCCGTCTGCGGGCGCGACCGGCGCGGTTCCGCTTTCAAAGACGGTGCCGTCCCTGGAGACGGTGATGCCGGTGTCATCCCAGGAAAAGCACAGCTTGGAGGCGTCCGCCTTGCCGGGGAGATACAGCGTCCCGGTGCTGCCGAGCGTGTCGAGCTTTACGGATACCGTACCGTCAAGCGCGGCATCCTCGTTCGCGGCAACGAACATATTTGCGTTGAACACGGTTTTGATGTCGCATTCCTTTTCGGCTGCCGTCTCTGCCGGTGCTTCTGCAGCAGCATCCTGTGTATCGTCTACGGCAAACGCCATTCCGGAAAACAGGGATGCAAACATGCACAGCAGCAGGAAAACGGTAATGGATCTCTTCATTGCTTTTTTCCTCCATGTATGTTATTTTTATTTTGACTTATTTATATTGTATGTATATTAATATATCAGAAGTTTGTTATCTGAACAACTTAAATAAACTTTTATGTTTTTTAAGAAAATTATGCAATAAAAATGATTCTGTTTAACAACCAGCCTCACAAAATGATCATTTTGTGATCAAATGGTGCATTCTGAAATTATGATCTGGAGGAAAAGAAGAATGGCAAATCTGTTCGGTGATCAGGGAGAAAAAAGGTTGAATACCTTGAGCTGATCTATGATTTGATTTTTGTCTATCTGATCGGACGAAACAATGCGCTGCTGCATCATCTGGAGGGCGGCTTCTTCACAGGGACTACATACTTCACTTATATCATTTCCTCGCTGGTGATCCTGCAGGTCTGGTATTTCAGTTCGCTCTATATCAATCGATACGGAGCAAACAGCGTTGGCGATCATGTGTTTTTGTTTGTCAACATGTATCTGCTGTATTATCTCGCCGATGGAACACGGTCGGACTGGGGCGGCTATTTCGTGCGCTATAACGTTGCCTGGGGACTGATCCTGCTGAATCACGCATTGCAGTATTTCCGTCAGCTGCGCTGCGGAAAAATGCGCCCGCCATGGGAAATGAAGCATCTTCGCTATCACATGATCCTGTTGATCGCGCAGGCGGTGATCATATTCGCGGCGATCCCGCTCTATTCCAGGATCCGCTTTCCGCTTTCGTGGATCTCGCTGGTCTTTGGCTTTGTTGCCGCTGCCTTTACAAGTCACTTGGACGAGCTCGTGCCTGTGAATCCGGAGCACCTGACAGAACGGGTCATGCTGTTCATTGTGTTTACCTTTGGCGAGAGCATCGTCGGGCTGGCAAGCTATTTCGAAAATGATTTCAGCTTCAACACTTTTTATTTCTCCGCTGCCGCGTTTCTGATCGTCGCCGGTCTCTTCGTCAGCTATGGTTTTCTTTATAATCGCGTCATTGACCGCGAACGTGCGAATCTGGACACCGGGTATATGCTTATACATATCGTCCTGATCGTCGCGCTGAACAATATCACCGTCGCTATGGAGTTTATGCGTGAGCCGGAGGTCAGCGAGATCGGTAAGAATGTATTTATCGTTGCTTCGTTTTTGCTTTACTACATTTTCATGTTCTTCGTTGGTCATTACGCCAAGGAGGAGCTGCGCGCCGGAATCGGCTTTTTCCTGAAGCTGATCCTGATATCACTCTTGTTTGTGGTCGTCATGGCCGCGACCTACCATAACGGATGGCTCAGCATCGGCGCTTCGGTCCTGTATGTGTACAGTATGTTTGCGATGATCGTACGGCGCTGGCGTGAGGTCATGCGTAAAAAAGAAGATCAGCCTGAAAAAGTCTGATCCGTAAGATAAGAATTCAAAGCCCGATTCAACCGCAGCTGGATCGGGCTTTCGATTTTTAATTCGATTTCCGGCAGATCATTTCCATTGGAACGTGATCAGACCATACACATAAAGGGCGGCGATGCAGATCGGGACAAGATACTTGAAGATGGGCTTCATCCAGTTTTTGACCTTCAATCCCTTGCCTGCGTTGGCCTCGGCAATGAAGTTGTCCCAACCCCAGCCGATCTTATAGCAGCAGAAGATCGAGAAGATCAGCGCGCCGATCGGCAGCAGATTCGTGCTGACAATGAAATCCCAGAAGTCGAGCCACGCCGAGCCCTCTGCAAACGGCTGGAAGTGGAACAGGCTGTAGCCGAGCGCGGTGGTCAGCGCGATGACGAAAATACCGATCCCGCAGATCAGGCAACCCTTCGGACGACTCCAACCGGTCAATTCGCGCACGCAGGCGAGAATGTTTTCGAACACGGCGAGCTCCGTGGAGAAAGCCGCGAACACCATGAACAGGAAGAACATCGAGCCCCAGACTCTGCCGCCTGCCATGTTATTGAAAACCGTTGCCATCGTGTCGAAGAGCAGCGAAGGACCGGCGTTGACCTCGATGCCGTAGGTGAAGCAGGCGGGGAACATGATAAATCCCGCCATGATGGCGACAAAGGTATCCAGCAGGATGACGTTGACCGATTCTCCGAGCAGCGAGCGCTCCTTGCCGATATAGCTTCCGAAGATGGCCATGGATCCGATGCCGATGCTGAGCGTGAAGAACGCCTGGTTCATGGCTCCCACGATGACGGAGCCATTGATTTTCGAGAAATCAGGCACGAGATAGAATTTCAGACCCTCTGCGGCGCCGGACAGCATGCCGCTGTGGATCGCCAGAACGATCATCAGAACAAACAGCGCGACCATCATATACTTTGTCACGCGCTCCAAGCCGCTCTGCAGGTTAAAGCTCAATACGCCAAAGCCGACCACGACGGCGATCGCAAGGTAGATGACATTGACGCCGGGGTTCGTGATCATGCCCACAAAGCCGAGATCAGCGCTTTTGCCAAGCAGAAACATCACAAAATAATAGATCATCCAGCCGGTGACGACCGTGTAGAACGCCATCAGCGCGATGTTTCCGAGCAGCGCAAACGCGCCGTGGATGTGCCAATACTGTCCGCGCTTTTCCAGCTTCTGATACATTTTTACAGGACTTGCCTGTGACGCTCTGCCGATCGCAAATTCCATGGTCATGGACGGCAGACCCAGCAGCAGCAGACACAGGACATACACCAGCACGAATCCGCCGCCGCCGTACTGCCCGGTCATCCACGGGAACTTCCAGACGTTGCCGCAGCCGATCGCACAGCCGGCGCTGAGCATGATGAAGCCCAGACGGCTGCCAAGTTTCTCTCTTTGGTTGCTCATTTTCCTCTTACCTCCACAAATGTGCTTATTTGTCAAGCAAACTTATTTTACTCGTGTGTTACAGGGGTTGCAAGCAGAGATTTTTTATATTAAAATAAGCAAAAGCTTATGATTGGAGAAGGCTTATGAATCAGACACAGCTCAGAGTTTTTACCGCGGCAGCGGAAAACCGCAGCTTTACGAAGACTGCGGAGCAGCTGTTTATTTCTCAGGCGGCGGTGACGCAGCACATCCAGGCTCTCGAGGCGGCACTCGGCTGCACGCTTTTTGACAGAAGAAAGCGCCCTATGCGACTCACACAAGCGGGACAGACCTTTTATGTGGACGCGAAGAAGCTTTTGGAGCAGATGGAGACCGCGATCACACGCACAAAGGACGCTGCCGCCGGCGGAAGCGGAAATCTCCACATCGGGTTTCTGAAGGGCTATGAGCGCAGCGATCTTTCCGTGATCGCCAGACGCTTCCGCGCCGGTCATCCAAATACATTTCTGACATTTGAGCGCCAAAGCTCCGATCAGCTTGCATCCGGTCTGATGCAGGGGTTATTTGATCTGATCTTCACTTGGGACTGCACGAACCTGCGCCAGAATCCGGAGATCTCCTGGCGGATGACCGATAAGATCCGACTCGTGGTCGCGATGTATTCCGGGCATCCGCTTGCCGGACGCATTCAGCTCAATCGCTCGGAGCTTCGCGGCGAAAGCATCCTCTATATGTCGCCCTCCGGAGACTTTGATTCCTACGGTGACGCGGTGTTCATCCGTCTTTATCAGGAATCGGGGTTCGTTCCGAACATCCTGTACCGCACCTCCGATCTGGAAGTGATCCTGACCATGGTAGCGGCGGAGGAGGGGATCTCGATCCTTCCGGAATACTTCACAAGCAAGCACATCGGCGCAGACAATCTTGTCTTCGTCCCGCTCATCGGCGAAATGGAGCATGAGGAGATCGACGCGATCTGGCGCAAGGATAACCGAAATCCGATCCTGAAGGAATTTATATCGGGTCTGAACGCGCTTTGACGCAGCTGTAGTTTCGGAAAGAATGTAGGTTTGTCAATGATGCGTTACACAAAGCGGGAAAGAAGAAAGCACCTGCTTTGGTGATTGCCAATTAAGAGGGCGCATGGGGAAATTGTTATACTTTCTATTCCAGACGGCAAGCTGTGATTCGAAGTCGCGGAA
>JAFUCD010000011.1 GCA_017459865.1 Oscillospiraceae bacterium
AGACTTACGAACTGAACCTGCTCCCGGCTCTTTGCTGCGTCTCTCGTCATCATCCCGCATCACCCCGCAGCTCTATTTTACCATATGGCAAAGCCCCATGCACACCTTTTTCTGTGTGCATGGGACTTTGTCTACAGTCTGGAACTCCCGGCACAGCCGGGAGTTTTCGGCTAGTCAAAAAGGACGGATCGCAACGCAAGGCGATCCGTCAAAACAGGGTTATGGGATAGCGGCACAGAGGCTGCGCGGTATTGTGACGCGGTCTCCTGTGCTCGGATACGAGCCGGGCGAAAACGCCCAATTGGATAAGCTGTGACCAGAGCATACCGCAAATCGCACCGCTTGTAAAGAGCGAACGGGCACCAGTTTTGTCGAATGAAAAAATTTTCATGTGCGCTTTGCGCATAACGCGGCGCGGACGCGCAGAAACTATCCCCGACCGTGATCAAACGGAAAGGAGTGGATTCAAATGATGGTTATCGACAGGATCGCGCTGATCCTTACGATCATCGGCGGGCTGAACTGGGGCAGCATCGGTTTGTTTCGCTTTGACATCGTGGCGGCGCTCTTCGGCGGCCAGACGGCGACGCTCAGCCGCGTGATCTACACGCTGGTCGGCATCGCGGCGATCTGGTGCATCTCGCTGCTGTTCCGCGATCACCGCGCGGATGAATCGAACTAAGCAAAAGAGAGGCTGGCCTGAAAACGGGTCAGCCTCTCCGTTATGCGGCAAATCCGACCGCTCCGCGCCAAGCGCCTTTCCGGAAGGCCGGTTCTCCTTGACGGATCCTGTGTTTCCGGATAAAATGAAACCGCAAGAGATATTTTTCCGTACCTGAAAAGGAGCGTTCAATGAAAATTCGTTTTGAGGGAATCTATGAACGGGATATGGACCTTCTATTTATGAGGAAGATCGCGTCCGAGCCGGAGTTTCTCAGGACGTTCTTTCTCCGGGGCGAGCAGCTCGCAGCGAAGGGCTACGACCGGGCCGCTTTTTCCGTGGAAACGGTTGCCCACTCGGTCATGACAGAAGACGGGGAATCGGATATTGAAGCGATCCTCTCCATCAATGGCAAAAAGATCGCCCTGCTGATCGAGGATAAGATCGACGCCAAGGCTATGCCGGAACAGGCTGCTCGGTATCAAACGCGTGGACAAAAGGCGGTAGCACGCGGACAATATGATGAATTTTTCGTGTTCATCATCGCCCCGAAAGACTACCTGAACAGCAACGCCGAGGCTAAGAAATACCCGCACCGCATCCCTTATGAGGAGATCCTTTCGGGCGTGGAGGACATGTATGAACGCGCCGTGATCCGGCGCGCCCTCTCCGACGCCAACAACGTCCGCCTCCCTCGCAGCTCGGTCGTGACGGCATTTTGGGATCGGCTTTATGACTTTATCGATGACCGGTATCCGAATGTATTTCGCGTACACGGACACAGAGGTCTGGAACGAAGCGGACAGGCCGGACAATGGATCTCCATGACCTGTGCCAAGCCGTACGGCATTCAGATCAAAAGCAGCAAGGGCTACGTCGATCTGGAGATCAGCGGCTACGCGGATCGCTTCGCGCAGTTTTCCGGAGACAACAAGGATCTTATCGACGTAAACCGCCTGTACATTCGGACCGCCATGAAATCGCTTGCCATACGCAAGTATGTGGAAACGATCGACTTCACCCAGCCGTTCGAAACGCAGATCCCTGCCCTTACCATGGCGCTCGATGCGGCAAAGGAGCTGCAGGATCTGATCCCGAAGCTGAAGCTCAACTAACGTATGGCACCTTCATGTCGACGAGCGTTTGCCGACATCGACCCAACAGAGAAAACGAGGGGCTGTCCTTTTCAGGTCAGTCCCTCGCTTTTTTCACCTTGCTGCGTTTTCGCCATCCGGGCGAAGAACGTTTCCCGGCTCAGCTTTGCCGAAAGTGCGATCCTCCTTCAAAGAACACTGTTCCCTGAAGGAATCAGTCCTTCTGCCACTCCTTGACCTGCTCGCGCAGCCAGTTGGCCCAGGGTTCGATGCCCTCCTTCTTCAGCGCGGAGATCGGGAAGACCTGGATGTTGGGGTTGAGCTTCTTCACGCGCTCGATGCATTTCTCGAGCGAGAAATTGAAGTACGGCGCGACGTCGATCTTGTTGACGAGCAGCACATCACAGATCGAGAACATCAGGGGGTACTTCAGCGGCTTGTCGTCGCCCTCGGGGACGGAGAGGATCATGGCGTTTTTCACAGCGCCGGTATCGAACTCCGCCGGGCAGACGAGGTTGCCGATGTTCTCGAGGATGGCGAGGTCGACGCCCTCGGTGCCGAGGCCCTCGAGTCCCTGACGGGTCATGCCCGCGTCAAGGTGGCACATGCCGCCGGTGTGCAGCTGGATGACCTTCACGCCGCTGGTGGAGATCGTGGCGGCGTCGACGTCGGAGTCGATGTCGGCCTCCATGATGCCGATGCTCAGATCGTCCTTCAGCGCCTCGATGGTCGCCATGAGCGTGGTGGTCTTGCCCGAGCCGGGAGAGGACATGAGATTGAGCAGGAAGGTCTTCTCCTGCTTCAGATCTGCGCGCAGCTTGTCCGCCTCGCGGTCGTTGGACTCAAAAACGCTCTCCTTGATCTCTAATACACGGAATTTATCCATAGTGTGGTTCCTCCTGTAGATACCGCCTGTACGCGGCGTTTCAGATGTCACAATGATAACATCTTATCCCGGTGATTGCAACCGAAATTTGCACAGGGGTTGCCGTCGCGGGGTTTTTTCGGTATAATAAGCTGATCAAGACAGACGGGAGGTGGTCACAGATGCCGGCATACGATCTGCCTGGCGTGGAGGCGCTGCGGGAGATGGCGGCGGAGGACTCCGGCGCGATCTTCGGCGAGAAAAGCGCGCTGGACGACTGCAGGCGCGTGTTTCTCGACCGCGAGCTGAGCTGGCTGGCCTTTGACCACCGCGTGATGCTCGAGGCGGCCGAGAAGGCGCTGCCGCTGTATGAGCGGCTGCGGTTTCTCGCGATCTGGGCTTCGAATCTGGATGAATTCTACATGGTGCGCGTGGGCGGACTGGTCGACGCGGATCAGATACACCCCTTCAAGGCGGACATCGTGTCCGGCATGACGCCGCGCGAGCGGTTGGACGCAATCGCCCGCCGGACAGCCGCGCAGCTGCCGCACGCGGAAAAGCTCTATGCGCAGATCACCGCCGCCATGCGCGGCGCGGGCGTGGAGCTCCTGCGCGCCGATCTCACCGATCCCGTGGACGCGGCGCTCTGCCGACAGCAGTTCGACGCGATCCGTCCCCTGCTCTCGGCGCAGGTCGTCCCGGCGGGCAAGGCGCTGCCGTTTTTGCGCAACAAGGAGCAGGCCGTGATCGCGATCCTCTCGGGCGGCAAGCGCGCCGAGCTCGGTCTCGTGCCGATCGCGCGGCTGCCGAGGTACACGGCGTTTCACGTAAACGGCGTGACGAAGGTCCTGCCGACGGCGGAGCTGGTGCTGCGCTATGCCGAGGAATTCTTCCCCGACCGCGAGGTGGAGGAGGCGCGGCTGCTGCGCGTGACGCGCAACGCCGAGATCGATATGCAGGATCTGATGGCGGGCTGCGAGGCGGACATGCGCGCCGTGATGGAGCGCGTGCTGCGCCGCCGCAGACGTCTGCAGCCCGTGCGCGCGCAGCTCTATCCCGCGGCGTCCAAGCGTCTGCAGAAGCGCGTCGCCGTGGGGCTCGAGCTGCCCCGGGAGCGCGTGTTCGTCTCCGCGATGCCGAGCGACCTCGGCTTTGTCTACGCGATGGAGCCGGACGTGCCGGACGCGATGAAGCGCGCGCCGCTCACGCCGGCAAAGAACGTGGCGCTGCAGAAGGGCGATTACTTCTCCTGGCTCGCGCGGCACGATTTGCTGATCGCGCTGCCCTACCAGCGGATCGATCCCCTGGTGGATCTGCTGTATGAGGCGGCGGAGCACCCGCAGGTCGAGTCGATCCACATCACGCTCTACCGGCTCGCCGGGAGCAGCCGCATCGCCGCGGCGCTCAGCTACGCCGCGCAGCAGGGCAAGCGGGTCGTGTGCGTCCTGGAGCTGCGCGCCCGCTTCGACGAGCAGAACAACATCGACTACTCCCGCATGCTGGAGGCGGCGGGCTGCGAGGTGCGCTACGGGCTGACGGACTACAAGGTGCACACGAAGCTTTGTCTCATCGCGCGCAGACTGCCGCAGGGCATCGCCTATTACACGCAGGTCGGCACCGGGAACTACAACGAGTCCACCGCCGAGCAGTACACGGATCTGATGCTGCTCACGACCGACCCCGCCATCGGGCGCGACGCGGCGAAGGTGTTCCGCGCGCTGGCGAAAAACGAGACCGTGCCCGAGACGGAGACGCTCTGGGTCGCGCCGGAGGGCTACCGGGACCGCGTCTCGGAGATGATCGAGCGCGAGATCGCGGCGGGCGCGGACGGATACATCGCCATCAAGGTCAACTCCATGAACGACCCCGAGATCATGCGCAGACTCATCGCCGCGAGCCGCGCGGGCGTGGAGATCCGGCTGTATGTCCGCGGTATCTGCTGTCTGAAGCCGGGCGTCGCGGGGTATACGGAAAACGTGCACATCCGCAGCATCATCGGGCGGTATCTGGAGCATGAGCGCATCTTCGTCTTCGGGCGGGGCGCGCGCAGGCGTGTGTTTCTCGGCTCGGGCGATCTGCTGCTGCGCAACACGCGCAAGCGCGTGGAGGCCTTCGCCGAGGTGCGCGACGCCGCGATCCAGGCGCAGCTGCTGCACATTCTCGAGAGCATGGAGCGCGACAACCGCAAGGCATGGATCCTGCGCGCGGACGGCAGCTATGCCCGCGTGACGCCGGGCACGGCGCCCGTATATCTGAGCCAGACCGGACTGCAGGAATACTTTGCCGCGCAGCGCGTGGAAAAGCCGCAGCCCGCGCCCATGCCGAAGCCGGAGCAGCCGACCGCCCCGGAACGGCAGACCGAGGCGGCCGCAGGCAAAGCCGAAAAAAAGAAGCTCCCGTGGTGGAAGCGCCTCTGGCGCTGGCTGATCGGCGAATAAGGAATACACCGGCATGTGACGCAGCATGCCGGTGTTTATTTGCAAGCGAATTGCCTGCAATTTCTTGCGAAACATCGCCCGGTATGATATGATAATTGTGTATGTCTGTTGTTTTCGATTTACCCTAAAGAAAAGGAATGATCCTGATGTCCTCTAACGCTTTTTCCGGCAAGACCCTGCTCATCACGGGCGGCACCGGCTCGTTCGGCAACGCCGTTTTGAACCGCTTTCTCGAGACCGATATCGGCGAGATCCGCATCTTCTCCCGCGACGAGAAGAAGCAGGACGACATGCGCCACCAGTATCAGGCGAGCCATCCGGCGGCGTCTGAGAAGCTGAAATTCTTCATCGGCGACGTGCGCGATCTGCAGAGTCTGAAAAACGCCATGTACGGCGTGGACTATATCTTCCACGCGGCGGCGCTCAAGCAGGTGCCGAGCTGCGAATTTTTCCCGATCGAGGCCGTGAAGACGAACGTCCTCGGTACGGAGAACATGCTCACCGCCGCCATCGAGGCCGGCGTTCGGAGCGTGATCTGCCTGTCCACGGACAAGGCCGCATACCCCGTGAACGCCATGGGCACGAGCAAGGCGATGATGGAAAAGGTCGCCGTGGCGAAGGCACGCACCACCAAGTACACCAAGATCTGCTGCACGCGCTACGGCAACGTCCTGTGCTCGCGCGGCAGCGTGGTGCCGCTCTGGATCGAGCAGATCCGCAAGGGCGAGCCCATCACGATCACGGAGCCGACCATGACACGCTTCGTCATGAGCCTCGAGGAGGCCGTCGACCTCGTGCTGTTCGCGTTTGAAAACGGCGCATCCGGCGACATCCTCGTCCAGAAGGCGCCCGCCTGCACGATCGAGACGCTGGCGAAGGCGACCAAGGCGCTCTTCGACCCCGAGGACAGGATCCCCGTAAAGGTCATCGGCATCCGTCACGGCGAGAAGATGTATGAGACGCTGCTCACGAACGAGGAGTGCGCCCACGCGATCGACCTCGGCGACTTCTACCGCGTGCCCGCGGACCAGCGCGACTTAAACTACGACAAGTATTTCAAGGACGGCGACGCGGAGCGCAACCCGCTCACGGAGTTCACCAGCGCCAACACCCGCGCCATGAGTGTGGACGAGGTGAAGGAAAAGCTGCTCACGCTCGCCTACATCCGCGAGGAGCTGGCAAAGGAGTGACGGTATGAACATCCTCATCACCGGCGCGGGCGGCTTTGTGGGTAAAAATCTCGTTGCCGCGCTGAAAAACGTCCGCGACGGCAAGGACCGCACACGCGGTCTGGATCCCGACCTCACGATCCTGCCCGTCACGCGCGCCACGAACGACGAGACGCTGCGCGGCTACTGCGCGCAGGCGGACTTCGTGTTCCATCTCGCGGGCGTGAACCGTCCGAAGGACGAAGCGGAATTCATGCAGGGCAACCGCGATCTGACCGAAAAGCTGCTGGGCATGCTCCGGGACGCGGGCAACACCTGCCCCGTGATGCTCTCCAGCTCCACGCAGGCCGAGCGCGACAACCCCTACGGCCGCAGCAAGGTCGCGGGCGAGCAGCTTCTGCGCGCCTACGGCGAGGAAACCGGCGCTCGGACGCTCATCTATCGCTTCCCGAACGTATTCGGCAAGTGGTGTAAGCCCAACTACAACTCCGCCGTCGCGACGTTCTGCCACAACCGGGCAAACGATCTGCCGATCCAGGTGAACGACCGCGCGACCGTCCTCACGCTCGTGTACATCGACGACGTGGTGGACGAGCTGCTGCGCGCGCTCATGGGTGCGGAAAACCGTGCGGGCGACTTCTGCGCGGTGCCCGTGACGCACACGGTCACGCTCGGCGAGATCGTGGATCTCATCGAGCGCTTCCGTGCCCAGCCCGAGACGCTCCTCGTCCCCGACATCCCGGATGGAAGCTTCGCCAAGAAGCTCTATTCGACGTATCTCTCCTATCTCCCGCGCGAAAAGGTCGCGTTCCCCTTAAAAAGGAACATCGACGCGCGCGGCAGCTTCACGGAGCTTTTGAAGACCGAGGGCTGCGGGCAGTTTTCCGTGAACGTCTCGAAGCCCGGCATCACGAAGGGGCAGCACTGGCACAACACGAAGTGGGAATTTTTCATCGTGGTCGCGGGCCGCGCGCGCATCGAGGAGCGCAGAGTCGGCTCCGACGAGGTGTGGTCGTTCGAGGTCTCGGGCGAGCAGCCCACGGCGGTGCACATGCTGCCGGGGTACACGCACAACATCATCAACCTCTCCGACACGGACGACCTCGTGACGCTCATGTGGGCAAACGAGCGCTTTGATCCCGGCCGCCCCGACACGTTTTTCCTGGAGGTATAAGCATGGCAAAGCTGAGACTCATGACCATCATCGGCACGCGCCCGGAGATCATCCGGCTCTCGGAGACGATCAAGGCGTGCGACCGCTACTTTGACCAGATCCTCGTGCACACGGGGCAGAACTATGACTATGAGCTGAACCAGGTCTTCTTCGACGATCTCGGTCTGCGCGCGCCGGATTTTTACTTAAATGCCGCGGGCGCGGATCTCGGCGAGACGATCGGCAGCATCATCTCCGCGTCCTACAAGCTCATGCTTAAGCAGACGCCCGACGCGGTGCTGGTGCTGGGCGACACGAACTCGTGTCTCTCCGTCATCGCGGCGAAGCGGCTGCACATCCCCATCTTCCACATGGAGGCGGGCAACCGCTGCTTCGACGAGTGTCTGCCCGAGGAGACCAACCGCCGCATCGTGGACGTGACGGCGGACGTGAACCTCTGCTACTCCGAGCACGCGCGGCGCTATCTGAACGCTTCCGGCGTGCCGAAGGAGCGCACCTACGTGACCGGTTCGCCCATGGCCGAGGTGCTGCACAAGAACCTGGAAAAGATCGAGGCCTCCGACGTGCACGCGCGGCTGGGGCTGGAAAAGGGCAAATACATCCTGCTGTCCGCCCACCGCGAGGAAAACATCGACACGGAGAAAAACTTCTTCTCGCTGATGAACGCGGTGAACGCGATGGCGGAGAAGTACGACATGCCGATCCTCTACTCCTGCCACCCGCGCAGCAAAAAGTTCATCGAGCAGCGCGGCTTTCAGTTCGACAGGCGCGTCCTGCAGCACAAGCCGCTCGGCTTCCATGACTACAACTGCCTGCAGATGAACGCCTTCGCCGTTGTCTCGGACTCCGGCACGCTGCCGGAGGAATCGAGCTTCTTCCTCTCCGTGGGGCACCCCTTCCCCGCCGTGTGCATCCGCACGAGCACGGAGCGCCCCGAGGCGCTCGACCGCGGCAACTTCATCCTCGCCGGGATCACGACCGAGCAGGTGCTCCAGGCCGTGGACACCGCCGTGGAGATGAACCGCGCGGGCGATCTGGGCCTGCCCGTGCGCGACTACACGGACGAGAACGTATCGATCAAGGTCGTGAAGCTCATCCAGAGCTACACCGGCATCGTCGACCGCTTCGTCTGGCGCAAGGACGGCTGACGGCATGAAGCGCTTTCTCCGCAGGGTCGCGCGTGTGATCGCGGCGATCCTGATCATCAGCATCGTTTCCGTCCTCGTCTCCGCGATCGTGTGCGCGCGTGTGATCAAGACCACGCGCTATGACGTCGCGCTCGAGGGCATCCAAAGCCCCGTGCGGCTCGTCGTGGTGGCGGACATCCACGGCAAGGAGTACGGCGAGGACAACGCGCGGCTCTATGAAAAGGTCGCGGCGCAGGAGCCCGACGGGATCGTCCTGCTGGGCGATCTGTTTCCCTCGCACGCGCAAAAGGACGATGTTGCCTATGTCCTCCGCCTCACGCGGGGCATGCAGGACATCGCGCAGGTGTATTTCGCTCTCGGCAACCACGAGACAGCATACAGCGCCGCCTACGGGGACGCCTGGCTGGATGAGATCGCCGCGACCGGCGCGGTCGTGCTCAACGAGGACTGGCAGAACATCGAGATCGGCGGCAACACGATCCGCTTCGGCGGCACGATGGGGCACGGCTATCTCTTCGGCAGAACGTCCGCCGAATTCAAGGCCGCGCCGGAGTACCATGTGCTCTATGGTCTGGAGCACAGCCCCTATCCCGCCATTCTGCTTTCGCACATGCCGGACACCGTCGCGCTCAGCGACGGAAAGGAGCGCTGGCACATCCCGCTCGTGCTGTGCGGACACACACATGGCGGCGTGATCCGCGTGCCGTTCGTCGGCGGCATATACGCCCCTATGCAGGGCTGGTGGCCGACATACGACTACGGCGACATGATGCTCAACGACCGCATGCGCATGATCATCACGTCCGGTCTATCCGGGCACGACACCGTCCCGCGCATCTTCAATCTCCCGGAGATCGCGGTCATCGATCTGCACGGGTGACAGCGCGCGAAGCCGCCCTTGCCATCCCGTCGTCCGTAGGGTATAATATGCCCAGAACACAACGAAAGTGAGGTTTTCCCCATGGAACTGAAGGATATTCTTGCCCGCTGTGACCACACCCTGCTGCGCGTGGACAGCACTGAAGCCGAGATCAAGGCCCTCTGCGATCAGGGCATCCGCTATGGCTGCGCGTCGGTGTGCATCCCGCCGTGCTTCGTGAAAATGGCGAAGGAATACGTCGCGGGCAAGCTGAAGATCTGCACGGTCATCGGCTTCCCGAACGGCTACAACACCCCCGCCGTGAAGGCGTTCGAGGCCGCCGAGGCGATCCGCGACGGCGCGGACGAGATCGACATGGTCATCAACGTCGGGCTTGTGAAGGACAAAAAGTGGGATCTGGTTGCCGCCGACATCGCCGCCGTGCGCGAGGCCAGCCGCGGCACGCTCCTGAAGGTCATCATCGAGACCTGCCTGCTCACCGAGGACGAGAAAGTGCGCCTGTGCCGCATCGTGTCGGACTCCGGCGCGGAGTTCATCAAGACGTCAACGGGCTTTTCCACCGGCGGCGCGACGCGCGAGGACGTCAAGCTCATGCGCGACAACTGCGATCCCGCGGTCGAGGTCAAGGCCGCCGGCGGCATCAAGACCCTGCAGGATGCGGAGGACATGCTCGCCCTCGGCGCGACGAGACTCGGCACCAGCCGCATCGTCAAGCTCGCGATGGCGCAGGAGTAAGGCAGAAAAAGCAACGTCCCAAATTCTGTGTAAAGTCCAAAATGCAGTGAAAAATAGGGCAAAATTTTATGGTGAGGCGGGTCGGCGTGTGTCACCCGCCTTGCCAACAATATAAGCGGGAAACGGAGCGCATGTCAAGGGCGG
>JAFUCD010000032.1 GCA_017459865.1 Oscillospiraceae bacterium
CTGTAGGAGCTCCCGAATTTTTGCCCTCCGTGCCTGTTCCTCCGGACTGCGGTTCTTTCTGCTGCTCATTGTTAAAACCTCCAATGTGGTGCTCCTATTCTACACCACATCGGAGGTTTACACAATTTTTGGGATGGTCTCAAAGAAAAGCCAACCATTCATGTGATACTATAAAAACCAAATGACCATAACAGGATTCCTGTTATGGTCACTTGGTTTTTTAAAGAGAAAACTATCCGTAAGCACAAGCAATGTCCTGTTCAGAGAACGAACTGTGTTTACTTATCTTGAGCGAAGCCCATTACCCAAAGCTCCGATCGACCAATTTTTGCAGCGTTCCGTTTTTCGCCGCTTCTGCTGCATCCGCCTCAACAAAGTTGTGCGTTTCGGTTTTCAGTTCTTCATCAAACCCGAGAATATAATTGGTGGCGATGAGATAGATAATGCGTGTCGGCGCCATGCCGTAGACCTGGTGGCGCAGGATATGCCGGATGCGTTCTTTTTCGTCTGGATAGGCGGCTTTGAGGCCCTCGCTGCGATAGAGGCGTTTGACGATCTCCGTGATGTACAAGCCGGACTTCATATAAAGATCCGCAAAAGTTTTGTTCGGATCATCGAAGCAGCCCGGATTCTCCTCCTCCAGTTTGTCAACCATCATCTTTACGACGCGCTTCGGCGTAAAGATCTGATTGGTTTTCTGTGGCGGGATGTAATCGAAAATATCCTCCGTCTTGCTTTCGTCAAAGTAGTCCGCAAGCTCATCGCGTTTGCGCAGGAACTCCTGAATAGAATCGTTGAAAACGCCCTCATCGAACAGATGACCGTCATAGTGCTCCATCACGCCCGTCTCCAGATTGCGTTTCTCGCCGCCGTCACGCAGGAAGCGGAATTCATCCTCCGTAATGCCTGTAACGGCTAAGAACACATCGTCTTCAGTGTAATCGTCGAAGTTGGCAAGCGTCAGATTCTTGTCGCCGTATGCCATGATGAAGGACGGAATCGTACGGGCGAAGCCGCGCAGATGGGCGCGAATTTCATCTTCCACGCTCTTCTTTTCATCTTCTGCCTTTTTCGTCTCCAGCCGCTCGACCAGCTCTTTCGGTTTTTCTTGAAGCGTATGCTGCACGGTTTCTGTTACACTCTGTGTCAGGGCTTGCAGGGCATCCTGAATCTCGGCAGCATAATCGTCTTCCGCCTTCTTTGCTTCCGCAGCAGTTTCGGCAACACGTTGTTTTGCCTCCAATGCAGCCTTTGCGATGCGCTGTTGCTGCTCAAAATCTGCCTTTGCGCGGGACATTGCCTGTTCGATCTCACGCCCTGTTTGCTCTTCCAGACGCTTTGCCGCCTTTTGTGTCATTCCATAATTCTGCGCAATCGGAGCGATGATGTCCTGCTCCACTCTGCCTTTCACGGATTTCGCAAGCGCGTTCAGGTGCTTTTCCACGGCGTCGGGCTCGCTTTGCGCCACATTGGTAACGGCGGTCTCCAGATCCACAGGCACGGTCTCAAAAATCTTATCCCCAAAAATATCCTGTGTCTTTCCGATGACGATTGCATTATCGACTACTGCATTTCCGTCGTCATCCACCTGAATGCTGCCCATTGCGTTCAGCCGATCCTGATTGCTTTTGCCGCCTTCCTCATGGGCGGGCGTCAGCTTCTCAATGATCTCACGAAGGAATCCAGCAGCTCCGAAAATACCGCTGATGTTGGCAAAGAGGAAATTGGACATGAAGCCATGACGGACGACCTCGGCGCTCTTCAGCTTGCGTGGGATCGTAAGCACCTGTGCCGCGTTCAGCTCGACCATGCGTCCTTCCTCATCCTCGCCCAAAACGGGGACGAAGTTCAAGAGCCGTTTGATGTTCTCGTCTCTGTCTTCCGTTGTGCCGCCTGTGGCGGTTTTGCGAATGAGATTGTTTGCAAACTGATCGTAGATAATCAGCGTGCGGGCGGGATCAAAGTCAAAGAGATAGGCGCGTTCCTTGCGATAGCGCTTGCCGTCTTCACCCTTAAAAGAATACGGATTCTGCGCACGGAACGCCGCTTGCATGTAGCTGGACGGGCTCTGCATGTTACAGAGCATGAACACGCCGCTCCATTCCGGGATCGTCACGCCCACAGTGAGCTGTCCAACAGTCAGCGTAATGGTTTTGTCGTGCGCTGCGATGGCAGCCTTGACTTTATCATAGGATTTTTGTGTTTCTTCCTCATCGGTCAGACGCCCGTCACCCGCTGCCAAAACGACTTCATATTCGTCAAACAAACTTAAATGTCAAAAATGTTTAAGATTCATTTGTTCGTATGACTATAGCTTACGTGACCGGCACCATCGATGATTCTTAGTTTAGATCCCGGAATCGAAGCAGCGATGCATCTGGTTTCTTTTTCCAGAATAATATCTTTGCTGCCCGCGATCACCACGGTGGGGGTGCAAATGGTGCCAAGCTCTTCCGGGGTTATATTTGGTTCCGTGAGCATCAAACGCAGTCTCGGAGATTTTTTGACCGCAAATACCACCTTTAAGATCGTCCTCATCCAGACTGCTGCGCCCTCCGGCGTCATGTTCGCACTGCCGGCAAGCAATAGGCCGATTCTTTCTGTTCTCATCGCTGTCAACAGGCCGATGATCGCGCCGTCACTGTGACCAAAGTAAACGACATCCTTTAAGTCTAACTGCTCCATGAAAGCTACCATATCATCTGCCATATCGGTATAGTGCAGTTCATCAACCTTTGAACTTTGCCCGTGACCGCGAGAGTCTACTGCGTACACGGTAAAGTGTTTGCTGAGAAGCTCTATGGAGTTTCTGAACTCATTATGATCTATTCCGTTACCATGCACCAGTACAAGTGGACGACCCACACCGATTCTCTCATAGTACATTTCGATGCCATTAACATTGATTTTCAAATATATCACCTCGGCAAAAATCTATTTGTCAAGATGGAGTATATCACAAATCGCAGGCTTTCGGAAGATGCTTTATAGCCGCCCCTGCCTATAAGTGAAGGTCGTTGTCCCTTCTCCCGTAACGGACACATTGTTGTCCCCATGCCGCAGTTCCAGTTCCGGGATCTCCCAGGTTCCCGCACTGACGGATTTATGGAAAGATTCTCCGTCGACTGCCCAGCGCAGTGTTGTCTCTGCGGTGGTCGTGATGACCGGCACTACGGGCATGAAGTCGTTATGCAGAGTAGTTGAAGTTGATTAGGGATCAAGAAAGACGAATATATAAAAACTCCCTCCGCAAATGCGGAGGGAGTTGTGCTTCAGATGTAAAGATTCACTTGGAAGTCTTTCCAGTAATGGACACGACGACGCGAGGAATCTTTGCAGAGATAACGCTTGGCATCTTCCTTCGTGACCGTGAAGGTCGCGAATCGGATGAAGCGATTATCGTTATTCCTTAATCGCGGCCTGGGCGGCGGCGAGGCGGGCGATGGGAACGCGGAACGGGCTGCAGGACACGTAGTCCAGGCCGACCTTGTGGAAGAACTCGACGGAGCTGGGATCGCCGCCGTGCTCGCCGCAGACGCCGAGGTGCAGCTCGGGACGGGTCTCGCGGCCGAGCTTCGCCGCCATCTTCACGAGCTTGCCGACGCCGATCTGGTCGACACGGGCGAACGGATCGTTCTCATAGATCTTGCGGTCGTAGTACGCGCCGAGGAACTTGCCGGCGTCGTCACGGCTGAAGCCGAAGGTCATCTGGGTCAGGTCGTTGGTGCCGAAGGAGAAGAACTCGGCTTCCTTGGCGATCTCGTCCGCGGTCAGAGCGGCGCGCGGGATCTCGATCATGGTGCCGACGAGGTACTTCATGTCGGAGCCGGCAGCGGCGATGATCTCGTCAGCGGCCTTGACAACGACGTCCTTGACGTACTTGAGCTCCTTGACCTCGCCGACCAGCGGGATCATGATCTCGGGGACCATCGTCCACTCGGGATGACGGGCCTGGACAGCCAGCGCGGCCTTGATGACGGCGCGGGTCTGCATCTCGGCGATCTCGGGATAGGTGACGGCCAGACGGCAGCCGCGGTGACCCATCATGGGGTTGAACTCATGGAGACCGGCGATGATGGCCTTGATGTCCTCAACGGTCTTGCCCTGTGCCTCGGCGAGGGCGGCAATGTCGGCCTCCTCGGTGGGCACGAACTCGTGCAGCGGGGGATCCAGGAAGCGGATGGTGACAGGCATGCCCTCCATGGCCTCATAGATGCCCTCGAAGTCGGCCTGCTGCATGGGCTCGAGCTTGGCCAGAGCCGCAACGCGCTCCTCGACGGTGTCGGAGCAGATCATCTGGCGGAACACGGGGATACGATCCTCGTTGAAGAACATGTGCTCGGTACGGGTCAGGCCGATGCCCTGGGCCCCCAGTTCGCGGGCCTTGGCGGCGTCCTCGGGGGTGTCGGCGTTCGTGCGGACCTGCAGGCGGCGATACTTGTCGGCCCAAGCCATGATGCGGCCGAACTCGCCGGCGATGGAGGCGTCGACCGTGGGGATGACGCCGTCATAGATGTTGCCGGTGGAGCCGTCGATGGAGATGAAGTCGCCCTCGTGATAGACCTTGCCGGCCAGCTCGAAGCACTTGTTGACCTCGTCCATCTTGATGTCGCCGCAGCCGGAGACGCAGCACTTGCCCATGCCGCGGGCAACGACGGCCGCGTGGCTGGTCATGCCGCCGCGCACGGTCAGGATGCCCTGCGCAGCCTTCATGCCCTCGATGTCCTCGGGGCTGGTCTCGAGACGGACAAGAACGACCTTCTCGCCGCGCTCGTTCCACTCCTTGGCCTCTTCAGCGGTGAAGACGACCTTGCCGCAGGCAGCGCCGGGGCTGGCGCCGAGACCCTTGCCGATCGGCGTCGCGGCCTTCAGCTCAGCGGCGTCGAACTGCGGGTGCAGCAGGGTGTCGAGGTTGCGGGGATCGATCATGGCGACGGCCTTCTTCTCGTCGATCATGCCCTCGTCCACGAGATCGCAGGCGATCTTCAGCGCGGCCTGCGCGGTGCGCTTGCCGTTGCGGCACTGGAGCATATAGAGCTTGCCGTTCTCGACGGTGAACTCCATGTCCTGCATATCGCGGTAGTGATCCTCCAGCAGGCTGCAGACCTTGATGAAGTCGGCATACGCCTCGGGGAACTTCTCTTCCATCTGGGCGATGGGCATCGGGGTGCGGACGCCGGCGACGACGTCTTCACCCTGCGCGTTGGTCAGGAACTCGCCCATGAGCTTCTTCTCGCCGGTGGCGGGGTCGCGCGTGAAGGCGACGCCGGTGCCGGAGTTGTCATTCAGGTTGCCGAAGACCATCGGCATGACGTTGACGGCGGTGCCCCAGGAGTAGGGGATGTCGTTGTCACGGCGATAGACGTTCGCGCGGGGGTTGTCCCAGGAGCGGAACACGGCCTCGATGGCGGCCTTGAGCTGCTCGACGGGGTCGGACGGGAAGTCCGCGCCGATCTGCTTTTTGTACTCGGCCTTGAACTGCTCCGCCAGCTCCTTGAGGTCGGCGGCGGTGAGCTCGACGTCGAACGTGACGCCCTTCTTGGCCTTCATCTCGTCGATGAGCTGCTCAAAATACTTCTTGCCGACTTCCATGACGACGTCGGAGAACATCTGGATGAAGCGGCGATAGGAGTCATAAACGAAACGCTCGAACTTGGGATCCGGGTTGCCCGCGATCATGGCGGCGACGACGTCGTCGTTCAGGCCGAGGTTCAGGATCGTGTCCATCATGCCGGGCATGGAAGCGCGCGCGCCGGAGCGCACGGAGACGAGCAGGGGGTTCTGGAGATCGCCGAACTTCTTGCCGTTGATCTTCTCCATCTCGGCGACGTTCGCCATGACCTCTGCCATGATCTCGTCATTGATCTTGCGGCCGTCCTCATAGTACTGGGTGCAGGCCTCGGTGGAAATCGTAAAGCCCTGGGGGACCGGCAGACCGATATTGGTCATCTCGGCCAGGTTCGCGCCCTTGCCGCCCAGCAGCTCGCGCATGGTGGCGTTGCCTTCGCTAAACAGATAGACATACTTTTTGCTCATGCTGTTCGTCCTTTCAAATTTCTTCTAATATTAGTATAACTCAAACCGCTAATAGATTACCAAAAACGGTAAAAAGAATCAATGCAAATAAATCACAAAATACAACAGTTTCAAACGATTTTTTCCGTCGTTGCGTATGACTTTGCCGCCCGGAATGGACAATTGTGCCGCAATTGGTCGTTTAGCAAATAGCAACAAAAACGGCGCTTCGCTTTGTGCGAAGCGCCGAAGTGCGATTTACGGTTCTTACTTGTCCGATTTCCCGAGCGTGAACTTCTTTTCCTCGCCGCGGAGGATGCGCCCGATGTTCGCGCGGTGCTGGAAAATGCACGCGACGGCGATATACAGACACACGAAAAACGGGAGCGTGAAGCCGGGGTTGAAAAGATAATACAGCGTCGGATAGAACACCGCCGCCACGAGCGAGCAGACGCTCACGCGCCGCCAGAGCAGGAACGTGACGACGAAGATCGCAAGCAGCACGAGAAACGCGCGCCAGTCCAGCAGCAGGATCACGCACGCCGCGACCGACACGCCCTTGCCGCCCTTGAAGCGATAGTACACCGGCCAGCAATGCCCCGTGAAGCACGCCGCGCTCGCGATGGCGAGCCCATTCAGCGCGCCGACGCCCGCGAGCGGCCCCAGCAACCAGCCGATGAGCCCGGAGACCGCCGCCTTGAGCATGTCGCCGCCGAGCGTGAGCAGCCCCGCGGCGATGCCGTGGGACCGCGCGGCGTTCGTCGCGCCGGCGTTGCCGCTGCCCTCGGTGCGGATGTCGCGGTGATACCATTCCCAGATCAGCACGATGGCGGAGCTGATCGAGCCGAGGAAATACCCCGCCAGCACGATCAGCGCGATCCAGAGATATGCCATGTCAGGTCCCTCCCGTCAGAGGATCGAATTACTTCAAATTTTTTATACTATAATAGCGAAGCAGCCCACGCTTGTCAATGGGCGTTCTGTCAATTTTTGTACATCATGATGAAAATTCCGCCGTGATCGGGCATCGATCACGGCGGTAGGGGTTATGCTTGCATTTTTACTGCGTTCAGAGCACGACGCTCTGGAGCCGCTCGAGCAGGTCCTCCGCCTCCGCGACGAGCTGTCTGCGCACGCTGAGCGTCGGCTGCGGGGTCTCCTCGGGGACGGTCTCATCCTCGGTCTCGGTCTGATCCGTCTCCGCCGCCTGCAGCGCCGCGAGCGGCGTCACCTCCACATCGGACACGACGGAGCAGTCCGTGACCGCCCAGTAGGCCGAGGCGTTGGCGAGGATGGTATCCTGGTCGGAGTCAAAGCACTCGCCCAGCCAGGACTCCGCCAGCAGGATGCGGCTGCCGGCGATATAGTTGGCGGGGTCGGCGCAATAGAACGTGTCGCCCTCATAGTCCGTGAGGAACACCGCGTGCGGCGAGGCGATGCAATAAAACACGATCCCCTCGGGATGCGCGTCCAGCAGCGCCTTGAGCGCCTCGGGCGTGATGCCGTCCAGCTCCGTGTTCTGCACGGTGATCGCGGCATAGTCGGTCTGATATGTCCAGCCGTAGAGCAGACCCGCGCCGGGGAGCCAGGCGACGGAGCGGACCTCCTCGTCCGTGACCTCGTTCCAATGGCTGCTGCCGTTCAAGTAAAGCGTCGAGCGCAGGAGCATGGTCGCGCTCGTCAGCGTGCAGGTGTGCGGCGTGACCTCCTCCATATAGACCTCCTGCGGCAGGATCTCCGCCGCCTGCGCGCTCGCGCCGACGGCGCACAGCATGCCGCAGCAGAGCGCGCTGCTGAGCAATACGCCGAAAATACGTTTCGTTTTCTGTTTAAACTGCATAGAGTCTCCTTTCTGCAAAAACGCCGCCATTATAGCAGACGCGGTTTTCATAATCAATGGACAAAATAAACAAAACGGTTACAAACCGTCATCGTGTTCCGTGCGATTTTACCGGATACGGTGTGCAAAGGATACCCCGCGCACCTAAAGCGGAGTATAAGAACGGCAAAAATCGTGATATTATCACGGAAATGACCTCCTTTTGCGGATATACTACGATCAGAAAATAAAAATGCAAGGAGGACGACCCCATGTCTGTTATCACGATCACGAAGGAAAATTTTGAAGCCGAGGTCCTGCGCTCGGACAAGCCCGTGCTGCTTGATTTCTGGGCGACGTGGTGCGGCCCCTGCCGCATGGTCTCCCCCGTGGTGGACGAGATCGCCGACGAGCGCCCGGACGTGAAGGTCGGCAAGATCAACGTCGACGACGAGCCGGAGCTCGCCAACCGCTTCAGCATCATGTCCATCCCGACGCTAGTCGTCATGCGCGGCGGCAAGCTCGCCGAACAGGCCGTGGGCGTGCGCCCGAAGGCGACGATCGAAGCGATGCTGGGAGGGCAGGCGTGATGGGACTGTTCACCAAGACCGCTGACATCAACAAGGGCGTGGACGAATGCCGCGCGACGCCCGGCGCGGTCCTGCTGGACGTGCGCACGCCGGAGGAATACGCCGAGGGACACATCCCCGGCAGCGTGAGCATCCCGCTCGCGGCGCTGCCCGCGCGCTATCATGAGCTCGGCGCGCCGGACACCCCGCTCTTCGTCCACTGCCTCTCCGGCGGGCGCAGCGGACAGGCCGTGCGCTTTCTGCAGGGCGCGGGCTTCACCAGGGTAAAAAACATCGGCGGCATCAACGCCTGGACCGGAAAGGTGGAGAAGTAAATGAAAGTCGTCATCGTGGGCGGCGTGGCCGGCGGCGCGACCGCCGCGGCGCGCATCCGCAGGCTGGACGAGCACGCCGAGATCACCGTCTTCGAGCGCTCGGGCTATATCTCCTACGCCAACTGCGGGCTGCCGTATTATATCGGAGACGTGATCACCGACCCCGAGGAGCTGACGCTCCAGGATCCGGAGAGCTTCTATGCGCGCTTCCGCGTGGACATGAAGGTGCGGCACGAGGTCACGGCGATCGACCCGGAGCGCCATTGCGTGCGCGTGAAGGATCTCGAGACCGGCGCGGAATTCGAGGAGGCGTACGACAAGCTCCTGCTCTCCCCCGGCGCGCGCCCGACACAGCCGCGTCTCGCGGGCACGGATCTGGAGCAGGTGTTCGCCCTGCGCACCGTGGAGGACACCTTCCGGATCAAAAATTATGTAAACCAAAACAAGCCCCGCTCCGCGGTGCTCGCGGGCGGCGGCTTCATCAGTCTGGAGCTGGCGGAGAACCTGCGCGAGCTGGGGCTGGACGTGACGATCGTGCAGCGCCCGACGCAGGTCATGAACCCCTTCGACCCCGAGATGGCGGCGTTCATCCACGGCGCGCTGCGCCGCGGCGGCGTCCGGCTCGCGCTGGGCCAGACGGTGGAAGGTTTTAAACCTGGGGCTGAAGGGAACATCGAGGTGCTCTTAAAAAATGCCGCACCCCTGCACGCGGACATGGTCGTGCTCGCGATCGGCGTGACGCCCGACACCGCGCTCGCCAGGGTGGCGGGGCTGGAGCTCGGGCTGAAGGGCAGCATCGTCGTGAACGACCGCATGGAGACCTCCGCGCCGGATATCTACGCCGTCGGCGACGCGGTGCAGGTGCGCCATCTCGTGACGGGAGCCGACAGCGTGATCTCCCTCGCGGGCCCGGCGAACAAGCAGGGGCGCATCGCGGCGGACAACATCTGCGGGCGCGACAGCCGTTACGAAGGTACGCTCGGCAGCAGCGTCGCAAAGGTCTTTGACGTCACGGCGGCGAGCACCGGCGTGAACGAGACCAACGCCAAAAAGGCGGGGCTGGACGTGGATAAAATTTACCTCTCCCCGCTGAACCACGCGGGCTACTACCCCGGCGGCGAGACGATGACGATGAAGATCGTCTTCGAAAAGGAAACGTGGCGGCTGCTCGGCGCGCAGATCGTCGGCGGCGCCGGCGCGGACAAACGCATCGACGTGCTGGCAACCGCGATCCAGAACGGCATGGACGTGCGCGACCTGCAGACGCTGCAGCTCGCCTACGCCCCGCCCTACGGCTCGGCGAAGGACGGCGTGAACATGGCGGGCTACATGGCGGAGAATCTCGCGGACGGGGTCGTGAAGCAGTTCCATTGGCACGACGTGGACGCCCTGCCGCGCGACGGCAGCGTAATCCTGCTCGACGTGCGCACGCCCGGCGAATTCCGGCGCGGGCACTTCGACGGCGCGGTGAACATCCCCGTCGACGAGCTGCGTGAGCGGATGGATGAGATCGAGCGCGGCAAGCCACTTTATGTAAACTGCCAGAGTGCTCTGCGCAGCTATATCGCGTGCCGCATCCTGAGCCAGAACGGCTTTGACTGCTTCAATCTCGCCGGCGGCTACCGCCTGTACGACGTCGTCATGCGCGACGCGGAAGCGAAGAAGACCGCCCTGCCGTGCGGGATGGAATAAGAACAAAAAACGCAGCAAGCCCCATCGAACGCGTTCGATGGGGCTTGCCTGCATATTCTATAAAAACAGACTGTCATTGCGAGGCTCCGCCAGGAGCCGTGGCAATCCGCTCTCCATTGGTGCGCAGCGAGGGATGCGGATTGCCACACCAGTGACGTCGGTCACTGGTTCGCAATGACAGGGGGTTACATCTGTTCGGATGCGCCGGGGTGTTGGAGAGGACATAGACGCCTGCCGCGCGGGCCGTTCGTGAACGGCCCCTACGGAGAAGATCAGAGTGCGTGCATAACTGTAGTACAACGTAACAACTAAAACTTTACTTTTCCTTCATGGAGATGTATACTAATCTCAAAGCGAGAAAGGGGTGCATCTCAATGGCAGGAAAAGAGATTTATTTATCACCGGAAGAGCAGGAATATCTGCATGGGATA
>JAFUCD010000031.1 GCA_017459865.1 Oscillospiraceae bacterium
GCAACGGGCGCCGCGACCGCGACAGGCGCGGCGGGAACGCTCGGCACGGGGGCCTTGGCTTCATACTCGTCGAGGACCATGGCCTCGCCGCGCTCGACTTCTACTTCATAGGTCTTACCCTTGAGGGTGATTTTATACTTCATGCAATAATCTCCAATCTGCCGCTATGCTTCATTTCATTCGCGTCCAAAATCCCATCCAGCGGCAGATGGAGATTTTGGCATGTGGCGCGGTTGCCGCGTGAGCGGCGAGCGGCACGCCATTCAAAAGAGGTCGTGTGTTCACACACGATCTTCCTCCTTGATCTCGCGGATGGAAAGGAACCGCAATTCGTTGATGGGGGCCTTGAGCTCATCGGCGACGATCGCCATGAGCATCGCGGCGGTGCGGGGGTCGGTGTCATAGAGCTTCACGTCGCCGGCGGAACCGGGCGCGAGCTTCTGGAGCTTCTGCAGCGGCGCGTCGGCCAGCGCGTTCTGCGGCAGATCGGCGGGCAGCGCGGCGGCAGCGGCAGCGGCGGCCTTCTTCTGGCGGCTGTCGCCGATGGCGGTCATGATCTTGATCATGCACATCAGCAAAATCAGCGCGAAGAACACCACGCAGAGTCCGACGACCGAGTCCAGCAGACACATGGAGAAGGTGTAGTTCGTCATGTCGCGTTACCTCATTCCTCGATGGCCTGGATGCTGTATTTGCAGACCTTCTCCTCGTCGGCCTTGCGCTGCTCGAAGAAGTTCTCCGCGACCTGCGGGAACGCGATATAGCTCAGCACGTCCTCTTCGCAGCGGGCGGTGTCGCCCAGCGTCTCGGCGGCCTTCTCATAGATGTCGGTCGGCAGCGTGTCGGCATAGCGGCCGGAGATGGGCTGCTCGCCGTCGAGGATCTTGGCGCGGATCTCGGGATCGATCGGCGCGGGGGTCTTGCCGTATTCGCCGCGGCAGTAGGCCTTGATCTCGGCGCCGACGTTCTTGTAGCGCTCGCCCGCGAGCACGTTCTGCACGGCCTGCGTGCCGACGAGCTGGCTGGTCGGGGTGACGAGCGGGGGATAGCCCATGTCCTTGCGGACGCGCGGGGTCTCGAGCAGCGCCTCATCGAACTTGTCGATCTGACCGAGCATCTTCAGCTGGCTCAGGAGGTTGGAGAGCATGCCGCCCGGGATCTGATAGGTCAGGCACTGGGTGTCGGTGGCCATGGAGATCGGGTTCAGGGTGCCCTTCTCCAGGAATTCGGCGCGGATGGGCTTGAAGAAATTCGCCATCTCCAGCAGCGCGTCGTCGTTCAGGTCGGTCTCATAGCCGAGCTCGCGCAGGGCGTAGTTCAGCGTCTCGGTGGCGGGCTGGCTCGTGCCGCCGGAGAGCGGGGAGATCGCGGTGTCGATCACGTCCGCGCCGGCCTCGATGGCCTTGAGGTAGGTCATGAACGCCAGACCCGTCGTGCAGTGCGTGTGCACCACGACCGGCAGATCCACCGCGTCCTTGATCGCCGCGACGAGATCATACGCGCATTTCGGGGAGAGGATGCCGGCCATGTCCTTGATGCAGATCGTGCTCACGCCCATCTGCTGCAGCTCCTTGACCATCTCGACGTACTTGTCGAGCGTGTGCACGGGGCTGGTGGTATAGGAGATGGTGCCGGAGGCCATGGCACCGGACTTGACGGTCTCCTCGATGGCGACCTTCAGGTTGTTGGTATCGTTCAGCGCGTCGAAGATGCGGATGATGTCGATGCCGTTGCGCACCGAGGCGCGCACGAAGCGGCGCACGACGTCGTCGCTGTAGTGCTTGTAGCCGAGGATGTTCTGGCCGCGCAGCAGCATCTGCAGCTTCGTGTTGGGCATCGCCGCGCGGATCTTGCGCAGACGCTCCCAGGGATCTTCATTCAGAAAACGCAGGCAGACGTCAAACGTCGCGCCGCCCCAAACCTCGGCGGAGTAATATCCGGCCTTGTCGATCGTGGAGAGGATCGGCTCGAACTGGTCGTAGGCCAGACGAGTGGCGATCAGAGACTGGCTGGCGTCGCGCAGCACCGTCTCGGTAAAGTTTACTTTTTTCATTCGGTTCCTCCTTGATAGCTTCGGGGGGATCGCGCTTGCGCGCCCCGTTGAGTCTAACATTCACATTATATCGGAATTTGCAAGAAAGTAAAGAGAAAATATAGGACATTTGCCGAAAATTTATAGTCTAATTTGTAACAAATGGTGAATATGAACAGATATGCAGACGATTGTCGTGGTTGACAGCGCGTTGTCGAATCGTTATAATAAAAACATTAAATGGGCGCGGATCCCGGTCCGGGATCTGCTGCAAACGGAGGAAAATTCTATGAGCAGCTTTCAGGATCTGTATGCACACGCCGCCGCGGACAGAGACCGCGCGATCCAATATCGTGTCATTCAGGACATCCGGCGCCGCGCCGTGCGCGAGATGCTGGAGGACGACGTCTATATCGAGCCGGAGAATGCCGACAGCATGACCGAGGAGGAGCTCACCGCGCACCGCACCGAGGGCGCCTACGCCTATGGTCTGCGCAGCATTCTGGAGGTGCGCGTCCAGCCCGAGGAGGACGGCAATCCGGCTTACGCGACCGCTGTTCGCAACACCGCGACGAAGCCCAACTGCATCGCGCTCTGCCTGCAGACGAAGCTGGAGGAGCTGACGATGACGAACGCGATCCCCGAGGGGACGGAGCCTGTTTTCCATGTCGTCGCCGCAAACGACGATGCCAACGAGACGATCCAGCCGCTGGTCGAGGCGATCGATCTGCTGCGCGCGGCGTATCCCGCGTGGCGGTTCACGATCGAGTCCCGCTCTGAGGAGACGGCCGCGCGCGCCGAGATCGCAAAGGAGCTGCGCGCGACGATGAAGGCCGCGCAGGAGGATCCCGATCCCGAGACCACGCAGAAGCTCATGATGCTCATCTCCGCGGCGCAGCTGGTGTTCCCGGCGCAGCGGCCCGCGGGCGCTCCGGCGGAGGCGGCGGACGGCTCCGGCGTGCACCTGCAGTTCGGCAAGGTCCGCACCCGGGACAACAAGACCTATTTCATGGCGTTTTCCGACCACGCGAAGTTCGCCGAGTGGAAGCGTATGAGCTATGTCGAGCTCTCGCTTCAGGATTACGCGCCGCTGATCCTGAACTCCAGAGACGACGGTCTGATCATCGACCCGAACGTCGGCGCGAGTCTCGTTCTGACGCGCGATCACATCAAAACGCTCCAGGAGCGCGTGGAGAACTTCAACAACATGATCGAGACGCTCAGCCAGTTCATGCCCGACCGGGAGGAGAAGGACGAGCTGTCGCAGAGCATCGACGAGCTGCTGAGCATGCCGCCCGAGGAGAAGAAAAAGAAGGGGCGCAACGGCAAAAAGAAGAAAAAGTAAAAGCTAACAGCAGATCCCCTGCACCGCTGAAATGGTGCAGGGGATCTTTATGCATTATGCTCGCGGCGTTCAGCAGAACTCACAGCTCTCGGCCTTCGGCTGGATGGATTCGTCGTGGTCGATCCATTCCTGCACGTCCGTGACGGTGAGCGCCGTCTCGTCCTCTCCGATGCGGCTCACGACGCGCGAGATGCCGGAGTTGATGATCATGCGGCGGCACATCGCGCAGGAGGTCGTGTCATGCAGCAGCGCGCCGGACTTGGCGTCGCGCCCGACGAGATAGAGCGTCCCGCCGATCATGTCGCGCCGCGCCGACGAGATGATGGCGTTTGCCTCGGCGTGCACGCTGCGGCAGAGCTCATAGCGCTGCCCGGAGGGGATGCGCAGCTGCTCGCGGTTGCAGTAGCCCAGCGCCGTGCAGTTGACGCGCCCGCGCGGCGCGCCGTTGTAGCCGGTGGACAGGATCTCGTCGTTCTTCACGATAATCGCGCCGTATTTGCGTCTGAGACACGTTGACCGCCGCAGCACGGCGTCGGCGATGTCGAGATAATAGTTTTCCTTGTTCACGCGCTGGTCCATACCGTGCGCCTCCTTGCTCTGGATGGTTTCAGTATACCCGCAATCATGTGGCCATGCAAGCGGAAAATGCACAAATGCCCAAAACCGTCATTGCGAGGAGCGGAGCGACGTGGCAATCCGCTTCCACCTGTAGGGGCGGATACCATCCGCCCGTGCGCATCTTCGTGTTGACGCGGCATCGTTTTCCGGTCTATAATATTCCCCGGTGATACCATGAAGGAAAACTATCAGAAAAAGATGGAGGCCGCCGTAGACGCTTTGCCACCCGGTTTCAAACCCCGGCTGCTGCTGCAGAGCTGCTGCGGACCGTGCAGCAGCTATGTGCTCGAGGCGCTGACGCCGTATTTTCGAGTGACGGTGCTCTATTATAATCCGAACATCCAGCCGCGCGCGGAGTATGACCGCCGACTGGAGACCCAGCGGCAGATCATCGCCGCGCTCCCGACGCCGACGCCGGTGGACATCCTGGAGTGCGGATACGACGGGGAGGTATACGACGCCGCCGTGCGCGGTCTGGAGTCCGAGCCCGAGGGCGGCGCGCGGTGCACGGTCTGCTTCCGCCTGCGGCTGGAGGAGACGGCGCGGCGGGCGGCCCAGCTCGGCTTTGACTGGTTCTGCACGACGCTCACGGTCTCGCCGCACAAGGATGCCGAACGCCTGAACGCGATCGGCGCGGCGCTGGGGGAGCGGTACGGCGTGCCGTTTCTGCCCTCGGACTTCAAAAAGCGCGAGGGCTACAAGCGCAGCATCACGCTCTCCAAGGAATACGGTCTCTACCGCCAGGACTACTGCGGCTGCCTGTACAGCAAGCCGGAGACATGAATGCGCCCTTTGGGCGCGTCAGACTGTAGACAAACCCATGCTGCTGACCTATGGGACAGAGCAGCGGGGAGCTGCGTCGGAATGACTTGCGCAAGTCACCATAAGAGGCAGAACCTCTTATGGATGACGGCGAAAGTCATTCCTCCTTCACCAACATGCACAGGCGTGTGCATGTTGGAAAGGAAGGCCGGGGAAGCGGATATGGAGCCGGTGCGCGTAAGCGCAGCTGCGGAATGGAGCGCGCCCGGTCTGACGCTAAGGCCGCCTCGATTTCAATCCATTGTCGCCGCAATCTGTCTAAAAAAGTTCTGCTTTTTTAGACAGATTGCTGTTTGCGGAGCAAACATATTGGCGACGCTTTAGTGTGTCGACACTTTGTCGACAC
>JAFUCD010000012.1 GCA_017459865.1 Oscillospiraceae bacterium
GCGACAGATTGAAATTTATGGGTAATCACGGCAGCCGGTATGGATTCGCCGACGAGCATACCATGTCTGGATGCCTACCGCGCGGATGGATGTGGGCATCTCGGTCTACGTTCGTGCGGCGGTAACCGAAAGCCCCTTTTTCCAATCCGTCGCGAAGCGACACCACAACGTCCGTCAGGACATTTCACGCCGCCGTAAGGCGGCATTTCACGTCGGCGTTTAGCCGACATTTCACGCGCCTAAAAGGGCGCATTTCACTTTTTTATCCTCCGGCCGGTATATTTTGCAACGACTCCGTTCCCTCGTCAACCGCCACAACACCGTAGCGCGGGTCTCGCAGCGCCCGCCTCTTTCGCCGCATTTCGCTCTTTTCTTTCCCGCACATCTGTGTTATAATAAAAAAACCCCACGGGAAGGAGGGGAGAGGCATGCCACGGGAAAAAGGCACCAAGCAGGCGGCGGCAAACCGCAAGGCGCTGCATGATTATTTCGTTCTGGAGCGCTATGAGGCGGGCGTCGAGCTGTTCGGCACGGAGGTCAAGAGCATCCGCGCCGGGACGGTGAACCTGAAGGACTCGTTCTGCACCGTGAAGAACGGCGAGCTCTTTGCCCACGGCATCCACATCAGCCCCTACACCCACGGCAGCTATTACAACAAGGACCCCGACCGCCCCAAGCGTCTGCTGATGCACAAAAAGGAGATCCGCAAGCTCCATGCGCGCATCCAGCAGGACGGGCTCACGCTCATCCCGCTGAGCCTCTATTTCAAGGACAGCCGCGTGAAGGTCGAGGTCGGGCTCTGCAAGGGCAAAAAGCTCTATGACAAGCGCGAGGCGGACGCCGTGCGCAGCGCCAAGCGCGACATGGACAGAGCCATGAAGGAGAAATATTAACCAAAGAAAGGATATCGCAACATGAGCAATCCCATCGTCACCATCGAAATGGAAAACGGCGGCGTCATCAAGGCCGAGCTCTATCCCGAGATCGCCCCGAACACCGTCAACAACTTCGTGAGCCTCGTGAAGGCGGGCTTCTATGACGGCGTGATCTTCCACCGCGTCATCCCCGGCTTCATGATCCAGGGCGGCGACCCGAACGGCACCGGCATGGGCGGCCCCGGCTACAGCATCAAGGGCGAGTTTAGCGCCAACGGCTTTGAGAACGATCTGAAGCACACGCGCGGCGTCCTCTCCATGGCGCGCACCATGATCCCCGACAGCGCCGGCAGCCAGTTTTTCATCATGCACCAGGACGCGCCGCATCTCGACCGCCAGTACGCCGCCTTCGGCAAGGTCATCGAGGGCATTGAGGTCGTCGACCAGATCGCCCGCGCCCCGCGCAACATGATGAACGACAAGCCCAAGGCCGACCAGCGCATGAAGACCGTCACGGTCGAGACCTTCGGCGTCGAGTACCCCGAGCCGGAAAAGCTCCCGGAGCGGTAAGGGCTACGGAGACGGGCGGATGATATCCGCCCCTACCGCCGCACGCAGAAAGAACTGTAGGGGCGGATACCATCCGCCCGCATGTGCGAAACATTTTCTCATACCAAGCGTCAAAAATCATCGAAAGAACAGATCCTGATTCCAATCAACGTCGCGTCAGCGACACCGATTTCCCAACCGAAACGAAGCCCTTGAGCTTCGTTTCGGAGAGGAAGACCGGGGAAACGGATACGAAGCCGGCGGACAACGGCATAGCCGCTGTCCGGCTGCGGAGTGGAGTGCGCCCGGTCTGACGAGGGGATGTACCGGTTTCGACGGGGGCGTGGAGGCCGGAATAGCGGGCGGCGGCGCCTGACCGCCATAAAACGGGCAACCTTATAAATTAAAGAACAACAACGATACTGTTCTTCTCGCTGCTTAATTAGCGAGCGTTCCCGCCGGGAGGCCCACGGCCCGGATGCGGAGCGTCGATGAGTGGGGAACGTGCGTGCGGTAAGCTTTGCCCGCACCACGCATCATGAAGCTACCGGCCCGGATCGGTTTGCGTGTTGACCGCCGGAAAGGGAACAGGGGAGTCTAAGCTTCCCAAAACAACCCGCTGCGCCCGGAGAAGTTCCTGTCAAAGCACTTTCGGACGGGGGTTCAACTCCCCCCATCTCCACCAAATGAAAGGTATGCGAACACCATACGAGTGGCAAACATGCAGTTTGCAGTGTTCGACAATGAATTCGGTATCATGGTCAACATTGCAGACTATGATACCGATTCTCATGTTCAGACCAAAAAAGCAACCTATAAAGAAATACAGGCGTGGGTGCGTGATAATTATGATGGTACATGCGTGACCAATCTGGATATATCACGAACAAAGAAGAAATGTGGTTTGTCTCAGACGGAGTACAAAGGACACAAAGCTTCACCCACGTATTATGAGCCTACTATCCCTGATGGGATGCCTCGTATCATCGACGATGATTTGTTTGAGCGTGTACAGCGGCGGCTTGAGAAAAACAAGCACGGCGGTAAAGGCGCTGCAAAGTTGGTCAGTGATGCCGAGATTGCTGATTACTGGCTGACTGGACACATCTATTGTGGTCTATGTGGTGAGACCATGCAGGGCATATCCGGCACAAGCAAGCGCGGTGATAAGTTCCATTATTATTCCTGCAAAGGTCATCGAAAACACGTCTGTTCGATGAAGAATCAGCGGAAAGATTTGCTGGAAAAGATTGTTCTGCATGTCCTGAATGAAGTTGTGCAGAATCCAGCTATCAGACTTCAAATCGCTGAAAAGTGCTATACGTACTACATGAGGCAGAACGCAGATTCCGGTGTATATGAAGCGTCGATTAAATCACAGTTGCGAGAGACAGACGCAAAAATAAAAAACTTGCTAAAAGCAATCGAAGCTGGTGTCTTAACAGAGACGACGGCTGAACGAATGAAAGCATTGGAAAGCACGAAGCATCGGCTGGAAGATGCACTCATTGCAGAACAGAACCGTCAGAAGTATCAACTGAAGCTTGAAGACATTGTGAAATGGTTGGAAAGCTTTGTCGGTGACCTCTCCGATATGCATACTCGTAAAGAAATTCTGGACGATTACATCGGAAAAATACTGGTCTATGAAGATAAGCTGGTAGTGACATTCAAGTATCTCGATAAACAGCAATCTTTCAAGTATGCCGAGACATCTGCCATGATTGATAACTGTCAAGCAATACTTGATTTGTTTGAAAGAAAAGAGTATTCTGGTCACGTTTCGGAAGAAATGCTTGCAAGTGTGATGGACGAAAGCGAGAACCCCTATTTTTTTTAGCGGGGTGTTCGTATACTGATTGGTGTAGTCCACCACAACAATATTACACAAAACCCTATTTCTATTATGGCGGCTTCGCTGTAACGGTGTGGTTTGTGTAGTAGCAAGAAAAGCAGAGAGTATGGAATCACTCTCTGCTTTCTTGTATTTTGGATAAGAAGTGTGGATGTTTTAGGCTACGTTCTCCGTTTAGCCTAGAATCCAGAAACCTGTACGTTTTAGAACGCCCCCAATGAGGCGATTTTTAACGCTTTATTTCAATGAAGCGTTGAAAAATCAGCGTTTTCATGTTATAATATGTTAACAAATCTTAAAAAGGCCAGAATTCGGAAACGTACACATTTTCGCATTCGCAATACGATATCCCGTTTTATAGTCTTCTGTTCTGCTGGGAGGGATCATAATTGAAGAAAAAATTCCCATTGAGTATGGGATTGGTAGCAGCGGTTCTTGCGCTCGCCCTTGCTTTGACTGGGTGCGCAGGAAACGCGAAGAAAGTCGATGACGGTTCTTCGTTTAGTGGGACAGTTTGGAGCGTCGCCGATGTGACTGTTGATGGCAATACTTACACGGTGGATGAAATGATTGAGCATAATTTAGATGCTCCCGGCATAACAAGACTATTCGAATTCATAGATGATGCGAATAGCTGTCTTTTAGTCGTTGCTGACGGAAAGGTTCTTGAAGTAAAAAACTTCGATTACCAATATAATGGCGAGAGTTTTACTTTCGAAAGCGACGACATTATAGGCGCCACTTTCGATAACAATAGTCTCTCTATTACTTTCGTCGGAGGAAATGTATTTCGATTCGTAAAAACCGATTTAAGCGTCATTAATCCAACTATAGGAACAATCGTAACATCCCTGCCTGAAACAACGAACGAGCCGGCGTACGTCGACACTACGCCAAGCAATAACAACGGAAAGTACACCTACCACATCGATGGACAGGATTGGAGTATTGGAATCAAGATTGAGGATTTAATTCATGATGGTCAAATCGATGCTTCCGATTTGCATATTGCTCTAGGTTTCGATAGGACCGGTGATTTGAGGGATTCGAATAATGTCGTAATTGCCAAATCTGTTGGATTTCTGGCTGGCGCCAAACAAGGACCATATGACACCGTAACCGTGTTTGGAAATGTAAGCCAGCCCAATAGCAACGTATTCTTCAACTTCATGAGCGATAGCTCTAGCGAAGAAATCGTGATAGTGGCTGGAAATAGAAGTTTCCGCGTTACACTCAACCAGCTCGTAGTTGCTATTTATGGTTGCGAACAATATGCAGACGGCGAAATTCACGGCAATGTATACGGCAACATGCTCGAAAACTACGCATCGGGCGAAACATATTACCTTATCCCATAAAAATGGCCATCCTTCGGGGTGGCCTATTTTTTATTTAACAAGCATAGTTGCGCATTCTATGTTCTTCGAAATACAGATTAGAGGCAACATACATTTTTGCTCAATAGTATTATCTTCTTCTACGCCATACTCGCGTTCCTCTTCTTCATAGAACAATGGTCCATAACCGTCTGGCTCATGATGTGCGAGGAAATTAAGTGTATTCATTTGATCAATAGTAGCTATATCATAAAACAATAAAACATGTTTACAATCAATACACACCGTATTATAGTGGCATTAGTTTCACATGAATTGTTTCCTTCATGCCTATAAGGGGAGAGAATAAGATGCGAAAGAAAAAGATTGGTTTATTAATCGCTGTCTTGATGGTATGCATTGTATTGTCTGGATGCGGATTTGGTGCAAATAAACATCAACTGTACATGGGGTTCGATAAGTCCGAATACACGATCATTGCAGAAGAAGATACGCACGGTGGTTTTCATGGAGACGGAAGCTATTATCTAATCCTTGACTGCTCTTCAAATGCAGAAAAAGCACTTGACATCGTGAGAGAATGGAATCCAATGCCCCTTTCTGAGAACTTGAATATAATAATGTACGGGGGAGTAAGAGACGGTGTGAATTACGGATATGAACTTGCAGAGGAAGCGCATTGGCCAATAATCGAACACGGTTATTATAAGTTTATTGATGACCAGTCTGACGATCCGGCAGACGATTCAGGATTGTTTGGCAGATATTCCTTTAACTTTGAGATTGCTGTGTATGATACAGATACCAATTTGTTCTACTTTTTCAGATTTGACACATGACCACTCTGCAAACAATCATTCAAGAATACCATGGTGTACTTTTTTGGCTTTCTTTCTATGCTTTGGTGCACTTTTACGCGCTCTTTCACACCAAACAAAAATCCTGCCGCATTCGTTCGCGGCAGGATTTTTGCTTTGTCCGGCTCGTCCGTTCGGAGTGGAATTGCCTTTTAATGAGACTTTTTGTAAGAAACATACAAAACAAGGCGCTTATTCAAGTTATTAATCGTACATATTGCAATAAATCAATTGACTTTGCCTTCGGGTGTGTTATATTCTTGTCAGACAAAGGCGAGGCGCGGGCGCGCGCCGAAACGCCAATTCCAGAAAAGGGAATGAAGGAAAGATGGAACGTAAAGTCACACTGGAAATGATCCGGGAGGCCAGAGAGGCGCTGCAGGGCGTCACGGAGCTGACGCCGATCGTGTCCTCCAACCGCTTGGGCAAAAATCTGTACATCAAGTCTGAAAACCTGCAGAAGACCGGGTCGTTCAAGATCCGCGGCGCGTACAACAAGATCCGCAAGCTCTCCCCCGAGGAGGCGGCAAAAGGCGTGATCGCGTGCTCTGCCGGCAACCATGCGCAGGGCGTGGCGCTGTCCGCCACCCGGCTGGGCATCAAGTCCGTAATCTGCATGCCCGAGGGCGCCCCGCTGCTGAAGGTGGAGGCCACCCGCGGCTATGGCGCCGAGGTCGTACTGGTTCCCGGCGTTTATGACGATGCCGCGGCCGAGGCTGCGCGTCTGGCAGAGACGGAGGGCTATACCTTCGCTCATCCGTTCAACGATCCCTATGTCATCGCCGGGCAGGGTACGATCGGTCTGGAGATCCTGGACCAGCTGCCCGACGTGGAGCAGATCGTCGTCCCCATCGGCGGCGGCGGGCTCATCAGCGGCGTGGCTGTCGCGATCAAGGAGATGCGTCCGAACGTGAAGGTCATCGGCGTGCAGTCGTCCGCCGTGCCCTCCATGTTCATTTCGCACCGCAGCGGCGTCGTCACGACGGTCAAGGACGCGCCCACCATCGCCGACGGTATCCATGTCCTCACGCCGGGCGACCTGACGTTCGAGCTGGTGGAGCGGTATGTGGACGACGTCGTGACGGTCACCGAGGATGAGATCGCCGCCGCGATCGTCGGACTCATGGAGGGACCCAAGACCGTCGCCGAGGGCGCGGGCGCCACGAGCGTCGCGGCTTATCTCTTCAACAAGATCGACACGAGCCTCAAGACCGTGGCGATCGTCTCCGGCGGCAACGTGGACATCACCACGCTCTCCCGCATCATCACCAAGGGTCTGCAGAAAAGCGGCCGGATCGTCCAGATCACGACCAAGCTGCAGGATAAGGCCGGCAATCTCGCGCAGCTGCTCACGTGCGTGTCCGAAAACGGCGCGAACGTCCTGGACATCGACCACAAGCGCGAGGACGCCAAGACCGAGGTCAGCTCCTGCGTCGTCACCATGACGCTCGAGACGCTGGATGAGGAGCACGTCCAAACGCTCAAAGCCAGCCTCCGCGAGCACGGATATCAGATTCTGCTCTGATCGTTTTTCCCGGCGCGGTGCGCCGTATCGCAAGCATCCATTCTCTGAAGAAAGGAGGATCTCCATCCATGGATATCATTTCTACCAGCCAGGCTCCCGCTGCCATCGGCCCGTATTCGCAGGCCTACAAGGTCAACGGCTTCCTGTTCGCTTCCGGTCAGGTCCCGCTCGACCCCGCGACGGGCGCGGTCGTGGGCACGACCATCGAGGAGCAGGCTGAGCAGGCGTGCAAGAACGTCGGCGGCATCCTTCGCGCGGCGGGCATCGACTATTCCAAGGTCGTCAAGACCACCTGCTTCCTCGCGGACATGCAGGACTTCGCTGCGTTCAACGCCGTCTATGAGAAGTACTTTGTGTCCAAGCCCGCGCGCTCCTGCGTCGCGGTGCGCGAGCTGCCGAAGCAGCTCCTGTGCGAGATCGAGGTCATCGCCGTCCTCGACTGAACCGAAAAACCATCCACGAAAAAACATTAAAGGAGGACCTTCCGTTCGCATGACGGAAGGCACATCATCATGGCTGATACGAAGAAAAAAATCAATCTCGGCTTGCTGCCCAAGCTGATCGTCGCGATCGCCCTCGGTATCATCGTCGGCATCATCGCCCGCAAGCTTGATCTGCCGGTCATCATCCAGATCGGCGCGACCTTCAACAGCATCTTCGGCAACTTCCTCGGCTTCTGCATCCCGCTGATCATCATCGGCTTCGTCACCCCCGGCATCGCCGACCTCGGTCAGGGCGCGGGCAAGACCCTTGCGCTGACCGCCGGCATCGCCTATCTCTCCACGCTGATCGCCGGTTCCTTTGCGTACGTGGTCGACAGCAGCATCTTCCCGACGTTCCTGAAGGTCGGCTCCATCGTCATGGACAACGCGCAGAACGCGGAAGACACCATGCTTTCCGGCCTGTTCACCGTCGAGATGCCCCCGCTGATGGGCGTCATGACCGCGCTGATCACGTCCTTCATTCTGGGCATCGGCATCGCCGCCACGAACTCCCGGACGCTGCGCGACATCTTCCATGAGTTCCAGCGGATCGTCGAGGGCGTTGTCGCCAAGGTCCTGATCCCGCTCCTGCCGTTCCACATCTACGGCATCTTCGCCAACATGACCTATGCCGGCACGGTCGCCGAGATCATGAGCGTCTTCGCCAAGGTCTTCGTGATCATCATCGCCATGCACCTGCTGATCATCGTCTTCCAGTATGTCATCGCGGGCGCGGCGTCGAAGAGAAATCCCTTCGGCCTGATCAAGAACATGATCCCGGCCTACATGACTGCCATCGGCACGCAGTCCTCCGCCGCCACGATCCCCGTGACGCTGGAGTGCACCAAGAAAAACGGCTGCCTCGCCAAGATCGCGGACTTTGTGATTCCGCTGTGCGCGACGATCCATCTGTCCGGCTCCACGATCACGCTGACGAGCTGCGCGATCGCCGTCATGATGCTCAACGGCACGGCTGTCACGTTCGGCCAGATGTTCCCGTTCATCCTGATGCTCGGCATCACGATGGTCGCGGCGCCCGGCGTGCCCGGTGGCGCGGTCATGGCCGCGCTGGGCGTTCTGGAGTCCATGCTGGGCTTCAACCAGAACATGCTCACGCTGATGATCGCCCTGTACATCGCGCAGGACTCCTTCGGCACCGCGTGCAATGTCACCGGCGACGGCGCCATCGCCATGCTGATGAACGCCATCACCGGCAAAAAAGAAAAGCAGGCTGCCTGACGCGCTTGCCCTGCTGAAACAGTGTGAACCGATCGACCGGCAGTCGGACGCGCGCGTCCGGCTGCCGGCACAACGCCTCCTGGGGAGGAATGCAGATGAAGAGCATCAAAAGCGTTTATAAAATCGGCAACGGTCCGTCGAGCTCCCACACCGTCGGGCCGTATCACGCGGCGCAGATCTTCGGCGCGCGCTATCCCGACGCTGATGGCTACCGCGTGACGCTGTTCGGCTCGCTCGCCTTCACGGGCGAGGGGCACGGGACCGGACGTGCCATCCAGTCCGCGCTTCCGGGCACGGAGATCGTCTTCGACCGCGAGACAAAGGATCTGCCGCATCCCAACACCATGCGCTTCGAGGCGCTCCGGGACGGGGCGGTGTACGCTGCGCACCGCATTTTCAGCATCGGAGGCGGCTCCATCCGCATCGAGAATGAGGCCTCTGACGAGGACCGCGAGGTCTATCCGCAGAAGCATTTTTCCGAGATCGTCCAGCTCTGCCGGGAAAAGAGCATCAGCCTTTCGCAGTTCATCTACCGCATGGAGGATCCGTCGATCCGGGAATATCTCACCACGGTGTGGCGGGCCATGCAGGACGCTGTTCGCCGCGGTCTGGAGGCGGAGGGCACGCTGCCCGGCGGGCTCGGTGTGACGCGCAAGGCCAAGCGCCTGTACTCGATGCGCTGCTACAACGAGAGCGCCGACATCGCCATGAACCGCCTCATCGCCGCCTATGCCTATGCCGTCAGCGAGGAGAATGCGGACGAGAACGTGGTCGTCACGGCGCCGACCTGCGGCAGCTGCGGCGTCCTGCCCGCCGTGCTGTACTATATGCAGCACGACCGGGGCTTCCCGGAGGAGGAGATCATCGATGCGCTCGCGGCGGCGGGCATCGTGGGCAATGTCATCCGCACCAATGCCAGCATCTCCGGCGCGGAGTGCGGCTGTCAGGCCGAGATCGGCAGCGCCTGCTCCATGACGGCGGCGGCGCTGGCCTGCCTCTACGGGCTGAACATCGACCAGATCGAGTACGCAGCCGAGATCGCGATGGAGCACAACCTCGGCCTCACCTGCGACCCGGTGAACGGCCTCGTGCAGATCCCGTGCATTGAGCGCAACGCGGTCGCCGCCATGCGCGCCATCAGCTCGGTGAATCTGTCCCGCTTCCTGTATGAGACGCGGAAGATCTCCTTTGACGAGGTGGTCGCCACGATGTACCGTACCGGCAAGGACATGGACGAAAAATACCGCGAGACCTCGCACGGCGGGCTGGCCAAGATCTACTACGGCAGCATCGAATGAACGAGCCGAGCGCAAAAAGGCATCTGTTTTCACAGGTGCCTTTTTGGTGTTCCGGTGCGAAAGCGCAGCCGTTCAGCGCTTCATCCGTTTTTCTCTGCGCCGCATTTTTCGCTGCTGGCGCAGGAGATTTCCGGTGTAGCGCGCGACGAGTCCCAGCACCGGCAGAACACCGCCGAATTGCTCGACGAAGGTGACGCTCTTGAGATCCTTCGGGTCGACCTTGTTGTCCACGGAGGCGTGGAGCGTCACGTTGTCATCATCGAAGGGGTGTACTGCCCCCGCGCACTCCGGCACGACGACGCCGTCTGCGATCGCTTTTGCCAGCGCCGTCGTCTCCGCTTCCGGCTCGGGCCCGGAGAGCGCGAAGATCGCCTGCACGCTCTGCTCAAACGCGCCGTTGTAGGCAGGGGCGAGACTGCGCGCCTGCGGCGCGGCGGCGAGATAGAGCTCCATCGAGCTGCCGTTGCCGCGCGTGGGATAATACCGCTGCGGACCGAAATAGGTGCCGAAGGGATTCATGCTGACGATCCTGTGTCCCTCCGTGGTTTTCAGCCGCATAGGGCAGTGCGCCATGCTGCCGAGCACCTGCCGCGCATGCGCAAGCAGGATGCCGCCGCGGTCGTCCGTCAGCGCGAGCAGACCGCCCGTGAGCTGATGGTTGAAGGACGAGATGTTCTCGTTTTGCGGGAACGCACGCCAGAAATCCGCCAAATCATAGGCGCTCACATCGTCGCTGAAATTCCGTTTGATGACACGCGCGGAATCGTCCGTGTCGCGCGTCAGCTCAAAGGGCGCGGTCTGCAGCCACTTCGTGTCGCTGTAGCGCCCGAGGTTGGACGCCTGCGAAGAGATCTCGTGGTCCTCCAATGTGTAGGGATACTGTACCGCTGTGCGCGTGAACAGACAGCTGAGACCGGGGACGGTGAAAAAGTCGAAGTCGTACCATCCGGGCTGCAGCTCGCCGGGGAGGCGCACTTCGCCGCTGAGCCGCAGACCGCTGCCCTCGCCTGCGAGCGGGAGGGCGCCGCGTGTCGGCAGGTCAAAGGGGCGGCGCTTTCCGTCGTACTCGATCCAGCTGTCCAGCCGCGCGAGCGTCCGGTCCCCGTGCTGCAGCGCGCAGTGCAGGACGTTCCAGTCGCCCTGCAGCGGGCGCGGCGCCTGCTTTTCACCGATGGAGAAGGTGAGCGCGTACTCCGAGCGCGGTCGATCGAACCGCGCGACGAGATAGATGCTTGCCACGCTGCCGTCCGGGTGCCGTCCGGTCTCGCAGGCCGTCCAGGTAAGCAGACCCTCGCTGCTGAGCCGCAGCGTCGTCACGTCGCGGCAGAAGCCCGCGTCCAGCTTGAGCTGCGCTGCGGCGACGTCGCTTCCGGCGGTGTTGATGAGTGTGAGCGTTTCGCGTGCTTCCAGGGCTTCACGCTCTTCGCTGCGCATTTTCTCCGTCAGCTCCAGCGCCTTGCGCTCGCGGGAGATGTTCATCACCGGGGAGGCGAGACCGAAATGCGTCGTGGAGAGCAGCCGCACGCGCGTTTCAAAGGACGGCGACGCGGCGTCTGACGCTGCCAGCCGCGCCATGGCGCGGGCGCGCTCCAGCCGCGTCCAGATCAGACGGTTGAAGGGCTTTTCCGACCAGCTCATGTAGCCGGAGAGATTGCCGTCCGCGACGTCGTGCCCGAAGGCGATGTCCGCGAGCGGCTCGTGCGTCTTCAGATAGCCGCCCGGCGTATCGAAGCGCACATACTCAAGATCGGCGATCTCGTCGATGTAGCCGCCGATGCCGCCGAAGCAGGGGAGCTTTTTCAGCGCCCCCGGCACCGCCATCGGCTCCCAGAGGAAGCTGTCCGCGTCGGTGTTGATGAAGAGGAAGACGTCGTTTTGGATCTCTCCCGCAAGCTGCTTTTCGTGCAGATCCGTAACGAGCGCGCGCAGACTGCCCGCGTCCATGATGTCATTCGGGGAGTAGGTCGGCAGGATGGTCAGTCCTTCGCCGCGATAGACATAGCGCAGCGGATTGAAGCTCTGCTCGTCACTGAGCTGCGGGATCAGCGTGCGGAAGGCGTCGAAGGAGATGCAGCTGTAATACAGGCAGACCGCCTTGATGCCCGCTTTGTTGTAGAGCGCGACGTTCGACGGTGTGAACATGACCTCCTGCGGGCGGATGATTTTTTCGCAGCCGCCGAAGAGATCCTGCAGACCGCTGCCGTAGGGGTTCGTGACCGCCCAGTTGATTGAGGTCATAAACTCCGCTTCGGTCATGGCGCTCATGGCGCCGTTGTTATAGCCCATGAGGATGTTCTCATCGCCGCGCTCCGCCTGCCGGACACGGACACGCTCGATGATGTCCGGCGCGTACTGCGGCAGGATGCTCTCCAGCGAATAGGCGTTTTCAAAGTCCCAGGTCGCCTTCACCGGGATGCCGCGTGCGTTGCGGTCGTCCAGCGTGTCGAGAATGTGCCGGATGATGCGGATGTCGCCGCCGAAGCCGAGCGCGTCCGGGGTGTCGCCGCGATAGGAGTGATAGCAGTTGACGTGAAAGCCGAAGCCGACGTGTACTGTGTGCATGGTGTGCCTCCATTCAAAAGCAGCAGCGGATGAGACTTCATCCGCTGCTGGAGACTGTCAAAAACCTATGCTTTTGACTTGTGAAACAGAGCAGCGGGGGAGCTCGAGGGGGCAAGGCCCGCCTCGAGTTAAATCCATCGTCGCCGCAAATCATTTGAAAACCAGGGGGTTTCAAATGATTTGCTGTTTGCACAGCAAACATATCGGCGACTGCGCAGCTTGTCAAAAATGTCCTTGACGGACATTTTTGACAAGCTGCAGCAGCGGATGAGGTCTCATCCGCTGCTGAAAGCGTTGTGTGGGCGTTACTGCTTGCTGCTCAGCAGCTTTTCCTTTTCGACCTGCAGCTCATCGATCTTTTCCTTGCTGAGCGGATAGACAAAGCGCAGCAGCACAAAGACCAGCAGGAACAGCACCGCCGGGATCAGCGCCGAGGAATTGTACATCTGATCCAGCACGTCCGAGGTGATGTGCGTGGCGTCGAGCACGTTGTCCTTATAACCGATGTTCAGCAGGACGGAGTTGATGAGAACGGCGGCGACGGTCTGACCGAGCTTGCGCATGAAGGAGTAGAACGAGTAGCTCGTAGCCTCATCGTGCAGACCGAACTTGATCTCGTTGTAGTCGATCGCGTCGGCGGCCAGCGCCCAGACGAGCAGGAACAAGAACGCCGTGCCGATGCCGGTCAGCAGGCAGAACAGCAGATAGATCATCACGTTATGCGTGTGCATGAAGAACAGGATGAAGTTGATGATCGACGCGAAGAGGATGCCGTAGGCGCACACATCGCGGCGACCAAAGCGGTTGCCGGCGCGCGTAGCGAAAAACATGATGACCGCGACCGGCAGATAGATGCAGACCTGCGAAACCATGAACAGACCGCTGTTGAAGTAGTAGTCGAAGAGGTAGCTGTAATAGCCGGTCTGGAACATCTGCGCTGCGAGATACAGCATGGAGGCGAGGGATACCGCGATGAAAGGACGGCTCTTGAAGAGTGTGCCGATGACCTTCCAGGTCTGCCCCTTCTGGCGCGGCGTGGGCTTGGATTCCACACGCTCCTTGTTCCAGGCGTAGCACAGGAAGAACGCGATCACGGAAAGCACGGCAATGACGATGACGCCGGTGAGTGTGCGGTCATACTGCATGACACGGTGCGGCTCTTCCTTGGTGCCGACGTTCACGACGGCATAGACCGCCATCAGCGCCATCGCGGGCATCGCGCCGAACGTGGAGCCGATGGAGCGGAACACCGACAGGGAGGAGCGCTCCTTGTCGCTGGACGTGACGACCTGCGCCAGAGAACCATAGGGGATGTTGATGCAGGTGTACAGCATGCCGAAGAGAATGTAGGTGACGTACGCGTAGATCAGATACTGGCTGTCGGACAGCCCGGGGATCTTGATGAACATCAGCACGGCGGAAACCGCGACGGGCACCGCGAAGATCTTGATCCACCGGCGATAGCGACCGTCGGCGGCGGGCTTTGCGCTGTCGATAATGCGTCCCCAAATGGGGTCGTTGATCGCATCCCAAATGCGTGCCACCACCATCATGGTCATGATGCTTACGATGTTGATCTGCAGAATGTCGGTGTAATACCGCTGCAGCACGCTCTGCACCAGACCGAACACGCACAGGGAACCGAAGTCGCCCATCGCGTAACCGATCTTGTCGCGCGCCTTGATGCCGCTGGTCGCGGCGATGCTGCTTGCCATAAAACTGCACCTTCCTTGTGTTGTAGTAACGTAGAACAGCTGTCTATACTGTACCCGAAATCCGCAGCCGCGTCAATCAGTTTCCGCTGTGAATCAATTTCTTTTTTGCGCAGCGCCGCGCATCGGCGCGGGACTTGCTTTTTCTTCCGCGCTGTGATATGATGCTCTGGCAAAACTGAATAGGGTGTCTCCGTGAAAACCACCCCAAAAAAACAAGGAGTCTTCTGACATGAAAAAAGCATTTTCCGATTTCCGCAATCTGCTGCGCACCGTTCCGCCGCTCATCGTGACGCTGATGGTCCTATCCGTCGTGGGGATGAACCTGCTCGCGAACAAGAGCATCAACACCGGCGTGGACTGGCTGGCGCTGGACTGCGGGATTTTGTTTTCCTGGCTCACGTTCCTGACGATGGACGTCCTGACCCACAACTTCGGCCCCCGCGCCGCCACGCTGCTGAGCCTCTGCGCGCTCGGCATGAACCTGCTGATGGCGGGCGTGTTCTATCTTGCGAGCCTTGTCCCCGGCGTCTGGGGCGAGAGCTTCGTCGAGGGGAGCGAGACCGTCATCAACACCGCGCTGGATCATACCTTCGGTGGCACGTGGTTCATCATCCTCGGGAGCTCCATCGCGTTCGTCGCCTCCGCGATCCTGAACAATTTTCTCAACTACGGCATCGGCAGACTTTTCAAGCGCGACACGGGCTTCGGTGTGTTCGCCGTGCGGTCGTATGTGTCCACGTTCCTCGCGCAGTTTGCCGACAACCTCATCTTCGCACTCCTGGTGAGCAAGCTGTTTTTCGGCTGGAGCCTGCTGCAGTGCTTCACCTGCGCGCTCACGGGCGCGGTGATGGAGCTGCTGTTCGAGGTCGTGTTCTCGCCGCTCGGCTACCGCGTCTCGAAGCGCATCCGCAGCGAGCAGAAGACCGCTGCATAAGAAGGAGGTCTCTTCCATGAACATCGTCATCACCGGCACCGCGAGCGGCATCGGAAAGGCCGCGGCGGAGCTGTTTCTGCGCGAGGGGCACACGGTATACGGCTTCGATCTCGCCGCAAGTGCGATCGACCACCCCGAATACCACCACCTCGTCTGCGATATCCGCGCAGCGGAAGTGGAGGACATTCCCGCGCCGGAGATCCTCATCAACAACGCCGGCACGCTGGAAGAAGCGGACGCCATCGACGTGAATCTCAAGGGCACGATCCGCTTCACGGAGCGGTTTCTTGACAGCGCCGCGCTGCGCTCGGTGCTTTTCATCGCCTCGGCCTCGGCGCGCAACGGCGCGGAATTCCCGTACTATGTGGCGAGCAAGGCGGGGCTCGTGGGGTACATGAAGCACTTGGCGTCGCAGCTCGCGAAGCGCGGCGTCACCTGCAACAGCATCTCGCCCGGCGGCGTCGTCACGCCTGCCAACCGCCACATTCTCGAGAGCGAGACGCTCTACGCCGCCGTGAAGGCGGAGACTCTGCTCGGCAAGTGGGCCGAGCCGGAGGAGATCGCGGAGCTTGCCTATTTTCTCACCGTCACGAACAAGAGCATCACCGGCGAGGATATCCTCATCGACAACGGCGAGATGCTCAAGTCCAATTTCATCTGGTAACAGCCGCACCGCGACAAGGAGGTACGACATATGCTCAACAAACCCATTCAAATCGGAACGCTCACCCTGAAAAACCGTCTCGTCATGCCGCCCATGCACACCGGCATGGCGGAGGGCGGATACGCGACCGCCGCGCTCGCGGACTACTATCACGACCGTGCCGCCTGCAGCGAGCCGGGGCTCATCATCATGGAGCACTGCGCCGTGGCATCCGACGGACGCGCATCCCAGACGCAGCTGCGCATCTCGGACGACGACATGATCCCCGGCCACCGCATGCTCACCGAGGCGATCCATGCCGGCGGCAGCCGCGTCCTTGCGCAGCTGAACCACGCCGGCAGCAACGGCATCGACGCGCCGGTCTCGGCAAGCGCCGTGTCGAATCCCCGCGCGCAGGAGCCGCGCGTGCCTCATCCGCTCACGCCGGAGGAGATGGCGCGCATCTCGGACGCCTTTGTGTCTGCCGCCGTGCGCGCGATGCAGGCGGGCTATGACGGCGTGGAGCTGCACTGCGCGCATGCGTATCTCTTCAACCAGTTCTATTCGCCGCTGACGAACCAGCGCACGGACGCTTACGGCGGCAGCGTGGAAAACCGCCTGCGCTTCCTGCTGGAGACGTTTGCAAGGGTGCGCGCCGCCCTCGGCGCGGACGTGCCGGTCGCGGTGCGGCTCGGCGGAGCGGACTACATGCCCGGCGGCGCGACGGAGGAAGACGCGGTGGAGGCGGCGCTGCTGCTCGAGTCGGCAGGCGCGGATCTGCTGGACGTCTCCGGCGGCATGTGCGGCTTCATCCTGCGCGACAATACCGCCCCCGGCTACTTCGGCTCCATGACAGAGAAGATCCGCCGCGCCGTGCACACGCCGGTCCTGCTCACGGGCGGCGTGCAGACCATCTCGGACGCTGAGCGGCTGCTCGCGGCGGGCAAGGCCGACCTCATCGGCGTCGGCCGCGTGCTGATGCGCGACGCGCACTGGCGGGAGCACAACCCGTAAACACGCATATGGAACCCCAACCTCCCGTGCAGCGTAGGATGTGCGGGAGGGGTTTTTGATATGAACCATTCAGTTATGCGTCCGGGCGCAAGAGCCATCCTGCGCGGCGGAGAAGATTGCCCGTCGGTGCGCGGCGAGGTGCTGTTTTATCAGAGACGGCGCAGCGTGCTGGTCGTTGTGCGCGCTTCCGGGCTGCCGGAGACGAGCGCGGGCTTTCTCGGCTTTCACATCCACGCAGGCGCGCGCTGCGCGGGGGAGGACTTTGCGCAGACGGAGGGGCACTTCAACCCCAAGCGCGAGGAGCATCCGCAGCACGCGGGCGACCTGCCGCCGCTGCTCGTCTGCGACGGCCGCGCCTTCATGGAGGTCGTGACCGACCGCTTTCGGGTATCGGATGTGATCGGGAAGACCGCGGTCATCCACGGCGGCGCCGATGATTTCCGGAGCCAGCCGTCCGGGAAAGCGGGGGAGAAGATCGCCTGCGGCGAGATCCGGCGGGTATAACCGGGCGCGTTGCATTTCCCGGAAAAATCTGCTACAGTAAAACGCGGAGGGCCCTGCGCCTTCCGCGTTTTCCATGAAACGGAGGGATCGATCCATGAAGATCACCTATCTCGGCACGACCGTGCTGCTCTTTGACGACGGCACGGATCAGATCCTGTTTGACTGCCACACGACGCGCCCGTCGATCCTGCGCTTCCTGTTCGGGAAGCTCGCCACGGACACGGCGGTCGCCGACCGCGTGATCGCGCAGTTCGGTTTTTCACGCCTGCGGGCGACGTTCTGTTCGCATTCGCACTATGATCATGTGCTGGACCTGCAGTATTATGTTAACCGATGCGGCGGCGACGTCTACGGCTCGCCCTCGGCGCTGAACGTCGCGCGGGGAGGCGGCGTCGCGGAGGAGCGGCTGCATGATTTCACGCAGCAGCCGGAGGCGCGCATCGGCGCGTTTTCCGTCCGCGTGATCCCGTCGAAGCACTCCCGCGCGCATTTTTACAATGACGATCTCGGGCAGACCATCGACCGACCGCTCGTGCAGCCTGCCCGGAAGAAGCAGTACAGGGAGGGCGGCTCGTTCGATTTCATCGTCACGCACGGGGACACGACGTATGTGATCCGCCCGAGCTGCAATTACATCCCGGGACAGCTCGACGGCGTGCGCGCGGACGTGCTGTTTCTCGGCGTCACGGGACTGAGCAAGGAAAGCCCCGCCTGGCAGGAGACATTCTTTTCTGAGACGATCGACAAGACGCGGCCCCGGCTCGTCATTCCGCTGCATTGGGACAGGTTCTTCGCGCCGCTCTACGGGCCCGTGCGCGGACTGCCGCGGCTGTTTGAGGACACGGGCGCGTCGATGCACCTGCTGGCTGAGCGCTGTGCCGCGCGCGGCGTCGACTGTCTGGTGCAGCTCCCGCTGACCAGCATCACGATGCCCTGAAGGGAGGCGTTTTTATGATCAAAACCGTTGGGATCGTCAGCCTGTCCAGCGGCATTCTGGGCGAGGCGTTCGTGCGGCACGAGCTGGACATCGGCGTCCGGCGGCTGGAGGCCATGGGGCTTTCGGTGCGCTTCCTGCCCCACGCGCTGAAGGGGATGGAGCATGTCAAGGCACATCCCGAGGATCGCGCGGCGGATCTGCTGCAGGCGTTCCGCGATCCGCAGATCGACCTGATCCTCTGCGCGATCGGCGGGGACGACACCTATCGGCTGCTGCCGTATCTGTTCGGGCACGGCGATCTGGCGGCGGCGGTCTGTGACAAGCCCTTTCTCGGCTTTTCCGACACGACGATCAACCACTTCATGCTGCACAAGCTCGGCCTGCCCACGTTTTACGGGCAGAGCTTTCTGCCCGACGTCTGTGAGCTCGAGGCGGACATGCTGCCGTATACGCGGCGGTATTTTGAGGAGCTGATCGCCACGGGCACGATCCGGCGCGTCACGCCGAGCGACGTGTGGTATGCCGAGCGGACGAGCTACGGCGCAGACCAGGTCGGCGTTGCGCGCATCTCGCACCCCGACCGCGGCTTCGTCCTGCTGCAGGGCGCTCCGGTGTTCTCCGGTGAGATCCTCGGCGGCTGTATCGATTCGATGTTTGAGATGTTCGATCCCTGCCGTTACGCGGATATGCCGGAGCTCTGCAGCCGCTATGCGCTGTTTCCGTCCGAGGCGGACTGGCGCGGGAGGATCCTGCTGCTGGAGACCAGTGAGGAAAAAATGTCCCCGGAGCAGTTCCGCCGGGCGCTGGAGCTTCTGAAGGCGCACGGCGTGTTCCGCGCGGTGTCGGGCGTGCTGTTCGGCAAGCCCATCGACGGGCTGTACGAGCAGGAATACTGGCGTGCGCTGGTCGAGGTCATCGACGACCCGACCCTGCCGATCGTCTGCAATCTCAAGGTCGGTCACGCGCTGCCGCGCTGCATCGTCCCGTTCGGCGTCCCCGCCGTCGTGGACACGGAGCGGCAGGAGATAAGGTTTACATAAAATAGTTTACATAATATTATTTATCCCCGCTTTCGGATGGAGAGCGGGGATTTGTCTTTTGCTGTTATCTTCTCACGGCTCTGCCGGCGTCCGCGCGGACGACTTCGCCGTGGTCGAGCGCGACAGTGCCGCCGATGAGCACATAGTCGATGCCGACGGGGGCGACGAGGTTGTCATCGAACGTCGCGCGGTCACAGATCGTCTCGGCATCGAAGATCACAACGTCCGCGTCCGCGCCGACGCGCAGCGTGCCCTTTCGCTCCAAACCCAGCTGCGCGGCGGGCATGGAAGTCATGCGCGCGATCGCGTCGTCGAGCGGGAGCTTGCCCGCGCGGACGTAGCGCCCCAGCACGCGGGGGAACGCGCCCGCTGCGCGGGGGTGGCCCTGTCCGGCGCTGAGCGTACCGTCGCTGCCGATCATCACGCCGGGGTGGCGGAAGGCGAGATCCACGTCCTCCTGCTGCATCACGTAGCAGATCGTCATATATTCCGGATGCTCGGCGCGCATCTCATCGAAGATCTCCTTCGTGCAGCGCTGCCCCTTGTACTTGCCCTCGACGAGCTCCACAACGTCATAGCCGCAGCCATAGCGCTCCAGCCAGCCGGGATCATAGGTCGTCTCGCCGATGCCGGTGGAAAAGGCGTCGTAGGGGTAGCAGTCGCAGAGCACCTCCGTGCCGTTCGCGCGGTAGGCGTCCACGAGCGTGAGAAAGCGCTCCATCTGCCCGAAGCCCGCCATGCTGCCGATGTGGCTGACCTGCAGCGGCACCTCAAGCGGGGCGCAGGCGTCGAGAAATTCCCGCGCCGCGGCAAACACCGCCTCGGCGTCGTCGCGGATGTGCGCCGCCACGACCTTGCCGTCCGCCGCGCAGGGGAGGGCGGTCTGCCGCAACTCGCGCTCGTCCATGCCGGGGACGTAGCGGATGCCGTAGGACACGCCGATGCAGCCGCGCTTCAGGCTCTCGGCGATCATGTCCGCCATGGCGTCGATCTGCTCCGGCGTCGCGGGGGCGTATTTGTCCGCCGCGCCGACCCGGGTGCGGAACCAGCCGTGCCCGGCGAGCATCGCGACGTTCACCGCCGCGCCGTCGCGGTCCACGATGTCGAGATAGTCCGCCGGGTGATACTGGTTCTCGCCGCAGTTGCCCGCGACGGCGGTCGTCACGCCCATGCGCAGCATGCACCGGAAGATCGATTTTTCCGCGTCGCGGTACAGCGTGCCGTCCGGCTCGACGGGGTCCTCGTGCATGTGGATGTCCAGAAAGCCCGGGCAGACGATCCTGCCCGCGGCGTCGATCACGCGGTCCGCCTGCGGCGTGTCCGTCGTCACGGCGGCGACGCGCCCGTCCTCGAGCAGCAGATTCAGCCGCGCGTGCACGCCCGCGGCGGGATCGATGAGCATTCCGTTTTTGATGAGCGTTTTCATGTTCCATACCAGCCTTTTCAGCGATTCATACTGCAAACCTACCACGTTCCGCGCCGGAAATCAAGCTTGCGATCCCGTCTCTGTGACGGAGCGCGGGCGGTTCCGGGACCAATGTTTTGTGGTTTTCACGATTGCAATGCACCAAATCTTGTGTTAGAATAACTTTATCGTGCAAAAGTGACCGCGCTGCAGAGCATTTTTTGCGCACAAAAAGGCACGAATTACGCTTCTTGCTCGTTGCGCGCTTCCATATAATAAAATCAAGCAGCATGATACAAAACCAAATCAGGAGGAATGAACATGAAAAAGACGATCGCACTCGTTCTGGCGTGTCTGATGTGCGTCGCGTTGTTTGCCGGCTGCGCCAGCGACAGCAGCAGCGGCGGCGGCAGCAACGCAGCGGCGGACGGCAAGGTCCTGACCATCGCCATCGACGGCGAGCCGAACTCCCTCGACTGCGTCATGGACACCGACGACAAGGTCTCCGAGGTCGTGTACGGCTCCGTGTTTGAAAAGCTCGTCGCCTTCACGGGCGAGGACGAGGTCATCCCCGAGCTGGCAGAGTCCTTCGACATCAGCGAGGACAACACCGTTTATACCTACAAGCTCCGCGAGGGCGTGAAGTTCCACAACGGCGATGAGATGACCGCCGACGACGTCGTCGCGAGCATGAACCGCTGGATCGACAACGCCGAGAACGCGCAGAGTCTCACCGGCGACGCGCGCTTTGAGAAGGTCGACGACTACACCGTGCAGATCACGCTCGACAAGGGCACGCTCTATCTCAACGAGATGATCGCGGGTCTCGGTCAGCAGGCCGCCATCATGCCCGCCTCCGTCGTCGAGAGCCTCGACGAGGGCGCGCTGATCGAAGACTACATAGGCACCGGCCCCTACATGTATGAGGAGTGGCTGCCCGACCAGTACATCAAGCTCGTCGCCAACCCCGACTACGCCCCCTACGGCAGCGAGGGCGACTACTCCGGCTGGGGCGGCTACAAGACCGCCTGGTATGACGAGGTCTATTTCTACTTCCCGGGCGATCCGTCCACGATGGTCGACGGTCTGCGCACCGGCGAGTATGATCTGATCAACGTGGTCGGCGCGGACCAGTACAGCGTGTTCGACGGCGACGACGCGTTCACCATGTTTTCCGCCGAGACGGAGGAGCAGATGCTCATCTTCAACAAGGAGCAGGGCGTCGCCTCCAACCCGCTCGTCCGCCAGGCCGTACAGGCGGTCGTCAACTCCGACGATCTGCTCTATGCCGCCAAGGGCAACGAGGAACTGTACAACACCTATTCGTCCTATATGTTCAAGGAATCCGCCAACTGGTACACCGAGGCCGGCAGCGAGTTCTACAACCAGAACGATCCCGACAAGGCCAAGGAGCTCTTTGATGAGGCCGGCTGGACCGAGGACGACACGTTCCGCATCCTGGTCGACTCCGACGCCAACGACTACAACGCCGAGGCGCTGGTCATCCAGGAGGAGCTGCGCGGCATCGGCGTCAACTGCGAGGTCCTCGCCTACGACTCCGACACCTATCGCGACATCCGCAACAACAAGCCCGGCGAGTGGGACGCGTTCATCACCGGCTTCGGCCCCAAGGTCCTGCCGAACATGAACCTGTATCTGTCCGCCTCCTGGGCCGGCAAGTGCGCCGATGAGCGCATCCAGTCCGATCTCGCCGCCATCGCCGCCGAGAGCGAGCTGAGCGCGGCGCAGCAGATCTGGAACGACCTGCAGCAGTATATGTATGAGGAATATGTCCCGGTCGTGCTGTTCGGCACCACGCAGCGCGTCGGCGTGCACACCAGCGACCTCACCGGCGCCATCATGAAGGAGCGCATGGTCTGGGTCGACGTCCACCCGGTCGAGGGGTAAATAAAGTCCCTCTCCGTCACGGCTGACCCTCCCCCAGGGGGGAGGCAAGAGACTGGAGCAGAGCCCTTGGCTCCCCCTCTGGGGGAACTGTCAGCGAAGCTGACTGAGAGGGTCTCACGCGACTGCTGTCCGCACCCCAACCCACACAACCAGTCCGACAGAAGGTCACCATGGCCTTCTGTCGGTTTGGTGCTTTTTTCGGTCTTGTTTTCCAAAGGCTGTTTTCGCCCGAAGGCGGCTTTCGGAAAGCAAAATCGTCCGGTTTTAGGAGTCGGTATCCATGCATAAATACATCTTCAAACGATTGCTGACGCTGATCCCCGTGCTGTTCATCGTCTCGATCGTCATCTTCATGCTCATCCATCTCGTCCCCGGCGACCCGGCGGCGATGATGCTGGGCGACAAGGCGACGCCCGAGCAGATCGCCGCGCTGCGCCATACGCTGGGCTTTGACCAGCCGCTGCCGGTGCAGTATGTCAAGTGGATCGGCGGCATCTTTCACGGGGACCTCGGGACGAGCCTGTTCATGAAGGGCACCATGTGGGAGATCATCTCCTCGCACATGGTCCCCACCGTGCAGCAGACGCTTGTCGCCGTCGCGTTCGCGTCGCTCGTGGGCGTGCCGCTGGGCATGCTCGCCGCGGTCAAGCGCGGCCGCGCGGCGGACCAGATCATCTCCACGTTCTCCATCGTCGGCGTGTCGCTGCCGAGCTTTCTGATGGGCCTGGGGCTGATTTTGCTCTTTTCCGTGAAGCTGCGCCTGCTGCCGAGCTCCGGCTACAAGCCCATCGGGAGCTTCGGCTGGGCGACGCATATCCGCTATATGCTCCTGCCCGGCATCGCGCTGGGCTTCATCGAGATGGGCCTCATCATCCGCATGACCCGCTCGAGCATGCTGGAGATCATGGGCTCGGACTACATGCGCATGGCGAAGGCGAAGGGCGTCAGCCGCTTTAAGATGTTCGCCAAGCACGCGCTGAAAAACGCCCTCGTCGGCGTCGTCACGGTGGTCGGCCTGTCGTTCATCTCCTGTCTCGGCGGCGCCGCGGTCACGGAGACGATCTTCAACATCCCCGGCATCGGCAAGCTCACGCTCAACGCCGTCATGCGCCGCGACTATGAGGTCGTGCAGGCGGTGGTGCTCGTGGTGTCGCTGCTGAACGTGGTGTGCACGCTGGTGCTCGATCTGCTGTATGGGCTGATCGACCCGCGCGTGCGCCTGTCCTGAGGAGGTGCGGTCATGGAAAACACCAAACGACTCGAACGCATCTCCCGCGATGAGCTGCACGCCGTCAAGCGCCGCCTGCAGGCGGAGCAGCGCGCGCTCACGGTCCGGCGCTTTTTCCACAGCCGCCTCGCCGTGATCGGCGCGGTCATCGTGCTGCTCATGGCGCTCACGGCGATCTTTGCGCCGCTGCTCGCGCCGGCGGACCCGCTTGCGCAGACGGTCTCCCACCGCCTGACCCCGCCGGGCGGACAATACCTGCTCGGCACGGATAAGCTCGGCCGCGATCTTCTCAGCCGCATCATCTACGGCACGCGTGTGTCGATGCTCGTCGGCGTCAGCGTGGGCCTGAGCTCCATGGTCTTCGGCATGATCATCGGCCTGTACGCCAGCTACTACAAGGCGCTCGACGGCGTGCTGATGCGCATCTGCGACGGCTTGAGCGCCATCCCCTCGACGCTGCTCGCCATCGCGCTGATGGCGGTGCTGGGCTCTGGCGTGATGAACGTGATCCTCGCGCTGAGCATCGTGTATATCCCGCGCATGGCGCGCATCGCCCGCTCCGCCGCCCTCGTCGTCAAGGAGCAGACCTACATCGAGGCTCTGCGCAGCCAGGGCGCGAGCGCCGCGCGCATCATCTGGCGCCACATCGCGCCGAACATCCTCTCGCCGGTCGTGGTGCAGGCGTCGTACAACTTCGCCAACTCCATCATCACCGAGGCCGCGCTGAGCTTCCTCGGCGTCGGCGTGCCCGCCCCGCAGCCCAGCTGGGGCAACATCCTCTCCGAGGGCAGAGAGGTCATCAACTCCGCGTGGTGGATGATCGTCTATCCCGGCGTCGCGACCGCGCTCGCGGTCATGGGCACGAACATTTTCGGCGACGGTCTGCGGGACATCCTGGACCCGCATACGAACTGAGGAGGTGCGTCTGATGGCAGATAAAATTCTCGAAGTCAAGCACCTCACGACGTCGCTGCGCACCGAGCGTGGTGTGATGAACGCCGTGCAGGGCGTGTCGTTCTATGTCCGCAAGGGCGAGATCCTCGGGCTCGTGGGCGAGTCCGGGTGCGGCAAGTCCGTCACGAGCCAGTCGATCATGCGCCTGTACGATGAAAAGCGTCTGGCGCACTATGAAGGCGAGATCCTCTTCAACGGCGAAGACCTGCTCAAGCTGCCGGAGCGCAAAATGCAGCAGGTGCGCGGCAAGGACATCGCCATGGTGTTTCAGGACAGTCTGAGCGCCCTGAACCCCGTGTTCACCTGCGGCGAGCAGATCATGGAGGCCATGCGCATCCATCAGAAGCTGCCCCGCAAGCAGGCGCGCGCCGAGGCGATCGAGATGCTGCGGCTCGTCGGCATCCCGAGCCCCGAGACGCGCGTGGACCAGTACCCGCATGAGCTCTCCGGCGGCATGCGCCAGCGCGTGATGATCGCCTGCGCCCTGAGCTGCCGCCCGCAGCTGCTGATCGCCGACGAGCCCACCACGGCGCTCGACGTCACGATCCAGGCGCAGATCATGGAGCTCATCGTCGAGCTCAACCGCAAGCTCGACATGGGCGTCATCCTCATCACGCACGACCTGTCCGTCGTCGCCGAGACGTGCCAGCGCGTCGCGGTCATGTATCTCGGCCAGATCGTGGAGGAGGCGGACGTCGTCTCCTTGTTTGAAAACCCGCGCCACCCCTATACGCGCGGGCTCTTAAAGAGCATCCCGAAGATCACCGGCGAGCGCGAGCGGCTGCACATCATCGAGGGCACCGTGCCGCTTTTGAGCCAGATCCCGGAGGGCTGCCGCTTCGCGCCGCGCTGCCCCTACGCGACCGACGCCTGCCGCGCCGCGCACCCGAAGCTGGAGCGCGTGAGCGAGACGCAGAAGGTGCGCTGCATCCGCGCGGATGAGATTTGATGGGAGGCTGACGCTGTGAACAAGGAAATCATACTCGAGGCCGACCACGTCCGGAAGTGGTTCCCGGTGAAGGGATTCGCCGGGCAGACCACCGGCAACGTCAAGGCTGTGGACGGCATTTCGCTCCGGCTCTATCGCGGCGAGACCTACGGGCTCGTGGGTGAGACGGGCTGCGGCAAGTCCACGCTCGGCAGAATGCTCATCCGTCTGCTCGATCCCACCGAGGGCACGATCACCGTGGACGGGCAGGACATCACGAAGCTCTCGCACCGGCAGCTGCAGCCGATCCGCAGCAAGATGCAGATGGTGTTTCAGGACCCCTACACGTCGCTCGACGGGCGCATGCACGTGGGCGACATCCTGATGGAGACGCTCGCGATCCAAAACGAGGTCCCGCGCGCCGAGCGCATGGACCGCGTGCTCGCGATGCTCTCGGAGGTGGGGCTGCTCGCCGAGCACTTTTACCGCTATCCGCATGAGCTCTCCGGCGGACAGCGCCAGCGCGTGGGGCTTGCCCGCGCCCTGCTGCTGCGCCCGGAGCTGATCGTGTGCGATGAGCCGGTCTCGGCGCTGGACGTCTCGGTGCGCGCGCAGATCATCAACCTCCTGCTGGACCTGCAGAAGGAAGAGCATCTGACGTATCTCTTCATCTCGCATGACATGTCCGTCGTGCGCTATATGGCGGACCGCGTCGGGGTCATGTACCTCGGGCACCTCGTCGAGGAGGCGGAGACGGACGCGCTCTTTGAGCGGCCGCTGCACCCGTATACGCAGGTGCTTTTGAGCGCCGTTCCGACGCCCGACCCGCGCACGAAGCGCGAGCGCATGATCCTCGAGGGCGACCTGCCGTCGCCGCTCGACCCGCCGCCGGGCTGCGTGTTCCACACCCGCTGCCCCTACGCTACGGAGGCCTGCAGGACCGAGTCTCCCGCGCCGCGCGAGCTCGCACCGGGCCACCGCGTGGAGTGTCACAGAGCGGGGGAGATCTGATATCCGGCGGTCCGATCGTGCGACCGAAAGCGAAAAAAGGCGAATCCGCAGAGATCAAAATCCTGCGGATTCGCCTTGGCTTTTATCTGTTTTTTTTCTGCCGCTCCGGCTGCGGCAGGCTTTTTTATGTTCGGATCATTGCTTCCTGTGCTTGATGTTGTAGGGGTCGTCCGAGCGCCCTTCGCGGTCGAGCTTCCGCTGGAACAGACCGGCGCACAGTCCGAGCACCGCCATGATCAGCGAGCTGGCTCCGGGCGGGATCAGCAGCTCTGCGAGATCCGCGGGCGGATCGGTGATGCAGTATGTGGCGTAATAGCACAGCGGCGGCAGCGCCGCGGCGAGGAGCAGATACAACACGATCCCCGGCACGCTCCCGATACGCCCGACGTTGCTCGCCACGCACAGCGAGAGCACGGCCGGGATCAGGTAGATACAGAACACGATGTAGTTCGGCGTCACGTTGCCCTTGCAGTACCAGTAGTAGCCCACAAACAGCAGCATCATCGCCGCCTGTGCCAGAACGAGAAGATAGGTCCGCTTTTTCATGCGATCGCCTCCTGTCAGGTCTGCCGGTCGTCCGGCGCGTTGTCCTCGCCGCGGCAAGCGCGGTAGATCCGCCGGAAGTCGTCCTTCGTCAGCTCCGTGATCTGCAGGGTGAGCACGGTCTTTTCCGTGATATACGTCTGCCAGCGCTCCAGCAGCGCGCTGTTGTCCTCGTATCGGCGGTAGATGAGCGTCTCGTCGCCGTCGGTCAGCGCGCAGGGATAGGCGCGCAGCGTGCCGAAGCGCGAGACCTCCATCCAGAGATATCGGCGCTGCGCGTCGTCGCGCGCCTCATAATAGGCGTCCGGCGCGGCGTGGCCGAGCAGCAGGCGCTTCAGAGCGCCCTGCCCGTTTTGCTTTGCCACGATGGGCGCGGTCGTGTATGGTGCTTCCTTCATGATGCGCATCGCCTCCCGGCGACAGTATAGCACAGCCGCGTCCGCGTTGCAAATATCGGAAAAATGTGTTATGCTTTCAAAAAACGGGAAGGGGGGCGCAGCCATGCCGAGGGCGGCTTCGAGCGAGGAGATCTTCAAAAATATGACGGTGCCGCAGGCGGTCCGGACGATGGCGGTGCCCGCCGTGGTGAGCCAGCTGATCGTGCTCATCTATAACCTCGCGGATACGTTTTTCATCGGGCAGACGAACGACCCCTACATGGTGGCGGGCGTGTCGCTGGTGCTGCCGGTGTTCAATCTCACGCTCGCGTTCGGCGGGCTGTTCGGCATCGGCGGCGGCGCGCTCATCCCGAAGCTGCTCGCGGTCGGGGACCGGGAGGAGGCGTCGCGCGCGGCTGCGTGGTGCCTGCGGCTGTCCGTGCTGGTGGCGCTGGCGTTTTCGGTGCTGCTGCTCGCGTGCATGCGCCCGATCCTGACGGCGCTCGGCGCGAGCGCGAACACCTATCCGCACGCGCGCGTCTATGTGCTCACGGTGCTGGTGCTGGGCGGCGTGCCGACGATCTTTTCCAATGTGCTGTCAAACCTCCTGCGCAGTCTCGGCCTCTCGCGCGAGGCGGGTGTCGGCGTGGCGCTCGGCGGCGTGCTGAACCTCGGGCTCGACCCGCTGTTCATGTTCGTGCTGCTGCCGAAGGGGAGCGAGGTGCTCGGCGTCGGCATCGCAACGCTCATCTCCAATGTGATCGCGAGCGGCTATTGTCTCGCCGTGTTCCTGCGGCGGCAGAAGGAGATCGCCCCGCGCTTTCTCGCTCCCGCGCCACGCTCTGAGAGCGTCCGGGCCGTGTTCACGGTCGGCGTCCCCGGTACGCTGGGCACGCTGCTGTTCGACGTGGACTATATGGTGCTCGATAAGCTCGCCGCCGGGTATGGCGACGCCGCGCTCGCCGCGATCGGCATCGTCCTGAAGGCGGAGCGCTTCCCGCAGCAGGTCGGCATCGGCCTGTGTCAGGGCATGGTGCCGCTGGTCGCCTACAGCTATGCGCTGCGCGACCGGAAGCGCGTCAGGGAGATCATGGCCTATACGCTCAAGATCGGGCTCGCCGTCGCGCTCGTCAGCATCACGGTGTATGAGCTCTTTACGCATCAGATCGTGCGGCTGTTCATCGCCGAGGTTGAGACGCTCTCCATCGGCACGGGCTTTCTGCGCGTGCGCGCGCTGGCGGCGGCGATCATGTTCTTCTGCTTCTTCGCGGTCTTCCTGTTTCAGGGGCTCGGGGACGGCAGACGCTCGACCGCGCTCGCGGTTTTGCGGTGGGCGGTGCTGAACATCCCGATGCTGTATCTGTTCAACCGCGTCTTCGGCATGTACGGTCTCGTCTGGGCGCAGGTCGTGTCCGACACGGTCACGGTCGCGGTCTCATTCCTCGTCATAGGGCGGTTCATGCGCCGCTGGAGGATCACGCAGGAGACCGGATCGGACGGAGCCACTTGTAAAGCGTGACGGGATTTGCTATACTGACAATTGCTTTTATACGCAACCAAATCCACAGAGAAAGGACACCATTATGAAATACGCAAAAAGAACGCTTTGCGCGGTGCTGGCGGTCGTGATGTTCGTCGGCTGCATGAGCCTGTTCGGGTGCTCGAGCAGCCAGAAGAAGACCGCGATGGACTTTGACGCCGCCGTGGAAAAGATGGAGGACGCGGGGCTGGAGGTGACCGTGCTGGATGACAGCGTGCTCACCGAGGGCTATGAGCGCGCCTGCTATGCGCAGGCCGAGCGCTATATCGCGGAGTTTTATAAGATGGAAAGCTTCGACAGAGCGCTTCAGCTGCAGGAGGACGTGATGGCGAATGTCCTGGAGGGGGAGACCGTTTCCGCCGACGTCGCTGTCAGCGGAGAGAACTATGCGGTCGAGCACTTCACCGCCAACGGGAAATACTATGCCGTGTCCGTGATCGATGATACGGCGCTGCTGGTCTACGGCAACGAGGACGCAAAGGACCTGATCAAGGACTTCGCGGAGTCCTTCGGCTATAACTGAGCAGACGATGCCGCAAACGGGGCTGTCACCTGACAGCCCCGTTTGCATGTTCAATAATTGCTGATCGGCAGCGAATCGTCGTCCTCGCCCTTTTCGATCGCGCGGATCACGACGTCATAGCTGTAATCCTCGTTGACTGTCACCGTCACGCGGTCGCCGACGCGATGGCCCATCACGGCCTTGCCGACCGGGGACTCCTTGCTGATGAGCCCCTTGAGCGCGTTCTGCCGCAGCGTCGTCACGAGCCGGATCTCCTGCTCCTCGTCGTCCTCCTCGATGTAGATCACGACCCGGTCGAACAGCCCGACCGCGTCCGTCGCGGCGGCGTTCCCGGCGGGGATCACCTTCGCGGTTTTGATCATCCGCTCCAGATAGCGGATGCGGCTCTCGTTGCGGTTTTTCTCGCGCTTGGCGGCCTTGTATTCGAAGTTTTCGCTCAAGTCTCCGAAGCCGCGCGCGACCTTGACCTCCTCGATCAGCTGCGGGCGCAGCTCCCGCACGCGGTGGTCGAGCTCCTGCTGCAGCTTTTCGATGTCTACCTTTGTCAGTTCGTCATACAATTTCGTTCAGCTCCTTTTGCGGAGGTATGATACCACCGCCGCGGCAAAAATGCAAGCGGAGACAGGCGGGCGTCCCCGTCCGTCCGTTTCGCTTGACATTTCTGACAAATATGCTATGATAGTTCTAATTTTTGAACGAATCGGGGCGTTTCCTGTATGAACAAAACCGAGCTTCTGCGAAGCTTGAAATTCCTGCTGTTTTCGATCTCGGCGGGCATCATCCAGATGGGGTCGTTCGCGCTGCTGAACGAGCTGCTGCACCTGCCGTACTGGGTGAGCTATCTGATCGCGCTGGTGCTGAGCGTGGTTTGGAACTTCACGTTCAACCGCAAATACACCTTCAAATCCGACGCGAACATTGCCCGCGCGATGACGCTCGTGGCGCTCTACTACTGTGTGTTCACGCCGCTGTCCACCTACAACGAGCACCTGCTCACCGGACTCGGCTGGAATGAATATCTCGTCACGGCGATCAATATGGTCATCAACTTCGTCACGGAGTTTTTGTTCCAGCGGTTCGTGGTCTACCGCAACCGCGTGGATACCGCCGTGAAGGAATAAAATAAGGAGAAGAAAAATGGCAAACAAAGAGACCCTGGATTCCGCGCTTGACGCGCTCGGTCTGGAAAAGCTGGGTGCGATCCACTTCGGCACATGGCGCGGCTATGCCGTGACACACAACCAGAATGTATTTCAGGTCGCTGCGCGCACGGTGAAAAACGACAAGCAGCTCTGCAAGGCGCTGCAGGCGGCGCTGAAGGAGCGCTGCCCCAAGCGCGTCTTGAGCGTATTGACCGACGGCAAGACGATCACGTTCAGCACGGCGTTTGACCGCAAAAGCCCGTATACTGAGCAGATCACCGCGTTTTTGAACGCCGCGACGGACGCGCTGCGCGCGCAGGGCGTCGCCCCGGCGAACACCTGCGCCCATTGCGGCGCGCAGTTTCCTGACAGTCTCTGTCTCGTCGGCACGCAGTTCCAGCCCGTGCACGCCGCCTGCGTGCACAACGCGAAGGAGGCCACCGTGGAGGCCGCGCAGCGCAATCAGGAGTCCGGCAGTTATCTCACCGGCACGATCGGCGCGATCCTCGGCACGCTCGTCGGCGTGATCCCCTCGGTGCTCACGATCCTGCTCACGGAGCGGATCTACGCGCTGCTGTTCGCGCTCGTCCCGCTCGCCGCCATGTTCGGCTATCGGCTCTTTCGGGGCAAGCAGAGCAAGGGCTCGATCGCGATCATCGTCGTGCTGTCCATCCTCGGCGTGTTCGTTCTGCAGGCCATCGTCGTGTCCGTCAGCGTGGCGCAGGAGTATGACGTCGGCATCGGGGAGGCGGCCTCCGTGGTCCTTCCGTATCTGTTCACCGGCGAGGGCTTCTCGGCGCTGATCTCCGACAGTCTGATGGAGTTCCTGTTCATGGTGCTCGGCATCTTCTTCGCCTGGCGGTATCTCAACCAGACGAACACGAGCACCGTCGCCGCGGCGAACGCCGTCGCGAGCACGCTGCGCCCGATCAGCGACCAGTTCACGACACAGGGCTGATATCCGGACAAATCACAAGCAGGCATACCGAGTTATGTAAACTTCGGTATGCCTGCTTTTTATTTTGCGTTTGTGGGGAAGATCGCCGTGATCGCCAGACTCTTTTCGTCCTCGGTGGAGGCGGTGATCTTTCCCTTGTGCGCCGTGACGATGGCTCTTGCGATCGAAAGCCCGATGCCGTGCCCGCCGGTCTCGGAGCTGCGGGAGGGGTCGGTGCGGTAGAAGCGGTCGAAGAGCTTTCCCAACTCAGCGCGCGGCACGGGCACGCTCGCGTCGTTGTAAACGCTCAGCGCGAGATTCCGTCCCTGCTTCTCCAGCGTGAGGCGGATCTCGCCGCCCTCGGGGGAATATTTCACCGCGTTGTCCAGCAGGATGCTCGTCAGCTGCCGCACGGCCTTCTCGTCTCCGCAGAGCGTGAGCATGGGCGTGATCGCCTCGGTGAAGGTCTTGCCCTGCGTTTTGGCGAGCGCGCGGAAGGACTGCGCCTGCTCCGCCACGACGTCGGAGATCGGGAAGTCCACCTGCACGACCGCGCTCTGCTGCTCCTCCATGCGGGAGAGATAGACCAGATCGTTCGTCAGCCCCGCGAGCCGCTGCGTCTGCTTCTGGATGTCCCGCAGCCACTCGTTGTCCTCGCCCAGATCCATCTCGAGCACCTCGGCGTCGGCATTGATGATGGCGAGCGGCGTTTTGATCTCGTGCCCGGCGTCGGTGATGAAGCGCTTTTGTTTTTCATAGCTCTCCGCCACGGGGCGCACGATCCTGCCGGAGAAGGCGACGATCAGCGAGCCGACGGAGATCAGCCCCAGCAGCGAGACGCCCGCGCTCGCGAGCAGGAATGACCGAAAGGTCTCCAGACTGCGCCCGCAGTCGAGAAAGATCACGCGTGTGCCGCCGTCCTCGGACACGACGGTGTAGCGGTATGTGTCCAAAAAGCCGCGGGTCCTGCCGCTTTCATACACCGACTCGGCATAGCGCACGGCGGTGAGACTGTCCACGGCGGCGATGCGCCCGGTGTCCACGCTCTGCTCTGCGCCCTCGGCGTCCAGCAGCACGGAGAAATAGCGCGATTCATAAGGGGTCTCGGCGGAGAGCTCCTTGTGCCCGTCCATGCGCCCATCGGAAAACTGCGCCGGGCGGAATGCTTCGTCGTCATCGTCGTCGCAGTCATCGCCGTCGAAGGCATCGTCGTCGTCACTATCGTAATCGTCGTAATCGTCGTCGATCACGGGGGGCGCCGCCTGCGGCATGCCCGCGCCGTCCGGCTTCTCGGGCGGCTCGAGCTCCGCCACGCCGAAGCTGCCGCCGTTTTCCGCGAGCACGTCGAGCGTCGCGTCCGCGCGCTCCAGCACATGGCGGTAGTTCATGATGTTGATCGCGCCCACGATCGCCAGCAGCACCACGAGCAGCGAGGCCATCGACAGCGCGATGAACCGGTTGCGCAGCTTGTTAAACATTCTTTTCCTCCAGCGAGTACCCCGCGTTGCGCGTGGCCTTGATCTGCACGTTCGCGTTCAGGGCGGTGAGCTTTTTGCGCAGGTATGAGATATAGACCCAGACCACATTGATCTCGGCGTCGCTGTCATAGCCCCAGATCTTTTCGAGGAACCGCTCGGAGCTGATGAGGTGGTGCGGGTTTGCCATGAGCGTCTCGAGCATCTGAAACTCCTTGTTCGCGAGCCGGAAGCTTCCGCCGGGACCGGAGAGCATATAGGTGCTCTGGTCGAGCGTGATGTTGCCGAACGACAGCACGCTGCTCTGCTGCGCGGTCTGCGAGCGCGTCATGGCGCGGATGCGCGCCAGAAGCTCCTTCGAGCTGAAGGGCTTGGTCAGATAGTCGTTTGCGCCGCTGTCCAGCCCCAGCACCTTGTCATCCACCTCGGCCTTCGCCGTCAGCATCAGCACCGGCGTGCGGATGCCCTCGGCGCGGATGGTCTTCAGGACCTCGATGCCGTCCATTTTCGGCATCATGATATCCAGGATCGCGCCGTCATAGTTTCCCGCGCGCAGATAATCGAGCGCGTCCTGCCCGTCATAGACCGCGTCCACGGAGAAGTTGCTCTTCTCCAGCATCGCCGTCACCGCGCGCGACAGGCTCTTTTCGTCCTCAGCAAACAGGATCCGCATGTTATTTTCCTCCTTTGCCTCCGGCGCTGTCCGCCGGGGATGTCTATATTAAATAAGGCGGAACATAAACGAGGTTAAAAACGAAACTATTTTAACCCCGCAAAAACTTTTTTTCAACTCTTAAGCTTCATTTAGGGTTGACACGGTATGCTTACGCCAGCAAGACCGAAAGGGGAGACCGAAATGGGTTACCAGATGACCTTCAAGCGCTATGAGCTGAAATATATGCTGACCTACGCACAGAAGGAGGCGCTTTTGCAGGTGATGGAGCCGTACATGCAGCTCGATCAGTACGGGCGCACGACGATCCAGAACCTCTATTATGATACCGACAGCTACCGTCTCATCCGCCGCTCGCTGGAGCGTCCGGAATATAAGGAGAAGCTCCGCGTGCGCAGCTACGGCACGGCGGCCGAGGGCGGCAAAGTGTTCGTCGAGCTGAAGAAGAAATACGAGTCCGTCGTCTACAAGCGCCGCCTCTCGCTGCCGGAGGACCGGGCGATGGCGTGGCTCGCGGGAGACGACGATGCCGCGCCCGAGGCGCAGATCGCCCGCGAGATCGCCTACTTCCGCGACTTCTACCGCGACCTGAAGCCGAAGGTGTTCCTGTCGTATGAGCGCGAGGCGTTCTTTGAGAAGAACGGCGGCGACTTCCGCGTCACGTTCGATGACAACATCCTCATGCGCGAGACCGCGCTGAGTCTTAAGAGCTCGGCGTGGGGCAAGCAGCTCCTGCCGCCCGGCATGGTGCTCATGGAGCTGAAGACCCCCGGCGGCATCCCGATGTGGATGACGCAGTTTCTCACCAAAAACCACATCTACAAGACCTCGTTCTCGAAATACGGCACGGCCTATGAGACCGCCATTTTCCCGCGGGAGGAAGGAGCCAAAAAGTATGCTTAACGATCTGTTTTCCGGTATCTTCGACAGCGCGACCGTCTCGGTCATCCCGGTCGGACAGTTTCTGTTGTGCGTCGCCGTCGCGCTCGTCATCGGGCTGATCCTCGCCGCGGCGTATATGTACCGCGCGCGGTACACCAAAAGCTTCGTCACCACGCTGGCGGTCCTTCCGGCGGTGGTCTGCGTCGTGATCATGATGGTCAACGGCAACATCGGCGCGGGCGTCGCCGTCGCGGGCGCGTTCAGTCTGGTGCGCTTCCGCTCCGTGCCGGGCACGGCGCGCGAGATCGGCGTGCTGTTTCTCGCGATGGGCGCGGGGCTCATCTGCGGCATGGGCTATCTCGCCTACGCGGTGCTGTTCACGGTGGTGCTGTGCTGCGTGATGCTCGTCTACAGCCGCGTCGGTCTCGGCAGCGGCCGGGGCTCGCTCCAGCGCTCGCTGCGCATCACGATCCCCGAGGATCTGAACTATACCAGCGTCTTCGACGAGCCCTTTTCCCAATACACGACCGAGCACGAGCTCATGCAGGTCAAGACCACGAACATGGGCAGCATGTTCCGCCTGACCTACAACATCACCCTCGCGGACGCCGGGAGCGAAAAGGCGCTCATCGACGATCTGCGCTGCCGCAACGGCAATCTGGAGATCCTCCTCTCCCGGCAGGAGACCCTGCAGGCGGAGCTTTAATAAAAGACTTTTTCATCTGTTTTCCTTTCCACGCATCGGGGCGCACGAAATGTGCGTCCCGATGTGCTTGTCGCGCCTGCCTGGCTGTCGGCATAGGATATCCTGACTTTGTTTTCAGCAGGAATCAGGAGGGGTAGCATATGAATATCTGGCACATCACCGGCGGCGAGCGGCTGGAGGGCGCGCTCCGCGTGCAGGGCGCAAAAAACGCGGTACTTCCCATCATGGCGGCGTCGGTCGTCACACCCGCGGAGACGGAGCTGGAGGATGTGCCGGAGCTGCGGGATGTGGAGGCCACGCTCCACATCCTGCGCCATCTCGGCTGCACGGCGGAGCGCACGGACGGGCGTGTGTATATCGACAGCCGCGGGATGTGCCGCTGCGATGTGCCGCACGCGCTCATGCGCGAGCTGCGCTCCTCGGTCATTTTTCTCGGCGCCATCCTCGCACGCTGCGGGGAGGCGAGTCTCTCGCTGCCCGGCGGCTGCGAGCTGGGACCGCGCCCGGTGGATCTGCACCTGGAGGCGCTGCGTACGCTCGGCGCGCGCGTGACCGAGCGCGGCGGCGACATCGTCTGCAGCGCGGCGGCGCTCCGGGGCGCGAACATCGTCCTGCCGTTCCCGAGCGTCGGCGCGACGGAGAACGCCATGCTCTGCGCACTTGCGGCGGAGGGGGAGACCGTGATCCACAATGCCGCGCGCGAGCCGGAGATCGTCGATCTGCAGACCTACCTGCGCGCGCTCGGCGCGCGCATCCGCGGCGCCGGCACGTCGACGGTCACGGTCTCGGGCATGCGCGCCCAAACGTACGCGCGGCACCGGATCCTGTCAGATCGCATCGCCGCGGCGACGCTTTTGTGCGCCTGCGCGGCTTCGGGCGGCGATATCACGCTGGAAAATACGCATCCGGCGCATTTTTTAACCGTTTTGGACTCGCTTTCTGAGGCGGGGTGTGATATAATAACAAAATCAGATGCCGTGCGCCTGCGCTCGACCGGGCGACTCATCGCACCGCGCCCGATCGTGACGCGCCCGTATCCGGGCTTCCCGACGGACGCGCAGCCGCCGCTCATGGCGGCGTGCCTGAAGGCGCGGGGCACCACGGTGTTCACCGAGAATATCTTCGCCGGGCGCTATCGCCATGTCGAGGAGCTGCGCAGACTCGGCGCGGATGTGACCATCGCCGGGCGCGTGGCCTATATCTCCGGCGTGGAGACGCTCTCCGGCGCGGTGCTCACGGCGGGCGACCTGCGCGGCGGCGCCGCCATGGTCATCGCGGCTCTCTCCGCCGAGGGAGACTCCGTCATTTATGACGATGGGTTCATCGCCCGCGGCTATGACCGTCTCGACGCCGCGCTGCGTGCGCTCGGCGCCGCGGTGCGCTGCGAAGCGCGCATCTGATGCACTTTTTACGCACGAAGGGAGGCTGCTCCTGATATGAAACGATCCCAGCAGCGCCGCTCCGGGGCGCTGTTCAAGGCGCTCGCCGTGCTCATCACGGCGGTCGCGATTCTGCTCGCCATGAGCGTGTTCTTCAAGATATCCCGCGTCGATGTCGCCGGAGCGGAGACCTACTCGAATGAAGAGATCATCAAGGCCTCCGGCATCGAGATCGGTGAAAATCTCTTCTTCGTCGACCGGTTCGAGGCGGCGAGCCGCATCTTTGCCGAGCTGCCGTATATCGACAACGTCACGGTCACGCGCCAGCTGCCGAACCACGTCCTCATCACGGTCACGGAGAGCAGCGCCGTCGCCGTCGTCGACTGCGAGGGCCAGCTCTATGCCGTCAACCAGAACGGGAAGGTCATCTCCGATGTGGACGAGGATCAGGCAAAGGGACTCATCCGCGTCACCGGCATCGTGCTGAACACGCCCGAGCCCGGCGCGCAGCTGGAGGCGGAGAAGGCCGACGCCGGAAAGCTCTCGGCGCTCACCGCCATGCTGCAGGAGATGTACGACCGCGAGATCACGCAGGACGTGCAGGACATCGACCTCTCCGACGCGACGAACCCGGCCTTCACATATCTCGAACGCTTCACCGTCCGCATCGGCGCCAACGAGAACATCGGCTACAAGCTCGGCATGCTCATGAGCGCCGTCGACCAGCTCTCGGACTATGAGACCGGCACGATCGATCTCTCGGTCGATGACAAGCGCGCCTACTTCAGCCCGAACTGAGAAAACCCGCCAAACGCGCGTCGGATCCGCGCGTCAGACGTCGGCAAAAATAAAAAAGAAACAAAAAAATAAAGAAAATAGTAAATAAAAAAACAAAAAAAGTATTGACCTGATAAGGAAAACGATATAAAATGGGAAAGAATAAGAAAAAAAGGCGCGCACAGCAGCGATATCCCGTGCCGAAGCCGACGGCTTCGGTCGAGGTCGTTTTGCCTGAACAGCCTGCGGAGGCTGATGCGCCGGTTTCTGAAATCGAAGCACCGCAACTGCAACAGATAAAAGAGAACAATACGAACAGGGAGGAACCAACAATGCCCTACACACCCGAATCCGGACCGGAAAATGTCGTGACTTTGAAAGTCGTTGGCGTCGGCGGCGCCGGCAACAATGTCGTCAACCGCATGGTCAAATCCGGCACGCAGGGAATCGAATATGTCGCCATCAATACGGATAAGCAGGCGCTCGCCGTTTCCAGCGCCGACCAGAAGATCCAGATCGGCGAGAAGCTGACCCACGGTCAGGGCGCCGGCAGCGATCCCGAAATGGGCAAGCGCAGCGCCGAGGAGAGCCGCAACAACATCGCCAAGAGCCTTGAGAACGCCGACATGGTGTTCATCACCGCCGGCATGGGCGGCGGCACCGGCACGGGCGCCGCGCCGACCATCGCCGATATCGCGCGCGAGGCGGGACTGCTCACCGTCGCCGTCGTCACCAAGCCCTTCAAGTTCGAGGGCAAGCGCCGCATGGATCAGGCGCTCGTCGGCATCAACGAGCTGCTGGGCAAGGTCGACTCTCTGCTCATCATCCCGAACGACCGTCTGAAGTACGCGACCGACCAGAAGGTCACGCTCGCCAACGCCTTTGAGATCGCCGACGACGTCCTGCGTCAGGCCGTCACCAGCATCTCCGACCTCATCAAGAACACGGGCTTCATCAACCTTGACTTCGCCGACGTCACCTGCATCATGAAGGACGCGGGCTTCGCGCACATGGGCGTGGGCCACGCCGCCGGCAAGGGCAAGGCGGAGGACGCTGCCCGCATGGCCGTCGCAAGCCCCCTCATGGAGACCTCCATCAACGGCGCGCGCGGCGTGCTCATCAACATCACCGGCTCGGAGGACATGGGGCTCGAGGATGTCGAGACCGCTGCCAACCTCGTGCAGGAGGCCGCCCATCCCGACGCCAACATCATCTTCGGCGCGAGCTTCGATCCCTCGCTCGATGATGAGATCCGCGTGACCGTCATCGCCACCGGCTTCGAGGATCCCTCCAAGGTCGAGGAGCCCGCTCCCGCCGCGCAGCCCGCTGCGCGTCCGGTGAACACCGGCTTCTATTCCGCCGCCAGCGATATGCGCGCTGCCGCGCCCGCCGCCCCCGCCGCCCCCGCGGCGCCTGCGGCTCCCGCTCCGGCTGCCCCGGCCGCTCCCGCTGCGCCCGCGCAGCCCGCAGCCCCGGCGGAGGAGGATCCGTTCGACAGCATCTTCAAGATCTTCAATTCCAAGTAAGCAGCATCAACTGCATCCTGCCGCCTTCGCCTCTCAACTTGACGAAGGCGGCAGATTCATTATTGAGGAATACTGTTCAGCGCTTCCCGGGGAAACGCTGTTTAGATCGCCCCGCGCATCTTGCCGCTGAGCGGCGCATATCCTGCAGGGAAAGGGGGAACACCGTGAAAAACTGGAAGCAATGGCGCTTTGTGCGCTTTTTCAAGGAGATCGTGCGCATTTTCACGGTCTATCGCATCCCGCGTACGGCGGCGGCGCTGGCGTATGTCATGGTGCTCACGCTCTTCCCGCTGCTGATCTGTCTGTATGACCTGCTCGCGCTTGTGATGACGAATCCCGGTCCGGTCATGTCCGTGATCGAGTCGCTCGTGCTGCCGCGCGAGACGACGAACGTCATCGAGGAGTTTCTGCGCTATGTCGCGGGCAACGCGAACTGGACGGTCTTTTTCATCGCCTTCTCCGTCATGCTCATGCCGGCGAGCGGCGTGTTCCGCACGTTCCTTGCCATCACGGAGGATATCACCGGCGCGCGCCGCTTCGGCGTGGTCTCCGGCACGGTCGTGAGCTTTCTGTTTGCGTTCGCGTTTCTGCCGCTGGTGTTCGGGTCGATCATTCTCGTGCTGGCAAGCCGCCGCGCGCTGAATTGGGTGGACCGCGTCGTGCCGTGGTTCAGCGTCGCCGACTGGTGGTCGTGGATGCGCTTTGTGCTGCTGTTTCTGCTTTTGCTCGCCATGCTGTGGCTGCTCTATCGGCTCACGGTCGCGCGGGACCGCAAGCGGCGGCAGCTGCCCGGCGCGTTTTTCGCCGCGCTCGGCATGGCGGCGCTCTCGGTCGCGTTCTCGTGGCTGTTCGGGCACTCGTCGCGCTATCCGGTGGTGTACGGGTCTCTGGCCTCGGTTGTGATCCTGCTGCTGTGGCTGGATTCCCTCGGCCTGCTCATGACGCTCGGCTGCGCCTTCAACGAGGCGCTGGAGCGCACGCGCACGCCGGTCTCCGCGCCGGAGCCGCCAATCGACGCCGCCTCCGAGCCGGAGCCGCAGGAGCAGCCGCCGACGCCGGAGGGCGACCAGCCGCCGGAGGGCTTCGACCCCATGATATGAGAAGCCATCAAAAACAACATATGGGACATGATCATCAGGGGAGCGCAAGCTCCCCTGAGACTGTCAAAAAACTATGCTGATGGCCCACGAAACAGAGCAGCGGGGGAGCTCGAGGGGGCAAGGCCCGCCTCGAGTCAAATCCATCGTCGCCGCAAATCGCTTGAAAACCTCTGGTTTTCCAGCGATTTGCTGTTTGCACAGCAAACATATCGGCGACTGCTCAGCTTGTCAAAAATGTCCGTCAAGGACTTTTTTGACAAGCTGAGAGAGGAGCGCAAGCTCCCCTGATGTCTTTGTGGAATCGCGTAAGCGACCATTTGACAAGCATGCGCGCGGGATGCTAAAATATTTGCATCCTTTTTCTTTGGAGAAAACCATGCAGGAACGAACGAATGCGCTTGTGCTCGTCTGTCTCGCGCCCGAGCGGGCGGGGGAGGCGGAGGCGCTTGCCGTGCGGCTGGGACTGCCGCGCGCGGAGACGGCGCCGGAGGACGCGCCCGCGCTTGTGCTGGACGCCGGGGGACTGTCGCTCAGACGCGGGACGCTCAGCATCCGCGGCGATTTTGCGCAGCTGCTGCCCCGTCTGCGCGAGCAGAATCTGCGCGGCGAGCTGCTCGTGCGCGCGGCGCGGCGCAGGGGCGTCACGCGCGCCCAGACCGCCGTGGACGCCACCGCCGGACTCGGGGAGGACGCGCTGCTGCTCGCGGCGGCGGGCTTCCGGGTGCGGCTGTTTGAACAAAACCCCGTCATTGCGGCGCTGCTGCGCGACGCGTTCTCCCGCGCGGCGGACGATCCCGCGCTCGCGGACGTCGTCGGGCGCATGACGCTCACCGAGGGCGACAGCATCCCGGCTCTGCGCGCGCTCGAGACGCCGCCGGACGTGGTGCTGCTCGACCCGATGTTCCCCGCGCGGAAGAAGAGCGGACTCATCGGCAAAAAGCTGCAGCTGCTGCAGCTGCTGGAGCAGCCCTGCGCCGACGAAGCGGCGCTGCTGCAGGCGGCGATCGACGCGTCCCCCGCGCGCATCATCATCAAGCGCCCCGCCAAGGGACCGCACCTCGCCGGGCGCAAGCCCAGCTATACGCTCGCGGGCAAGGCGATCCGCTATGATGTGCTCGCATTTCGGTGAAAGATCGCTTGTCAGCGTGTGACAAATATGGTAAAATGATAAAGTTATATTCGATCTCGGATCGAAATCGGAAATGAATCAGAAAGCAGGTGTTTTCAGCACATGGCAGAACGAAAGCAGATGCTGGTCCGGCTGTATCCCGACGGCAGGATCGACGCGGAGACGAAGGGCGTCAAGGGGCAGAGCTGCCTGAAGTACATGGCGCTGCTCGAACAGATGATGCAGGCAAGCGTGGTGGACTCCGAGTTCACGAAGGAATTCTACGAAGTCGAGACCGAGGTCGCGCAGGTGACGGAGGAGGTACAGCAGTATGGAAGTGTCTAAGGGGAAAAAAATCCTGTATTCGCTGTGGATGGTGCCGATCTTTCTGGAATTTGTTCTGGGCGGTTTGATGAGTATTATATGTGCCATTGAAGGCGAATTTGAGCCTGCCTTTTTAATATTTCAGCTGCTCACATGGCTGATACCTCTTGGCTTCCTGTTTCTGGCGATTACTACAAAACAGAAAAAAGATTATATGGTATTCTTTTTGATGTTTGCTGTATTTGGGGTTTTCTTAGCGATCAACCAGCTCGTTGGTTCGCATAATCAAGATGCTGGGGCTGCAGTTGGGTTTTATCTTTGGCTGCTGTATTCTGTTGCAGGTTTTGTCTACGCATTACTCCAGCGGAAGCGTGCGGTAACCGCCGCCGCCTATGTTCGTACGCCGGAGTACAAGCAGGAGATGCTTCGCAAGCAGCAGCTCTCTATGGAGAATGAAAAACGCAAGCTGCGCGGTGAAAAGCCCGTGAGCGCGGCGAGCGCCGCGACCGCGAGCCGGTTTGCCGCCGCTGTCGGCGCGCCTGCCGCGCCTGCGGCACCCGCAGCCCCGGTCACACCCGCTGCACCCGTTGCTCCTGCCGCTCCGGCTGCGCCCGCCGCGCCGGTCGTATCCGCGGCACCGAAGGCCGCGCCTGTCGTTGAGACCGCGGCGGCGGCCGAGCCGCCGAAGCGTGTGGACGTCAACCGCTGCACGACGCAGGAGCTGCTGGAGCTGCCCGGCATGGCGCTCGCGGACGCCTCGCGCATCGTCAAGGAGCGCGAAGCCAACGGACCCTTCGCCTCGGTGGAGGACTGCGTGGCACGCGTCGGGCTCAAGCCGCACCTGTCCGTGCGCTACATCGGCTTCCTCACGGCGAGCACCGCCGCGCCCGCGAGCCACACCCGGCGCGGCAGAACGCTGGATCTGTGAAGCTGCGGCTGCATCACATTCTGGACGACACCGCTGCCGAGGGACCCGGACGGCGCTTCTGCGTATGGGTGCAGGGCTGTCTGCGCCGCTGCCCGGGCTGCTTTGCCGCGGATACATGGGACCCGGAGGGCGGCTATGCCTCCGATACGGAGACGGTCATCGAGCGGCTGCGCCGCCGCATGGAACACGAGCCGCCGCTCGAGGGGATCACGTTTCTCGGCGGCGAGCCGTTTTTACAGGCGGCAGCATTGGCTGAGATCGCGGCCTTTGCCCGGGAAAACGATCTCGGCGTGTTCTGCTTCACGGGCTATACGCTTGCGGAGCTGCGCGCGTCGGAGGATCCCGCGGTCGCCGCGCTGCTGGGGCAGGTCGATCTGCTCGCCGACGGCGCCTACATCGCCGCCGAGCGCGACTTCAGCCGCCCGTGGCTGGGATCGAAAAACCAGCGCTTTCATTATCTCACAGACCGTTACCGCCCGGAGCAGCTCGCGCGCGAGCGCAACCGCGTGGAGGTGCGCATCCGCCCCGACGGCTCCGTGACGATCAACGGCATGGCGGACTTCCCGGCGCTGCTCTCCGGGGACGCCGAACCACAATAAACACGAAAGAGAGAACGCATCATGCAAATCAACCAGACCATCGCGCGTCGGCTGTCTGACCTGCTGCGCGCCCGCTTTGCCTATATCTACATCACCACCTGGGAGGAGGAGCGCGCCGCGGACACGATCCGCTATCTTGCGCACGACGAGAGCCTGATCCGCACGCAGCGCAAGGTCTATGACTGGAGCCAGTGCGCGGGCTTCGTTGCCGAGGACGGCACCTCCGTCCACAACACGAAAAAGCCGCAGGACGCGATCCGCTTCATCCGCAAGTGCGAGGACGACGCGATCTTCATCCTGCGCGATTTCCACGTCTACTTCGGCGTGGACCACCGCCCGGCGGACTTTGAGCTGATCCGCAGTCTGCGCGACGCGCTGCCGGACATCAAGTATTCCGAGTGCATGAAGAACGTCATTTTCATCTCGCCGCGGCTCGTGATCCCGGCAGACATGGAGAAGGAGCTGAGCGTGTTCGACTTCCCGCTGCCCGGGGAGGAGGAGCTCGCGCAGTCGCTCAGCGATATGCTCGGCGACAACACCAGCCTGCCCGTGAAGCTCGACGCCGACGGCAGAGCGGGACTCGTGCGCGCGGCGCTGGGGCTCACGGTGCAGGAGGCGGAGAACGCCTTCGCCCGCGCCATCATCAGCCGCGGCTGTCTCGACGAGCAGTCGCGCAAGGTCATCTTTGAAGAGAAGAACCAGGTCATCAAAAAGACCGGCATCCTCGAGTTCATTCGCAGCGATCTGGACATCGCGGACATCGGCGGTCTGGAGAATCTGAAAAAATGGCTCATGAAGCGCAACAACTCCTGGAGCGACGAGGCCAAGAAATATCACATCCCGTCGCCGAAGGGCGTGCTCATCACGGGCGTGCCCGGCTGCGGCAAGAGTCTGACCGCCAAGGCCATGAGCGCCATGTGGGGTCTGCCGCTGCTGAAGATGGACTTTGGCAAGATCTTCAGCGGCATCGTCGGCAGCAGCGAGGAGAACATGCGCCGCGCCCTCTCCACGGCGGAGGCGGTCGCGCCCTCCATCCTCTGGGTGGACGAGATCGAAAAGGGTCTCGGCAGCGTCTCCGGACAGAGCGGCGACTCCGGCACGTCCCAGCGCGTGTTCGGCACGTTCCTGACCTGGATGCAGGAGAAGGAAGCGCCGGTCTTCGTCGTCGCCACGGCGAACAACATCGCCGGGCTCCCGCCCGAGCTGCTGCGCAAGGGCCGCTTCGACGAGATCTTTTTCGTCGACCTCCCGACCCGCAGCGAGCGGCGCGAGATCTTCCGCGTGCATCTGAACAAGCGCATCGCCGATTCCGAGGTCGGGCGCGACCTGACCGTGGACGACGCGCTGCTCGACGCGCTCGCCGAGCTGACCGAGGGCTTCGTCGGCGCGGAGATCGAGCAGGCGGTCGTGACGGCGCTGTATGAGGCGTTCTTCGCCAAGCGCCCGCTGCAGCGCGGCGATCTGGAGTACGCCATCCGCAGCACGGTGCCGCTGTCCGTCACGCAGGCGGAGCAGATCTTCTCGCTGCGCCAGTGGGCGAACGTCCGCGCCGTCGCCGCGACGCCGCGCGAGGCGCTCAGCGACTATGAGACCGACGCCGATCCGGCGGACGCCGACGCCGACGTCAAAAAGAGCCGCGGCGGCAGAAGTCTTGATTTCTAAGAGGGAGGAAGCATCATGTCTGTTCTTTTCAGCCTGACGGCCGTCGGCATCGCCATGGGCATCACCGCCATCGGCGGCGCGCTCACGGTCGTGACGGCGTTTTCCGAGCACAAGTGCGGCGACACCGAGATCGCCCCGGTGCAGACGCGCTTTTCCGACGAGACGCTGCTCGTCAAGACCCTGCAGGACCACGGCTTTGCCGCCGTCCGGGACGAAAACGGCGCGCTCATCGTGCGCACCACCGCGGGCTCGCTGCGCTTCACGTTCTCCGAGGAGACCGGCAGCTACTGGGTGCAGGCGTATGAGCTCGTGGACGAAGCGTCGCTCGCGGACAGTCTCGAGTCCGTCAGCACCGAGTATCTGCGCAACGTCCAGAGCAACAACTACCGCATCCTGACCGAGAGCGTCGCCGAGAGCGACACCATGACCATCGCCTCCGAGGAGGTGCTGGAGGACGATTCCATCCTCCTGACGATCAACCTCTGACCGGAAGGGGGCGCGCAGCCATGAAACGACGCTTCTGGCTCCCGATGGCGCTGGCGCTCGCGGTGCTGCTCGCGGGCTGCGGTCTGCTGCGGCCCGCCGAGCCGGCCGAGCCGACAGGGGAGACGACCGTCTCCGACGCGATCACGAAGCACGACGTCTATCTGACCGACGCCGGGGATCTCTTTCAGGAATATCAGGTCGTGTACTACGGCGCGGACAGCGACCAGCTCCGGGCGCTGATGATCGAGACGCACTATGATCACGACGCCTACAAGCTCGAGACGCTGCAGGGGATCGACATGAACGCGGCGTATCCCGATTTCGATACGCTGTCCTTCGCCTCCTGCGAGATCACGGACGACGGCGACTTCTATACCGTCGCGGTGATCTTCCGCGAGCTGGACAACAACGAGCATCTCCACCAGCTGGACGCCAACGGCATCCTGCGCGTGGATTTCACGTCTGACAGCGAGGGCGTCTCCGCTGAGAGCTACCGCGAGGCGCTCGTCAATGGCGGCGCGCAGCTGCTCACCGCGGCGGACGCGGCGTACGCGACCCTGCATTATGAGCTGCCCTTCGCCTGAGCGGCGGAGATCGTAAAACTATACCAACAAAGGAGAAGAACGTATGAAAAAGATATCATGGATCCTGATCCTGTGCATGCTGACCGCGCTGCTCGCGGGCTGCGGCACCACATCCTCGTCCGGCACGTCCTCGAACGACAAGCCCGAGATCGAGGTCCCCAATTTCGCCGACGCGATCATCCAGCACACGGTGTTCAAAGCGGACGAGGGAGAGAGCTATCGCGAATATCAGATCGTCTATTACACCGGCGAGACCCATAAGCTGACGAAGCTGGTGGTCGAGGTCCAGTTCGACAAGGACTACGGCTACACCGAGGAGTATCTGAACGAGGCGGATCTCGATGAGACCTATCCCAATTTCAGCACGTTCTCCTTCGCCTCCAGACAGGTCATCGATGACGGTGATTATTACACGCTGGTGGTGACCTTCGACGAGCTCGATAACATGGACAATATCGACCGGCTGGAGGAGAGCGGCATCATTCAGACCGATGACTCCCCGGACGCGACCTTCATGGACGCCGACAGCTACATGGATCTGCTGCGCAGTCAGGGTTACCCCGAGGTCGAGATCACGGACGACGCCTATCTGACGCTGCACTTCTGAGCAGACAGCGACTTCCAAAACAGCAAAACAATACGCCATTCCCAACGGACGCATCCGGCGGGAATGGCGGTTTTTATTCCGAAGGCCACGCGTCCATCGCGTGGCCTCAAGGTGTCGACAAAGTGTCGACACCTTGAAAGCGTCGCCAATATGTTTGCTGCGCAAACAGAAAACTGTCTAAAAAGCTGACACTTTTTAGACAGTTTTCGGCGACAATGTATTGAAATCGAGGCGGCCTTGCCCCTCGAGCTCCCCGCTGCTCTGTTTCATAAGTCAGCAGCATAGATTTGTCTACAGTCTGATGCCACGCGCTCATCGCGTGGTCTTCGGAATAAAAAACACGAGGCTGATGGCTCAGCCTCGTGAAATTTCTGGATGGGGGATCACGCCATGTCGCGGTAGAGGAACGTGACGATGTGGGCGCGGGTGCAGGGGTCGTTCGGCGCAAAGGAGGTGGCGTCGCTGCCCTGCGTGATGCCGTTGGCGGAGGCCCAGCCCACCGCCGTGGTGCAGAAGCTGTCGACCGGGACGTCGCTGAAGCTGTGCGCCGCGGCGTCCGGGCTGCCCTGCGCGCGCCAGAGGAACGTGACGATCTCGCCGCGCGTGCATTGCTGGTTGGGGGAGAACAGTCCGTTTCCGGTGCCGGAGGTGATGCCCTGCTCCGCCGCCCATACGACGGCGTTGTAATAGTAATCATTCGCGTTCACGTCCGAGAACAGCTGCACGGTCGTGGTCGGCTTCAGACTGCCGTAGGCGCGCCAGAGGAACGTGACCGCCTGTGCGCGGGTGCACACCGCGTCCGGGGAGAACGCGTAGGAGGAGGTGCCGTTCGTGATGCCCTTGTCGACGGCCCACTTCACGGCGTCGGCATACCAGCTGCCGACGGGGACGTCGCCAAAGCCCGTCGCGGGCTGCGGCGCCGCGGTGAGACCGCCGCTGCCGCCCTCCCAGCCGAGCGCGCTGCAGTAGGTGTAGGCCTTGTTGCGCAGCGTGGCGTAGTTGCCGAAGCCGCTGTTCATGGCGGTGTTGTGGATGACGTCCAGCGTGACCGCCGCGCCGCTGCCGACAGAGGCGACCGCGCTCTTGGCGACCTTGACGGACTCGGCCGGCCAATGGTTATACATGTCGCAGTAGTACACCAGCACGGCGGGGCGGCTCAGGCCGTAGCTCCGACCGCTGTTGATGTAACCCGTGAGATCGCGCACACCGAGATCATCCTCCGCCCGGTGTCCGGCGTCTGTGCTCAGCAGCTGGCCGACTGCAGCAGCCTCCGTGCTGTTGAGCTTCCGGCTGTTCCAGCTGGAAGAGCCCATGATCTCGTTGTAGAAGCTCTGGCCCAGGATCGAGACGGCGCCGGATGCGCCGAGATACGTCGCTGCCAGTCTCACGACCTCGTGTGCGCGTTCGCCGTGCCACTGGAGTTTTCCGACCGATACCGCGCCGGAGTCGTTGGCAGAGACGGAATTATAAGTACCCTCATGGGAAGAGATCAATTCGAGGGCGGCAGCTGCGATCTCCGCATCGCTCTTGTCCGCGGCGGCAGCCGGGGCGCCGAGCGAGACGCACAGCAGCAGCGCTAAAAGCGCGCCTGTGAGCTGTTTCAGTCGTCCTTTCATTCGTTTCCCTCACTTTCAAGGTGGAGTCCCGACCGGCGTCACCGGGGGACGGCGTCCGTGCGCATCGCACAACAGACGCTGGTATTATACCAAAAGAAACAAAGAATGTCAAATGTTTCGCCAAAACTAGTGTTTATTTTACATTTATTTTACATTTTTGTTAACATAATAATTGTAAACTATGCATTATGCAACGTAAAATTTCCAAATTTCGGATGTTTTCGACATGCAGAATCCGGCACCTGCGGTATTGCGGGCGGCGGAAAAAAATGATATACTGTGACGAAAGAACGTGGGAAGCGGGGATCGGTTCGTCGCTTCCGGAAGGACAAGGAAGGCAAACGCCTATGGAACGATCCGGATACGCGCTCGCCCGGCAGGTGAATCTCTCGCTGCCGGTGGACGAGCTGGACAAGGTGCTCGCGGCGCGCAGCGCGCCGGCGGCGCTGTTATATCTGGCGCTGCAGCGCACGGGCGGAAAGCTCCCGCGTGCGGAGGAGCTCTCGCTCTCCGGCGCGGACTATCAGACCGCGGTCGAGGTACTGCGCGGCGCCGGCGTGCTCAAAACGGCGGAGCAGCCCGTGCCCGACCTGCACACGTTGCCGGAATATACCGCCGAAGATCTCGTCACGCGCGTGAACGAGGACAGGGGCTTTTCCGACGTGGTGCACTGGGCGGAGCAGCTCTACGGGCGCAAGCTCACCTCCCCGGAGATGAAGAAGCTGCTGGGCATGCAGGACCATCTCGGGCTGCCGCCGGCGGTGCTGATGCAGATGCTGACCTATGCGTTCGACGCCTACCGCGAGCAGCACCCCACACGCCGCTCGCCGGGCATCCGCTATCTGGAGGCCGAGGCCATCCGCTGGGCGGATGACGAGGTGCTCACGCTGGATCTGGCGGAGCAGTACATCGCGCGCAACCGGGCGCGGAGCTCGCAGGCGGGGAAGATCCGGCGCGTGCTGCACCTGGATCACGAGCCGTCAAAGACCGAACGCGAATACATCGACAGCTGGATCGACCTGGGGCTGCCGCCGGAGCTGATCGAGGAGGCATACGACCGCACCGTGACGAACACGGGGCGGATGACCTGGGCCTATCTGAACAAGATCCTGCTCCGCTGGCACGAGCAGAACATCCGCACGCTCGCCGCCGTTTTGGAGCGCGACCCGCGCGGCGCGCAGCGCAGACGCGCGGCGGAACCCGCCGCCGCCCAACCGCGCAACGACCTTGCCCGCGCGCAGGAGCTGCTGCGCGGCATGCGCGAACAGAAGGAGGACTGATCTCCCATGGCAATGAACGGCACCTATCTCGCCCGGGCGCGGGACAGGCTGGCGGAGCGCCGCGCGGAAAACGAGCGCACCCGCCTCGCGCGCGAGCAGCGCGCCTATGACACGATCCCCGGGCTGCGCGCGCTGGACGATACGCTCCGCGCGCAGATGCCGCGGCTGTACGCCCTCACGCTGCAGCACGGCGACGTCTCGGAGGAGGTCGCCGCCCTGCGGGAGGAAAATCTCGCCGCGCAGGCCGAGCGCGCCGCGCTGCTGAAGGCCGCGGGACTGCCCGAGGACTGGACGGACGAGATCGTCTCCTGCCCGGACTGCCGCGACCGGGGCTATCGCCCCGACGGCTCGATGTGCGACTGTCTGATAAAGCTCTATAACGCCGAGGCGACGGCGGACTTAAGCTCGCTCCTGCGCGTCGGGAACGAGCGCTTCGACCGCTTCTCCCTCGACTGGTATGACGAGCCCTCCGGCGCGCGGCAGCAGATGGCCATGACGCGCGACTTTGCCCGCGAATACGCGGAGCACTTCGCGCCCGGCGCGCCGAATCTGCTGCTGCAGGGCGGCACGGGTCTCGGCAAGACGTATCTCTCCGCGTGCATCGCCCGCGTGGTCTCCGCGCGCGGCTGCAGCGTGGCGTACGAATCGGCGGGCGCGTGTCTCGCGGCGTTCGAGACGGCAAAGTTCCGCCCCTTCACCGAGGCGGGCGCGGAGGCGCAGGCGCGCGTGGAGCAGTATCTCGGCTGCGACCTGATGATCCTCGACGATCTCGGCACGGAGATGATCTCGCCCTACTCCGTGAGCGCGCTGTACACGCTCATCAACACGCGGCTGACACAGCGCCGCGCCACCATTATCTCCACGAATCTCACCGACAGCGAGCTGAGCCGCTGCTATACGCCGCAGATCCTCTCGCGGCTCGAGGGCGAGTACCAGACGCTGCCCTTCCTCGGCAGCGACATCCGGCGCCAGAGAAAGGAGCGCGGACTATGACCCAGCATGAGATCACCCGTCCGATCCCGCTGCTGAACGCGGCGGGCGACCTGACCGAGCCGGGCTATGCCAAGCGCCTGCTGCCGATGTATCGGCGCGCGGACGTGAAGGCGAGCCCCCTGCGCTTAAAGGAGTGGGACTACTACTGTGTGAACAACGGGCGCTTCGCGCTGTGTCTCACGATCGCGGACAACGGCTACATGGGCCTGGACTCTGTGTCGCTGCTGAATTTCGAGGAGGGCTGGGAGATCACGACGAGCCCCATGCGCGTCCTCACGCTCGGCAGGACGAACCTGCCGGAGTCCTCCGCGGCGGGCCGCACCGAGATCCACTCCAAGAGCTATGACATCGTCTTCGACGTATCGGACGGCAAACGCACGCTCTTCGCGCAGATGAAAAAATTCGGCCCCGAGGGCGCGCTCTACGCCAAGGTCACGCTCACCGACGAGCCGGAGGAGAGCATGGTCATCGCCACGCCCTTCGACAAGCCGAAGCATTTTTACTATAACCAGAAGATCAACTGCATGCGCGCCGAGGGCTTTGTGACCTACGGCTACCACGGCAGGACCTACACCTTCGATCCCGCCGAGAGCTTTGCCGTGCTCGACTGGGGGCGCGGCGTGTGGACGTACGACAACACGTGGTACTGGGGCAGCGCCTCCGGGCTGCACGAGGGCGTGCCCTTCGGGTTCAACATCGGCTACGGCTTCGGCAACACTTCCGCCGCGAGCGAGAACATGCTCTTTTACGCGGGTAAGGCGCACAAGCTCTCCGAGGTGCGCTTCCACATCCCCGGCGACGGCGGCAAGCGGACGCCGGACTATATGAAGCCGTGGACATTCACGAGCGACGACGGGCGGTTCGAGATGGACTTTCAGCCCATGCTCGACCGCGCGAGCTGCACGGACTTCAAGGTGCTCAAAAGCGACCAGCACCAGGTCTTCGGGCGCTTCACGGGCAGGGCCGTGCTCGACGACGGGACGGCGCTGGAGATCCGCGACCTCCCGGGCTTTGCCGAAAAAGTGATGAACAAATGGTAAAAGCGAATGGGCAGACGGTTGACCGCCTGCCCGTTTTTTTATATAATTCTGATATGATATGAAAGTTCCCCGTTTCGGGAATACTGAAAGGAACGACATCAAATGAGCCAACGAGACATTCTCCATACGCTGGAGGCCGTGCGCGACGGGCGGCTCTCGCCGCAGGACGCCATGCTGAAGCTGAAGCTGGAGCCGTTTCAGGACCTCGGCTTTGCCAAGGTGGACCACCACCGCGAGCTGCGGCAGGGCGTGGCGGAGGTCATCTACGGCGCGGGCAAGACGCCCGAGCAGATCATCCGCATCGCCTCCGCCATGCGCGAGCGCGGGCAGGAGACCATCATGATCACGCGCATCTCGCCCGAGACCGCCGAGCTGATCCACGCGGCGCATCCGCTGGAATATCACGCGCTGGCGAGGATCGGACTGATCGGCGCGCTGCCGGAGCCCGACGGCGACGGCACGATCGTCGTCGCCACCGGCGGCACGAGCGACATGGCCGTCGCCGAGGAGGCGGCGCTCACCGCCGAGGCGCTCGGCAATCCGGTCACGCGGCTGTATGACGTGGGCGTCTCGGGCGTGCACCGGCTGCTGCACAACATCGAGCCGATCATGTCCGCGCGCTGCATCGTCGCCGTGGCGGGCATGGAGGGCGCGCTTCCCTCCGTGATCGGCGGGCTCGCCGACTGCCCGGTCATCGCCGTGCCGACCAGCGTTGGCTACGGCGCGAGTCTGGGCGGCGTCGCGGCGCTGCTGAGCATGCTCAACTCCTGCGCCAGCGGCGTGAGCGTCGTGAACATCGACAACGGCTTCGGCGGTGGCTATCTCGCCCACATGATCAACCATCTGAGCAGCAAGGACCGGTAAAGCAGTATGAAGGTTTTGCATCTGGACGTATCCACGGGCGCCGCGGGCGATATGCTCTCGGCGGCGCTGCTGGAGCTCTGCCCCGACCGCGAGGCGATGCTCGCGCGCCTGAACGCCATCGGCATCCCCGGCGTGACCTATTCCATCGAGCCGACGCAGAAGCACAGCGTCTCCGGCACGCATCTTGCCGTGCGCTGGCACGGCGAGGAGGAGCAGCCGGGCTGCCCGCACACCGGGGAGGAGCGCCACCATCACCATCATCACGCGCACCGCGGCATGTTCGAGATCTCCGAGATCCTCGATGTGCTCGACCTGCCGGAGCCGGTCCGGGCGGATGTGCGCGCCGTCTATGCCATCATCGCCGAGGCGGAGGCCGCCGTGCACGGCACGACCGTGGAACACATCCACTTCCATGAGCTCGGCACGATGGACGCCGTGGCGGACATCAGCGCCGCGTGTCTGATCGTGCACACGCTGCAGCCCGACCTCGTCACCGCGACGCCCGTCTGCACCGGCTGGGGCGAGATCCGCTGCGCGCATGGGCTTCTGCCCGTCCCCGCTCCCGCGACGGCGCGGATCCTGCAGGGCGTGCCGAGCTTCGCCGGCGACATGGAGGGCGAGCTCTGCACGCCGACGGGCGCCGCGCTCGTGAAATACCTCGCGCAGCGCTATGACCGCCAGCCTCTGCTCACGGCGGAGCGCATCGGCGTCGGCATGGGGAAGAAGGACTTTCCGAAGCTCTCCGCCGTGCGCGCCGTGCTCGGCACCGCCGAGGAGACGATCGTGGAGCTGAGCTGCAACGTCGACGACATGACCCCCGAGGATGTGGGCTTTGCCATCGAGGAGCTTTTGCGTCTCGGCGCACCGGACGCGTATTATACGCCCATCGGCATGAAGAAAAACCGCCCCGGCGTGATCCTCACCTGCCTCTGCCGCGAGTCGCAGCGCGAGGAAATGGTGCGCGCGCTGTTCCGCCACACGACGACGCTCGGCATCCGCGAGACGCTCTGCCGCCGCTATGTGCTGCGGCGGGAGACCGAGACGGTCGAGACCCCCTACGGCCCCGTGCGCGTCAAGCGCTCCGAGGGTTGGGGCGTGCAGCGCGAAAAGGCGGAGTTCGACGACCTGCGCCGCATCGCCCGCGAGGCGGATCTGACGCTGGAGCAAGTGCGGGAGCTGTTAACATGAATGAATATTATGTAAACTTATTGGAGATCCTGAAGGGCTATGGCAGCGTCGCCGTGGCGTTCTCGGGCGGCGTGGACTCGACGTTCCTGCTGCGCGCGGCGCACGAGGCGCTGGGCGACAAGGCCTTTGCCGTCACCGCGGCGATCCCCGCCGTGCCGGAGCGCGAGCTGCAGGCGGCGAAGGACTTCTGCGCCGCGCTCGGCGTGCGGCATGTCATCGTGCAGCCGGATGTGATGGCGCTGCCGGGCTTTTATGAAAATCCGCCCGACCGCTGCTATCACTGCAAGAAGCGGATCTTTTCGACGCTGCTGGACGCCGCCCGCGCGGGCGGCGCCGCCGTGGTGGCGGAGGGCTCGAATCTCGACGACGAGGGCGACTACCGCCCCGGGCTGCGCGCGATCGCGGAGCTGCAGGTGAAAAGCCCGCTGCGCGAGGCGGGGCTGACCAAGGGCATGATCCGCGCCCTGTCCAGGGAGTTGGGTCTGCCGACCTGGGACAAGCCCTCCTGCGCGTGCCTCGCCAGCCGCTTTGCCTACGGCGAGCGCATCACCCTCGAGGGACTGCGCCGCGTGGACGCCGCCGAGGCGTTTCTGCACGACCGCGGCTTCCGGCAGGTGCGCGTGCGCGTGCACGGCGACCTCGCCCGCGTCGAGGCGGAGCCTGAGGACATCCCGCGCCTTGTCGCGCCGGAGCTGCGCGCGCAGACGGACGCGTACCTGCGCGGTCTCGGCTTTGCCTATGTCGCGCTGGATCTGCGGGGCTACCGCACCGGCAGCATGAATGAGATACTCAAAAAGGAGAACGAATAAATGCAGATCAACGACCGCATCCATGGCTTTTGTGTGCTCGGCAGCGAGCCGCTGCCGGAGCTCGGCGCGACGCTGTGGCGCATGGAGTATGAGAAAAACGGCGCGCAGCTCGTCTGGCTCGAACGCGAGGACGACAACAAGACCTTCGCCATCACGTTCAAGACCATCCCGCAGGACGACACGGGCGTGTTCCACATCCTCGAGCACTCGGTGCTCAACGGCAGCGAGAAATACCCCGTGCGCGAGCCGTTCGTGGAGCTGCTGAAAAGCTCACTGTCGACGTTCCTGAACGCCTTCACCTTCCCCGATAAGACCATGTACCCGGTCTCGAGCCGGAACGACGCGGACTTCCTGCATCTGATGGACGTGTATCTCGACGCGGTGCTGCACCCGCTGTGCATCCGCGACGACCACGCCTTTCTGCAGGAGGGCTGGCACTATGAGCCGACGGAGGACGGCGGCGTGACGGTCAACGGCGTCGTGTTCAACGAGATGAAGGGCGACTACTCCAACCCCGAGAGCCGTTTGCGGCTGACGCTGCTGCGCGCGCTGTTCCCGGATTCGCCCTACGGCTTCAGCTCCGGCGGCGATCCCGCCCACATCCCGGAGCTGACCTACGAGCAGTACTGTGCGAGCCACGCGCGGTTCTATCACCCGTCCAACAGCCGCATTCTGCTCGACGGCGCGGTCGATCTCGACGCCGCGCTCGCGAAGCTCGACGGGTATCTCCGGGACTTTGAGCGCATCGACCCCGACGCCGACATCCCCATGCAGCCGCCGGTGCGCAGCGAGGCGACGGACTATTATGAGATCGGGCCCGAGGAGCGCGCGGAGAACAAGGCGCTGCTCGCGCGCGGCTGGGTCTACGGCGCGTTCGACGAGCCGGAAAAGACGCTTGCCCTGAACGCGCTCGCCGCCGCGCTGACCGGCACGAACGACGCGCCGCTGAAAAAGGCGCTGCTGGACGCCGGGCTCTGCGAGGACATCAGCTTCGGCACCGACGATGGCATGCAGCAGAACTATGCCTATCTGTTGCTCTACAACGCCGATGAGCGCCGCGCCGACGAGGCCTGGCGCATCGCCGAGGACACGCTCCGCGCCATGGCGGACGGGGGACTTGACCGTGAGCGCGTGCGCAACGTGCTGCGCCGGATCGAGTTCTCCACGCGCGAGAAGGACTTCGGACGCATGCCGCGCGGCGTCGTCTACGCGATCCAGAGCATGGACGCGTGGCTCTACGGCGGCGATCCCGCGCAGGGGCTGCGGTATGACGCGGTGTTCGACTCCCTGCGCGAGAAGCTCGACGCGGGGTGGTTCGAGGATTTCCTGCGCGCGGCCTTCCTGGACAACCCCCATGCCGCGACCGTGGCGCTCCTGCCCTCGAAGACGCTGGGCGCGGAGACCGCCGAGGCGGAGCGGCAGCGGCTCGCCGCGGTGCGCGCGGGCTGGACGCCGGAGCAGGACGCC
>JAFUCD010000033.1 GCA_017459865.1 Oscillospiraceae bacterium
GAAGCCCTCGCGCACCGCCGCGCTGCGCTTGACCACGAAGTCCTCGATCCACGCGCCGTCCGCGCCCTTGCAGCGGGCATAGATCCACACGTCGCTCATGTCCGTATCCCGGCCGATGAACCGGATCGTTTCGTCGGCGTCATAGGCCTGCCAGTCGATGGCCTTCGTTCCGTCGAGCAGCACGTGCACCTCGGGGGAGGCGCCGAAGCCGTCAAAGCGCAGGAAGCTGTCCCAGCTGTCGCGCAGGTAGAACCCTTCCGTCGTCCACGGCGTGGTGTTCACAGCGGCAAAGACGCTGCCCTGGTTCTGGTCATAGTACACGCGCAGCTCGGAGTCTTTCGGCGCGCGCTCGCCTTCGAACTGGACGGTGATGTAGTACCGGTCGCGCGGCGAGCCATCGCTCCAGGTCTTGTTCAGCTGCAGGAGATACTGCGGCTCGTCCGGAACGGGGATATCGACGTCGCTTCCGTCCTCGGCAAGAGACGCCGCGATCCATTCCACGACGGCGGCTTCCGGCCATGTGACGAGCACGGACTTCGTGCCCTCGGAGACGCGGATGCGCCAGCGCTCGGCCTGCACGATCATGTCCTCCGGCGCGACCGTCGCGGGCGGCTTGACCTCGCCCTCGCCCCAGAAGCGGCACTCGATCACGATCGGCTTGTCTTCGGTCCCGTCGAACTGGTCAAAGGCATAGTCCTCCTTCGTCCAGAAGATGGTGAGCTCCACGCCGGTATCGCGCACAGGCGTGAAGGACAGCACGCCGTTTTCATAGGTGAAGCCCGCCTGCACCGCCTTTCCGGCGCGCACGACGATGTCATCGAACCAGTCACCGTCGGCAAGCTGATACCGCGCACGGATGCTGATCTCCCGTGTGCCGGACTCGTCCGCGTCGCGGAAGGCGATCTCACCCTCGGAATACCACGCGTCCCAGTCAAGGCCGCGCGTCTCGTCCAGCAGGAGCTGAACTTCGGTGATCGAGCCGTCGGGCGCATAGGTGATCTCGCCGTCCCAGCCTTCCATCAGATAGTGCGCCGCATCAGCCTGCGGCTGCGCTCCGACGCCCGCAAAGACGCTGCCGCGATTCTGGTCATAGAACACGCGCAGCAGCGCGTCATGCTCGATCCAGTCCGGCTCGAAGTTGAAATCCAGATGGTAGAAGGTCTTTGCCTCGCCGTTTTCCCACGTCTGATCGAGCGGGAGGGTGTAGCTGCTGCCGTCCGGCAGCGGCGCATTGCCCCACTGTCCGTCCGGGCCGAGACCGTCGCCGCTGATCGACTCCATGCGCTTGTCCGCGTCCCACGTGAAGGTGACGGATGCCGTGTCGATCGGCACGCGGAAGCGCGCCATTTCCCCGACTACGATCTGATCTGCCGCGGGAACGTCCGCCGGGAGATTCACGGTGCCGTTCCACGAACCGACCTCCACAATGACCGGCTTCTCGTCTGTCCCATGGAAGGACTTCAACAGATATTCCGACTCCGACCAGCAGACATCGAGCTCGATGTCGCCCTCGGGCTGCACGAAGGAGAGCACATTCCCGTCGAGCGAGAAGCCGTCCCGCACGACGGCGCCGTTTTCCACGACCGGCCCGTCAAACCATTCGCCGTTCGGCCCGCCGAACCGCGCGATGACATAGAGCGCGGGATTATCAACGACGTCCGGCGTCCGGAACGCCGTGGTTCCGGCGTCATACTGCTCCCAGTCCAGCGCCTTGGACGTGTCCAGCAGCAGCTTTACCGTCTCACCGACGACATGCTCCGCGTCCGCCGAATCGGCCAGAAAGTCCTCGGCCGTGTCGGCGGGCGTATCGTTTCCGGCGGCGTGAAAGACCACGCCGCGGTTCGCGTCGTAGTGGACGCGCGTTCGGCCTGTGTCTGCCGCCAGCGCCGAAAACGGCAGCAGAGACAGAATCATGCACAGGCAAAGCAGGGTCGCAAGAGAACGTTTTTTCATGCGTTGCACCTCATTATTATAGTACCGCGTTGCGCACGGCAGGCACGCGTGGGCCGCTTTCCTCTCTCTTAACATCATCATATCATAACTATTAGAAAATGAACAGTATAATTTTACAATGTTTATTTTTCTAGAAAAATGTTCAAAAGCAGCGGCGATCGTCCCCCATGACGCGGTGCGGGCAGTAAATGCAAACAGCAGCAAGCCATTCTGAAGGGAGGTGATAGCAATTTATCGTCGGCGCGCGGCAGATTGATGGGGTCTCTTCCATCCAGGAAGCCGTTGAATCCAGACAATAATGGTGAGAAACGAGGGCAGGGTGCGACGCTACTCGCACCCTGCTTTTCAAGGTGTCTGTCACCGTAGCAAGCAGGGAAAAAGACTAGCTTTTTCCGCCCGCCGCCGAGGGGACGGCGGATTTTGGGGCACATCCCCAATCCCCTTGAAGCATAGAATGTATGAATTCGGAGATGCTATTGACATTATCATGGTATACCGTTATAATTCGGTCGGAAAGGCAGGTGATCCTTCGTGACGATTTCTGAAATCATGCAGTCGCAGAACATGTCCCAATACCGGCTTGCCAAGGACAGCGGCATTCCGTATATGACGCTCAACGATATCTGCAGCGGAAAAACGCGGCTGGAGAAGTGCAGCGCCGAGACGGTGTATCGTCTCTCCTCCGCCCTGCACGTCAGCATGGAGGACCTGCTGAAGGAATATCTGGAGCCCAGACCGAGCTTTGAGCTGTTCAAGAGCAACGTCTGCCATCGGCTCAAAGAACTGGGCGACATTGACTTTCTGATCCGCACGATCAAAAGCGGCGAGGTCATGACGTATTACCGCCGGAAGTGGTATCCGGAGTGTCTGTATCTGCTGGCGATGGTGGACTATATCAGCCGGGAGAACGAGGTGCCGCTGTGCGAGGACTATCAGCCCCTGCGGAGCATGAAGCTGCGCGAGGTGCTCTATCCGGCAGGCGTTTTGGCGGCGTCCGCTGTTGCCAAAAGCGATGCGCCGAAGCAGCAGGCGCTTAGGGATGCGATCCCCGAATTCATGCGATTCAACATCGTAGAAAGCGAGGTTCGAAATGTCAACTGAAAATACAATCACAAATCTATATCGCTGCAAAGACCGACAGTTATCACGCTGTCGGTCTTTTGCTGTTTTAGGAGGAAAATGAAAAGCACACAAATCAATTTCACGGTCTCGGCTGCAGAAAAGCAGCGGATCGCAAAGCTCGCAAAATCCTGTGGGTTGAAGCAGGGTGAGTATCTTCGGCAGCGCGCCCTCGGCTATGAGCCGAGGGCGTTTCCGCTTCCGGAGCAGTTTTGGTCGCTCCATGACGACCTGCTCCGCCTGCTGAAAAAGCCAATGTCCCCGGAGCTGGAGGCAGAGGTGGAAAGCACACTGAACCGATTTCGCGCGACCTTCTTCTCTCCCGGCGTTCAGAGCCCGGAGGAGATCCGCTTAGAGCTGTCGGAGATGTGAGCATGGCGACCACAGGCTTTTGGCCAGTGAAAGGCCGGCTCAAGGATGTTCTTGACTATGCAGAGAATCCGGACAAGACCATCGACCATCAGTATCTGGATGACGATCTGGCGCAGGCGCTGCGCTATGTCGAGGACCCGGAGAAAACCGATCAGCAGATGTACGTCTCCGCCATCAACTGCCGCGTAGAAGAAGCCTATGCCCAAATGCAGGAGACCAAACGTCGATACGGCAAGGAAGGGCGAAACGTCGCCTATCACGGTTATCAGAGCTTCCGACCCGGAGAGGTCACACCGGAGGAATGTCATCAGATCGGTTTGGAGACAGCGCGGGAGATGTGGGGAGACTATGAGGTGGTCGTCACGACACACCTCAACACAGATTCTCTGCACAACCACTTCGTCGTGAACTCCGTTTCCTGCAAGACCGGGCTGAAATACCACAACCACAGGAAGAATCACTACCGCCTGCGGGAGATCTCCGACAACATCTGCGTGGAGCATGGCCTTTCCGTCCTTCAGAACGCCCGCTTCTACGGCGGGGAGAAAGGTGCCTATTGGGTGCACAAGAGCGGCAGACGCACCCACCGGGACATCCTCAAGGAGGACATCGAATACTGCCTTTCGATTGCAGGCACCTGGGAGCAATTCGAACAACAGCTTCGAGGTCTCGGATACGCCATCGACTGGCAGCGGTTCTCCGTGAAAGCAAAGGATTGGGAGCGCGCCGTCCGACTGGATCGGATGGGCTATTCCAAAGAGAATATCCAGCAGCGTCTGCGCACGAATCTGAATTCTGTCGGTTTTCTGAACAGATGGAACAGCAACCTGCCGTACCGTCCGAAAGGCTTTCCGCTGCTGAGCATCGAACAGCGGATTGGTTTTGAGATCACACACTGCAAACGCGCGGAAGTTGTGGTGATCGACGTGATCTTCTTTGCCGTGCGTGCACTGCTTGGTCTGGTACAGGACCCGGAGGCGCAGAAGCAGAAAGTGCGTCCGCTCTCGCCCTCGGTGCGCATGGAGCTGGCGAAGCTGGATCAGATCGACCGGGAAACGCGGCTGCTCGGAAAATACAATATCCATACAGACGTGGACCTCCACCGTTTCATGGATGACACAAAAGAACAGATCGCCCTGCTGGAGCACGACCGGCAGGGCTTTCGTAATCAACTCCGCAGACCGAAATCTCCAGAGGCAGAAAAGGAGATCAAAGCCAAGCGGGATGCCTGCACCGAAAAGCTCAAGCCTTTGCGTGAAGAGCTCCGGTGCGCGGAAAACATTTTGAAGCGCAGCGAAAAGCTGTATGAAATCCTGCTCGCGGAACGGGAGGCTGAAAAACAAGCCCTCCAGCGCGAGCGCAACAGAGAAAGGACTCGTTAAATCATGAATACACCAAAAACCATCCACATTGCAAATCTGCACCCGTTTGAGGGGCATCCGTATCAGGTGCGGGACGACGCGGAAATGGACGCCCTCGTGGAGAGCATCCGGGAGCACGGTATTCTCACCCCGCTGATCGTCCGGCCATTGGAAGGAACCGAAAATGAATATGAAATCATCTCCGGCCACCGGAGGCTCCACGCAGCGCAGAAGGCAGGAATCTCTGAGGTTCCTGCCTTTGTCCATGCCGTCAGCCGGGACGAGGCTGCCATTCAGTTGGTGGACAGCAATCTTCACCGAGAGCACATCCTTCCAAGTGAAAAGGCGTTTGCCTATAAGCTGAAAATCGTTGCGCTGAACCATCGCGGTCAAACTTGTGGACAAGTTGGCCACAAGTCCAGAGACGGTATTTCCGACACAGATAGTGGCAGACAGGTACAGCGTTACATCCGCCTGACCCATCTGCTTCCAGGTCTGCTGACACTTGTGGACGAAGGCCGCGTCGCTTTCACCGTCGGCGTGGAGCTGTCGTATCTCTCCCACGACGAGCAGTGCGATCTGCTGGACGCCATTTCCTACGCGGACTGCACGCCGTCGATCCCGCAGGCGCAGGAGATGCGGCGGCTGAGCCAGAGCGGAACGCTTTACCCGGAAACCATGACCGCAATGCTGTCACAGCCGAAACCGAACCAGAAAGAGCGCATCAGCTTCAAAACGGAGGAGCTTCGCAAGTTCTTCCCGAGGGACTCCTCGCCGGAGAAAATGCAGGAGATCATCTTGAAGCTGCTTGCCGACTACGACCGAAACCGCCGCAGGGCGTATGAACGATAATTCGCACATTGGAAAAGGAGAAAAAGAATGCTTACAATGAAACAAGGATATACGCCTGCGCATTATTTCGCGGCGCTGAAGCTGCTGGAGCAGCTGTGCTGGGATCGGAAGATCTCGCCGCAGATGTTCCGGGATATTTTGAATGACTACGCCGAAATCGTAGATTTATCGAAGTTCTCCATCCCGGAGGACAACGCGATTCGAAAGGGGGAGGAGAACCATGAACTCTGATTTTCAGCACCGGCGCGTTGTGATCTATGCCCGCGTTTCCACGGAGCATGAGGCGCAGCTCTCCGCGCTGGAAAACCAGATCGACTGGTACAAACCCATTCTGGCCGCAAGGCCGGAATGGGAGCTGGTCGGACAGTATGTGGACGAGGGCATCACCGGCACGAGCGCGGAAAAGCGCCCGCAATTCATGCAGATGATCGCGGACGCCATGCAGCGGAAATTCGATCTGATTATCACCCGTGAGGTGGCGCGATTCGCCCGCAACACGGTCGATACGCTGCAGTACACCCGCAAGCTCAAGGAAAAGGGCGTCGAGGTATTCTTCATCAACGACAATATCAAGACCATGGACGGCGACGGCGAGCTGCGCCTCACGCTGATGGCGACCTTCGCGCAGGACGAGAGCCGCAAGACCTCGATCCGCGTGAAAAGCGGTCAGCAGACCTCCATGGAAAACGGCGTGGTATACGGCTCCGGGAATATCCTCGGCTACGACCGCGTGGGGAAGGGGATGGTGATCAATCCCGAGCAGGCAAAGGTCGTGCGCATGATCTTTGACTGGTATCTGAACGGATGGGGGCTCACCAAAATCAAAAACGAGCTGGAATTGCGGCACATCCCGACCGCGACCGGTCTGCCGCATTGGCATGTGACGGTGATCTCGCATATCCTGCAGAACTCGTTTTACTGCGGGATCATGACCTACCACAAAGAGTATACTCCGGACTATCTGAAGCAAAAAAAGATCCCGAACCGCGGCGTAATTCCGAAGCTCCAGGTGCGGGGTACCCATGAACCGATCATCACAGAAGAAGAATATGAAAGGGTGCAAATGATTATGGAAAGCAAACGCAGAGACCTGCCCGGCCACGGTGGCCGTAAAAACGGCAAGCTGCCGATCACGACGGTGTGGGGAAGGCTCCTAATCTGCTCCTGCGGGCATAAGTTCAATCGCAAGGGCTGGAGCCGGACGGATCGCAAAACAACGGCAGCGTATCAGTGCTACAGCTCCCTTCATACTGGAACCTATGAGAGCCGGAAGAAGAAAGGGCTTTCTCTGGACGGCATCTGCCAGAGCCCCACGGTCCCGGAATGGAAGCTGCAGATGATGGCGAATCTTATTTTTCGGGAATATCTGTGGGATCGGGACAAGGTCATGAATCTTGCGAATTCTATTCTGGAGGCGCACTTTTCCGGGGAAAAGAAGCCGGAGGTGGATGAACAGGCTTTCAGAGAAAAACACGCGGAATTGGAGCGGCTGCACAGAAAATGCGATACGCTGATCGAGATGCGCGCCGAGGGCGACCTTACCAGGGTGGCATTCAAGCAGAAGAAAGCGCAGGCGGAATCCGAGATCCTGCGGCTTGAATCCGAGATCCACGAGATGGAAACGGTGCTGTGCGCGGACCCGGAGCCGGTCAAGGACTACACCGAAAAGCTGGAAGTCCTGCGCTATGCGCTGGAGCAGTATACCACGCCGGATGAAGAGGATGTCCCGCCGAGCGTCATTGAGGCGTTTGTGGAAAAGATCGTCGTCTCAAAAGACGGCTACGACTGGTATCTTCGCTTCTCCGGCGACCCGAATGATCCTCTGCACTGCACGACAGAGGGAAAACGCCGCTCCACGACCACAATCACCGTGTCAAACGGGCAAGCATCCATTACTGCCCCTGCGCTGCACAGGCCGCGATCAACGAATAACGAAAATCGCCTTCAGGCGAATCGAATCTTCGGAATATATCTCCCTCTGCTTCGGCAGAGGGAGATTTTTGTAGCGGAGTCCGGTTTCAAGCTTGTGTTCCGGACACACAAATGATATACTGGGGCATATTCATGATTTTGATTCTATAGAAACAGAAAAGGAAATGAGAAGCATTATGAAGCTTTGGTCGACCAGCAGAAAGAAGAGCGCGGAGCCGAAGCCCGCGCCGGAGGAGAGCGCCAAACCGAAGATGCGCGTTTCTCGCAGGGCGTCCGATCCGAAGGATACCTGGAGGGCGGCGATCTTCGGCGATGGGCCGGTGGATCTGCGCGCGGCGCTCCGGGAATGGTGGTTCATCTGCCTGATGATCGTCTATGCGCTGGTGTCTGTGCTCTTCTTGTCGCGGTGCGGCTATCCCACGGAGCCGTCCGCGTCGGAAAGCCGCTTCGCCGCGCAGGCCGGGGACCGCTCTGCCGCCGGGGAGCAGGAGGCGACCTATACGCAGGCGACGCTGGCGTATGCGGGCGACCTCGTATGCCACGAGGGGCTGAACACCGAGGCGCAGACGGGCGACACCTATGATTATCTCCCGATCCTCGAGGGCTGCGTGCCCTACGTGAGCGACGCGGATCTGGCGTTCTGCTGCATGGAGACCACGTTCCTCGACAACGCCGCGTACAGCGGCTATCCGATGTTCCGCTCGCCGAAGGAGCTGGCGACGAGTCTGAAGGACGCGGGCTTTGACTTCATCAACACCGCCTCGAACCACAGCATGGACAGTCTCAAGGACGGCATCAGCTCCACGCTGGACGTGCTCGACGCGGCGGGGCTGGACCACATCGGCACCTACCGCACGCAGGAGGAGCGCGACGCGAACCACGGCGTTGTGGTCAAGGATCTCAACGGCATCTCCATCGCCTTCCTGTCCTACACCTACGGCACGAACTGCATCCCGATCGAGGGCTTTGAGTACGCGGTGAACGTCTGCTTCACAGACTATCTCGACACTTATGCCGACGAGATCACAGAGTTTGACTATGACAAGGTCGGGGCGGATCTGGAGTACGCGCGGAGTCTCGATACGGACCTGATCTGCGTGTTCATGCACTGGGGGATCGAGTACCATACCGAGCCGGTCGATTACCAGCGCGACGTGGCGGACTGGCTGTTCGAGCAGGGCGCGGATCTGGTCTGCGGCGGACACCCGCACGTGCCGGAGCCGATGGAGGTGCGCCATGTGAAGGACCTTGACGGCAACGAGCGCACGGGCTATCTCTGCTACTGCATGGGCAACTTCATCTCCACGATGAACGACCGCTATACGAACCTGACCGGCGTGACCACGATCGAGCTGGAGAAGAACGAGTCCACCGGCGAGACCTATCTCAAGAACGTCTCCTACGCACCGCTGATCATGGTGGACACGGCGGACTACGGCATCGCGAACGCCGGATGGCGCTATAAGCTCGTGGATATCCATCAGGCGATCGACAGCTATGACGCGGGGGACGATCTCGGCTATATCAACCAGACGCTCTATGACGCCATGTGCACGGCGCTGGACGATCTCCATGACATCTTCGGCATCCGGTTCGACCGCTTCGACCCCGGCTACAAGGCGAACACCTCCGGCGAGCTGCCGGTGCCCGAAAAGACGGACGAGGCCGCCTGACGCCAAACCGCATATCGATGAAACAACACCACAGCCGGATCGGTTTTGCCGATCCGGCTGTGGTGTTATCTCACGCCGAAGCCGCGCTCGTCCGGGAGGACCGGGAGGGGGCGGCTTTCCATGTTTTCGATCTGCACGTATGTCCCGCGCTCGACCGCGAGGATCACCTGATCGATCTGCGCCTCGGTGCCCTGCAGCTCCATCGTGACCGTGCCGTTATACTCGTTTCGCACCCAGCCCGTCACGCCGTACAGCGCCGCCGCCTGGCACGCGCGCCAGCGAAAGCCCACGCCCTGCACCCAGCCGTGAAAAACGATGTGTCTGCGTATCTGCTCCATCGCTCCGCCTCCCGTGTCGATCCAAGATGCTCCTATTATAGATCCGCCGGGGCAAAGATGCAATGGGGCATATTTTCGTGTCTGAAAAATATAATTTGCAAAATAATTTATATAAAAACTGTTGACAAAGTTTTTGGAAGGGTGTAGGATAGCCTTAGATTTTGAAGGTGGTGTCCCACATGAAAAAGACCTTATACAGCCTGATGCTGAATGAAGACGTCGTGCGCGAGATCGACGTGATCGCCCATCGGATGGGCACGAACCGCTCCGCGCTCATCAACCAGATCCTCGCCGACTACGCCTCGGTCGTGACGCCGGAGCGCCGGATCGAGAACATCTTCCGCGCCATGGAGGAGATGGTTGCCCCGGCGCGCGAGCTGGTGCCGTTTTTTGTGCCGAACGCGCTGACGATGAGTCTGAAAAGCAGCCTCGAATATAAATACCGCCCGACCGTGAAGTATGAGGTCGCGCTCGAGGCGGGGGCCTCGGACGAGCTCGGAGAGCTGTCGGTCGTGTTCCGCACGCAGAGCGCGCAGCTGTTGGGCAGCATGGCGCAGTTCTTCCGCCTGTGGAAGCGGCTGGAGGACACGCATCTGACGCCGTACCGCGACGCGCCCGCCCCGCGCTATGCGCTTTATGAGGGCAAGTTCACGCGCACGCTGGCGCTGCCGCGCGGGCACGACTACACGAGCGAGGAGGTCGCCAAGGCGATCTCGGACTATATCAAGCTCTTCGACCATCTCATGAAGGGCTACCTCGCCGGGCGCTACACGGCGCGCAACGTCGAGGAGATCTTCTATTCGCAGCTGTCGCTGAATCAGATCTTGGTGTGACGGCAGCGCGGCGGGATGTGAGCATCGCGCCCTACAAGGAGAGCGGAGGGAATTCCGCCCGGTAGGGGCGCTTCACGAAGCGCCCGCCTGACGATTTGTATATTATTATTTTCCTTTCCTGAAAGGAGCGAACGATATGAACGCTGAAAAACTGACACAGAAGGCCATTGAGACGATCCAGACCGCGCAGAACATCGCGCAGGAGAACGGCAACCAGTATCTCACGCCGGAGCACCTGCTTTACGCCCTGCTCGATCAGGACGGCGGACTGATCGGCACGCTGTTCTCCCGCATGGGCGTGGACGTGGACACGACGCTCGCTGAGCTCGACACCGTCATCTCCCGGATGCCGAAGGTCTCCGGCGCGGGGAGCGAGGTCTATGCCTCCTCGGAGACGGGCAAGATCCTCGCCTTTGCCGAGCGCACGGCGAAGAACATGCAGGACGACTATATCTCCGTCGAGCACCTGATGCTCGGCATTTTCCAGTACCCGACGCGCGATATCAAGCGCATCTTCTCCGATCACGGCGTCACAAAGGACCGCTTCACGACCGAGCTCAGCAAGGTCAAGACAGGGCGTGTCACGACCGACGACCCGGAGAGCACCTATGACGCGCTGAAAAAGTACGGCACGGATCTCGTCGAGCGGGCGCGCGACGGCAAGATGGACCCCGTCATCGGCCGCGACGCGGAGATCCGCAACGTGATCCGCATCCTCTCGCGCAAGACGAAAAACAACCCCGTCCTGATCGGCGAGCCCGGCGTCGGCAAGACCGCCATCGCCGAGGGGCTCGCGCAGCGCATCGTGCGCGGCGACGTGCCCGAGGGACTGAAGGAC
>JAFUCD010000013.1 GCA_017459865.1 Oscillospiraceae bacterium
TAAGGGAATACTACCCCATACGAAAAGAAACCATAGAGCGAGACTTCGGGCTTGCCAAAGAACTCCATGGTTTCCGTTATACACAGGAATATGGCAAGGCGCGGATGGAAGTGAAGGCCGCGCTTACCTTTGCATGCCTAAATCTGAAAAAGCTTGCAAAAAAGAGATGGAAAGAGCAAAGGAAACAGCTCAAAAACACGTTGATCCTTTGCTTTTGGAACCTGTTTCCTGCCAAATACACCGCAAACCCGCTTTTGGCTTGATCCAAAAGCGGGTTTGTCTACGGTCTGGTTTGCGGCTCTCAAGCCGCAAATAGAATCCAATCATTTTCGCCGCGCGGCTTTACCGGACGGCGAAAATACCGCTCACGGAGCGGAGGCGGCTCTCATTCAAAAGCCCTTGGCTTTTGAAGCTGAGACGCCGGAGCGGAGTGCAATCCCCTTCGCGTCAAAGCGCGGGAATTACCGCGTCGCGCATGCCTGTGCGACGCGGAGAGGAAGAACGGGGAAGCGGATATGGAGCCGGTCGCCAGAGGCATGGCCTTTGGCGAGCTGCGGAATGGAGCGCGCAAAACCCAAACCCACTCGAAAGCGACAGGGGCGCTTTTGAGTGGAGAGGAAGAACGGGGAAGCGGATATGGAGCCGGTCGCCAGAGGCATAGCCTTTGGCGAGCTGCGGAATGGAGCGCGCCCGTTCTGACGAAAAAGGCGACAGCCTTTCAGCTGCCGCCCCAATCCCGCGATGCCGTGTCAGCCCAATTATAACCTGCACAGGTGGCAGGTGGGTCGCCTCTCCGCGCTTTCACCGCTTCCAACGTCCAACACGGCTCTTGTGACCGGCCGGGAGGCCTGCGATCCGCCGCGGAAGTCCGGCGTCCCTTATAAGTGATGTGGGTCTAAATGGGCTGCGAGCAGGAAAAGTCTGCTCCACGCACACAGCAGGATCTATATTCTGTTGTAATGGAACGATCTCCGGGATTATTCAGGCAGTCCGTCCAGAAAATCGATCACGTCCTGAACTTCCTGGCTGACCTTGTGTACCGTTTATTCCTCTTCTTCGTCATCCTCGAGGATGCGCATATAGCTTTCATACACCGCGTCGAGCTCGTCGTCATCGTCGATGGAGGCGTAGACCTCCTCGCCGTCCTCCTCCTCGATGCGCAGCAGGACGATGCCGAAGTCCGAGTCGGTCTCGTCCATGTCGGCGGGCAGCGCCGCCAGATACTCCCGGTCGGCATACTCGAACGTGCCGAGGACCTCCAGCTCGAAGGTTTCGCCGTCCTCATCCTCGATGGTCAGATAATCGCTGCCGTACGGATCGGTCATGGGAAATGCCCCCTTTGTCTCTCGTTGTCTCTATTGTAGCGGATATGGCAGAGAAAATCAAGAGCAAAAGTGGTCGCATTCACGCCTTCAGATCCTCCAGCAGCATCAGCAGCGCCTCGCGGTCGTCCGCGCCGAGTCCGGCGCGCAGCAGCTCGCGGTCGTGCGCGCGCAGCTCCTGCACGCTGATGTCCGTGATCTCCACGGGCGTGCCGGGCGTATCGGCCGCGTAGACCGCGACATAGCCGCCAGATTCGCGCAGGATATAAGCGCTGCGGCTCGTCACCTCCGCCGGCATGCCCACGCCCGCGTGGAACGAGCGCACCGTCGCCGCCGCGCAGATCAGCGCCGCGACCCACAGCGCCGCCAGCAGGAGATAGATCCCTCTTTTTTTGGTCATTTTCGCCACCGCCTGTTCTCGGGAAACTCTGGTAAGTCTGTTTCCAGTATGACGCGGCGCGACGGAAATATTCTGAATTTTCAAAAATTTTTTATTTCCGGACTGTTCTTCATTGACAAGGTGTGTTATACTCTAATTTGGAACATTCCGATATCAGGGACTTTTTCCTGCTGTCGAGTCTTTATCAATACCCCCGATCCGGAGGTGATCGTCACTCTATGGCTTCCAAGGATAAGAAGAAGAAAAGCCCGACCCGGGCCGTGGCAAACGGCGCGGCGAGCGCGGTGGCAGGCGTGATCGGCACGGTCTTTCGTGTGATCGGCACGGTCCTGCTGGTGCTGCTCGTGACGGGTCTGCTGTTCATGTGTATCTTCGCGTATTACGTCAAGACCTGCCTCTCGCCGGAGATGGACGTCAAGCTCGAGGACTTCACGATCCAGCTTTCCAGCTCCATCCTCTATCAGGACGAGAGCGGCGCGTGGCAGAAGCTGGTGCAGCTCTCCAGCGAGGAGAACCGCATCTGGATCGACTATGAGAACATCCCCAAGGACATCGAGCACGCGGCTGTCGCCATCGAGGACAAGCGCTTCTATGAGCACAAGGGCGTCGACTGGTACCGCACCACGAGCGCCTTCGTGAACATGTTCCTCGGCATGAAGAGCGACTTCGGCGGCTCCACGATCACGCAGCAGCTCATCAAAAACACCACGCAGCAGGATGACATCACCGTGCAGCGAAAGCTGCTGGAGATCTTCCAGGCGCTCGAGCTGGAGAAGAAATACTCCAAGGAAGAGATCATGGAGTATTACCTCAACAAGGTCTACTTCGGCGAAGGCTGTTACGGCATCTATACCGCCGCGGACACCTACTTCGGCAAAACGCCGGAGCAGCTCACGCTGGCCGAGTGCGCCAGCATCGTCGGCATCACGAACGCGCCGACGAAGTATGACCCCTTCATCAACCAGGAGGAGAACCGGAAGCGCCGCGTCACGATCCTCGACGAGATGTATGAGCAGGGCTATATCACCAAGTCCGAGCATGACGAGGCCGTGGCGGAGGACCCCGTCTTCGTCCGCACGGAGAACGAGCAGAAGCCCGACGTCATATACAATTATTATACCGAGGTCGTCATCAGCGACGTCATCCAGGATCTGATGGAGCAGCGCGGCCTGAGCCGCGACTCGGCAAAGCAGCTCGTCTATGGCGGCGGCTATCAGATCTATTCCTGCTATGACCCGTCGATCCAGGCCATCGTCGATTCCTATTATACGAACCTCGACGCCCTGCCGGGACACCCCTCCGCGAAGGGGCAGCAGTTTGAGTCCGCGATCGTGATCCTCGATCCCTACACCGGCGAGATCAAGGCGCTCTCCGGCGGCACGGGCGTGAAGGACATCAACTTCGGTCTGAACAGAGCCACGGGCTCGCAGCGTCCGCCCGGATCATCCATCAAGCCTATCGCGGTCTATGGTCCGGCGATGGAGCTCGGCCTCATCACGCAGAACACCAAGGTCAGCGACAGCCCCTATGCCAAGCTCTCCGGCAAGCCCGACTGGCTGCCGAAGAACTCCGGCGGCGGCTATTCCGGCGTCATCACGATCCGCACCGCCCTGCAGAAATCGCTGAACACGGTCTCGGCGCAGATCCTCGATAAGCTCACGCCGCAGACCAGCTATGAGTTCCTGCAGGAGAAGCTCGGCGTCACCAGTCTCGTCGAGGACGACTGCAACTACGCGCCGCTCGCCCTCGGCCAGCTCACCAACGGCATCACCGTGCGTGAGATGGCGCAGGCCTACAGCGCCTTCGTCAACGACGGCGTGTTTACCTATTCGCGCACCTACAGCTATGTCACCGACTCCGACGGCAACGTCGTGCTCGAAAACCCCGCGCGCACCATCACGGCCTTCCAGCCGAACACCGCGTGGAACATGGCGGACATGCTCTATAACGCCGTCAACGCCGGTACCGGCTCTGAGGCGCGGCTGAGCAATATGCCCGTCGGCGGCAAGACCGGTACGACGTCCGATAACTGGGACCGCTGGTTCGTCGGCTTCACGCCGTATTATGTCGCGGCGGTCTGGACGGGCTATGACATGCCCGAGGTCATGAACTTCTCCGGCAACCCCGCCTCGCAGATCTGGCGTCTCGTCATGGCGCCGATCCACGAGAACCTGCCGTATAAGGATTTCCCGACGCCCGAGATCGGCGCGCCGACCGGCATCTTCGGCAGCTTCTATTTCCCGACCACCACGCCCAAGCCTGACGAGGGCAACACCGGCGGCGACACCGGCAACACCGGCGGCGGTGGCGGCGACACCGGCAATACCGGCGGCGGCAACACCGGCGGTGGCGGCGGTGGCGACACCGGCGGCGTCGTCCTGTAGCATGCGGACCGACCACTTCTGAATATCTGTTTTCGCTCCTGACGGCACACCGCCGTCAGGAGCGAATGTGTTCCGAGCGCGCTCGACAGGGAACGACGATCTTCGTCAAAGCGGCGTCTTCTGTAAAGAAAAAACGACAACTAAGTGTCTGTTTTCGTGAATTTTAACAAAATCAGAAAAGATTTACAAAACGTTTACTTCTACCGATTGACAGAACACACCTAATGTGTTACAATTCGGTAACAGCCAAACTCCGGAGGTGTTACATTTTGGCAGCGAAAACCAATGACTTGATGTACAAGGGACACCCGCTTCGGCGGAAAGACAACTTGATTTATTTCGGCAGTATGGCTGACAAGTACATCATCATGCTTCAGATCCTCGAGACCAAGAAGGTCAAGGACCTGGACGTGGCGACGCGGGTCGCTGTGCAGCTTCAGCTCACCGACCCGGACTTGAAATCGCGCGACCGCGTAGTCAAAAAGACCGAGAAGGACGGCCTGTATCCGGCGATGGACGTCGCCGCCGTCTGGCTCGAACGCGCGCTCGCGACAAAATGAGCAAAGGATGATAGGATGACAAAACACTTTCTTCGGACGTGTCTGAGCCTGGTCCTGTGCCTCGTCATGCTCGCTGTGACGGCAGGGGCCGTCTCCTCGGGTTCGATCACCACCAAGACGGCGGTGAACATCCGGACAGGCGCGGGTACGTCGAACAGCATCATTGCCACGGTCCCCGCCGGAACGGTGCTGATCTCCGGCGGTCAGACGAACGGCTGGTACAAGGTCGTTTATAACGGCACGGTGGGCTATGTCTCCGGTGATTATGTCACGGCCTCGAATACGGCCAGCGGCAGCTTCGGAACCGGCACGGTCGTCGCCTCGGCGGTGAACCTCCGCTCCGGCGCCGGCACGAACACCAGCGTGATCGCGACGCTCAACAAGGGCGCCACGATGTCCGTCGTCGGTGTCTCCGGCGAATGGTATCAGGTCAACTATAACGGCACCACGGGCTACATCAACTCCGCCTATGTCGGGCTGTCCGGTTCCTCCACGCCTGCGCCGTCCCAGGGCGGCACGACGCCTGCCTCCGGCACCGCCGGCTCCGTCAAGGGAAACTCCGTCCGCATGCGCTCCGGCGCCGGGACGAGCTATTCCATCCTCGGCACCTATAACAACGGTACTGCGCTGACGATCCTCGGCACCGAGAACGGCTGGACGAAGGTCACGCTCGGCGGCGTCACAGGCTATATCCGCTCTGACTATGTCAACGTCGGCAGCGCGGGCGGCAGCACCACGCCGACCACCGCGACCACCGGTTACATCAACGGCACCAGCGTGCGCATGCGCGCCGGCGCCAGCACCACGAGTCAGATCCTGGGTACCTACAACACCGGCACCGCCATGACCATTACGGGCAGCAGCGGCAACTGGTACGCCGTCACCTACAACGGCAGGAACGGTTATGTCTGCAAGGACTATATGACCACCACGCAGCCGTCTCAGGGCGGCACGACGCCTGCCTCCGGCACGGCGGGTACCGTTAAGGGCAACTATGTCCGCCTGCGTTCCGGCGCCGGAACGAACTATTCGATCCTCGGCACCTATAACAACGGCACGCCCCTGACCATCACGGGTACCTCCGGCAGCTGGACCGCCGTGACCATCAACGGCAAATCCGGCTACATGTCCAGCACCTACGTCTCTGTCGGCTCCACGCCGGTCGCCAACGGCGGCACGCAGAACAGCGCCAACCCCGCCGGCGGCAACACCGCCGCCACCACCGGCGCCGTGATCGTGGAAACGGCAAAGAAGTATCTCGGCTATCCGTATGTCTACGGCGGCATGAGCCCCGCGGGCTTCGACTGCTCGGGCTTTGTCAACTATGTGTACAAGCTCAACGGCTACTCCATGAACCGCGTCGCCAGCGCCATCTACTACAACAACGGCACTTACGTCGACAAGGCGAATCTGCAGCCGGGCGATCTGGTGTTCTTCTCGAACTCCAGCGAGAGCGTCGGTCACGTCGGCATCTACATCGGCAACAACCAGATGATCCACGCCTCGACCAGCAAAACAGGCGTTATCATCAGCGATCTGGGTTCCAGCTATTACATCCAGCACTATGTAGGCGCCAAGCGGATCATCACCTGATTACACCAAGTCAAAACCTTGAAAGAGGTCATGAAAAATGCCAGACATTTTTCATGACCTCTTTTTTTGCAACCACCGCCGGTTTTTCGCGTCCTTATGCGTGAAAGACCGATCGGCAAAGGAGCTTATGATGGAAGACAGACAGATCATCGACCTATATTTTGCCCGCGATGAGGACGCACTGACTAGAAACATAGGGCTTCGCTCGCCCATTACACACCGGTGAAGCCTGGGTTTTCCGTTTTTTGTCAGCTGGTTGTCTGCCTTACAAAGTTGTGGTATCATAGACGCATCTGAAGGAACCTGTTTCTCACGGGGAATGAAAGGAAAGAAATGATCATGAAGCGAACAGAAATACGCAGTGTAATGCTTGCGTTTGTTCTTGCTGCGACTGTTCTGGCGGGATGCAGCAGCCCGGAAAAAGAAGCGGCCATCGCGGAATTTCGAACCGAATGCGACCGCGTCCAGAAGGAGGCCGACTCGCTTGATGCGCTGATCGGCGAATGTGAGGCGCTGATTGATCAAGCCGCGGCTCCTTATGATCCGGACACGCTGACCGCCCTTGAGACCGCGACGACGGATGCGCGCACGGCTATCCAGGACCTGCCTGTGCAGCCCGGGAAAACCGAAGAGATCATATCCGCGACGAAGGAACTCAAGCAGCTGTCCTATGCAGATGAGACCGTTGCCCTCACTAATGCGAAGGCTGACTATGAGACGAGCGTAAAGATTATGGAGCAGATCACTAATCCGGATGAAGCATTTGTCATCGCCTGCTTGCAGCAGGTCGAAGGTATTACTGGTTATGCCGCAGCAACAGAGGACAACGACCCGAACGGGCAACTACATAAGCAAGGTGGATATACATCGGCTGTCTATTTTTCGTATGAGAAGGTGAATCAGAACGAGGCATACGGAAACACGATAATCGAAAAGGGCACGGACTGCGGCGGACAGATCGAGGTCTATGCCACCGCCGAGGACGCCGAACGGAGAAGCGAATATCTGGGCTCCTTTGACGGCACGGCGCTCTCCTCCGGCTCGCATACCGTCCTAGGCACGATTCTGATCCGGACCTCCAATCTCATGACCGCAACGCAGCAGAAGGAACTCGAGGCCACACTGATCGAGGTGTTCACCACACTTCGGGACAGCAAGTGATACCGCGATCTCGGAGTACGACATGGTCTGGCTGGACGACGAACGCTTCTATGTTCGCACCGAGCCTGTCGACGGCCGCACGGGCGTGCATGTCTATACCCTTCACGCACCGGACTGACTTCAATAAACATTATAACAATATAATAAAACGCAGCACGCCCCCGGAACAAGACCCTGTTCCGGGGGCGCGGTTTTGTTCAATTTACCTTCATCAACAGCGTGGTCGCTGTTTCGAGCGCGTCGCGGAGCTGGGTGTGCTCCTCCTGCGTGAGTGCCGCGTCGATCCGATCCTGAATGCGGACCTCCATGTCGCGGTAATACCCGCGAACGAGATCGCGGCCTGCGTCGGTCAGACGGATATCCACGTGCGTGCGGTTTTCCTCCGGCACGCTGCGCTCGACATAGCCCGCTTCGACCATCGGGGCGACGGCGCGGGTGGCCTGCTCCTTGGACGCGCCGATGAACTCCGCGATCTGCGACATGTTCAGCAAGCCGCGCAGCGCCAGCGCGCTCAGTACCGCCAACTGCATGCGCGTGCAGCCATAGTCCTTGTGTGCCCGCGGCGTCAGCACCAGCCGGGACAGCAGCGTCATCAGAGAGAAGACGGGAGACGTGTAGGTAGGTTCGGTTTCCATGTGGAACTCCAAAGCTTGCGCGGGGACCCGCGTTTTGATTCAATTGATAATATACTCTCCGAGCACAAAAAGTCAATGGGTTTTTATCTTAAAATCGCATACAGTTGACAAACATCAATTCTTGATATAAAATAATATAGTGTAATAAAGCGTAAGGAGGAGTTTGTATGAATCACAGCGAGATCTCCTGGATCGATCTCGGCATCGTAGGCATTTATCTGGTTGCGATGATCCTCATCGGCGTGCATTTTGTCCGCCGGATCAAGAACACCGGAGACTACTATGTGGCGGGGCGCTCGTTCGGTCCCATCGTGCTGATGGCGACGGTCTGCGCCACGATCATCGGCGGAAGCGGTCTGATGGGCCGCGCGGGCAAGGCGTATTCCGGCGGCTTCATGGCGATCATGACGGCGCTGCCGTATCTGTTGGGTATGTTCATTTTCTCCGGCATCTCGGGACGCATCTCGGACGTCGGCATGCAGCACGATATCACGTCCATCCCGGAGCTGTTTGAAAAGCGCTTCGGCAAGACGGCAAAGCTCATCCTCTCGGCGCTGATCGCCTTTACCATGATGGGCACGGTCGCCTCGCAGGTGCGCGCGGCGGGCACGATCATCAACATGCTCGGCGGGGAGGTAGGTCTGACCTATGAGCTGGGCGCGCTGATCGCGTGCATCGTCTTCATGATCTATACCGCGACCTCGGGCCTGTTCGGCGTCGTGTATACGGACGTGTTCCAGTTTTATATGCTGCTGCTGTTCGTATATATCCTGATCCCCGTGTCCTCGCTGAAGAGCGTCGGCGGCTGGGGCAGCTTCACCGCGAACCTTGACCCCGCGTTGGTCAAGCCCTATATCAACGGCAGCATCCTCGGCGATATCGTCACATATCTCGTCTTCACCATGGCGGGCGCGGAGATGTGGCAGCGCGCCTTCGCCGCGAAGGACCGCGGCAGCGCCAAGAAGGGCATGTTCCTCGGCACCACGGTCTATGGTCTGACGATCATCCTCGTGTTCTTCATGGGCATCATTGGCCACCAGGTGCTCGGCGAGGGCATCACGAACACCGACTCCGTCGTGCCCGGACTCGCGATCAAGGTGCTGCCCATCGGTCTGACGGGTCTGGCGCTGGCGGGCCTGCTGTCGGTCATCATGTCCACGGCGGACAGCTATCTGCTCGTCTCTGTGCAGACCTGCGTGCACGACATCGGCAAGACGATCAATCCGCAGATGTCGGAAAAGCGGGAGATCCTCTTCTCGCGCATCTTCTCCATCATCCTGCCGCTCGGCGCGCTCGTGATCGCGCTGTATATCCAGAACGCGTATGACATCCTCATGTTCTCGTGGAGCTTCTACGCCGCGGCCTGCGGTCTGCCGTGCTTCGCCGCGCTCTACTGGCGCAAGGCGACCAACGCCGGCATCATCGCGGGCATGGTCGCGGGCTTCGTCGTGTGCATCGCGTGGAAGCAGATGGGTCTGCCCTTCGGTCTCGGCGCGGCGGTGCCCGGCGCGATCGCCTGCGCCGTCGCCCTCGTGGCCGTGAGCCTCGCGACGTGCAAAAAGCATCCGTCGAAGTTCCTTGAAGTGACAAAAGCGTAAAAACGTACATGGGAGCGCAGGAATGCGCTCCCATGCAGTGAAATGCCGCCTGACGGCGGCGTGAAATGGCGGCGCTGCCGCCGTGAAATGTGCCTGACGGCACGTGAAATGCTCGCTGACGCGAGCGTTGAGGTGTCGGCTTTGCCGACGATTTGAAATCTGTCGCCTACGGCGACACATCAACGTGCCGCATTGCGGCACATTTCACGTTGGCGTAAGCCAACATTTCACTCGCCCAAAGGGCGAATTTCACGCCGCCGTCAGGCGGCATTTCACGTGCCCGCCAGGGCACATTCACTCCCAATTTCCGCTGATCCCGTCAGGCGCTTTGGGCGCATGCTCGAAGATCTCTTCCTCGCCGCCCCGTGCGCGCTTGCGGCTGCGGCGGTCATGGGTGTTTTCCACCGGGGGCGGCTCGCGCCGTTCCCGGTTTTTCTGTTTCATCCGATCAGGCATAAGATCCCTCCGTAAATGACGCTGGCGGTCAGTCCGAAGACGATCACCGGTCCCGCGATCGTGAAGATCTTCACGGCGAGTCCCGTGACCCAGCCCTCGGTCTTGTACTCGATGGCGGGGGAGGCGACGGCGTTGGCAAAGCCCGTGATCGGCACGAGCGAGCCCGCCCCGGCGAATTTCGCGATGTCGTCATACCAGCCCAGCCCCGTGAGCAGCGCGCCGAGGAAAATGAGCGTGATGCTGCACCACGTGCCCGCGTCGGTCTCGGACGCGCCCCAATGCGCGTAGAGCGTCACGAGCGCCTGCCCCAGCACGCAGATCAGCCCGCCGACGAGAAAGGCGCGCAGCGTGTCCGGCAGCAGCTTCGACTTCGGCGCGAGACGCTTGACGAGCGCCGCGTATTCGGCGTTTGACATATCCATGTTCATCACTTCCTGACGGAAGTATGTCTCGAAGTATTTAGAATATGCAAAAAACGGGCGATTCACGAATCGCCCGTTTCAGACCGTAGACAAACCTATGCTGCTGATTAATGCCACAGAGCAGCGGGGAGCTCGAGGGGCAAGGCCGCCTCGATTTCAATCCATTGTCGCCGCAATCTGTCTAAAAAAGTTCTGCTTTTTTAGACAGATTGCTGTTTGCGGAGCA
>JAFUCD010000014.1 GCA_017459865.1 Oscillospiraceae bacterium
GCTGGTTTGAATGCCAGGGCTTGCTTTGCTATGCAAAAACCGAGAGATTTGCGGATGGTTTTCCACAATCTCTCGGCTATTTGCATTCTTTTTTTGCTGAAAAAGGCGCGCTGCAAAATCTCCATTTTGCAACGCGCCCATTTCCGCTTCCAGAGCAGTTCTGGTCGCTCCATGACGATCTGCTCCGCCTGCTGAAAAAGCCCATGTCCCGGGAGCTGGAGGCAGAGGTAGAAAACACTCTGAACCGATTTCGCGCGGCCTTCTTTTCTCCCGGGGTTCAGAGCCCGGAGGAGATCCGCGCGGAGTTCTCGGAGGTGTGAGTATGGCAACCACAGGCTTCTGGCCGGTGAAAGGCCGGCTCAAGGATGTTCTGGACTATGCGGAGAATCCGGACAAGACCATCGACCGCCGGTATCTGGACGACGATCTGGCGCAGGCGCTGCGCTATGTTGAGAATCCCGAGAAGACCGATCAGCAGATGTATGTCTCTGCCATCAACTGCCGTGTGGAAGAAGCATACGCCCAGATGCAGGAGACCAATCGCCGGTACGGCAAGGAGGGACGGAACGTCGCCTACCACGGCTTCCAGAGCTTCCGCCCCGGAGAGGTCACACCGGAGGAATGTCATCAGATCGGCCTCGAAACGGCGCGGGAGATGTGGGGAGATTATGAGGTCGTCGTCACGACCCACCTCAACACCAATTCACTGCACAACCACTTCGTAGTCAATTCCGTCTCCTGCAAGACCGGGCTGAAATACCACAACCACAGGAAGGATCACTACCGTCTGCGGGAGATCTCCGACAACATCTGCATGGAGCATGGTCTTTCGGTCATCCAGAACGCACGTTTCTACGGCGGGGAGAAGGGCGCCTACTGGGTGCACAAAAGCGGCAGGCGCACCCATCGTGACATTCTCAAGGAGGATATCGAATACTGCATTTCGATCGCAGGCAGTTGGGATCAGTTTGCACAGCAGCTTCGCGGTCTCGGCTACACCATCGACTGGCAGCGCTTTTCCGTGAAGGCAAAGGACTGGGAACGAGCTGTTCGATTGGATCGAATGGGATATTCCAAAGAAAACATCCAACAACGTCTGCGCACAAATCTGAATTCCGTCGGATATTTGAACAAATGGAACAGCCACCTGCCGTATCGTCCGAAGGGGTTCCCGCTGTTGACCATAGAGCAGCGCATTGGTTTTGAGATCACGCACTGCAAGCGCGCGGAGGTGGTTGTGATCGACGTGATCTTCTATACCATGTTATCCCTGCTGGGACTTGCACAGGATCCGGAGGCACAGAAACAGAAGGTGCGTCCGCTCTCGCCCTCCGTCCGCATGGAGCTGGCGAAGCTGGATCAGCTCGACCGGGAGACGCAGATGCTTGGAAAATACAACATCCATACAGATGTGGATCTCCACCATTTCATGGATGACACAAAGGAACAGATCGCCCTGCTGGAGCATGACCGGCAGGGCTTTCGCAATCAGCTCCGAAGGCCGAAATCTCCCGAAATAGAAAAGGAGATCAAAGCCAAGCGAGACGCCTGCACCGAGAAGCTCAAGCCGCTGCGTGAGGAGCTCCGGTGCTCGGAAAACATTTTGAAGCGCAGCGAAAAGCTGTATGAAATCCTGCTCGCGGAACGGGAGGCAGAAACGCAAGCCCTCCGGCGCGAGCGCAACAGAGAAAGGAATCGTTAAATCATGAATACACCAAAAACTATCCAAATTGCAAATCTGCACCCGTTTGAGGGGCATCCGTATCAGGTGCGGGACGATGCCGAAATGGACGCCCTCGTGGAGAGTATCCGCGAACACGGCATTCTCACACCACTGATCGTCCGTCCGTTAGAAGACACCGCAGCGGAGTACGAGGTCATCTCCGGTCACCGGAGGCTCCATGCAGCACAAAAGGCAGGAATCCACGAGGTTCCTGCCTTTATCCATGTTGTCAGCCGTGAAGAAGCGGCCATTCAACTGGTAGACAGCAATCTCCATCGGGAACACATTCTCCCCAGCGAAAAGGCCTTTGCTTACAAGCTGAAATACGAAGCCATGCGGCATCAGGGTACTTCGTCCCAACTTGGGACGAAGTTGCGTTCCGATGAGGAAATGGCAGCGCAGACCGGTGAAAGCCGAAACCAGATCCAGCGTTATATCCGGCTCACCAATCTGATTCCACAGCTTCTCAACCTGATGGACGAAGGCCGCATCGCCTTCGCCGTCGGCGTGGAGCTGTCGTATCTCACGAATGAAGAACAGCGTGCAGTCCTCGAGGCCATTGAGCTCTATGACTGCACACCATCCTATTCGCAGGCATGCCGGTTGCATCATGACAGCGAAATGATGTACGCCGCCGATACCCGCAAGCGCATCCAGGCAGTTCTGGCGGAGGAAAAGCCCAACCAGCGGGAGAGGGTCAGCTTCCGGTATTTGGATCTTCAGAAGTTCTTTCCGCCAAATTATACGCCCAAACAGATCTCTGAGGCGATTATGCGTCTGGTGGAGGATCATTACCGGCAGCAAAGAGCAAGGAGGGATAGGGATGCAAGATAAGAAAGCGCCTGTGATCACCGAACCGCTGGATCATACCAAAAAGTACTTCCGCGTCAACGGGTATGAGATTGCGGCCTCCTTTACACAGGAGCGCCGACCGGATACCTTTCGGCGGGTGCGGAGCATCCTGCTGACAGCATCAGCGCCAGATTGCACAATTGACGCCGCCTGAGGGCGGCATACAATGGGAACATGTGAACCTTGTCAATCGAATATGATGCTCACATGTTCCCGCCCTTACTGATTTAGAAAGGACGGAATAACTATGCAAAACAACCGAGTTTATTGTCTCTATCGCGTCTCCACCGACAAACAGGTGGATTTCAATTCCGAGCATGAGGCGGACATCCCCATGCAGCGCAAGGAGTGTCACCGTTTTGCTGCTGAGCACGGATGGACGATCATCCATGAGGAGCAGGAGGAGGGTGTCTCCGGCCACAAGGTGCGCGCGGAGCACCGGGATAAGCTCCAGATCATCAAGGATCACGCCAGACAGGGCAAGTTCGATATCCTGTTGGTTTTCATGTTCGACCGCATCGGACGCATCGCAGACGAGACGCCCTTCGTGGTGGAGTGGTTCGTAAAAAATGGCATTCAGGTCTGGAGCACACAAGAGGGTGAACAGCGCTTTGACAACCACACCGACAAGCTGCTGAACTACATTCGCTTTTGGCAGGCCGACGGAGAAAGCGAGAAAACCTCTGTCCGAACCCGTACCAGCCTCCATCAGATGACGGAGGCGGGCCACTTCACCGGAGGACTCGCACCATACGGATATGATCTTGTGAAAAGCGGCAGGATCAACAAGCGCAAGCATGAACTGTATGAGCTTGCAGTCAACGCCGATGAAGCCGCCGTAGTTCGCATGATCTTTGACAAGTATGTCAATGAGGGCTACGGTGCACAACGGATCGCCACATGGCTCAATGAGCAGGGCTTCCGCGCCCGCTCCGGCAAGCCTTGGCATCACGCGTCAATCCGTGGGATGCTCTGCAATCTGACCTACACCGGCGTGCTGCGCTGCGGCGAGGCGAGATCTGTCGCACTGCCGGAACTGAAGATCATCGAGCCTGAGCAGTTTGAAGCGGCACAGGAGATCCGGCAGGAGCGGGCAAACCAAGCGGAGGCCAATCGAACTGTGCCGTTGAACACTCGCGGGAAATCCCTTCTGGCGGGCAATGTCTTCTGCGCCCACTGCAGTTCCAGGCTGAACTTGACTACCAATGGGAAATACCGCAAACGCGCGGACGGCTCTGTGGACAAAACGCCGCGCATTCGCTATATCTGTTACGGCAAGACCCGTAAGCAGACCACTTGCGACGGTCCAACCGGCTACACCATGCATGTTTTGGACGGTATCATCGATCAGATCGTACACAGGATCTTCGCGCAGATCCGCGGCGTTTCCAAGCGTGAGCTGGTGTCCGCCCGGTATCAGGAGGAGGTACACCGCAGAAAGGCAAAGCTGAAAGAGGCCAAGTCTGCGTATGATAAGGCCGAGCGGGATCTGGCAACCCTGAAAGCGGAGATCGTCAAATGCATCCAGGGCGAGAGTGCATTCACACAGGACGTGCTGGCAGAGTTAATCCATAACACAGAGCAGAAGTGCCAGGAACTCTCACTCACTTTAGAAAAAGCATCCGCTGAGCTGCAAAATGCGGAAACGATCTTAAATGAAGTGACCACACAATATGATGAGCTTATTTCGTATGCCGAGATTTATGATTCCGCCAGCATCGAGACCAAGAAAATGATTGTCAATTGTCTCATCAACAGGGTGGAGGTTGGCAGAGGCTACAAGTTAAATATCGCGTTCAATTTCCATCTCGCGCAATTCTTCGGCGGGTTGGATTTGGACGCTTCTGCTTGACCTGTTTTTGGGGTATGATTCATGCGGCTGCAAATCCGGGGGTATGTAACCGCATGAATCGCCTGCATGCTTTCGCGGGCAAAAGAAAAGTCCGTGTTTTCGGACGAAAACACGGACTTATTAGACAGTTTCGCTGCCTTTTGGTGGAGATAAGCGGGATCGAACCGCTGACCTCTTGAATGCCATTCAAGCGCTCTCCCAGCTGAGCTATACCCCCGTGGGAAGGCTGTGAAACTGATCTTTATGAAATTGTACATGGGGTATGTGACCGGATGAACCGGGCTCCCAGCTGAGCTATACCCCCAAGGCCTGATTATATTAGCATATCCCGGAGATTTTGTCAACAGGTTTTTTGCTTTTCTCGGATTTGTTTTCTGATCTGCCGAAGAAAATGGCTCCTTCGATTTCTCGAAGGAGCCAAAGAGATCAGAAGAGTCGTTATACCTGCGCGTTGGCAGCCTTGACAGCTTCCTCGGCGGCAGCGGCGGCGCGGCGGGCGGCAGCCTTGGCGGCTTCATAGTCGCCGGCAGCGGCGAGCGCCTGGGCTTCGTCAGCAGCTTCCTGCGCTTCCTTCGCCCAATCCGCAGCGGTCTTCACGACGACGACAGGCGTGGCAGCGGCCATGGCGGCGGCAGCGGCGGCCTGAGCGGCGGCGGCAGACTCGGCAGGGGAGACGACCTCAACGACGGGAGCCGCAACGACGGGCTCGGCGACGTGGACGACGGGCTCTTCCACAACGGTCTTCACGACAGGCGCTTCAACCGTGACAGGCTCGGCAACCGGAACGGCGACCGGAGCGGCAGCGGTGTAGGCGGCGGTGGTGACAGTCGCCTTGGAGCGCTTGTAGGCCTTCTTCGCCGCACCGGCGATGAGGACGAACAGCACGCCCAGAACAGCGAGGCAGACCAGCGCGATCATCGGAGCGAGGTGATAGGTGCCGGTGGCATACTTCACAGCCTCAGCTTCGGTGCCGGCTTTATAGGGAACGGGATCGGTGAGCGGGAAGAACGCATAGCCGCCGAACGCACCCTTGATGATGCCCCAGACCAGACCGGCAACGGCCAGGATCGTGGTGAGCCAGCCGAAGGTGGTCGCGGCGCCGATCTTGCCCTTGGAGATGGAGCCGGCGCTCAGCAGGCCGAAGAGACCCGCGATGATGCCGAACACGGAGGCCAGAGCCAGCAGCGCGTAGGTGATGATACGGCCGATGAGCTCGCCTTCAACAGCGGCGCCCTGCTCTTTCTCGATGTAGTCCTGACCGGCCTTGGCGACCTTCTCGCAGGCGTCGAGGTCGATGAGCTTGTGGTCGTTGAGGACGATGAAGTTACCGTTCTCGTCCTTCTGCCACAGGCTGTCTTCGGGATTGTTGATGTCGAAAGAATCGCCGATGTACTCCTCATCGGTCAGCATCTCGGCAACGCTGCGGCAGACAGCCTTGCCGTCAGACTCGCTGGTGGTGAACTGGATGGCGCCCACGTCACCGGTGCGGTAAGCGGGCTGGTTGATCAGCATCAGAGCGCCGGCAATCAGCGCATCCTCGCTGGACTCGAACAGATCGAGCTGGCTCTTGCCGTCGGCGAGCTGCTTCTCGCCGTCAGCGAGTTGCACCATACCCTCGGCCTTCGCCTGCTCACCGGCGGCGAGCTGGGCGGCACCGTCATTCAGCGCGGCAACGCCTTCGTTGTAGGTGACATGACCGGCGTCGAGCTGTGCACGGGCGGCCTCGAGCTGGGGCTTGGCAGCCTCGAGCATCGCAAGACCGTCTTCGTACTCCTTCAGTTGCGCCTTGCCGTCAGCGACCATCTGCTGCACAGCGGCGGGGAAGTCCGTCACGTTGCTGCCAAGGCTGATGCCGAGGTTCGCAGCCAGCGGCACAACGATGGAGGCAAACCATGCCTGCGCATTGTAGAACACCTGCTGGCCCCAGCCGGGCAGACTGTCCACAACACCGTTGCGGAAGTTGACATAGGCGTTGACATAGGGCATGAGGGGCTCGATCTGCGCCAGCTGCGCCTTGCCCTCGTTGTAGCGCTCGGTGTTGGCCTGGATCATCGCGACGCCCTCGTTGTACTGCTGCAGGGCAGCGGCATACTGGGCTTCGCCGTCGTCGAGCGTCTGCTTGCCCTCGGCGAGCTGCTGCTGACCGGCAGCGTAATCGGCATAGCCCTGGTTCAGCTTCAGCTGACCTTCGGCGAGCGCGAGCTTGCCTTCCTCGAGCTGGACCAGACCGGCCTCATACTCGGGAACGCCTTCCACGTAAGCGGTGATGTTCTCGCGCAGGAGATCGATGCCGCCGATCATGGAGTTGTTGTAGCCGGGCTCCTGAGAAGCCTCCTGATCCATCTTCGGATAGGTGTCACGGTCGGTGATGCGCTCATCGTTGTGGAGAATCGCATAATAACCGGCGTTCGCCTGGTCCTGTTTGTACTCCATTACATTCATAACTTCCTTGACGCCCTTCACACCTGCGAACAGACCGAAGATGCTGGCGGCGACCAGGAGGATACTGAGTAATACGAGCAATCCTTTTTTCATGCTGTTTTCACTCCTTCTGATTTCCTTTTCCTTTTTATATTTCTCCTCCATGGAGACATGTTTACCCTAAAAATATAGCTCAAAATATTGTACAATGCAAGTGAAATATGACGAAAAAATACAAAGAAATTAAAAATATAGCACAATGCTGAATTTTGACGGGAAAATTCCGTGAAGAGTGCTGATTCTGTAAAAATACTGGTTTACAGAACAACTCCGGATGGTTGACAGACGATTATTTTTCTATAAAGTTCCGAGGTGCTCCAGCAGGATCTTCGCGCCGAGCAGGATCAGGATGACGCCGCCGCAGAGTTCGGCCCGCGCGCGCCATTTCGCGCCGAAGAGACTGCCGATCTTCACGCCCGCAGCGGAGAGCAGGAAGGTGGTCGCGCCAATGAGCAGAACGGCGGGCAGGATCCGGTCTGTGAGCAGGGCAAACGTCACACCGACGGCGAGGGCGTCGATGCTTGTGGCGACGGCGAGCGGCAGCATGGCGCGCACGCCCATGGAGGCGCTCTGGGCGTCCGCCTCGCCGCGCGATTCGCGGATCATGTTGCCGCCGATGAGCGCGAGCAGGATGAACGCGATCCAATGGTCAAACGACGCTATGTACGCGGAAAACTGCGCGCCGAGCACATAGCCGAGCAGCGGCATCAGCGCCTGGAAGCCGCCGAACCACAGCCCCGCCGTGCAGCAGGCGCGCAGATCCGCCTTTTCCAGGGCGAGTCCCTTGCAGACAGACACGGCGAATGCATCCATCGAAAGTCCGACTGCCAGTATGATCAATTCCCAAATTCGCATAGATAGACCTCGGTTGAATTTATTTTAAATGTATGCACGCGCCCGGCGAAAAAGAGCAGCGGGACGCCTGAAACACGATCGTTTTTCAGGCGCCCCGTCAGGCGGCTCAGACGGCCTCGATAAGAATGATGTTTTTCAGCAGATCCACGCTTTTGATCCGGCCGGGGACCTTCGTGCGGATGCCCATCAGATTTGTGAGCATGACGTTCTCTCCGTCGGTGGAGATGTCCTGCACGCGGGAGAGGATCAGCTTCTGCTCGCCGTCGACGAGCTCGTAAGCGTCAGAAAGGCACATGGTTCATTCTCCTTTCGCCAGCGTCAGCGCTTCCTCCAGCGCATCGTTGCCGTGGTCGAAATAGTGCAGCGCCGCGGAGAGCTTCTCAGCGGCTTCCGCCTTGCCGTTGTCCTCGAGCGCGTGGCAGACGTCGTGCAGCTCGTCGGCGTGGTGGCGGTTGTGGTCGAGCATATAGCCCAGCAGGGCGAGCGTCTCCTCCAGACTCATCGCCGCAGCGTCGCCGTGGGGATGGTCGTGCGTGTGCGGATGGCTGTGGCTGTGTCCTTCGCCGTGGTCGTGGACGTGCTCGTGTTCGTGTTCATGCATGGTGAAAAAGCTCCTTTCCGGATGGGGTGGATTTTTTATGGAAAGATTTTATCACATTCTCTTGTGAGAATCAACAACAAAGCGAAATCTGAAGAAGATTTTTCTGAAAAAGCCCGACAAAAAGACTTGTAAAAACAAAGAAGATATGTTAATCTATTGTCGAGTTATAAGGCGGCGTGTTTATTTATTGCATGGCGTTTTGCAGACTCAACCGTTGTGAAACCCGGGGTGAAGGATGCGCCCCACCGAAAATCCGAAAATCTTTTTAGGGAAGAAGAGGTGTAACATTTGAAAGATCTCAAACATCTGATCTACTTTGAGAGTCTCCTCGAAGAAGCCAACAACGAGCTCGTGAAAGAGGCGAAGGCTGAGGGCCAACACCCCATCGGCTACACGTGCTTCCACATGCCCGAAGTGGTTCTCAATGTAGACAACTGCTTCTCAGTCCGTCTGAGAGCACCGAACACGGGTTCGTTCGACATCGCGTCCTACTACATGTCCAACTACACCTGTGAGTACTGCCGTGCGCTCGTCGAGCGCGCCATCGAGGGCGGCTACAACTTCCTCGATGCCATCGCCGGCGTGGATGCCTGCGCCGAAATGAACCGTTGCATGGAGAACATCGAGATTCTCGCCGTTCCGGATATGCCGGAGAAGAAGCTCTTTGTGACCCACTGCGACATCCCCTACAAGGTCACGGACTACACCCTGAAGCACTATGTCATCCAGATCCGCAACCGTTTCCTGAACGTCCTGAGCGAGACCTACGGCGTCGACACGTCCGACAAGGCTCTGCGCAAGGCCGTGAAAGAACACAACGAAGTCTGCAAGATCATCTCCGAGATCGGCGAGATGCGTAAGATGGAGAACCCGCCCATCACCGGTTATGAGTTCCACGTTCTGAACCTCGTGACTTATTGCTGCCCGAAGGCGAAGATCCTTCCCTATCTGAAGGAGACCCTGAAGGAGATCAAGAAGCGCAAGGTCGATCCGGAACCGTGGTATCGTGCCCGTGTCGCCGTCGTCGGCTCCGAGATCGACGACCTCGATATGACCCGCATGATCGAGCAGGCCGGCGCGTTCATCGTCTCCGACCGTTTCTGCTTCGGCTCCACGCCGGGCCGTGAGGTCATCGAGCTCAACGACGAGGACGACGTCCTCACCCAGATCTGCGCCCACTACCTGAAGGTTACCCAGTGTCCGCGTTACATGAGCCAGGAGAAGATCCAGGAGCGCCGCGACGTTTCCAATCAGCTGGCCAAGGACTTCGGCGCCGAGGGTATCATCTATGAGGCCATGAAGTTCTGCGATTTCTGGGCATTCGAGCGTACCCTCGTCAGCCACATCATGAACGAGGAGTATGGCTGGCCGGTCCTGTCCATCGATCGTCCGTATATGGCGAGAAGCTCCGGACAGCTCCGCACCAGACTGCAGGCCTTCGTCGAGAGCCTTGAGATCAAACAGATCCAGAAGGCTGCCAAGGAGGGTTAATTGCTATGCTGAAAACAAATCTTGAGTGGATCAAAAAGAATGTCCCCAGCGATCTGAAGATCTGGAAGCAGATGATCTCCGAGATTGATTGGGGCGAGGTCAAAAAGAACTTCAAGATCAGCCTCGAGCTCGACAAAGAGCGCATCGTCGGCGAGTTCAAGGGCTTCCATGCTCTGAGCGCCGAGAAGAAGTGGGACGTCATCATGAACGGCGATATCCACCTGGGCTGGCTCTACAAGAAGGGCGCCATCGCGTTCTCCCGCCGTGAGTGGAAGGGCCTGAAGAGCGTCGGCATCGACTTCACGGGCTGGCTGAAAACTTGGGCCGGCATGATCAACATGGTCATGAAGGATCCGATGAGCATCGCGCTCGCGCTGTTTGAGTATCACTGGTTTGCTTCCTATCTGGGCACGCCTGTCGCTATCGACCGCTCCAACCTCGGCCGCCGCGGCGAGCTGCTGAAGGCCGACATCCAGATGTGGGGCGCGATTTCCCACTGGGCCGAGTGGCAGATCCAGACCCAGCTGCGCGCCGACCGTCGTCTGGGCGGCGACGAGAAGCTCTCCAAGCAGATCGTTATGTTCGACGAGATGACCATGGCGCAGATGATGGCCGGCTTCCCGGACCTCATCGGTATGCCGTATCAGATGATTCCCGTCTTCATGTCCTCCGAGCTTGACCAGCTGGCTCTGATCCCGTTCATCGACGCGGTCGAGCAGTACGGTCTGCCCGGCGACGCCTGCCCGCTGCCCGTCGCGGAGTGCGGCTGCGCCATCATGGACGAGTATCCGATCTGCGGCATCGGCTTCATCGCCTCCTCCATGCCGTGCGACGGCTCCACCATGGCTTCCTCCTTCCAGGATCGCCGCTTTGCCAAGTACATGCCTTACTATCCGCTGTGCTTCCCCGTCCGCTATGACGACGAGGACACCATCGAGTGCGCCTCCGCGGATATGAAGGAGTGCATCAAGTGGGTCGAGGGTCTCTCCGGCGCCAAGTGGGACTGGGAGAACTACTGGAACACCATGAAGATCATGAACGAGTGCACCCGCATCGAGCTTGAGAAGTGGGAAATGAACTCCACCCCGTATCCGCAGATGGTCGGCTCCTCCTATGAGCTGTTCCGTAAGTGGAACTACGAGATGGACGGCGGTCTGTTCCCCGAGGGCATCAAGGTTCAGCGCAAGATCCGCGAGACCATGTACAAGACCTATGAGAAGCGTCTGCCCGCGTATCGCAGCGGCTATGCCAAGCACCGCGCCCTGATTTGGGGCCAGCCGGCGCACTTCTATGCCAACTTCTCCAACTGGCTCGCAAACAGCTGGGGCATCTACATCCTGGCCGAGATGGAAGCGCTGAACTACACCAAGATGCTCAACACCGACGACAAGGAAGAGTCCATCCGCGACCTCTGCCGTCTGTACGAGCGCATGGTCATGCGTCGCCATACCAACGGCGGTCACGATCACGTCCTTGGTGAGCTGTGGCGCCAGCTGAAGTCCTTCAACGCCGACATCGCCATCCTCTATCAGCACGTCAGCTGCAAGACGATGGCCGGCCTGATGGGCCTGTTCGACGACCAGGCGCGTGAGAACAACGTGCACCTGATCTGGGTCGAGCACGACCTGATGGATCCGCGTACCATCTCCCGTAAGGACATGCGTGACCGTGTCAGCAACTACATGGTCAACGTCATGCACGCCGAGCCGGTCGACCCGTCGCTCATCAACTTCGACGACGAGGCTTCCTGGTAATTCATCCACATCTGTAAACGAATCTTTTAGGAGGAAATACTACTATGAAATTTTTTGGCGGTTGCGACGTAGGCTCCACCTACACCAAGGCTGTTATTCTTGACGAGACCGGCAAGATGGTCGCCGACACCACCATTCGCTCCAAGATCAACGCTGAGCAGAGCGCCATCGCGGCGATGGAA
>JAFUCD010000015.1 GCA_017459865.1 Oscillospiraceae bacterium
CGACAGCCGACTCTTTCTCAAGAGCCGGCTGCCGTTATTTTAAAGTTTTTCGGGACTGCCTCTTTTGAGACAGCCCCTTATAATTTCAATATCATCTCTAGAAGGAGGGGCGGTCAGACCATGGCAAACTATTGCTATTACGAGGTTCGGGCAAAGGGTTCAGAAAAGGCTCGAATGCTGGTGTATTACTCCATGCCTTGTGTTGAACAGAAAGAAATCATTTATCATCACAACGGTGAGATCTGTTTCACAGGCAGTTGCAAATGGGACATCGATTACGGAGTAGATGAGGATAAGACGATCGATTTCGAGCTTTCAAAGTTGAGAGGCAAAGTTCTGGAAACGAGAGGAGAGCAGTTATGGGACGTCTCCCTGGCTAAAAAAGCGCGCGCGTTCGATTGTGAGATCATGGTTCACTCATGGTCAGAAGAGTCTGAATTTAATCTCTTCGTGCAATATGATAATGACGGTTCTCTGGCTAAGACTTTGAGTTTCCCTTACAGCGACGATTATGAGTGCTCCGAATCATTTGATTGGGATCTGCTGGAGTTCAAAGACCCCAACAAACCGAATGATGACATTGCTGCTTACTACGCATTTGGTCATGGCAATGAGTTTAAGATGTTTGCTGTGACTTATGAAAACCCGATCCTCAAAGAAATATTAGAGCGGTATCATTACACCTCCGACAGTTTTGAAAATCCCTGCGATCTGAATCACGGAAAGCCGCTTGATGATACGGTTCCCGATTATCACGGCGTAAAAACGATTCGCGACTTTACAAAAACGCTGAACAGCGTCTTGGTGCATTACGGCAGCGGCGATCCCGGGATGAAAGAGGAAATGATTACACGACAGGAGGAAATTGCCGCAGCATTCGTTTCTATAGACGGGACCTCCCAGGAAACATTTAATGAGGATATCGGTTTTGGACAGGCTTGCGGATATGATTTTCAGTTGGAAAACGGAGTGTACTGCGCAACCTACCGCACAGAAGACGGTGGATGGTGATCTGAATCATCACATTCTTGAAGAGCTCAGGCGTGAATCAGCGCCTGAGCTCTTCTTTTTCAGATTTTCCATGTGGAAAAGGCATTCATATCTCTTCCTTCCGCAGGATGAGCTTCATCGCCCATGGGGGTACGTCGTAGTTGTTCAGCTCCTCGTCCAGGAAGACGAAGGCGGTCTCGTAGTCCGGCATCTGCTCCGGGAAAGTGCCAAAGCCGTCCGTGAAGTAGATCAAACCCTTGAGATTCTGAAACTCCTGCTTCTCCCGCAGCCAGTCCACATAGGAAAACACGGGGCGGAAGTCCGTGCCGCCGAGTCCGCGGATCTGCATGGTTTTCAGATACGCGTCGAACTCCTCCTGCGAGGTGATCTTCGCGTCCTCCTGAATCGTGGCGTCGCACTGGATGATGTGCAGATTGATCTTCGTGAAGAAGCTCTCCGTGGTCTTGAGGATGTTCCACGTCTTCTGCACGAAGCGCTGCACCGTCTCGCCCGCGACGGAGCCGGAGGTGTCGATGGCGACGACGAACTCCTTCACGCGCTTGACCTCTTTATACTCCAGCGGCTCGACGAGGGGCATGTTGTCATACAGCTGCAGCCCGTAGGTATAGAAGATATAGTCGAACTCATCGTCGTTCATCTGCATGACCTCGCCCATGACGGCGAAGCGGCGCAGGAACTCGGAATAGTCGTATCGCTCCCGGTTGATCTCCCGGAGGTTCTGGAGCATAGCGGCAGGGTCCTTGCCCTGCCCTTTGGAGAAGGTCTCCATGTCCATCTGCATGCGCTCGGAGACGCTCTGCCAGTCGGCCTCGGAGCCGAGGGCGGCCTCGCCGGAAGCAGCGGACGGGCCGCCGGGGGCGTCGGCCCCTGCGGATGCGCGGGAGGCGCCGAGGCCCAGGGCTGCTTTTTCCTCGTCTGTCATGTACCAGATCCGATGATCGTCGGCGTAGAACAGGCCGCGCAGGTCGGCCAGTTCCGCGCCGGAGCGGTTCTGATCGAGAAAATGCCGATAGAGCTTCTCCGCCGTGAGCTGTCCGACAGTCTGCTCCAGCCTTTGAAGCTCCGCCTGCTGCCGTGCCTCTCGCCCGGCGGAGGCCGCCTTGAGTCCGAGACCGGTGATCGTGTGCTCCACGGCGATGTCGCAGGCGAGATCCCACGCCGGCTGATCGATCAGCATGTGCACAAACATGTGGCGGAAAACGCAGTGGAGCAGTGCGTGCAGATAGCCCCGCACGCAGAGGGCACGGTCTGCCTTATACTGCCGCAGGATGTGCCGCGGGTCATAGGCGAGCATGCGCCCGTCCGTGGCGAAGGAGATCTCCTCCGTCTGCATCGGCTCCAGGCGGCTCACCGCAGCGTCCAGAAAGCGCAGGTTCACCAAAAGTGTGTTGCGCGAGAGCGTCAGCACGTCGGCGGCGAGCTTATTTCGTTTTTCCAGTTGTTCGTCCATGGTAGAAAACTCCAATGATTATTAGCGGCTTAGCGCCGATCTTCCATAGAAAGGAGTCTGCCCGACAGCTCGTTGAAATGCCGCTCCGAAATGATCTCGATTCCCAGTTCCCGCGCCTTCTGTGCTTTGCTGCTGTCTGAATCTGGATCGTTCACAATGAGATAGTCCACCTTAGCCGTCAGTGAAGATACAAGTTGCGCGCCTTTTTCCTGAATAAAGGCTTTTAGCTCATTACGGTTTTCAAATGTATCCAACTTACCTGTCACAGCAATGTTGAGCCCCTCGATTCCGTCTTTCCCCTGACGGGCTACGGTACGGTCAAAGATCGTATCCTGTTCTTTTTCTTTTCGCCGCTCGACGCTCTTTTTTTGCTTGGTACTGATTTTGTTGGCCTGATAGTCCAGCATCATTGCGATCAATTCCGCTTTTCCGGACTTTTGGGCGGCTTCAACATAAAGTTCCACGCTTTTAGGCGTGATTAGTTTTTCTCTGTGCATAAGTTCAAGCAATGGTTGGTATGAAATCGCCTGATCAACCAGTTTTGCACAATTCGTTTTAATATATTTACAATGGCTTTCATATCGAGGGTCTCTTTTTCCTCCATCTTCGGCATAGCAGAGCACCGCATTCATGCGCAACTGTGCCGGGAGCCGGGAAATATCGGGTATTGAGATTCGCATATCCTTGTTCTCCGGAAAAACGTCCTTTGCTATTTCTTGAACAGATTCCGGAATCGACACATGCATCAAATGGCTGCAAAATACAAAAGCCATCTCTCCGATATGGGTCACTCCCTCTGGGATTGTCAGGCTGGTCAGACCGCTGCAATTATAAAACGCATACTCACCAATACTCTCCAGTCCATCTGGCATTGATATCGTTGTCAGCTCTCGGCAACCATTAAATGCATTTTTAGCGATTTTTGTAACGCCTACCGGAATTGTCAAATCTCCTCCAGCGCCGCAATAACCAAAGAGTATTCCACTTATAATAATAAAGCCGTTCTCATCCTCCAAGGCGTTGCAATGCGAAAAAGCTCCGTCTCCAATAGCCGTAACAATCTCCGGTATAGATAAGTCTGTCAATTTCTCGCAATATGCGAATGCTGAATCGCCAATACTTGTCACGCCCTCGGGGATCAAAACAGTATTCAAATTTCGGCATCCGAAAAAGGTAGAACTTTTAATCTCGACCAGCCTTTCCGGAAGTCTGATCATTGTAAGTGCCTCACACCCAAGAAATGCAGATGTACCAATTTGAGTCACGCTCTCTGGAATAGTGATATCTGTCAAACTACTGCAATCGCGGAACGCTTCATCTCCAATTGAATTTACACTTTTTGATATTGATACACCTGTTAAGTTCTTGCAGCTGCGAAATGCGCGGTTTTCGATTTTTGTCACGCCGACAGCAATCGAATATGTCCCGCTTTTTCCGCATGGGCACCGGATCAATATCGTTTTATCTTTATTGAACAGCACGCCGTTATCCGAAGCAAAATGATGGTTGCCAGGGTCGACGCGTATTTCCGCCAGATTCATGCAATCGAAAGCGCCTAACCCGATCGATACTACGCTGTCAGGGATTGACACGCTCGTCACTGCGCTTCCTTTTTTGAAAAAAGCAGTTCCCAAAATTCCCGTAACACCTGATGGGATAACTACATCTCCGCCCTTTGCTGTATATTCTTCTAAAATGCCGTTTTTTATCACAAAGCCCTTCGTGCCCATAATCTGTACCTCCTTGTGCGTTTACCCCTGAAAGACCATTTCCGGATAGCCGTGATCCTCCAGATCCACGCCGATGGCAGAGCGATACGCGCGGCGGATGGGGCCGGGCTCAATGTGCAGATGCGGCTTCTCGCCGTGGAAATAGTCCAGCCCAGTCGCGTCCAGCACGACAGGGAGGAAATCCATCTGCCGCTTCATGCCCGTCTGGATGCGCACAGAATTGTTCACCCATGCTGGCTCCGCTTTTGGATCTGGCTGCAACATCGGCAGACGGACGCGCTTGGCGGAAAGCACGCAATTGTGCTCATTCATCGCGAGGGCAAAGAGATAGGCGGCCAGATGCTTTGCGGTCGCGACGGCGGCCTTCTGCTCAGCGGCCTCACCCTCGCCCTCTCCCAGTCGGTCGCGGTAGAGCGGGGCAAGCGCAAAGGGGAGCTTGTCAATGGTGCCGTAGGTCAGATCCAGCGGATAGCCAGCCTCCTCGGAATACTCCAGCACGTCCTGCACATATCCGCCGAGCATGATCTGCGCCATCTCGTCCATGCGCATTTCCGGCGCAATCTCGCGGCCGGCACTCTCGAGCATCTGCGCGACCTTGATATTTTTCAGCATGAGTTCCATATTTCGTTCTCCTTACCGATTCAAATAGTCTTCCAGCGTGTTCAGATCCTGCCGGGTGAAGTTGTTGGGGTTGATGCCGCAGCGGGAACAGGCGCGATCGAAGTCCGCGCGGCTGATGTGGCTCTTGCCGGTCTTCAACAGCTCGTTTGCCACGGCGATGATATGATCGTCACGGATGCCGTTGTAGCCCGCCTCGTCGATGGCGGCGAGCATCCAGGGTTCGTAGGTCATGGTGTTCCCTCCATCGCGGCGCGCAGCCGCTCGTGATAGGCTTCCTTCACATGCTCCGGCGCTTCGATGCGGATGCCGCCGCCGAACTCGAAGACCCAGCTGTAGAACGTGGGGCTGAGGGCGACCTCCACCGTGGTGCGGAAGTGGTTCGCGTCCACGCGCTCGGTTTTTGTCTTCTCTCCGAAGTGGTCCAGCACGGTGTTCATCATGCCGTCGTCGCACAAGAGCGTGACGCGCTCGTGCTCCTTGTCGAAGAGGTGAAACGCCTTTTCCGAGAAGTCCGCGATGGTATAGTCCTTCGGGCGCGGTACAGCCTTTTCCTCCAGCAGCTTCGGCACGCTGTAAATACGGTCGACACGGAAGGTCGCAACCTTGCCGTGCTTTTCCGAGAAGCCGACGACGTAATAAAAATCGCCGTTCCACGTGAGTGTGTAGGGGCTGAAGACATAGGCCGCGCCGTCGTTTTTGAGCTTCCGGCGCTTGTCGCCGTCAAAGGCGAAGTAGAAAAACGAGATCTTGCGCTTTCGGTTGATCGCCTCGTTGATGACGTCCATGATGTAATAGATCTGCTCGTTTTTCGGCTTGATGCGGTCGGAAATGCTGATGTTGCGCTTGAGCTCCCCGGCCTGATGGCTCCCCGCGAGGGCGGTGAGCTTTTCCACCAGCACACGGCTTTTCTTTTCGGTGATGAACTTCGAGGACTCCACCGCGTCGATCAGCAGCTTCAGCTCCGGGAGCTCGAAGGCGCGGGAAGCAAGATAGTATTTGTTCTGCGTGGAGCGGATCGTGACGACGTCATACCCCGCCGCCTCCAGCGCGGCGATGTCCTTCTGGATCGTGATGCGGTAGGTCTCGATGCCCCAGCGGGTCTTGAGCACGGTCTCCAGCTGGGCGGTGGAGATCGGGTGCTGCTCGTCGGTGGATTCCCGCAGGATCTGCAGGATCCGCAGCAGACGCACACGGCTGTCGTTTTCCATGGGTAATGCCTCCTTTTCGGATACGGACTGTGCTCCATTATTGTTTGTAGGGACAGGGCTTGCCCTGTCCGCCCTTCGAACACGCACTGGGAAAGCGGGAGGGGCAAGCCCCTCCCCTACGGATTCTCTGTTCGTGCTCCGTAAGAAATGCGCAAAAGGGACGCCCGCAGGCCTATGCACTTGCGGCGTCCCTTTCTCAATATTCTGTTTTGATTATACCAGTGGTGTTGCCATATTGCAACAGAAACATGCGCAGGAGGTGTCGCGGATTTGCGGCAGCTTAATTCAAGCCAAGGCGCTGCTTTATCTCCTCTACAGAGTAGCCGAACACTTCAGAGGTTTTTTCGAAGCTCCACCCGGCATCCAGACACTCTTTGATTTCATCCCATTCTTCCGTGATATCGAGCGTTTCCTTGATTTGCTCCCTTGGAATCCCTGTCATTTCTGCCATTTCATCCAGACTCAGAGACTCTGACATTGCTTCCAGTATTTCTTTACTGATGCCCATACCATCCATTGTGAACAACTCCTTTGTTTTTCAGCCTTCGCTGTACCTCAAATTATATATATATATATATTCAAAGTCAATCACAAATCGCCCGGAAACGCGCCAAACCGCCGCAGGTGCGGCGGTTTGGCGACAGTAGTGCAGGGCTTCCCCTTATGGAAATCGTAGGTGCGCCCGCCGTATCCTTCACAAACGGGCCATTCGTGAATGGCCCCTACAGGCAAGGGGAAAATGCGCAAAAGGGACGTCCACAGGTCTATGCACTTGCGGCGTCCCTTTCTCACTATTCTGTTTTGATTATATCAGTGGTGTTGCCATATTGCAACAGAAAGATGTGTGGGAGGTGTTGCGGATTTGCGGCAGCTTATTCGTCCTCGTCGTACTCATCATCCTCATCGCGAATCAGCGTAATATACAGTCTGCCCTTCCCGGGTTTTTTCTTGATTTCAAACTCAGCATCTTCGTAGGGATCTGCCACAAATAAAACTCCCTGCATTCCAATTGTAGGAAACTGCTTCTTAATAGCCCTAATAAAGTCTTCGATTTCAGAAGGCATATGATGACCGCTGCATTCGAACTCGTCTCCGCCACAGTCTATGACAATTCCGTCCTCATTATCGAGGATGTCAAATACGCCTTTATGTCCATCCTCCGGACCGCCGTCCGCTCGCTCCACATCTCCAAAGCATTTTGTGTCTTGCACAGTCAGCCATTCTACCATTTCCTGCTTTTGTTCCAGTGTGCAAAAGATCTGCAGCATGCCGTTTCAGCTCCTTATGATTTCAGCCTTCGCTGTACCTCAAATTATATATATATGGAAGTCAATCACAAATCGCCCGGAAACGCGCCAAACCGCCGCAGGTGCGGCGGTTTGGCGACAGCAATCACATTTACACCAGCGAATCGTCCAGCAGGAAATCCAGAATCCCGACGTTCAGGACACCGTTGTCGTCGTACCAGCGCTTGCGGATATCGTGACGGACGATGATCTTCGGGAAGGCGTCGCCGGTCAGGGACAGGGGCTTATTCTCCGCTGCGGCCTTTTCGTCGGTGTCCAGCGCGTAGGCCGACTGGATATAGGTCTTTTTGCCGCCGCGCGAGGCAATGAAATCGATCTCCCGGGCGACCTGGGCGCTCTGCCCCTTTTTGTTCTTCTCCGTGCCGTAGACGACGCCGATATCCACCTCGCAGCCGCGGACGCGCAGCTCGTTATAGAGGATGTTCTCCATGATGTGCGTCATTTCCTGCTGCCGGAAGCCGGTGCGGGCGTTGCGCAGACCGATATCGTCGCAGTAATACTTGTTGGGGTAGTCGAAATAGTCCTTGCCCTTGACGTCATAGCGGCGGCACTCCTCGAACAGATAGGCGTCCGACAGGTGCCCGATATAGGCCGTGACGGTGTTGGCGGCGACGGTATTCTCTCCGGCGCGCTTCTGCCGGGAATTCAGGGCGTTGGCTATGTTGTTCGGGTTGGTCAGCGAGCCGACCGAGGAGCAGAGCAGATCCAGCGTCGCGCCCAGCACGTCCTCGCGCCGGATCTTTTTGCGCTCCACGATATCTTTCAAATAAACCTCGGAAAAGAGCGACTTCAGATAATTCATCTTTGCCGTGTCGTCCGGGCGGGAGAGGATCAGCGGCATGCCGCCGAAGAAGGCATAGTCCTCGAAGGCCTCCGCTTTGTCGCCGCCCACCGCCGCGTAATACTCCGCAAAGCGCAGCGGGTGGACGCGAATCTCGTCGCTGCGGCCGCGAAACTCCGTGAGAATATCGCTGGAGAGCATGCGGGAATTGCTGCCGGTCACATAGATATCCAGATTGTCGAGGGATTTCAGGTCGTTGAGCGCGTCGTAAAAGGTGATCTTCTTCCCGTCCGGATTGTAAGGGTTCGGCACCTCGTCGGACATCTGGATCTCGTCCACGAAGAGATACCAGCGATCCGGCTGCCCCTCGACCCGCTCCCGCACGGCCTTTGCCAGCTCCAGCGGATTGCGGAATTGGATATCCTTCGCCAGATCCAGCTCGTAGCTGAGGATGTGATCCTCGGCAACGCCCTGCTCCAGCAGATACCGCTTGAAAATCGTGCGCAGCAGATAGCTCTTGCCGCAGCGGCGAATGCCGGTGATGACCTTGACCTGCCCATCCCACATGAAGGAGATCAGTCGATTCAGATAGATGTCGCGTTTGATGTCCATGGCGCCCTCCTGTTGAGAACTTAGTTTGTTTATTATGCGACTTCTCAACAGTAATTATACACAACCGTGTTGCGCTTGTCAATGTGGTCGTTGAGAATTTGACGGAAAAACTATTCAAGTTCTCAATAGATGGCCGCTATCTATATTGGAAGTCAACCGCAAATCGCCCCAAAACGCGCCAAACCGCCGCAGGTGCGGCGGTCTGGCGACAGGTTAGTCAAATTTCATTACGTTCCGTTGTAAATACCACTTCTCCATTTTCATATTTTCCGGTGAATACGTGACACGGTGCAATCGGATACCCTTCTTCATCAACTTCACATTCATCCTCGTCGTTTGTCTGTTCACCATGGTATGAGAGAATACCGTTCTTTGCTTCGCATTGGCCGAACCAATGAATAGAAAACAGATCCGCTGTTCCGCTGAATTCAAAATGGCTGTCAGGCCAAAGGCGGAACAGTTCTTGGCAGATGTTGCTTCCAGTATAATCATACGAATCCGGATCATATAATCCGGGATTCATAACTGCCTTTAAAGATGACTCTTTTTCCTCAAAGAAAACGTTTGCCAGATACCCTGCCAATTTTTGATCCAACGCTGCTTTTTCTTCTGCAGAAAGAGCGCAAAGCTGATAGGCAGCATAATCAATGCCCAAATCCTCAAGCAATTCATCAATTCCAACGTATTCCAAATTTGCCAGAATCACCTGCTTTGCCTGCGTGATTTTGTTTTTCTCTATTGTCAGATACATCTCATACTGTTTTGACATACAGATTCCCCTCGCCTTTTCACGTTTTCAGCCTTCGCTGTATCTTAAATTATATATATATATAGATATATTGGAAGTCAATCCCAAATCGCCCGGAAACGCGCCAAACCGCCGCAGGTGCGGCGGTTTGGCAACAGGTGATTACCAATCGATGCTGTTTTCATCCAGCAGAAACGGGATGATGCCCACATACTGGATCCCATTGTCATCCATGTGCGGCCGGGCGCTGCCGGAGGTGACGACGATTTTTTTGAAGAAATCCCCGCTCTTCAGCAGCGGCAGGATCTCCTGACGGCGTTTTTCCGCATCGTCGATCCGGAACGCGGACTGGATATAAACCTTCTTCGTGCCGAGATTGACCACGAAGTCGATCTCATGCTGCTTCTCGGTTTTCTTCCCGTCTTTGGTCTCGGCATATCGCACCGTGCCCACGTCCACGGCATAGCCGCGGCGGATCAGCTCGTTGTAGAGGATGTTCTCCATCAGGTGCGTCTCCTCGATCTGTCGAAAGCCCAGACGCGCGTTGCGCAGGCCGACGTCTGTGGCATAGTACTTGACGGGTGAATCCAGATAGGCCTTGCCCTTGACGTCGTAGCGGCGTGCCTTTTCAAAGATAAAGGCGTCCTCCAGCGCGTCCAGATACTTTTTCACGGTTTTGTCCGTGGTTCCGGCACGATTGACCGAGTTGAGCGTGTTGGCAAGCTTCGAGGGATTGGTCAGGGAGCCGACCGCCGAGGCCACCACGTCGATCAGATTTTCGAGATAGCTGTCCTCCACGCCATAGCGCTCGACCACATCGGCCACATAAACCTTTTCAAACAGCCCGGACAGATACCGCGCCCGCTCGGCTTCGTCCTTTTCCAGCACTGCCAGCGGCATGCCGCCCCAGATCACATATTCCGCCCAGGCATCGGCTTTTTCCAGCCCGGCCATGGCGTAATACTCCGCAAAGCTCAGCGGAAACATGCGCAGCTCCGTGCCGCGATCCCGGAAATTCGTCGCAATATCTCGGGACAGCATCCGCGAATTGGAACCGGTCACATAGATGTCCAGATTGGGCCGCGTCATCAGGTCGTTGAGCACGTCATAGAAGCTGATATAAGCAAGATCCCGATCCTCCGGAGCGATCCGGCTCTCATCTACGCCCTCGCGCCGCACCTTATAGGAGAGCTGAATCTCATCGATGAAGAGATAGTATGGCGCTTCGTCTGTCAGCCGATCCAGCACCCAGGCATAAAGGCGGTTCGGGTCGCGCAGGTCGGCATGCTCCTTGCGGTCCAGCGCGATCTCCAAAATGTGGTCAGCAGGCACGCCCTCCGCCAACAGCCGATCCTTGAACAGATGGCTGAGCAGGTAGCTCTTGCCGCAGCGGCGGATGCCCGTGATGATCTTGACCTTTCCGTTCCGGCGTTTGGACAGCAGGCGGTCGACATACATCTCGCGTTTGATTTCCGGCATGGTAATCTCCTCCGAATTTCCTCGACTTTCTCGCTAATTCGTTCTGATTGCTTATAGTATACCACAGATCAGACAAAAAACAAGCCGGATTTTCCCGACAGTCGAGAAAATCCGGCTTCTGCTATATAACGCTAAAGCGGGCGACGGTTTAGTCGTCAAACTCCAGCAGGTCGCCATAGATGTCTTCCATCTCGGCGATGAAATCCTTGGTCGCCTTTCTCCGAACCTTCATTGCGCCGGTCGTGAAATGATAACTCAGGCTCTGTCCGGTGCAGGCGTCTTCCGGGTCTCCATCCTCAGGATCATACTGGCCCCAAGAGAATTCCAAACTGCTCACGTCTTCCATACTCTCAAGCGTGCGAAGCTTCTCATCAAATGCTCCGCACTGTGTTTCATAAATCTCTGCCGCTTCCTCTTCGTCCATATCATCTTCGTCGGCTGCAATGCACGCCTGCACGAATTTGATCAAATCCTCAATGGACTGAATTGCCTGCAGTTGTTCCTTTGCCTTCTTCGGAATAAAGAAAATCGGACTAAATCCATCTTCTCCTGCCCATTCAATTTCTTTTTTGTTTTTCAACTTTACAGTAAAGTAACAATAACTGCTGCATGCCATAAATGTCACCTCTATTTTGTTTCAGCCTTCGCTGTACCTCAAATTATATATATATATATATTCAAAGTCAACCGCAATTCACCCGGAAACGCACCAAACCGCCGCAGGTGCGGCGGTTTGGCGACAACTCAGACCGTGATCGGTTCCCCTGCGCAAATGATCGGGCGCGCGTTCAGCGCCCTAGCAAGATCTCGCATCGGACGGCGAACCTTATCACCCTTGCCGAGCAGCTCCAACACCCGGACACAGCCATCATCATTCAGCGTCGTGATGATATCCAGCCGCAGACGGGCACGAGAGGTGCCGACATAGTAGAGCAGCACATTGCGATCCTGGAAGGTATCATCATCCACATCCACGAGGATCACAGCATCCGCCTCCAGCCCCTTGAACTTGCGGCAGGTAGTAAAGCGCAGGCTCTTTTTGCCTGCAGGATACGCACCGTTCTCCAGATACGGCGCGAGCACGCTGTCGTTCTCGCGCTTACAGGTCAAGATCACAATATTATCGATTCCGGCGGAGAACAGCGCATCAATGGCGTCATCCACCGAACCAAGCGCTGACTCGGCATCCGGGCAAAAATGCATGGCAGCCGGAACGCCGACGACGCAGTTTTCCATCAGTCTGGGATTGCGCTCAGAGATCGGGCGGAGTGAGGTTTTTGCGATATTCTCCGTGTTGCGGCAGTTGCGGTAGAGCGTGAACTTGCAGTCCGCATCCGTGAGGAAGCGGGGCATTTTCCGCGCCTGCACCAGCTGCAGCTTATCATAAAACACATAGAAGCTGCCGCTCTCCTTCGTATCCTCGATGATCGCCTTCAGACTGTCGAGAATATCCGCCTCTTCAATGGAGTCGGAGCCGAAATCCTGCCCCTCGTCCACAACCACATGGTCATAGGGGAAGGAGCCGTCATAATACATCTCGTCCAGCCGCTCACGCAGCGCGGCGTAATCCGGCTCGGAGGTCGCGCAGAGGCGGCAGGCAAAGCCCGCGATGGTATAGAAATCAATATTCTCCTCGGCGTAGGTCTCCGCCAGATTGTTTTTCAGCATGGCGTTGAAGCAGAGAAACAGCACCTTTTCTCCGCGCGAAGCATGGCGGCGCGCTTTTTCCACGGCAACCAGCGTTTTCCCGGTGCCTGCAGCGCCGTTGATCGCGGCGGTCTTCTGCTCCTCAAGGAAGTTCAGAATGTTCGCCTGCTCCCGCAGGAGACGGTGGAACACCATACGCTTGGTGTCCGCATCAAAGGACATGGACGGCGCGATCTCAAACTGCGGGCAGAGCACCTCGTTGACAATGCGGGAGGCCATAGCGTCGCTGAGCGTCGTCTCGGTTTTTCCGCGCTCAGCAATCGAAAAAATGCGCTCCAGATACGGCAGCGGATCATACAGGGCGTCCTCGGTCAGAATCAGCTCCGGCGCCGCCTCAGCGGGAAGCGTCAGCATCCGGATATAGTTCTGCGTCACAAGCGGGAACCAGACCGCGTGGAGAAACTTGCAGTGCGGCACCAGATGGCCGAGCCCGCGCTCGGTCATGAGATCGCGGATGGCATACATATTGCGCCGTGCCTGCGCAAAGGGACCGCCACCGTTCATGGGCTTTCCGGTTGCGTAGCACCACTCGCCGTTTAAATACTGCACGCGGGTCGCCTTCGCCTCGATGCAGAGGATGCCGCGCCGGGGATGGAAAACGACAAAGTCCGCCTCAAAATCCCGGATCTTGTCCTGATCGACCTTGCTGATCTGAAACGAATGGAGCACATACCAATCATCCGGGAGATTCTTCAGCGCGTGGAACATCACACCCTCCCGGCTGCGGGGGTCAAACTCCCGCGGGGTGCTCGGCAGCATGATTGCCATATCTTATTCCTCCTTCAAAGTGCGAATCAGTTCATCCGGAGAGGACAAATCTGAGACGTAAAAACAGGTCCATTCGCTCTCGCGGGCAGCCTCATAGTCTTCCCGATACGGCTCGCTGAACACCATCACGCGCGACTGCGGCCAGAGCAGATCGCAGCCATACACCTCAGAACCAATATAGAACTCGCCATCGGAATAAGGCTTTTCCCGTCCCTTGAAACGAAGATTTGCATCCAAAAGGGCGCGGAAAGCAGCGCTGTCTTTTTCGGAAGTGCTCATGGACAGCGCATCGCTCCAGATCTCTTCCCAAGCGCTGTCAGCGCGGTTCATGCCGAAATCCTCACTGAGCGTGACAGAACGGTTGACCACTTCCTCTGGTTCGCTCTCCGCATCCGCCAACGCCTCCGGCGCTGACTGCATTTCTCCGATCCACTGCTTCAGGAACGCCGCTGCATCCGTGCGGCTGAGGATGTCGTGGATCTTCTGATTATAATAATTTCGCAGGCACTTGTAGCAGGAGGTACCGCAGTCGCAGCGATCCACGACCTCGAATGCCCGGCGAATCACGCGCTGGAACGCAGCGCCGTCCGCCGTGACCATGCGGCGCACATGTCCGGCACCGCCGGCGACCGCGTCATAGAGAATCAGGGAATAGAGCATCACACCGTTTTCAAACGTGCGGAACAGGCAGCCCTTGATGTCAGTACGCTCGATGCCCATCTCTCTGGAGAGGCCCTCCAGCATGGCATAGAGCACGGAGAGCATCGTGTTCAGATCTCCCGCCTGCTCGTCCACAAAGGTGATGCGGGCGACGTCCGTCTTAAAATCATGGGACAGCCGCACCTCTGTGCTCTTGCCCTCCTTGTTGGGGCAGGGATAGCCTCTGGCGTTTTTATGCTCCGGCGGAATCGGGCCATCGGCCGCATAACCGCAGGATTTGCAGACATGGAACGAGGTCTGTCCGACCACCACGAGCGAGTCGTTGCTGGTGGAGGCAAGGCGAACGAGCCTGCCATTGACATAGAATTCCTGCTCCTGAATCAGGTTGCGGTGCGGATCGCCGATGTAATAGTCTTCGGTCTTATAATCATGCTCCGGCCGGTGCATGGGTACGGGGTCATTTTTGTTTTCTCCTTTCCGTATTTTCACTCAGCGCGCTCAGCACCGCCGCGCCGAGCACAAGGACTGTTCCGATGATCTGCAATGTGCTCATGGGCTCGCGCAGCAGCAGGGCCGAGGTCAGAACCGCGACCACGGGGTCTAAGTAGCCCAGCAGCGCCACAGTCTGCATCCGCAGATCCTCGATGGAGCCAAAGTAGAGCCCATAGGTCAGCGCCGTATGCACCGCGCCCACCACCAGCAGCATCCCAAGCGCGCCGGGCGTGAAGTCCGGCGCTGCAACGCCCTCCGTCAGCAGGACGTATGGGATCAGCACCACGCCTGCGGTGAACAGCTGCACGATGGTCTTTTGCAGTCCGTCCACGCCGGTGATGCGCTTGTTTAAGAGCATCACGCAGGCATAGAGCGCCGCCGCGCCGAGCCCGAAGAGCACACCTCGATAGTCGCCCGCCGCGTCCCCATTCAAAACGCCGGAGACCAGCAGCATCCCCGCAACGGCGAAGGCGGTACAGATCCACTTGCGCCGCGTGATCCGCTCGTGAAACAGCACCGGCGACACGAGGATCACAAGGATCGGCGCCATGTAGTAACACAGCGTCGCCACGGCGACAGACGTGTAGCGGTAGGCCTCGAACAGCAAGATCCAGTTCACACCCAAGAGCGCGCCGGAGAGCAGCAGCCAAAGCCCCTGCCCCCGCATAGACTTGAGTTTGAGACGCCCGCCGCGAAGGCGCAGCAGCACCCACAGCAGCGCCGCGCCGATGAGCCCGCGGCTCATGGCGATCACGCCGGAGGGCAGCGGGATCAGCCGCCGAAAGAGGCCGATCGTGCCGAAAATGACCATGGATGAGATGAGCATCCCCATGGCTCTGCCGCTGTCTTTTTGCTCCATGTTCGTTCCCCCTTTATTAAGAGGTATTACCGCTCGGCGATGACCTCCACCTCGCATTGAAAGCCGGTGAGCGGCAGCGCCACGACCTGCACGCAGGTGCGGGCCGGCTTGTGGGGGAAGTATTTGACGTAAACTTCATTGAATTCGCCGAACTTACTCATGTCGGTGATGAAGCAGTTGGCCTTCACGACCTTGTCGCAGCTGCTGCCGGCGGCCTCGAGGATGGCCTTGAGATTCTTGCAGACCTGCTCCGCCTGCTCGGCCATCGTGTCGCCGATGCGCTGGGCGGTAACGGGCTCGAGGGCGATCTGGCCTGCGGTAAAGATATAATCGCCGCTGATGACGCCCTGCGAATACGGAGCCTGCGGGGCTGCGCCCTTGACGGTAGAGATGATTTCCATGAGAAAAGCCTCCTTTGATGTTTTCTGATCTCACGATAGCACACAAATTGTATGAGTTCAACTTCAAAATTGTATGGATACAATGTTTTCGGTTGACGCAGTATTCCGATCAATGTTATGATTTGTATGCAAGCAGATCGTGCTAAGGAGACAGAATTGTATGCCGATCAATTCCTTTGACCAATATCCGCTGACGTGGAAGCCGGATCGCGCGCGGCTGATGAAGCCCATCTACCTCTCTCTGGCGGAGCAGCTGGAGGAGGAGATCCGCGCGGGTCGGCTCCTGCCCGGAACGAAGCTGCCGCCCCAGCGGGAGCTGGCGGATTATCTGGATATCAACTTCACCACCGTGACGCGGGCCTTTGACCTTGCCCGCAGCAAGGGGCTGATCTACGGCGTCACCGGCCGCGGCACCTTCATCGCGCCCCACGCGGCGGAGCTCGTGACGATCCACGAAAAGCCGGACCGGGAGAAGTACGTCTCCATGGGCTATATCGCGAGCTTCGAGCGGTGCAACACCATCGTTGCGGACGCGGCGAAGCGCGTGATGGAAAAGGAGTACTTCACGGAGCTGTTGGACTACCGCAACTGGCTCGGGAGGCCCTCCCACAAGGCCGCCGCGCGGCGCTGGCTGGACGGCTACGGCGTGCATGTGGACGACGAGCATCTGAGCTTTGTCTACGGCGCGACCAACGGTCTCGCGGCGCTGCTGCCGGCGCTGTTTCAGCCGGGAGACATCATTGCCGTGGAGGAATACACCTTCTCCAACTTCATGGAGCTCGCGCGCATTTACCACATCACGCTGGAGGCGGTGCTCTGCGATGAAAACGGCATGCTGCCCTCCGATCTGGAGCGGGCGTGCCGCTTGAACGACGTCAAGGGCGTGTACCTCATGCCCAGCTGCTCCAACCCCACCACGGTGAAGATGCCGGAGGCACGGCGGCGGGCGCTGGCGGCGGTGATCGAAAAATTCGACCTCACCGTCATCGAGGACGACTACACCGCCGATCTTCCCAGCGAGGCGCTGCCGACGATGTTCTCCCTGCTGCCGGAGCGGACGTGCTATCTCTGCGGCGTGTCGAAGATCCTCTGTACGGGGCTGCGCGTGTCGTTTCTGGCCTACGGAGAGCGCTACCGCGCGAAAATCGTGAACGCGCTATATAATATGGTCATGACCACCAGCAGTCTGGATCTGGAGATCATTTCGGAGCTCATCATGAGCGGCGACGGCTACCGGCTCGCGCTGAAAAAGCACGATCTAGGTCTGGAGGCCAATCGCATCTTCGATGGCTTCTTCCCCGAATATGCAAAGGAAGGGCGCTGCTGCTTTCACCGCTGGCTGCCGTTTCCGAGCAATAAAAAAGGCTCCCTTGTGGAACAGGAGCTTTTGGAGCGTGGCGTGGAGCTCTTTCACTCCTACCACTTCCACGTCTCCGGCATGGAGCAGGAGCATTATCTCCGCATCGCCCTCACCACTCCCGGCAGCATGGAGCGCCTGCGGGAGGGACTTCAAATCATCAAGCAATACATTGAGGATACAAAAAACTGAAAGGAGAACCGAAAATGGATCTGGAAAAAACCATGCGCAGCCTGAAGGGCCGCGGCTTTATCCCCCAGCACTTTGCCACCGCCAAGGAGGCGGCGGACTATCTGTGTTCGCAGATCGAGAACACCACCGTCGGCATCGGCGGCAGCAAGACTGTGGAGGCGCTGGGCGTCTATGACCGCCTGACGGAGAACAATCAGGTCTTCTGGCATTGGACGCAGGGCGCGACCGAGGAGGTCTACGACGGCGCGGGCAAGGCGGAGGTGTATCTCTCCAGCGCCAACGCCCTCGCGGAGACCGGCGAGATGGTGAACATCGACGGCCGCGGCAACCGCGTCGCCGCGCTGAGCTTCGCGGAGAACAAGCGGCTTTACCTCATCGTGAGCACGAAGAAGATCTGTCCCGATCTCACCAGCGCCATAGAGCGCGCCCGCACGGTCGCGGCACCCACGAATGTCAAAAAGCTGCCCGGCAGCCGCCCCTGCACCGCCACCAACCAGTGCTATGACTGCCGCTCGCCCTACCGCGGCTGCGCCACACTGCAGATCATGATGTTCAAGCCCATGACGGCAAAAAGCGTCGAGGTCCTGCTCGTGGACGAGGAGCTCGGCTTCTGAGCTTCCGACCCAAAGCCCCCGCTGCGCGATCACACACAGCGGGGGCCTTGGCTTGCACACACCTTACACACACCGGCTCCGAGTCAAGCTTCCTGAAAGCGCTCGCTCAGCAGCGATTCAAATGCCCGGAGCGCCGGGGCGTCGTTTTCCTTCTTGCGGAAGGCGCAGAGATTGCGCGTGATCTGCGTGCCGTTTCGCATGAGCGGCACACGCTTCATCGCGGAGCCGAAATACGGCTCGGTCCGTCCGGGCGGGTCTCCCGCAGAAAATCGATGTATTTGTTTCCCCAGATCTCGATGCTCTCCAGCACCGGGCGAAACTCCAGTCCGATCTCCGTGAGCGAATATTCCACGCGCGGCGGCACCTCCGGGAAGACCTCCCGGTGGATCAGCCCCTCCCGCTCCAGCGTTTTGAGCTGCGTGGAGAGCGTCGCCTGCGTGATGTCCACCTCGCGCTGGAGCTCGCCGAAGCGCTTCGGCCCTTCGGAAAGGGCATAGAGGATCAAGATCGCCCACTTGCCGGACAGGAGCTTCTGGCTCGTCACATAGGGGCAGCGCCCGAATGCCGTTTCTCTGTTGTTTGCCTCTGATTTCATATTCTCTCTCCAATACACAAGCAAAAGATACTAACACAACCGAAAGATCCTACTTGTACAATTTTACAATATTCGTATAATAATAGCAAGTCTGATAATTAAACTTTAGCATTATGAAAAGAGGAAAAACGATGAAAAGAATGCCTGTCATATTTTCCGGACACGGCGATCCGATGATCGCCCTGCGGGACGACGCGATCACCCGCGGCATGGCAAAGATCGGGCAAAGCGTGCTCGCGCAGTACGGAAAGCCCAAGGCGATCCTTGCCGTCTCCGCGCACTGGTATGTGCCCGGAACCTTCGTGCAGAAAACAGAGACGCCGAAGCAGATTTATGACATGTACGGCTTCCCGCAGGCGCTGTACGAGGTGCAGTACCCCGCAAAGGGCGACGCCGCGCTCTCCGGCCGGGTGCTGGAGCTGCTGAGCGGCGAGGTCACCGTCAACAACAACTGGGGCATCGACCACGGCATCTGGACCGTGCTGGTGCACATGTTCCCGGAGGCGGACATCCCGGTGGTACAGCTATCCGTGGATCGCCGTCTCTCCCCTGCCCGGTGCTATGCGCTGGGGCAAAAGCTCGCCGCGCTCAGAGAGGAGGGCTATCTCATCTTCGGCAGCGGCAACGTGGTACACAATCTCCGGCTGGTGGAGTGGAACAATCCCGGCGGCACGGCGCAGACGGTGCGGTTCAACGACCACATCATCGACCGCATCCGCGCGCGGGATGACGCCGCCGTGATCGGCTATGCCGACGCGCCGGACGCCGCCTACGCCGTGCCGACGCCGGATCACTTCCTGCCGCTGCTGTACATCCTCGGCGCGGCGGAGGGCGAGCAGCCGCTCGTGTTCAACAACGTCTGCAATCTCGGCTCCATGGCCATGACCGGCTTTGCCTTCGGTCTGGAATAACGATCTCAAAAGACGACGGCAGCTCGTGTGTGAGCTGCCGTCGTTTCAGCTTGTCAAAAAAACCTTCGGAGCCGTTTTCCTGTGCTCTGCTTTTATCCTGCTGGATCCCGCTCCGCGCTGTCATGCTCGATCGGCTTGGAAGGCGCGCGCGGGATCCGGCCTTATCTTTGCTTGTTCAGCTTGCAGAGTCTGTTGCGCTCGCTCAGCGTCAGCGTCGTGCTGCGGCAGAGCGCGAGGATCGCGTCCTTGTCGGCGTCGATGACCGCCTGCTGCAGGGTGTCGATCTGTCCGGCGAGATCGCGCTCCACGTCATACAGCGCCTCGCTGCTGACGGGGTCGCTGTAGCGCATTGCCTCGGCGAACTGCTCCAGCGCGGTCCTGGCCTCGGCGTCCGCGCAGAGCTCCGGCAGAGCGTAGACCTTCGACTGCAGCGCGCGCATGGTGCTCACGTCCTTGACGAGCTTCACGTCCTGCCGCTCGACCTCCTCGCGGATGCCCTCGGCGGCGGTGAAGCCGATCACGGCGGCGGCGAGCGCGAGGATGAACACCACCGCGGGCACCCAGACCGGGAGCACCTTCGCGAGCGCCATGCACAGGATGCTCATCAGGAGCTGCGCGATCAGATACACCGTGGAGAGCTTCGCGATGGGAAAGCCATAGAATTTGCTGCGCGCGGACTCCCCGGCAAACGCCCGCGGGTAGACATAGACCTGCGCGGCGATGGCGATCAGCCCGAAGACATACGCCAGCCAGAACACGCCGTTTTTTGTGAATGGCACCGCAAACGCGATGACCGTGAATGCAACGAGCACCGCGCACACGATGATCAGAAATCTGGTTTTGTTGTTCATCATGATTCTCCTTCTATGTTTTCGTTTCTCAGAAGCGGGCGATTCGTGAGACTGAAAATCTCGCAAACTTGTTTGCTCAGATTTTCGTCCGGCATCGATCGCCCCTACTGGTCAGGTCAGGGCTTTCAGTTCGGCTTCGAGCTCGGCAAGCCGGGCTTCGAGCTTCTCCTTCTTCGAGGCTGCGAACAGTCCCTTGATCGTCGGCAGCTCTGCCAGGATCCGTTGTTTCTCATCCTGCAGGTCAGAGATATGCTTCTCCCTCACCGCGTCTTTATCTTCTTGCAAGGTATCGATGCTGTCGAACAGCTTCCAGCCGAAAACTAGAGACTGCCCGGAATCATTCCGCCCCACAGCGACCAAAGTGCCATCTGATTTCAGACCGACCGTATGCCCGTTACCCGCTGCGACCGCGACAACATCCCTCCACTCCGAGACCTTGAGTGTGCCTTCCTTGTTATCCCCGACGGCGACTACGGTTCCGTCCGCCTTCAATCCGATCGTTACAGCAAAAGCTGCCATGCTTCCTCCAACGTCGACAGCAACAATATCTCTCCAACTGGAGACGTTGCACTGACCGCAAGCCTTCGCTCCAATGGCGACAACCGTTCCATTCGCATTCAGACCGACCGTATTCAGCCCGACGGCCGCGATGCTCACGATATCTCTCCAGTCGGAAACATCGCACTGCCCTTGCCCGTTATAGCCTACGGCCATTACTGTACCATCTGCCTTCAGACCAACGGTGTGATTGTCTCCGGCAGCGATCGCGATAATGTCCTTCCAACCAGTAACATCGCACTCCCCTTTCCGATTTTTGCCTACTGCCACCACCGTGCCATCCGCCTTCAGACCGACGGTGTGTTCGGAACCGGCAGCGACCGCAATGATATTCTTCCAATCAGATACATTGCGGTGCGCTCCATTGGCTTCGCCGCCAACAACTACGGTTCCGTCTGACCGGATCCCGACCGTGTGGTTGGGACCAGCGGCAACAGCGATGATATTCTTCCATCCTGGAACATTTTTGCAGGCGTTCACCATCTTGCCTCCAACTGCATATAATGTTCCGTCCAACTTCAGGGCTACCGTGTGCGCTGCGCCCGCAGCGATCAGCCTTTGTGCCGGGGCGATCCGCTCCCGGGCCGCCTTCAGTTCATTTATATGTGCTTCTTGTTTCCTTCTTTGCGCCTCTCGCTCTGCAGCCGCGCGTGCCTCTTTCTCTGCAGCCGCTTTCCGCTCGCGCTGTCTCTGCGCTTCCGCTTCCTGCTGGCGTCTGATCTCCTCGGCGGCGCGGCGCTCAGCCTCAGCCGCATCCCGCTTCTGCTTTTTCTCTTCGGCAGCCGATACCATGTCCCGGATCTGCTGTGCGCGCTCCGGCGCAGCGAAGCGGAGGAATCTTCTGTAGTTCGCGTTCCCGTCTGCCTGCGCCTGTCCGTTTCGAAGCGCGGCAAAGACGCTCTCATGCTGCAGCTGCAGATCCGCCATGGCGAGTCCGAGCCACGCCTCGGCGTTCTCGGCGTCCGTATTCAGGATCTGATTGAAAAAGTCCTTTGCCGCATCCCATTCGCCATCCTCCAGCGCCATGACGCCGCGCTTTTGCAGCGCCGTCACGTTCGGTCCGCCGGACATGACCACCGGCTGTGCAGGGGCGGGCGTCGGCTCGGCCGTTTTCAGCGGGATAATCTTCTCCACGCCGCGCAGAAGATCCTGCATCGCGCCGACCTTGCCCATGTCCTGTGCCGCGAGCTTGCTGAATTCCTTCGGCATGTCGTAGGCGTCGATGTCCTTGAACACCGGGATCAGCGTCTTCTTCTGCCCCGACGCCATGAGCGCGAGGAAGCGCGACCACTCGTTTTTCACCCAGACGGCGTTGAAATGGTCATAGTCCGTGCCGACCACGAGCATCACCTTTGCGCTCTGCAACGCCGCGAAGATATACGGCTCATACTCCGTGCCGAGCTTGTCCTCGAGGCTGATGCGCGAGAAAAACACGCGATAGCCCTTGTTCGTCAGCTCGGAATAGATATCCTGCGCGATCACGCTGTCGAGCGTCCGGTCGCCGTCGTCCGTCAGCTCCTTGTAGCTGATGAAAATATCGTAGGGCTCCTCCTTCGACGAGACCTCGAGGATGCCCTTACGCAGCTCCTCGATCGCCTTGGCCTCCTCGCGGTAGACGCGCCGCGCGACGCCGTCGGCGTTCTCACACGCCTGCTCAAAGTTGTCGTCCTCGAAGATGCTCTCAAAGCTCGAGCGGTGGCACGTCGGCACCTTTTTGCCCGTCGCCGGGTCGTCCACATACTCGATGCCGAATTTGCAGAGGACGAGTCCCCAATACGCCTCGGCCTCGGTGTCGAAATCCGCGACAATGCTCTCATACACGCCCGCCGCCTTGTCGAACTCGCAGGCGCGGCGCAGACGGTTCGCGCGCTCGAAGAGCTTCAGCTTCTTTTCGTCGTCCGCCGCGGGCACGGTCTGCCGCGTGCCGCAGTATTCGCATTCGCATACGGTGGAATCCGGAACCAGCTCCAGATCCCCGCCGCACATCTTGCATTTGATGATCGCCATATTCTCTCTCCTTTTACCCCTTATCTTCATCCATGGACGTGATCTCTGCCCTTGCCCGCTCCATCTGAGAGGTCAGCGTCTGGATCCTATCCTCCAGTTCCCTGCGTCTGCGTCCGGAAAACAGTCCTTTCAGCTCGGAAAGCTCCTCCTGCGCGGCAGCCTGCTGCTGTGAGCATGTTTCTATCTGCTGCAGGCATTCCTGACGGATCTGGTCCCGGAAGGTTTGGATCCTGGTCTTTTCCGCCTGAAGCTCCTCGCAGAGCTGATCGAAGCCGGAGAACAGTTTCAGCGAGCGGGTCGACAGATGGTCGTATCCGAGATCCTTCTGGATCTCCGCATCTGGTTTGGGGGTCTTGATCTCGATGATCTTGTCTTTCTTATCTCGTTCAAGTCTTCTGTTGAACCTGCTGTATTTTCTGACCTTATCTGCCTCCACAAGGACGCTGCCGTCCTCTTTGATCCCGATCAGATGCTTGCCCACCGCGAGCAGCTGGATGACGCCGGACCAGTCCTGCAGGAGTCCCGTTCCGCTCGAATAAAAATGGACATAAAGATATACCTTTCCGTCTGTCCGGAGGCCGGCGTAATAATCGTCCCAATCGGGGGCGCCAACTACATCCACAACGTTTCTCCACTTGGGAACGGAATCCGTCCACCCGTAGAAGTCTGTGTTATGTCCGCAGCTCAGCACCGTTCCGTTCTTGCAGATGCCGAACACATTGCGTCTGAACGCCCGAATCCGGACAACGTCCTTCCAATCAGACACATCGCACATATTGTACTCGTTCCTGCCGACTGCAAGCACGGTGCCGTCCTTCCGCAGACCGTAAGTACACTCGCGATTGACCGCGATCTCGACCACATCGCGCCATTCGGCGACGTCGCATTGCCCGTACTCATTCGAGCCCGCCGCAACTACTGTGCCGTCCAGCCGCAGGCCGACCGTATGGTTCTCAGCGGGGCAGAGTGTTTTGATATTCTGCCAGCCGGAAATCGGGGTGCTCAGTTCTTCTCTTGCCCCGAATACGGCAACCGTTCCGTCACGGCGCAGACCGTAAACGTGGGGGTATCCGGTAATCAGCTCCCGGATATTGGTCTCCCGCTCGACAGCGGAAGCGTTGATCAGGCTCGAGCCGGTCATGAGCAGCCTGCCGCTTGCCTTCAGCCCGGTCAGGGTGTCGCGGTACGGACCGCGGACCACCGACACAATGCCGTTCCAGCCAGAGACGTCGACCTCGCTGTTTGATCCAAAATAACAGACCGTTCCGTCTGATTTCAGCAGCCACTCTTTCTTTTTTCGGTCAAGCTTCCAGCCGCCCTCATATTTCTTCAGTTCATCCCATATCGCATGTGGATCCTCACCGGTCCCGTTTGCCTTGTTGTTCGGCGGGGAGAGCACGATGATGTCTTTCTCTGTCGCATAAATCCAGTCCAGCATCATCGGAAAGTCCTCGCGATGGGGATCGACCTTTTCCCGGAATGCCCGCACTTTAGCCTGCGCTTCCGCGCGTGCTGCCGCCTGAGCCTTCTTTTCCGCTTTTGCCAAAGCGGCCAAACGCTCCTGCATTTGCCGCTCGGCAGTCTCCACCTTCGTCTGGATCTCAGATGCACGTTCCGGCGAGGCAAACCGGAGGAAATTCTTATAATTCGCGCGCTTGACAACGGCGTCGCTTCCGCCCCGGAGCGTCTCAAATTCTGCCTCCGAGCGCATGTTGAGCTCCGCGCGCGTCAAGCCCAGATAAGCCTCGGCGCATTTCCCGTCCATGTTCAGTGCCTTGTCAAAATGCTCCTGCGCCTGCTTCCACTCGCCGTTTTCCAGCGCGAGTGCACCGCGGTCAAGCATCGCCGTCACATTCGGTCCCGACTGCTGCACGACCACCGGCTGCGGAGCGGATACGGACTCGGGCTTTTTCAGCGGGAGAATCTTCTCCACGCCGCGCAGGAGGTCCTGCATCGCGCCGACCTTGCCCATGTCCTGCGCCGCGAGCTTGCGCACCTCCTTCGGCAGGTCGTAGGGGTCCATGTCCTTATAGCACGGGATCAGCACCTTCTCCTTGTCCTTCGCCATCAGCGCAAGGTAGCGGCTCCATTCGTTCTTGACCCAGACCGCGTTGAGGTTTTCAAAATCCATGCCGACCAGCAGCATGACCTTTGCCGACTGCAGCGCGGCGAAGATGTACGGCTCATACTCCACACCGAGCTTGTCCTCCAGCGTGATGCGGGAAAAGAACACGCGGTATCCCCGCGCCGTCAGCGCGTCGTAGATATCCTGTGCCAGCACGCTGTCCTCCGTGCGCTCGCCATCCTCCGTCAGTTCCTTGTAGCTGATGAAGATGTCATAAGGTTCTTCCTTGCCGGAGACCTCGAGGATCCGCTCGCGCAGCTCGTCGATGGCGCGCCCCTCCGCGCGGTAGACACGCCGGGCGGTCGCGTCCGCGTTCTCGCACGCCTGCTCGTAGTTCGGATCGTCCTCTACGCTCTCAAATCCCGCGCGGTGGCAGGTCGGCACCTTTTTGCCCGTCGCCGGGTCGTCCACGTACTCGATGCCGAATTTGCAGAGGACCAGGCCCCAATACGCCTCGGCCTCGGTGTCGAAGTCCGCGACGATGCTTTCATACACGCCCGCCGCCTTGTCGAACTCGCAGGCGCGGCGCAGGCGGTTCGCGCGCTCGAAGAGCTTCAGCTTCTTCTCGTCGTCCGCCGCGGGCACGGTCTGCCGCGTGCCGCAGTATTCACATTCACAGACGGTGGTATCCGGCACAAGCTCCAGATCCCCGCCGCACATCTTGCATTTGATGATCGCCATGTGGGTTCTCCTTCTCTCTGTTTATCGTAAAATTTATCGTTGATTTTTTCGTAATATTTGCATATAATAGCTTTTAGAAAGGTTGGTGATTCGCATGCCGAATATCAAGCCGGTATCTGATCTGAGAAACTACGGTGAAGTGCTGCGTGACGTGGCAGTCGGGCAGCCGGTGTTTCTGACCAAGAACGGGCACGGACGCTACGCGGTGCTCGACATGGAGGAATACCGCGAATACGAGAAATTGAAGGCCATGCGCATGCTTTTGCGCGAGCTGGACAAGGGGCGTATTTCCGGCGAGCGGGACGGCTGGCTGACCGCTGACGATGTGTTCGGTGAATTAGAGGCGCGGTATCATGGCTGATATCGTCATATCCCCGGTCGCGCGTTCCGACCTGCGTGAGATCGGAGACTATATCAATCGCGAGCTCCGCAGCCCGGACGCTGCGCGGCGGCTCATTCGACGAATACAAGACGCCATTTTACCGCTTCACGATTTCCCGGAAATGGGCACTCCGCTGCTCGCAGACGTGCCGGATCGCATCCCGTATCGCTATCTGATCTGCGGCAGCTACATGATCTTTTATCATTTCGCAGATGAGACCGCGTACATCGACCGTGTATTATACGGCCGCCGCGACTATCTCACGCTCCTGTTCGGAGATCGGCTCACAGACGAGGAATAATTGCTTTCTTCAGCTCCCCAAATGGGGAGCTGATTTTTTATTTCAGCACTTGCACCTCTGTAGCGTTTCTCAAATCACTTTTTGCACCATGTTTTTTCATGTACGTATCACAGATACTTCAGCGCCTCACGGTTTGTAGGGTCGATATCAAGGATCAGATTCGCGTATTTTTTCGCGTTGCGCGGGTCGCTGCGGCACTTGGCAAGCAGGCGCTCCACATCACTGTTCAGGGCGATTTCCGACTGTCTGGCGGGGCGTTCCTCTTTCGGGATCTGATGCCGTGTGCCGCAATACAGGCATGTGCGATAGTTCTTTTCCTCTTCAAATTCCGTTCCTCCGCAGACCGGGCATCGAATGATATTTACAGACATATTCAATCCTCAATTTTCTCGATCACGACCGCGTTGCCGTTTGCCGTGACACAGATGACATAGGGCTCATAGAGCGTGCCGCCGGTGAGCGTCGCCGTTTCCGGGTCGAGCGTGAGATAGTCGAAGTCCACGCCGATGACCGCGTTGCAGCCGAGGTCATAGGCCGCCTCCTTCAGCTCCTTGAGCGCCTGCCGCCGGATGCGCACCAGCGCGTCCGTCAGATTTTGCCCGTTGTTGCCGCCGAAAACGCCGCTGCGCGGGATCTGCACCGCGTCATCGCCGGAGATGTAGCCGGAATACTTCACGATCCGGTAGCCCTCGAAGTTGAAACCGGAGGAGATGAGCATGCTCGCCATTGCGCGGCTTTTTTCGGCGTTCGCCTGCTCGCGAAGGCGTTGTTCCTCTTCCTCGGCCTGTTTTCTGGCGCGCTCAAGCGCAAGCTTTTTTTCCGCTTCTTTCTGCTGCTCCGGCGTTTTGGGATTCACGCGTTGGATATGCTCCGCATATTCATACAGGAAATCAATCCCCGCCTGGTTCAGCTTCAGAAAGTTTCTATTTTCATCGATGAGATCCCGTGTAATGTCATTCGATCTCCACGCGATCCCGTTTCGCACAAGCAGCGTATCAAACGGTTCCGTGCAGCTGAAGCACATCGTCTTCTCGTTGAAATTCCATTTTAGAGATGAGTTGAAGACCGTGATCTTCTTTCCGCAATTCACACAGTTTGCCATATCGGATTCCCCTTATTCATCCTTCTTATGTCCGCACTCCGGGCAGAAGGCGGTCTTGATGCCCTTGGTGCCGCAGTCGGGGCAGGTCCAGCCGGCATCGGGCTCCGGCTTCTTCGCGCCGCACTCGGGGCAGAATTTGCTCGTGATGCCGGTCTTGCCGCAGCTCGGGCAGGTCCAGCCCGCGTCGGGCTCCGGCTTCTTCGCGCCGCACTCGGGGCAGAATTTGCTCGTGACGCCGGTCTTGCCGCAGCCCGGGCAGGTCCAGCCCTGCGCGGGCTCGGGCTTTTTCGCGCCGCATTCGGGGCAAAATTTGCCGATGATGCTCTTGTTGCCGCACGCCGGGCAGTCCCAGCCGCCCGCGGGCGTCTCCGCCGCGGCGGGCGCGCGAAAGCCCTGCATCATGTCGCCGATCTGGGGCGCGACGGCCTGCGCCGCCGCCATGCCGACGCCGAGACCCAGCATATCGCCGAGGATGCCGCTGCCGCCGCCCGCGGAGATGGCGGGACCCATGTTGCCGATGCCCTCGGCATAGGCCTTCTGCACCTCGGACTGCAGGACGTCCTTCTGACTGTAGCCCTTGGCGGCCATGATCTCCGCCTCGGTGAGACCGGCCATGCGCTGCGCCTGCGCCTCGGCCTGCGCGGCGATGACCTGCCGCTCCGCCGCGCGGCGGGCGACCTCGGTCTCGGTGGTCTGCTGCTGCAGGACCGCCTCGCGGTGCGCCGCCTCGATCGCCGCGGCGCTCTGCTCCTCGGCGGTGCGGTACTGCGCCTTGGCCTGTGCCTGCGCGGTTTTATACTGCGCTTCGCTCTGCGCCTGCGCGGTTTTGACGGTCGCCTCCGCCTGGATCACGCGGGTCTGCAGCGTGATGGTGTGCAGCTCGCGGATGCGCTTGAAGTTCGGGTCGTTCTCCGGCAGGACCACGTGCGTGACATAGAACTGCGGGATCGTGAGACCATACTCCTCAAAGCCCGGAACGAGCTTTTCGCGCAGGCGGTCGGAGATGAGATCGAGCTTTTCGTCGATCTCCAGCAGATCGATGGCGTTGTCCTTGATGACGGCGGAGAGATTCGTCTTCACCGCCGTGGTGATGAGCGGGCGGAAGGAGCTCTGCAGCGACTTCGACATGCCGTCCTGATCCTCCCAGGCGATGCCCTTCATGGTGCCGACGAGCTTCAGCAGCAGCTTGCGCGAATCCGACACGCGCAGGTTCATCTCGCCCGAGGCGCCGAGCTCCAGCGGCACGCCCGTGAGCGGGTCGATGAAGCGCACCTTCTCCGGCGTGCCCCACTTGATGGCCATCTGCACGACCTTGTTGATGAAGTACACCTCGCTGTGGAAGGTGCCCTCGGTGTCGGTCGGGAGCTGGTAGAGCTTCTCGAGCAGCGGCAGCTGCTGCGTCTCGAGCGTGTAGCGCCCGGCGCCGAAGAGATCCAGCGCCTGCCCGTCGCGGAAGAAGATGGCCTCCTGGCTCTCGTGGACGATGAGCTGAGAGCCGTAATTGAAGTCCTCGATCGGGTGCTTCCAGATGAGCGTCTCGTTGTCGCCCTCGTACTTGATGATGCTGGCAAGGCCGTCCTTTTTGATCTTCTCGGACATGAGCCGCTCGGGCACGTCGTTCACGAAGTCGCAGACCGGGCAGGTGTAGGTACTGGCGCTCTTGCTCGTGCGCAGCCGCACGCCGCACTGCGCGCAGGAGAACTCCTCCATCTTGGTCTGCTCGGCCTGTGTATTGATCGGCTCATGGCAGACCGGGCACTTGGCCTTCTCGCCCTTGGACTGGTCGAAGACGACCATGTTGCCGCAATGCGGGCACTCGCGCCCGGCGAGCTTCTCGGTGCGGACGTTGATGGTGTGACCGCAGGAGCAGTCGATCTTCTTGCGCGCAAAAAAGCCGGTGCGCGCCTCGGCGTATTTCCCGCAATTCGGGCACTCGATTACGAATTTAGCCATGGTGGTTCCTCCTTGATTGTGATATCGGTGAATGAAATGATGACGTCAGTTAGCATTCGTGAAAATTATTATCTAAAAATCACCGCGAGAAGAATTTGCTGTTTTATCACTCAAATTTTCTATGAACTAGTCTCCAAGATCAATCCATAAAGCGGGGCGTACGGCAGTGGTATCGCTGTAAACGATGTCGCCTTGATTTACGACGGAGCCATCGTCGTAGATGAATGCAGTATGCCAGGAATCCCAGCCTGAGGACCGCAGCCACCAAGCACATTTTCCACTTTTTTTAAATTTAGTTGCACCTCCATCATAACAGTAAGCTGTCCCTTCGCACGCCCTCGCTTCGTCGCTGCTGAAATATTTGTTTGCTTCTTGAATGCTCAAAAGGAAGATTTGGTCCTGCGTCGTGTTGCCCTGATCTGTTTTATGATCTGGGTTTTTGTCTGCGGTCACCGTCACGGTTGGGATCAGTTTCCGCTCCTCCGCGGTGAATGTGGCGTTCAGGAACTCGCCATTCAGCCATTTCCGCAGCGTACAGGTCTCCCAGGTAACATCTTTTTTCTCCTTGTTATACCGCTTGCTGTCCAGCGCCTTAAGGCTGATAAGAAGCCATCTGTCCCCTTCAATCGCCAGAACTTTCCATTTGATCGGCTTCGGATCGGCTCCACTTCTTTGCGGATAGCGCCCAAAGGTTACGGAGGTGCCTTTCTTATATTTAGAGAGCAGAAAACTTTTGAGAACATCAGCGCTTTTTTGAGAAGCAATCTCTAAGACGCGGAAGTTTTCCTGCAGTAGATTCATTGCTGCTTCGTAGGAGATTCTGTTCTCCTTGGATGACTTTTGCTCAATAAGCATCTGCTCCAACTCGAAAACGGAGCGCTCCGCTTTTTCCTTCTCATGCTCCGCCTGTGTTTTCTTTTCAAAGCCCCACAACTGTTCGTGCAGCTTCGACAGCTCCTCGCTGACCTGAGTTGCCTGCTCGTCCAGTGATGCAAGCTCCGAATCGATCTGTTTCTTTTCTTTTCCGGCAAAAATGCCCAGGGCAGCACGCCGCTTTTGAAGGTCGCATTTTTTCTGTTCGCGCGCTTGCATCTCTTTTTTCTTTTGCGCGACCTGTGCCTGTAGGTCGCCAAACGAAGTGCAAAGCTGTTCCAGTTCTGCAGCTCTCTGTCTGGCCTCGGCGATCTGCGTTTCTAAAGGCGGGCCTTTCTCATAGCGCTTCGCCCGAACCGCAGCAATCACCTTTGTCGCGTCTTCCTGCGCTTTCTCCTCATATTGCCTGCGCATTTCCGCAAGCCGCTCCTTCTCCATGCGTTGACGTTCTTCTTCCGCTTTTTCAGCGGCATTACGCCTTTCTTCCGCAATGCGCAGGTTTTCTGCCTTCCGCTCATCCGCTGCCGTACGAGCCGTGTTCAATTCCTCCCACCACTCGCTCTGATTGGCATTCGCAAATTTCCGTGCACGCAACTGGTTTCCGGACTCGTGGATCCTGCGGTCAATATACGCATGCCGAAAAGAGTCTTGATCCGACAGTTTCGCTTCCGCCATTGCCAGTCCCAGATACGCGTCATGGCTCTCGGCGTCCATGTTGAGAATCTGATTGAAGAAATCCTTTGCGGCATCCCATTCTCCATCCTCCAGCGCCATGACGCCGCGCTTTTGGAGGGCGGTCACATTCGGACCGCCGGACACGACCGTCGGCTGCGGCGCGGCAGGCGCGGGCTCGTCGTTTTTCAGCGGTATGAGCTTCTCCACCCCGCGCAGCAGATCCTGCATCGCGCCGACCTTGCCCATGTCCTGCGCCGCGAGCTTGCGGACCTCCTTCGGCAGATCGTAGGGATCCATGTCCTTGTAGCACGGGATGAGCACCTTCTCCTTGTCGCTTGCCATGCGCATGAGAAAGCGGCTCCACTCGTTCTTGACCCAGACGGCGTTGAGATTTTCGTAATCCATGCCGACCAAAAGCATGACCTTCGCGCTGTTCAGCGCCGCGAAGATATACGGCTCATACTCCACGCCGAGCTTGTCCTCCAGCGTGATGCGCGAGAAGAACACGCGATAGCCCTTTGCCGTCAGCGCGTCGTAGATGTCCTGCGCGAGCACGCTGTCTTCCGTGCGCTCGCCGTCCTCCGCGAGCTCCTTGTAGGAAATGAAGATATCATAGGGCTCTTCCTTGCCCGAGACCTCGAGGATCCGCTCGCGCAGCTCGTCGATAGCGCGGCCCTCCGCGCGGTAGACCCGGCGGGCGAGCGGGTCGGCGTTCTCGCACGCCTGCTCGAAGTTCGCGTCGTCCTCCACGCTCTCAAAGCCCGCGCGGTGGCACGTCGGCACCTTCTTTCCCGTGGCGGGATCATCCACGTACTCGATGCCGAATCTGCAGAGGACCAGACCCCAATACGCCTCGGCCTCGTCCGGGAATTCGGCGACGATGCTCTCATAGACGCCGAACGCCTTGTCAAATTCGCAGGCGCGCAGGAGCTTGCCCGCGCGGTGGAACAGCGAGAGCATCTTCTCATTGTCCGCGCTCGGCACGGTCTGCTTCGTGCCGCAGTATTCACATTCGCAGACGGTGGTTTCCGGAACAAGCTCCAGATCCCCGCCGCACATCTTGCATTTAATGATCGCCATGCTTTCTCTCCTTCTCTGTGATGATCTCGATATGGTTGAGCGCGAATTCCATGCTCATGGTGAGCAGCTCATTGCGCGTCCTGCCCGCCGCGGCCGCGGCGGCGTCGATGTCCCGCAGCATGTCCTTCGGCAGCCGGACCGAGATCACGGACGTCTCCCCTGTATACTTTCTCGCCTCCAGGCGAAACACGGGCTCCGCCAATGCGCTCATCTCCCTTCTGTTCGTGTTGGTTATGATACGTCAAGTTTATTGTACTACAATTGTAGTGCGTCTGCAAACACTTCTGAGAATCTCACAGGGATTCTACCAATGTTACAAAAACACGCATGGAAATTTGTAGAATATTGCAGCGCGGACATGGAAAAAGCACGCGGAGCGACGGTCGGTCGCTTCGCGTGCCTGAATCTGATTTTGTATGCGGTTTTTATGCTTCCGCGGGGATCGGGCGGAGCACCATGGCGGTCCTGGACGGGAGGCCGAGCTGCAGGGCGCTCCCCTCGTGCCCCGGCACATAGGCCGAGCGCGGCTCGTGCCCGATGCGGTCAAAGCCGCCGAACGCCGCGTCGTCCGAGGTGAAGAGCACCTCGTGATCCCGCGGTACCGGGACCGGGATCACATAGTCCTCGTGCCCGCGCTGCGGATCGAAGTTGAACACGAAGATCAGCCCGCCGCGCTCGTAGGCGAGAATGTGGTCCTGCTGATTGAGCAGAAGGAGCTTGGCATAAGGGGCGTCGAGCACGGCATGCTCGTTCGCCGTGCGGAGCATCGCCGCGTCGAAGGCATTGAGCTGCCCGTATTTCAGATAGCCGTTTTCCACCAGACTCCATTGGCGGCGGCAGTACTGATAGCTCCAGCCGTTGCCCTCGCGCGGGAAATCGATCCACTCGGGATGCCCGAACTCGTTGCCCATGAAGTTCAGATAGCCGTTGCCGCCGGCGCTCATGGTGAGCAGGCGCAGCAGCTTGTGCAGCGCCATGGCGCGGTCGATGACGGGATTATGGCATGCGCGGTCCATGTCGGTATACATGCGCGCCTCGGCGAGCCGGAACATGACCGTCTGGTCGCCGACGAGCGCCTGATCATGGCTCTCGACATAGGCGATCGTAGGCGCCATGCGCGCCGTAAGCTCATGCCAGATGTAATCGAGGCTCCAGTCCTCGTCGCGCTGCTCCTTGATCAGCCGGATCCACATGTCCGGCAGCCCCATGGCGAGCCGATAATCAAAGCCGATGCCGCCCTCGGCGACCGGGACGCACATGCCCGGCATACCGGACATGTCCTCCGCGATCGTGATCGCGCAGGGCCTGACCGCGCGGATGAGCTCGTTTGCCAGCCGCAGATACGTCACGGCCTCGACGTCCGTGTTGTCCGTGAAGTACATGCGCAGGTCCGTGAACGCCGAGCCGAGCGCGTGATCATGATAGAGCATGCTCGTCACGCCGTCGAAGCGGAAGCCGTCGAAGTGATACTCCGTGAGCCAGAATTTGAGGTTCGACAGCAGGAAGTGCAGCACCTCGGGCTTGCCGTAGTCAAAGCACTTCGTGCCCCAGGCGGGGTGGTCGCCCTGGGGTCCGGCGTGGAAGAACTGATACTCCGTGCCGTCGAAGGCGTTGATGCCCTCGACGGTGTTTTTCACCGCGTGGGAGTGCACCAGATCCAGCAGCACCGCCAGCCCCATGCCGTGCGCCTTGTCCACGAGATATTTCAGCTCCTCCGGGAAGCCGAAGCGGCTGGAGGCGGCAAAGAAATTCGAAACCTGATAGCCGAACGAGCCGTAGTAGGGGTGCTCCATGATCGCCATGAGCTGGATCGTGTTATACCCCAGCGCCTTCACGCGCGGCAGCACCTCGTCGGCAAACTCCCGATACGTGCCCGGGCGGTATTCCTCCGTCGCCATGCCGACGTGCGTCTCATAGATGAGCAGCGGTCCCTTCGGCGTAAAGTCGGCGTCCGTCCACGGATAGGGCTCCACGGGGTCCCAGACCTCGCAGATCCAGTCATAGCTGACCGGGTCCTGCACGACGCGGCGGGCATAGAGCGGGATGTGGATGCTCATGCGGTCGCCGTTGCGCACGACGGTGCGGACGCGGCTGCCGTCGTGCAGCGCGTCCTCGGGGAGGCGCAGCTCCCAGTTGCCGTTTTCCAGACGGGTCAGCGGCGCGGCGGTCTCGTTCCAGTCGTTGAAATCGCCCATGAGGTACACCGCGTCCGCGGCGGGCGCCCATTCGCGATAGACCCAGCCGCTCTCGGTGTGGTGAAAGCCGTAGTATTCATGGGCGTTGGCAAAATCGCTCAGACTGCCGCCCTGCGTCAGCACATAGCGCACATGCTGATAGGTCCCGATATGGTGCTCGAGCTGTCCCCTGTACGGGAGCAGCGCGGGGTCCCGCTGGAAGATCTGATACAAGATGGTTTCCCCTTTCTGTCGCTTCGTTCTCTGTCTGCCGGCGAAGCTCCGGCGGTGTCAGTTTTCAGGCTTGAGCTGCAGATACAGCTCGCGATACTGTCTGGCGGAATTTTCCCAGGAAACATTCTTTTCCATGTCCCGCAGGACGATCGCGTCCCAGCGCTCGCGCTCGGTGAAATAGACGGTCTTGGCGCGGATGATGGCGTCCAGCAGCAGCCCCGCCTCATAGCGGTCGAAGGTGAAGCCGTTGCCGACGTCTTCAAACTCGTTGTAGGGCGCGACCGTGTCCTTCAGACCGCCGGTCTCGCGCACGATGGGCACGGTGCCGTAGCGCATGGCGATCAGCTGCGTCAGACCGCAGGGCTCGAACAGGCTCGGTACCAGCAGCGCGTCCGCGCCGGCATAGATCTGGTGCGCCAGCGCCTCGTCATAGGCGATGTAGGCGCAGACGGTGCCCTTGTTCTCGCTCTCGTACCAGCGGAAGGCGTCCTCATAGCGCCCGTCGCCCGTGCCGAGGATGACGACCTGCGTGTTGCCGTCGAGCAGCTCCGGGAAGACGGCGTTGACGAGATCGAGTCCCTTCTGATCCGTCAGACGGGAGATCAGCCCGATGAGCATCTTGTTCTCATCCTGCTCCAGACCCAGCCGCTCCTGCAGAGCGCGCTTGTTCTCCTTCTTCTGTTTGAGCACGGTCTTCGCGTCGTAATTGGCGGTGAGCAGCTTGTCCGTCGCGGCGTTCCAGATATCGACGTCGATGCCGTTGACGATGCCGCGCAGCTTGCCGGAGTGATACCGCAGGTGCGCGTCCAGATTCTCGCCGAAGAAGGGCGTCTGGATCTCCCAGGCGTAGGTGGCGCTGACGGTGGTGATGCTGTCGGCATAGGCAAGCCCGCCCTTGAACATGTTCGCGCCGTCGTCGCCCTGCTTCATGACCGCGTAATCGAAGACGTGGTCGGGCAGCCCGGACCAGTATTTCAGCGTCGGGATGTTGTAGATGCCCTGGAAGCGCAGGTTGTGGATCGTGATCACGGACTTCGCGCCGCCGATCTTCGTATCGGCAAAGAGCGTTCGCAGATAGATCGGCACCAGACCCGCCTGCCAGTCATGGCAATGGACGACGTCCGGGATCCAGTCGAGATAATTCAGCGCGGCGAGCGCGGCCTTGCCGAAGAAGCAATACTTCGGGATGTCCTCGACCAGATCGGTATAGGGGTTGCCCCAGCTGAAGAAGTCCTCGTTGTCGATGAAGTCATAGACCACGCCGTCCATGACCATCTCCATGATGCCGACATAGAACTTGCGTCCGTCGGCGCACAGGTCCATCCAGAATTCTCCGCGGTACTCCATCTGCTCCTGGAACTTCGCGGGGATGCACTTATACCGCGGCAGGATCACGCGCACGTCGCAGTTGAGCTTCGTCAGCGCGCGCGGCAGGGCGTACATCACGTCGCCCAGTCCGCCGGTCTTGACGAAGGGATAACACTCCGAGCCGATGAACGCGACACTGCGGCGCGGCTGCGGCACGGTCTCGGCCGCGGGCGCGGCCTTTTTCCTTCTCTGAACAGGTTTCTTGCTTGCGGTGACCTTCTCGTTCTCTTTTGCAGAGGCGGCTTTTTTCGCAGACATAAGCATTCTCCTTTTTCAAGCACGGCGCGCGGCGCGCGTCCGGATCATACAGCGCTTTCCATTTCCTATTATAGCCTCCGGCGGCAGGGATTTCAATAACCAAAAAGGCGGGTGCTGACGCAACCCGCCCTACATTGCTCAGGCTTTGCCGGTGAGATTGTTGACCCACTTCCGGCTTTTGACGAGAACATAGCCGATGACGCACTTGATCAGGTCGAGCGCGTACACGACCAGGTACATCGGCACGATGGGCATGTGCGTCAGGCGGCTGAGCGCAAACGCCGCCGGAACGCTGACGCCCCAGACGAACACGCTGTCGAACAGGAACGTGATGAACGTCTTGCCGCCGGAACGGAGCGTGAAATAGCAGCTGTTGGTGAAGGCGTTGACCGGCATCATCGCCGCGCTCACGAGCAGGAACGACACCGCCAGACGCTTGACCGGCGCCGTGGTGTTATACAGCTCCGGCACCAGCGGCGCGATGACCGCCATGACCGCGCCGACCGCCGTGCACAGCACCACGGCAAAGGCGATGAGCTTGCGGTCCTCGTCCACGGCGCGCTCGGTCTCGCCCGAGCCGAGCAGTTGGCCGATGATGATGGACACCGTCGTTCCCATGGAGAGGAAGGCGCAGAAGAAGAGATTTGAGATCGTGCTGGAGATGTTCAGCGCCGAGATGACCTCCAGCCCGCGCACGGAATAGCACTGGTTGAGCACCGTCATGCCGCTCGACCAGAGCAGCTCGTTGACCAGCAGCGGCAGTCCCAGCTTCGCCATGCGCCGGAGCAGCGCGCCCGGCACGCGCGGCGAGCGGTACACCCCCACGATATACGGACAGGCGTCCGTGTGGCGGTGTGTCCAGACGGCGACGATGCCCATCTCGACAAAGCGGGAGGCCACGGTGGCGATCGCCGCGCCGCGGACGCCGAGCACCGGCAGCCCGAGCTTGCCGAAGATGAGGAGATAGTTGCCCACGAGATTCACGCCGACGGCGATGAGTCCCGCCTTCATCGGCAGCATCGTCTCGCCCGTCTCGCGCAGCGTGCCGGCATAGACCTGCACGACCGCGAACGGCAGCATCTGCCAGAGCATCACGCGCAGATACTGCATGGCAGCGGCGTGCGTGGCGTCCAGATCGAGCCCCGCCTCGCCCTCGTGCAGGAACAGGCGGACGAGATCCGCCCCGTGCGTGAGCAGGACCGCGGCAAACACCACGAAGGCCGCGAGCGCGAGATAGAGCTTGGCGCGGAACGTGTGGCGCACGCCCGCGTGGTCCTCCGCGCCGTAAAACTGCGCCGTCAGGATGCCTGGCCCCGCGAGTGCGCCGAAGATGCACAGCGCGAACACGAACAGAAGCTGATTGACGATGGCGACGCCGCTCATCGGCTCGGTGCCGATCTGCCCCACCATCAGGTTATCCAGCAGACTCACGAAATTCGTGATCACCTGCTGGATGAGGACCGGGACCATCACCGCAAACACTCTGCGGTAAAACGGCTTGTCCCCGATAAAACGCCGAATGCCCACGGCAGCTCCCTCCTTTTCGTTTTGATATGCGAAGGCAGTATATCACTTGTTCCGGCAAAAAGCAACAGCGTCTGTACACACGCGCGGTGTGGGCAGACGCTGTCTGTGACGCTGTTTTTTCAGCGCTTTTTTGCGATCAGCCGGTCGAACGCCGAGAGCAGTCCCGGCAGGATCAGCAGGATCAGCACGACGGCACTGGTGCTGCCGAGGGCGATCGTGGTGCAGACCTGCGCGATGCTCTGCGTGGTGCAGAACACGCCAAGGATCGCCGTGACACCGATCAGGATCAGACCGGAGGTCATGATCGTGTGGATCGAGTTGGCATAAGCGCCGCGCAGCGCGCCGAGCCGGTCCGTCGTCCGGCGCAGCTCGCGATAGTAGTTGGAAAACAAAATGGCATAGTCGATCGTCGCGCCCATGAGGATGCCCTGCACGATCAGCAGCGCCAGATAATACACGTCATAGCCCTGCCAGCCCATGGCCGTGACCGTGATGTAAACGCCGCACTGCACGAGCAGCACCAGCAGCAGCGGAATCACCGGCGAGCGGAACGTCAGCAGCACGACGAGGAAGATCGCCGCCGCCGTGATGAGCGTGACCGTGAGATATTCGCGGCTGAAGTTCGCCTCCATCTCATGCACCATCGCGGACGTGCCGATCAGATAGGTCTCGCCGGAGAAGTCCTGCTCACAGCGCGCATAGAGCGTGTCCAGAAACGCAGTCGTCTCGTCCGAGTCCTCGGGATAGGTCGTCTGGATCACGACGCGCGACCAATGCTCGCCGATCATCTGCGCCTTCTGCGTCTCGATCTCGCCGCGCATCATGGAGAACACCAGCGGCGCCTCGTCGCCGAAGAACGCGGCGAGGTCGGCGTTGCGCGTGAACAGCTCCGTGAACTGATCGAGCGACAGCGTGGCGTCCGGGTCCGGGCTGTACGCGTCATAGATCAGCCCGACGAGCTGTGCCGTGGCGGGGTTTTCCTCCCCCTGCGACATGGTCTCGGTCATCTGCTCGCGCGTCATGGGCACGCCGAGCGTGTTGGCGTAGGCCTGCACGGCGCGGACGCGCTCGTCCTGCTCCAGCTCCGCGATCAGCGGCAGCACCGCGTCCTCATCCGTGTTCTCATACAGGAGCACGACGGTATTGTCCGCCGGGAAATACGGCGTGAGATCGTCCGTGAGATTCTCCGTGAAGATGATGGGTGTGAACTGCCGCAGGAAGAAGAACGCGGCAAACATCACCACGAACACGATCGGGATCACCCGGCGTGCCTTTTCGCTGAACACGGCGAGCCAGCCCGTCGGCAGCGGCAGGGTCTTTTTCGCGGTTTTGAAGATCAGCTCGTCCGCCCACAGGATCAGCGTCGGCAGCACAAAAAAGACGCATACCATGCTGATGAACACGCCCTTGGCGAGCACGAAGCCAAGCTCGCGACCGATCTTATAGGTCATGAACGCGAGCGCCAGCAGCCCCACGACCGTGGTCAGCGAGCTGGAGAGGATGGAGGAAAACGAGTGCTCCAGCGCCGCGGTCATGGCCTGACGCTTCGGCTGCCCTTCCCGTCGATAGTCGCGGTAGCGATTCATGAGGATGATGGAATAGTCCATGCTCAGCACGAGCTGCAGCACCGGACCGATCGCCATGGTGAGATCGGAAATGTAGCCGAACATGAGATTCGAGCCGAAGTTGATGACCACCGCCATGCCGATTGCGATGAGAAACAGCACCGGCTCGATCCACGATTGGCTCATGATCACGAGGATGATCACCACGATCGTGACGCCGATGGCGAGCAGCGTGAGCGGCACCTCGGTCTTCTGCGGCTCGTTCGTGCCGATCGTGAAGTCATAGTCCGAGAACACATCCGCAAAATGCGCCTGCACGTTCCGCGCCGGATGGGAGTCGTAGCCGTCGTCCACGCTCACCACGAAGAGCGTGCGCCCGTCGCGGTTGTAGCGCGCGTCGCCGGAGACATACTCCACGCGCGAGACATAGACATGCTCCTCGATCGTCCTTTGGATCTCGGGGATCTCGCTTTCGTCAAGACCGTTGAACACGAAGCGGAACGTGCTCTGCTCCGGGTCGTTCGGGAACGCCTGCTGCAGCAGCTCCGTGCCGCGCCGCATCGCGGACTTCGACGGGAGATAGCGCGACATATCGGTGTTGATCTCCACGCGCAGCGCCATCGCGGCGCAGATCAGCGTGACGACAAGCGTGATCACTGCGAAGAGTCTGCGCCTGCGGACCAATAATTCTGCCAGTTTGTTCATAAGCTCAACCCCTGCAGATTCGAATACGGGATGTAGATGGGTCACGATTATAAAGTAAAGAATTCCGGCAGGCTTGTCAAGTATTTCCGGGCGCAAAACAGGCGCCCGGAGCTCCGGACGCCTGTCAGCTTGTCAAAAAAGTCCTTGATGGACATTTTTGACAAGCTGCGCAGTCGCCAATATGTTTGCTGCGCAAACAGCAAATCGCTTGAAAACCCCTGGTTTTCAAGCGATTTGCGGCGACGATAGATTTGACTCGAGGCGGGCCTTGCCCCCTCGAGCTCCCCCGCGGCTCTATTTTGGGAGCCAGCAGCATAGTTTTTTGACAGTCTCACAGGCGCCCGATTTCACGGACGCCTGTATCAGATGCGATCGTTATTTCTTTTTCTTCCCGCCGAAGATGCCGCCCTTCGACTCGGGGACGCGCTCGTTCATGCTGCGCGCATAGCCGCGCAGGCTCTCCTTCTGCGCCGAGGTCATGTTCTTCGGCACGGAGACGGAGATCGTGACGAACTGGTCGCCGCGGCCGCTCTTCGACTGCAGGTACGGGATGCCCTTGCCGCGCAGGCGGAAGACGCTGCCCGGCTGCGTGCCCTCGGGGATGGTGAGCTTCACCTTGCCGTCGATGGTGGGCACCTCGATCTCGTCGCCCAGCGCGGCCTGCGCGAAGGTGACGGGCATCTCGAGCAGCACCGCGTTGCCGTCGCGCTCAAAGAGCGGATGCGGCTTGACCATGACGGTCACGAGCAGGTCGCCCTGCGGACCGCCGTCGGAGCCGGCGTTGCCCTGTCCGCGCAGGGAGATGGTCTGCCCGTCGTCGATGCCCGCGGGGATCTTGATGTTGATCTTCTGGTTTTTGCGCACGGCGCCTCTGCCGCCGCACTTGGGGCACGGCGTGCGGACGATCTTGCCTCTGCCGCCGCACTTGCGGCACGGGGCGCTGGACTGCACCATGCCGAACGGGGTGCGCTGCGCGGTGCGGACGGAGCCCGTGCCGCCGCACTCGGTGCAGCTCTCCGGCTCGGTCCCGGGCGCGGCGCCGCTGCCGGAGCAGTCCGGGCAGGGCTCGACACGGCCGACGTTGATCTCCTTGTTGCAGCCGAAGGCAGCCTCCTCGAACGTGACCGTGACGCGCACGCGCACGTTGTCGCCGCGCTTCGGACCGCCGCGCTGTCCGCCGCCGAAGATATCGCCGAAGCCGCCGCCGAAGATATCCCCAAAGATATCTCCGAAGCCGCCGAAGCCGCCAAACCCGCCGAAGCCCGGACCGCCCGCGCCGAAGCCGCCGTTGGGATCGAACGCCGCGTGACCGTACTGGTCATAGAGCTTGCGCTTTTCCTCGTCGGACAGGACCTCGTACGCCTCGTTGATCTCCTTGAAGCGCGCCTCGCACTCCTTGTCGTCCGGGTGCAGATCGGGGTGATTGGCCTTGGCAGCCTTGCGGAACGCCTTTTTGATCTCGTCGTCCGTGGCGTCCTTCTGAACGCCCAATACCTCGTAATAATCTCGTTTATCTGCCATATCTCATACCCTCGTTTGCGGGTGCGCGAAGAACCGCGCACCCGCAAATGTGCTGGAAGTGGGATTACTTGTCGTCGTCGACCACGGTGTAGTCCGCGTCATAATACTGCTGACCGCCGTTGTCGCCGCCCGGCTGGCCGCCCATGTTGCTGGGATCGAAGCCGGCGCCCGGCTGGCCCTGCGGGTTGGCCTGCGCGTACATCTGCTCGCTGAGCTTGTAGAACACCTGCGTCAGCTCCTCGGTCGCGGCCTTGATGGCCTCGGTGTCGGTGCCGGTGAGCGCGGTCTTCAGGCTCTGGAGCTTGGACTCGATCTCGCCCTTCTGGGCTGCGTCGACCTTGTCGCCCAGCTCCTCGAGGGTCTTCTCGGTCTGATAGACCATCTGGTCGCCCTGGTTGCGGACGTCGACCTCTTCCTTGCGCTTGGCGTCCTCGGCGGCGAACTGCTCGGCCTCGCGGACAGCCTTGTCGATGTCCTCCTTGGACATATTGGTGGAGGAGGTGATGGTGATGTGCTGCTCCTTGCCGGTGCCGAGATCCTTCGCAGAGACGTTCACGATGCCGTTGGCGTCGATGTCGAAGGTGACCTCGATCTGCGGCACGCCGCGGCGGGCCGGGGCGATGCCGTCGAGCTGGAAGCGGCCGAGAGACTTGTTGTACTGCGCCATCTCGCGCTCGCCCTGCAGGACGTTGACCTCAACGGAGGTCTGGTTATCGGCCGCGGTGGAGAACACCTGGCTCTTCTTGGTGGGGATGGTGGTGTTGCGTTCGATGAGCTTGGTGCACACGCCGCCGAGAGTCTCGATGCCGAGAGACAGCGGGGTGACGTCCAGCAGCAGGATGCCCTCGACGTCGCCGCCGAGCACGCCGCCCTGGATCGCGGCGCCGTCCGCGACGCACTCATCGGGGTTGATGCCCTTGAAGCCTTCCTTGCCGGTGAGGCGTTTGACCATCTCCTGCACGGCGGGCACGCGGGTGGAGCCGCCGACGAGCAGGACCTTCGTGAGCTCGCCCGCGCTGACGCCGGCGTCGCTCATGGCCTGACGCACGGGACCGGCGGTCTTCTCGACGAGAGAAGCGGTGAGCTCATTGAACTTCGCGCGGGTGAGCGTGATGTCCAGATGCTTCGGGCCGGTGGCGTCCGCCGTGATATAGGGCAGGCTGATGTTGGAGCTCGTCACGCCGGAAAGCTCGATCTTCGCCTTCTCGGCGGCCTCGCGCAGACGCTGCATGGCGACGCGGTCGGTGCTGAGGTCCACGCCGTCGCTCTTCTTGAACTCCTGGACGAGGTACTGCGTGATGGCGTTGTCGAAGTCGTCGCCGCCGAGGCGGTTGTTGCCCGCGGTCGCGAGCACCTCGATGACGCCGTCGCCGATCTCGAGGACGGAGACGTCGAACGTGCCGCCGCCGAGGTCATAGACCATGATCTTCTGGTCGGTCTCCTTGTCGAGGCCGTAGGCAAGCGCCGCCGCGGTGGGCTCGTTGATGATGCGCTTGACGTCCAGACCCGCGATCTTGCCGGCGTCCTTGGTCGCCTGGCGCTGTGCGTCAGTGAAGTAAGCCGGAACGGTGATGACCGCTTCCGTGACGGACTGGCCCAGATATGCCTCGGCGTCCGCCTTCAGCTTCTGCAGGACCATGGCGCTGATCTCCTGCGGGGTGTAGGCCTTGCCGTCGATGGTGACCTTGTAGTTGGAGCCCATCTCACGCTTGATGGAGCTGATGGTGCGGTCGGGGTTCGTGACCGCCTGACGCTTCGCGACCTGGCCGACCATACGCTCGCCGCTCTTGGAGAACGCGACGACGGACGGCGTGGTGCGGTTGCCTTCCGCATTCGGGATAACGACTGCTTCGCCGCCCTCCATGACGGACACGCAGCTGTTGGTGGTTCCCAGATCGATACCGATGATTTTACCCATGATGATTTCCTCCTGTATTGAATAAGAAAAATTTTATAAACAAATTAAGATTTGACCGCCGTTAGTTTGCCACCTTGACAACGGAATAGCGCAGCACCTTGTCGCCGATGGCGAAGCCCTTTTCGAATTCCTCAACGACCTCGTTTTCGCCGTAGGTCTCATCCTCGATGTGCATGACGGCGTTGTGGAGATTGGCGTCGAAGGTCTTGCCCACGGCTTCGATGGGCTTGACGCCCAGCTGCTCGAGCGCGGAGACATACTGCTGCATGATCATCTCGAGCCCCTTGCGGGAGGCGTCCTCCTCGGGTGTCTGTGTCAGCGCGCGGTTCAGGCTGTCATAGACGGGCAGGAATTTTTTGAGCGTGTCGGCGCGCACGTCCGTGTACAGGCTCTCGCGCTCCTTGGCGCTGCGGCGGCGGAAGTTGTCGTACTCCGCGAGCAGACGCAGGTACTTGTCCTTCTCGGCGGCGAGCTGCTGCTCGAGACTCGGCGCGGCGGGTTCGGCCTTTGCCTCCGGCTCGGGCTGCGTCTCGGCCTTCTTCTCGGCCTTTTTTTCCGATTTCTTCTCGGTCTTCTTTTCGGTCTTCTTCTCGGTCTTGGCGGCCTTCTTCTCCGTCTTGACCTCTGCTTGCTCCTCCTGCTCCTCGACCGCTTCGGTCTCGGGCGCTTCAGGATTCTTTTTCTTCGGCATTTTCTTCGACTCCCTTGATAATCAGCTTGTTATCCATGCCCGGAGGCGGCATCGAGCCGCCGCCGAGGCGTCTGGAGAGGCCCGCCGCGATAAAGCTGAGCTTCGCGGCGACCTTGGAATAGTCCATTCGGGTCGGACCGACCACGCCGATCAGTCCGCGCATGTTGTCTCCGGCGTCATAGGTCGCGATGATCACGCTGGAATCGCGCAGCTCCTCGGCGACGTTTTCCGGACCGATGAGCACGCGCACCTCGTTTTCTCCGCCGAGCTCCGAGAGCGGCAGATCCGTGAGATGTCCGCCGTCGGAGAGATAGGTCATGAGCCGGTGCGCCTTGTCCGGGTCGCGAAACTCCGGCTGGTGCAGCAGCTGGCTCTCGCCGACGAGATAGGCCTGCGCCTCGGCTTCGCTCGTGAGCACCTCGATGGCGAAGGCCGCGATCACGGCCGTGAGCCCGATGTTGTCCTCGGCGGCACGCTCGGCGGCGCGGATCATCATGGGCGTGATCTCCTGCTCCGAGACGCCCGTGAAGTGGGCGTTGAACACCACGGCGAGCTTTTGGATGAGCGTCTGATCGGCCGAGACCGGCAGATGCACGAGCTTGTTTTTCACCGTGTCGTCCGACAGGAGGATGACGATGATGAAGGAGTTCGCATCCAGATAGATGAGATCGAAGCGCTTGATCGTGGCGGGCGGCTTTGCCGACAGCGCCAGCGCGGGATAGCGCGTGAGCTGGCTGGCAAGCCGGCTGGCGTCCGACATCAGTGCGTCGGAGCGGACCGAAAGGCTGCGGTCGATCTCCTCGGTCTCCTCGGGCGTGAGCGTCTGGTGCTCCATCAGCTCGTTGACGTACATGCGGTAGCCCTGCGCCGTCGGGACACGCCCGGCGGACGTGTGCGGCTGCTCCAGAAAGCCCAGCGAGACGAGCTCGGCGAGCTCATTGCGGATCGTGGCGGAGCTGCAGCCGAGATGCGCCGTGGCGGCAATGGTCTTCGAGCCGACCGGCTCCGCCGTGCGGATGTATTCCTCCACGACGGCGGCGAGTATTTTCTTTTTTCGCTCGGTCAGCTCCATGCCGCGCCTCCGACTCGATTAGCAGGCACCCGCCCCGGGTGCTGGCACTCTTTCTTTCTGAGTGCTAATTTACCACCAAGGCGCCACTCTGTCAAGAGGTATGCCGAACGATTTGACAAATTGTTCATAAACTCTGCTGGCGGGCGGCAGATTGCCGCCCCTACAATCTATCCGGAAGCGCGCTCAAGGTTGTAGTACAACGTAACAACTAAAACTTTACTTTTCCTTCATGGAGATGTATACTAATCTCAAAGCGAGAAAGGGGTGCATCTCAATGGCAGGAAAAGAGATTTATTTATCACCGGAAGAGCAGGAATATCTGCATGGGATA
>JAFUCD010000016.1 GCA_017459865.1 Oscillospiraceae bacterium
ACTTACGAACTGAACCTGCTCCCGGCTCTTTGCTGCGTCTCTCGTCATCATCCCGCATCACCCCGCAGCTCTATTTTACCATATGGCAAAGCCCCATGCACACCTTTTTCTGTGTGCATGGGACTTTGTCTACAGTCTGACTCCCGCCGCTTTTGCGGCGGGAGTTTTGCTGTCTGCCGGACGACTCCGGCAGGGAGCCCTGTCAGATCTGCATCTGCTTTTCCATTTCGCCGCGCAGCCGGGCGATGATGCGCTTTTCCAGTCTGCTGATGTAGCTCTGGGAGATGCCGAGCGCCTGCGCGACCTCCTTTTGCGTCGCGTCCTGCTCGCGCCCGATCCCGAACCGCAGCAGGATGATCGTCCGGTCGCGCTCCGGGAGCGCCGCGATCGCGCGCATGAGCATGGTGCGGTCCGCGTCGTCCTCCAGCGGTCTGCCGATCTCGTCGCCATCCGTGCCGAGAATGTCCGACAGCAGCAGCTCGTTGCCGTCCCAGTCCGTGTTCAGCGGCTCGTCGATCGAGACCTCCGTGCGCTGGGAGGCGATCTTGCGCAGGTGCATCAGGATCTCGTTTTCGATACAGCGCGAGGCGTAGGTGGCAAGCTTGATCTTCTTGTCCGGGTCGAAAGAGCGGATCGCCTTGATCAGCCCGATCGTGCCGATGGAAATGAGATCCTCCATGCCGACGCCGGTGCTCTCGAAGCGCTTGGCGATGAACACCACGAGCCGCAGATTGTGCTCGATGAGCAGCGAGCGCGCTGCGTCGTCACCCGCGCGCAGCGCCTCGATCGCCGCGCGCTCCGCCTCCCGGTCCAGCGGCGGCGGCATCCGGTCGCTCCCGCCGATGTAATGCACCTCCGGGGCAGGGAACAGTCGTTTGAACAAGCGCGCCAGCAAGCGGAACAGTCGCATAGAAACCCTCCTTTAAGTTTACATAATGAGTTTACATAATCATAGATGCGGGAGCAGCAGATCATACGTCCCCTCCGTCGAGACCGGGGTGGGGGAGAGCGCGATGAGCACCTCGAGCGGCTCTCCGGCGGCGGAGAGCGATTCCGGCTGAAAGGCGGTGAGAAGCCCGCTCGGCACGCCGACAGCGGAATAGGGGAGCAGGCGCGCGCCCCTGACCCTTCCGCGCAGCTGCTCCATGGCGGCGATCGGATCGCGCGGCAGGGGGCCGAGGACAGGCTCCGCAGCCGCCGCGCTGAGCACCGCGGCGCGCATGCCGCTCGCGGGATCGCACAGCGCGTTGCCGCTGTCCCGGATCGCACGCAGCGCGAGGGTCTGTCCGCAGAGCTTGAGCGAAACGGGCAGGAGCGCGCGCTCCGCTGCGCGCATGCGGCTGCGGAACACGGTCGTGACCGCGGCATAGCAGAGCGCGAAGGTCGGGATCAATACGCGCCATGTGACGCGCTGCAGCGCCCAGCCGGGCGCGTCGGCTCCGGCGGCCATCGAGAGGGCGAACACCGCGCCGCCGAACAGCGCCGCGGTGCCGAGGAATACCGCCGCGCAGCGCCAGAAGCGCGCCTCTCCGCCAAACGCGATGAGCGCCATCGCCACGCCCATCGCGAGCTTCACCGGTGCGAGCGCGAGCCATGTCAGCCCCGGCAGCACCGTGAGCGCGGCGTATACCGCGCCCGCAAGCGCCGCGAGGGCATAGCGCCCGCGCCGCAGCACGACGCCCGCCAGACGCGCGGCAGCGAGCACGATACAATAATCCACCAGCGCGTTCACGGCGAACAGTTGATCCAAATACAGCACATCCATAGCCGGAGCATAGCATGCCCGCCGCCCAAATCCCGTCAAAGGCGGGTTCAGACAAAAAGATATATAAGGGTGACCATAATAATATTATGTAAATAAATACGGCATATATCTCTTGAATACTCAGATATATGCCATATTTAGTTTACATAACTTATTAAATTGGTCTCTTTTGCTGTCTGCAGGAACGCCTTGGCGGCGGGGGAGCGGCGATGCGCGGGCGGCAGCGCGAAGCCGATCTCGATGATCGTCTCCGGCGAGAGCGGGCGGACCGCGACGCCCGTGAGATCTAATCCCTCTGCCAGGATCGCGTTGTTCATGCTGATGCCGAGACCCGCCCGCACGAGCGCGGCGGTGGCGCGGTCGTCGATCGTGGCAAAGCGCGTCCGCGGCTCAATCCCGTGCGCGCCCAGCACGTGATCGTTGTCGGTGTTCTGCTCCGGATAGGTCGCGACGTATGGCTCGCTTGCAAAGACGGAGATCGGCACGGCGTCCCGCTCGGCGAGTGGGTGCGCTTCCGGCACCCAGACGGTCATGGGGTCGCGGATGAGCGGGAGGAAATCAAAGTCGCCCTCCCGTCGGCTCACGATGGCGAAGTCCATTTCGCGGCGCTCGATCGCGGTGCACAGGACGGTGCTGCTGCCCTGCAGGATCTGCACCTCGATGCCGGGATGCGCGCGGCTGAAGATCGCGACGGTCTCCGCCAGCCGCGCGTAGTATGCGCCGTATGCGCTGCCGACGCAGACGGTGCCGAGCTCCACGCCGCGGATCGCGGCTGCCGTCTCCCGGAGACGACGCCCGACGGCTGCCATCTCCCGCACGTCGGGCAGCAGCCGTTCGCAGGCGCGCGTGGGCGCCACGCCGCCGCGTCCCCGCTCCAACAGCGTGAAGCCGACCTCCTCATCCAGCGCCGCCATCATCCGGCTGACGCCGGACGGGGTATATCCCAGTTCCTCCGCTGCGGCGGAGAGACTGCCGGTCTCCAGTACGCAAAGCAGCGCGCGGCATTTTTCGGTATCCATATCTTTTCCCCTTTCTTTGATGAATTATCAAAGAAACATTGATAAACATTCGCTTTACGCAAGGATAACATGATGCTATGCTTGTGTCAAGCAAATCCGAAGGGGAGGCGTCTGCCATGAGAGGAAAGCCCATGAGCCGCCGCGCATCCGAGCTTCTGCTCGCCGGCGTCATCGTTGCCCGCGCCACCAGTTATCTGTTTGCCAAGCTCGTGATCAGCGGGCTTGGGATCTTCAATCTGCTGGCGCTTCGATTTTTGCTTGCGTTTGTGCTGCTCAGCGTGCTGTTTTTGCCGCGCCTGCGCCGCATCGACCGCCGCAGCCTCCGCGCGGGGCTGATCATGGGCGGGATGTATTTTCTGGTCATGACGGCAGAGCTCTCCGGGCTCAAGCGTACGACCTCCAGCAACGTCTCCTTCCTGGAAAACACCGCCATCGTGATCGTGCCGCTGCTCGCGGCGCTGGTTTATCGCCGCGCGCCGGGACGCAAGGCGATCCTCTGCGCCGCAGTGACGCTCGCGGGCGTGGGGCTGCTCACGCTGGGCGGCGGCGTGCGCTTCGGTCTGGGCGAGGCGTTTGCCCTGCTGGCAGCGACGCTCTATGCCGGCGCGATCCTCACGACCGACCGTCTGACGCATCATGGGAAGATCGATCCGCTGGCCGCCGGGATCGTGCAGGTCGCGACGATCGGTGTGCTCAGTCTGTTCGCCTCCTGCATTATGGAGACGCCGCGTCTCCCGCAGGGCGGCACGGAGTGGCTGAGTGTGGTCGCGCTCGCTGTGGTGTGCAGCGGCTTCGGCTTCACGCTCCAGCCGGTCGCGCAGGCGGGCACCACCGCCGAACGCGCGGGCATGTTCTGCGCGCTCAACCCGCTCGTCGCGTCCGTGCTCGGCGTCGTGTTCCTGCGCGAGCATATCGGCGCACAGGGTATCCTCGGCGCGGCGTTCATCCTCGCGGGCATCCTGCTGAGTTACGCGAAGCTCCCGGAGCGCCTGCCGTGCAGACGTCGAAAGCAGTTTACATAACATATATCCATTTCCATAATAATAAGCAGACCTGCATTCTCCGCAGGTCTGCTTATATTTTAGTTTACATAATCAATAATCGTATACACCGCCGCCGATGAACTCTCTGAGCAGACTTTCCGGCGCGAGCAGCTCCGGATCGACGTCGGCAAAGCGGTCGAGCGTGGGGAGGATCTTCCGCAGCTCGTCATAGCGCTCAGCGGTCTCGGGCAGCGCCTCCAGTAGCGGCTTTACAAACTGCTTCATGATGGAGACCTCGCTGGCGAAGGCAGTGTCGAACTTCAGATCGGCGCGCTCCTTGAACGGGGAGATGTACTTTTTCTCGCCGCGGCGGACGTTCGCCCACATCTCCATCGTGGCGGCGGGGTTCGTGCCGCGGAAGTTGTTGTCGCGCACGAGACGGCGCATCAGACGCATCCATGTGCCCTTGAAGATCATCTTCCCGTCGTCGTCGAGGATGTTCGAGCGCGCGGAGATGTACAGCCGGATCGCGCCGGGGCAGTGCGCGGCAATGTCGTCGTTCAGCGCGTGGATGCCCTCGCAGACGACGACCTCATTGCGCTTGAGCTTCATGCGCTTGCCGATGGGACCCGCCTGGATCTGGGTGACGAAGTTGTAGATCGGCAGCCGGATCTGTCTGCCGTTCGCCAGCGCGTTCAGGTGCTCGCCCAGCAGGTCGAGGTCGAGGCAGAGCGGGGACTCCAGATCGAGCTTCCCCTCGGGCGTGCGCGGGCTGGTCTTGGGGTCGACGGTGCGAAAATAGCTGTCCATCGCGAGACTCTTGCTGCCGACGCCGAGCTCCGAGAGCGCCTCGGCGATCTTCATGGCGGTGGTGGTCTTGCCGCTGCCGGAGGGGCCGGAGAGCAGCACAATCGGGCAGTCGGCGGCGCGCTCGGCGATGGTCTTGGCCGCACGGCGGATCTTCTGGTTATAGGCCTCGTCACATGCGTCGAGGAATGTCTTGGGGTCGCGCTCGAGCGCGGCGTTGATTTCGGAAAGCTGATAACTCATGTGTCTGCTCCTTCCTGTTCCGGAGAGAACCAGTCCCGGAGCGCCGATTTCTCGGCGCAGATCCGGTCGATGCTCTCGATGTATTCCTTCGGGTATTTGGGGTCGAAGCTGCGGCGGATCTTCCCGCCGGGCGCGACGAGCTTCGTGCTCGCGCCGCCGCCCATGGCGAGAATGCTGCACAGCTCCTCCATGATGCAGATATTGTAGAGGTTTTCAAAGCCCGGCTTCGTCCAGCCGACGTTTTCGAAGCCGCCGGACATGAACTTCTGCCGATAGAGGTAGTAGGGCGCGTAGCCTGCGTCCGAGAGCCGACCGGCGGCGTAGTCGAGCATCGCGCCGACGTCCTCCGCCGTCGGCAGGGGCGCGTCGTTCTCCGAGAGACTGCTGCCGCGCTTGCGCGAGAGCGTGTGCACGGTGATGTTCTCGGGGCTGAGCGCGAGCACGCGGTCGAGCGTGGCGCAAAAGCCCGCCGTGGAGTCGCCGGGGAGCCCCGCGATGAGATCCATGTTCACGGCAAAGCCGCCCACCGCGCGCGTGAGGGAAAGCGCGTCGACGATGTCCTGCGCGGTATGCTTTCGCCCGATCACGTCAAGCACGCGGTCGTCCATCGTCTGGGGGTTGACGCTGATGCGTCCGACCTTGTGCCGCCGCAGCACCTCGAGCTTGTCGCGCGTGATCGTGTCGGGACGCCCGGCCTCGACGGTGATCTCCCGCAGGTCGGTGGGGGAGAAGCAGGTCTCGAGCTTCTGAAACAGCAGCTCCAGCTGTTTGGCCGAGAGCGTGGTCGGCGTGCCGCCGCCAAGATACAGCGACACACACCGCAGCCCGGCTGCCTGCGCCGCCTGCGCGGTCGCCTCGACCTCCCGCAGCAGCGCGTCGAAAAACGGCGGGATGAGCTTCATGCTTCGCTCCACGCTCTGGCTCACGAAGCTGCAGTAGGCGCAGCGCGTCGGGCAGAAGGGGATGCCGATGTAGAGGCAGACGTCCTTTTCGCCCAGCGTCGCCGCCGCGTCCAGCGTCGCGTGCGCGGTCTCGAGACACAGCGCCGCGCGCTCTCTGCTCACGTCGAATTCCGCGCGAAAGCGCCGCAGCGCCTCGCGGTCGGAGCACCCGTCCAGCAGGAGCTTTTCCATGAGCTTGCCCGGGCGCACGCCCGTGAGCGCGCCCCAGACGGGCTTTTTTACGCCGAGCCGCAGCGCCGCGTGATAAAACGCGCGCTTGACCGCCCGGGAAATGAGCCGACCCTCGGTCACGGCGTCTGTCAGCGCCGCATTCGGCACGACCGCGCGCCCGAGCGCGTCCCGCCCGTCCCGGCGGAGACGGCAGGTCACGGTAGCGTTCTGCGCCCCCCGCGAGAGCGTCAGCACGGCGCAGTCGCCGTCCGTCGGCGCCTCCGGGTACTCCGGACGCTCATCGGGAAACAGCGTCAGCAGCATCTGCTCGGTGGCATAGCGCTGATCATGGTTGACGAGATAAAGCTTCATGTTCGCTCCTTGAAAGATATGCGGAATAAATTTATTTTATCAAGCTTTCTGCCGCTTGTCCATAGAAAAAAACGCCGCCGGCGCCGCCGCGGCCGAAACGGCGCCGGAAACGAAAAAGACAGCGAATGAACCCTTCGGTCCATTCGCTGTCTCTATGTGTTGAATGTGCCTAGCGTGGTCACGGAAGACGGACTCGGTCCGCCGTCAGCGTCCGGTCAGGCAGTTCAGGCGTGCGCTCAGGCCGCGTCTGCGTATTTCGAGGCGCTCTGACCGGCGATGCGTCCGAAGACGATGAAGTCGCAGACGGCGTTGCCGCCGACACGGTTGCCGCCGTGGATGCCGCCCGTGGTCTCGCCCGCGGCGAACAGACCCGGGATGACATTGCCGTTGGTATCGATGACCTCGGCGTTGCTGTTGATCTTGATGCCGCCCATGGTGTGGTGGATGCCCGGCGCGATCTTGATGGCGTAGAACGGCGCGGTCGAAAGATCGGCGTCCATGCCGTTGTTGCGGCCGAATTCGGCATCCTCGCCCTTGGCGACGGATTCGTTCCAGGTGTTCATCGTGTCCACGAAGTTCTGCACGGCGTCCCCCTCAAGACCCATGTTCTTCGCCAGCTCTTCATAGGTATCGCCCGTGATCGTAAAGCCGCGATCGATGAACTTCTGCGTCAGGGCGACCTCATCCACGAGATGCTGGTCGAAGATGATGAAGCAGTAGCCGTCCGGCTGCTTCAGCTCGGCCTGCGAAACGACGTCGCGGCCCGCAAGGTCATTGACGAAGCGCTTGCCCTCGGTGTTCACGATGATCGCGCCGTGGCTGCGGACAGATTCGGACACCAGCGTGCCGTCCTGCTGGATGACGGTCGGGTGCAGCTGGATCTGCTCCATATCCACGGTGTCGGCGCCGACGGCCTGCGCCATCGCGATGCCGTCGCCGGTCGCGCCGGAGTGGTTCGTCGTCACAGCGTTGCGCAGACTCTCGTCATAGCTCGCCATCAGATCGAAGTTCGCGCCGAAGCCGCCCGTGGTCAGCACCACAGACTTGGCGTGGATGATGTAGTTGTGCTCGGCGTCCTCGGCCTTCACGCCCACGGCGCGCCCGTCCTCCATGAGGATCTCTGTGGCCTTGGTGTTCACGCGCACATCGATGCCCAGCTTTTCGGTCTGCACCTTGAGCTTTTCGACCAGATACTCGCCGACGGGCAGACCGCCCTCGGGCTTGTGCAGATATTTGTGCGTCGTGCCGCCGGTCGCGACGACCTCCGGCAGCGGCGCGTCGATGGAGTAGAGCCAGTCGACTGCCTCGGCGCTGTTCTCGGCAAGGGTGCGCACCAGCTCGGGGTCGGCCAGATCGTGACCCAGACGCAGCGTGTCTTCCACGAAGTTGTCCACGGTGCTGTCCGTGATGCCGAGCTCCGCCTCGACCTTCGTGTCGGCCGCGTTCATGCCGCCCTCGGCGCGCAGACTGTTGCCGCCGACGAAGGACATCTTCTCCAGCAGGATCACGTCCTGCCCCTGCTGCGTGGCAAGGACCGACGCCGTCAGACCTGCGCCGCCTGCGCCGACGACCACGACGTCGCAGGTGAGCTCCACGTCCGTCTTCTCCACCGGCGCGGAAGCCTCTACCGCGCGCTGGAACACAGCGGGATCAAAGCCGCCCGACTCGAGCGCATTGATGACCGCCGCCTTGATGGCGTCCGATGTGATGGTGGCGCCCGCAATGGAGTCCACCGACAGGCTCTGGTTTTCATAGATCGAGACAGGCAGCTCGTCCACGGCGACAGAGCCGATGCCCTCGGTCTCTTCGTGGCTGACGACGCGGATCTGATAGATCTTTTCAGCATCGGCAACGATCTCGACCTCGATCGGTCCGTTTCGTCCCTCTGCAGAGCCGGTCAACGTCACGGCGTCCTTGGAGACGTTGGTGTCGCCGACCGTCTTTGTCGTGTTGGCAGAGATGATGCTCCATACCAGAACGACCAGGAGGAAGACGCCGCATGCGATACCGATCAGATCGTGCAGCTTGTTCTTTTTCTGCTTATCCATAGTTCCCTCCAAATGTAATAGACTGAGAGCGGAATATGATGCGTTGCTCTTGCAAAAATGATAGCGTATCAGCGCTGTTATTGTCAAGACAAATCATCAAAAGTGTGAGAGTTTTTGACGCATCCATTCGTGTTGCGTACGCACAAAGCCCTCGTGCCGGGCTCATGATCATAGTCGGGACAGACAATTGCCAAAATGGCGCGGGAAATGCCGTTGCAGACATCCTCCCGCGCCTCGAGCAGCGCAATATGCAGTTTCCGGCAGACCGCCGATGACGACCACATCAAGATCCCGCATCAGAAAACGTCGATGATCTCGCCCGGGCGATCCAGCGTATAGCCGCCCATCGCCTCGATCCGTTCCCGGAACTGGCTGCTTTTGAGCGTGGAGATCAGCTGTCGGATGAGATCGGTGTTCCAGACGCTCTCCGGGATCAGCAGATCATATTCCTCCACACAGATCGGCAGGAAATCCAGATCATAGAGTCTGGCCGAGGAATAGATCCCCATGCCGGCGTCCGCGCTGCCGCCGGCGATCTGTACGGCGACGGCGTTGTGGGTCATCTCCTCGCGCTCATAGCCATAGACCTGATCGGGGTCAACGCCCTCCTTTCGGCACAGATAATCCGTCAGGATGCGCGTGCCGGAGCCCTTCTGCCGGTTCACATAGCGCACGCCCTCTCGTGCGATCTCCGCAAAGCGAACGATGCCCAGGGGATTGTCCTTTTGCAGCATCAGCCCCTGCTGACGTCCTACGCAGCGTACCAGACGGACGCCGCCGTGGGGGAAATACTTCTTGATATACCGGCGATTATATTCACCCGTCTCCGTATCCAGCAGATGGATGCCCGCGGCGTGCGCCTCGCCCCGGCGGATGGCCATGATGCCGCCCATAGAGCCCACATGGGCGGAGGAGAGGAAGATGCGGTGATCCTCCCGGTGGATGAGATCCGTCAGTTCATCCAGCAGCGGATCGTGGCTGCCGATGACGACCAGCGTGTTCTTCAGCTGCCCCTTGTCCTTGAGCAGCCGGACGCGGACCTCCTCTCCCGCCGGATAGCCCTCCGTGCCCTGAGGCACCACCAGCATCCCGTCCGCCTTCATAAAGGAGGACACGACGCCGCTGCCGCGCGGCAGGGGGGAGGCCATCAGAGAATCGCCCACATAGCCCATGCGCAGGCGCACATACTCCTGATACTTGAGCCCCGAGACCACCTGCCGCGTCAGTCTGGCGCGGGTACGGCTTTCCGTTTTCTTCACTCTGCCGTACCAAGTGTCGATCAGGGGCTGCAGGAATTCCTCGATCACGATGATGCCGGAGACCGGATAACCGGGTACGCCCAGAATGGGCTTTTCTCCGCGAAGACCCAAAATCGCGGGCTTGCCGGGCTTGATGGCGACGCCGTGATACAGCACCTCGCCGATCTCGCGCACGGCGGCGGTGGAATAGTCGTCCCGCCCTGCAGAGGAGCCGGCGTTCAGGATCACCATGTCGCACGCATCAGTTGCCTTCTCAACCATATCCCGGATGGCCTCAAAACGGTCGGACGTGATGGGATAGGTTCTTGGCTCCGCGCCCCAGTCCCTGAGCATGGCGGAGAAGATGGAGGAATTGAATTCCAGGATCTCGCCCGGCTTGGGGTCGGCGCCGGGAGAGACGATCTCATCTCCGGTGGGGATGATGCCCACCACGGGGCGGCGGATGACGGCAAGCTCCGACACACCGCCCGCGATCATGGCGCCGATGGCCGCGGCGTTGATCTCCGTGAAGCTGGGGAGGATCATTTCTCCGGCGCAGATGTCCTCGCCGATCTGCCGGATATGCTGCCACGGCGCCGCGGCGGCGTGGATGGTGATGCTGCCGTCGCTGTTATTGAGGATATCCTCCACCATGATGACGGCGTCGCATCCCTCCGGGATCGGGTCACCGGTATCCACCACGACGAACTGATCCTCGCGCAGAGTGACGGGCGTGGTTTCGGTAGCGCCAAAGCTGTCCTTTGCCCGCAGCGCCACGCCGTCCATGGCGCTGGCTGCATAATGGGGCGCGTTGATCCTGGCGTAAACCGCCCGGGACGTGATGCGCCCGTAGGAGGCCTGCACCGGGACGGTTTCAAACTGCGCGGCGAAACCGTTTTCCTGCAATTTCCGGAGATAGTCTTTCTTTGCCTGCTCCAGCGGCGCGTTGGTCAAAAATTCAAAGCCCATTTTCTCACCTCAGTAAAGATAAACCTGTACCTGCGCGCCCTTGGGGAGCCCCTCGCAGTCGCGCGAAATGATGAAATAGCCGTCCGCCCCTGCCAGCTGCGTGATCAGCCCGGACTTGGACCGGATGGGCGCGGCCAGAAGCCGATCGCCCTCCCGCCGCAGATGACAGGCGCTCAGCTGCTCCCGTCCGTGGTTTGCGCCGAGGCTCTCCGTCAGCTCCGCCGTGACCGTATAGATCTCCCGCTGCCTTCCCATGAGCTTGCCCAACAGCGGCAGCACAAAGAGCTGCGCCACAAAGCAGGCGGCCACCGGATGCCCGGGCAGACCGATCAGCGGTTTGTTCCCGGCTTTGCCCAAAATGGTGGGCTTGCCCGGCTTGATGGCGATGCCGTGCAGCAACAGCGTGCCCATGCGTTCGATGATGCGGCAGGCCGCGTCCTTAACGCCCACGCTGCTGCCGCCGGAGAGGATCACCGCATCACATTCCGCTGCGGCCGTCTCCATCTTCTGCCGCAGCAGCGCTTCATCGTCCGCTGCGATGCCGTAATCCACCGTCTGGGCTCCGAATTCCGTCAGCATGGCGGTCAGCAGCGGAGCATTCACGTCCCGTATCTGACCGGGACCCGGCGTCTCGTCCGGCGGCACCAGCTCGTCCCCGGTAGAGATCACGCCGACCTTCACCTTGCGCGCCACGGGCACAGTCGTCTTTCCGATGGCCGCCAGCGCACCGATGTCCTGCGCGGTCAGCACCCGCCCGGCGGGGAGGATCTCCTTGCCGGGAAACACATCGTCGCCCCGGAAGATCAGGTTCATCCCCGGCGTACCCGGCTTTAGGATCCCGACGGTACCATCGCCGTAGTCCTCGGTATATTCGATCATCACCGCGCAGTCGGCTCCTTTGGGGAGCGCGCCGCCGGTGGGCACATAGGCGCAGCTGTCGCGGGAAAGGGCGAGATCCGCGCTCTGTCCCATCTGCACTTCTCCCGCGACCTGCAGGATCGCGGGGATCGCTTCGGTGCAGCCGAAGGTATCCGCGGCGCGGCAGGCATAGCCGTCTACGGTGGAACGGTCAAAGTCCGGCACATATTCCTGCGCCGTGACCGGTTCGGCCAGCACGCGGCCGAGCGCACCGGTCAGCGGGGCAGCCTCGACGAGACCGAGCGGCTCGAATTCCGTTTCGATCAGCGCCAGCACTTCCTGCGGTGTTTTGACTTCCAGCATGCTTACACCTCCGCGATGATTTTGCCCATGTCAAGGTGACGTTCCGCGCCCCGCACGAGAGCGTCAGCACAGCGCAGTCGCCGCCCGCCGGCGCCTCCGGGGTGCTCCGACCGCTCATCGGGAAACAGCCTCAGCAGCATCTGCTCGGCGGCATAGCGCGCTGATCATGGTTGACAAGATAAAGCTTCTTGTTCGCTCCTTGAAAGTTATGCGGAATAGAATTATTTTAACAAGCTTTCTCCCGCTTGTCCATACCGAGAAAACAACAAGCCGCCGCACAACGACCGAAACGGCCGGAATGCGGCAGCTTTATTACTCTGCATGTGTAAATCCCTCTTGCCAGTATTTTTGATCGACCGCATAGCATTCGATCACCCGATCAGTACGTTCGAACTGCGTCTGCATCTGTGCGAGCGCTGCGTCATTATAGCATGCGTTTCCATGTGTCCGTTTCATCGCTGCTTTCGTCGAGGTTACTGCCTGATAAAGCATAACGCATTCACCTGAAATCATGTGTATGGGTCATTCGATCCACTCATACGTAACGCAGTCTACATCGGGCAGCTCGAGCCGTAGTTCACGCCCGGACGAGAGAACGAGGATCATGGACCCGTAGTAAATGTAATGATACAAATACTCGAGCTTGTATCTGTCCTCCGTAAGATGAAAAAGCGCCTCCTTCGGCATGGAGATATAGGCTGAGGCAGCACCACGCAGCTTCCTTTTTGTCTTATGCTGATACAGCGCATAATCCATCTCCGGCAGGTGGTATCGGATCACCAGGCTTTTCGCGGATGGACAATAGTATTTCACGGAATCATGATTTGTGATCTGATCCTCAAATGCAAAAACTATGCAATCCTTGTCCTGAAAAATGCTTTGGATCACGCAATCATGCGGGTTTGGAATATCGTGAAGAGACTTCAGTAAATCATATCTCTGAATCATTCGAGCAACACCTCCTGCCGGGATAAAATCGATTGTACCACAAAAAGAAAGGCACGGCAATTCTATCAGAATTACCGTGCTCAGACCGTAGACAAACCCGCTTTTGGATCAAGCCAAAAGCGGGTTTGCGGTGTATTTGGCAGGAAACAGGTTCCAAAAGCATAGGATCAACGTGTTTTTGAGCTGTTTCCTTTGCTCTTTCCATCTCTTTTTTGCAAGCTTTTTCAGATTTAGGCATGCAAAGGTAAGCGCGGCCTTCACTTCCATCCGCGCCTTGCCATATTCCTGTGTATAACGGAAACCA
>JAFUCD010000017.1 GCA_017459865.1 Oscillospiraceae bacterium
TCCGCACGCACGCGGGTCTGATCTATGTCGGCGGGTATTATTACTACGTCAAGTCGAACGGACAGGCGGTCACGGGCAGCAATTACTTCGTCTCGAACACGAACGACTACATGCCGCGCGCGACGCACAACTTCGACGCCGAGGGGCACATGACGGACGTGCCGGTGATCAAGAACGGGCTGTACCCGGAAAACGGCAGGCTGTATTACTACGTCAACGACGTGAAGACCCACGCGGGCCTCATTCAGATCGACGGGGATTACTATTACATCACGACGTCGTGCTTTGCGGTCGCGGGCTGCGACTACTATGTCAGCAACACGAACGGGCTCATGGACAAGGGCACCTACACGTTCGGCGCGGACGGGAAGATGGTCGTACCGGAGCCGGACACGCGGACGGGCGTGTATGAGGAAGACGGCGAGCTGTACTACTATCTGAACGGCGTGCGGACACACGCGGGCCTGATCGAATGGGAGGGCCATTACTACTACATCAAGTCCAACTGCACGGCGGTGCGGGACTGCGACTACTTCGTGTCGAACACGAACGACCTGCTGCCGCGCGGCACCTATCACTTCAACGCCGACGGCACGATGGCCGTGTGACGACCTCGAAAAAAATTCGTGCAAAGTTTCGGGACATGCGTTATAATAGACATGAGCCTGACAACTCGCGGCTGATTGTCACGCAGGACTGATCATCCTGCCCGGCGGATCGGCGCCCGGTCGCGCGGGAGCGCTCCGCCAACGAAATAGACGCCCTGCAGAAGCTTTACAGGCTGCTGCAGGGCGTCAAGGTTTTTCCTGAAATTATAAAATTTTTGAAAATCATTACAAAAAGGAATGCAGTATCTTGCCCACTTCTTGTTATAATAGAGCACAGACACGGGAATGCTCATATCAAGGCTTGGCGCGAGGGGGCGATACCGTGTGATCTACGGTTACATGCGCGTATCCACACAGGAGCAAAACGAAGACCGGCAGAGGGTTGCACTGCTGGAGTACGGCGTACCGCCCAAACAGATCTATCTGGACAAGCAATCGGGGAAAAACTTCGATCGTCCGATCTATCTGTATTTGCTCACCATCTTGCAGCCGCGGGATGTGCTTGTGATCAAAAGCATCGATCGGCTCGGCAGGAACTACGACGAGATCCTTGCTCAATGGAGGTTGCTGACCAAGGAGAAGGATGTGTCGATCGTCGTTTTGGACATGCCGCTTCTGAATACGGCGAAGGACCGCGATTTGACGGGAACGTTGATCGCGGATATTGTGCTGCAGTTATTGAGCTATGTAGCCGAGACGGAGCGCATCCACATCCGCCAGCGGCAGGGGGAGGGCATCCAGGCGGCGAAGCGCCGCGGCGTCAAGCTGGGGCGGCCCAGCATGCCCAAGCCCTACGGCTATGAGGACATGGTCGAGGAGTGGGCGCAGGGGAACGTCTCCGGGCGCTATGCCGGGCGGCAGCTCGGCGTGGACCACAAGACCTTCCTGCGCTGGGCGCGCGACGAGACCGCCTCGGAAGACGACTGGGAGTAGAAAGGAGAAACCCGGATGAAAATTGCCATCATCACCGGCGCATCCTCCGGCATGGGGAGAGAATTCGTGTATGCGCTGGACGCCGACGAGCAGTTCGACGAGCTGTGGGTCATCGCCCGTCGCCGCGAGCGGCTCGAGGCGCTGCAGGAAAAGACCCGCGCGCGCGTCCGCGTGCTGGCGCTGGACCTTCTGGACGCGCGGAGCATCGCCATCGTGCGGGAGGCGCTCGCCGCCGAGCAGCCGGAGGTGGCGGTGCTCGTGAACGCGGCGGGCTTCGGCGTGTTTGGCCCCTTCGCCGAGCGCGATCTGGACCGGCAGCTGAACATGATCGACTTAAACGCCCGCGCCCTCACGGCAATGTGCCATATCTGCCTGCCGTATCTGCGCGAGGGCAGCCGGATCTATAACATGGGCAGCATGTCCTCGTGGCAGCCCGTGCCGTATATCAACGTCTACGGCGCGTCGAAGGCGTATGTGCTCAGCTTTTCACGCGCGCTGAGTCAGGAGCTCAAGCCCCGCGGCGTGCGCGTCATGGCGGTCTGCCCGGGCTGGATCCGGACGGAGTTTTTCGACCACGCCGTCACGGACGACACGATCTGCTATTATAACCGCTTCTACCTGCCGGAGCCCGTGATCCGAAAGGCGCTGAAGGACATGAAGAAGGGCAAACTGACCTCCGTCCTCGGCCTCCCCGAGCGGATGCAGGCACGGGCGGTGAAGCTCCTGCCGGTCAAAATGGTGATGGACACGTGGTGCAGGCAGCAGAAGCAGCCGAGAGAATGAAACCGGATCTGGTGCAAGCTGCACAGGACAGGGGATAGGAGGGTGAAATGCGCCCTGACGGGCGCGTGAAATGTCGGCTGACGCCGACGTGAAATGCCGCCTTACGGCGGCGTGAAATGTCCTGACGGACGTTGTGGTGTCGGCTGACGCCGACGGATTGGAAAAAGGATGTCCCGGCTACCACCGCCCGCCGTTTGTGCGGCGCGCATCGCAGACCCTCTCCGTCACGGCGCGCCGCGCCGTGACACCTCCCCCAAAGGGGGAGGCAAGAAAATTGCCGCACCAACGCCGGTGCAGCGCACCCCTTGGCTCTCCCTTTGGGAGAGCTGTCAGCACCAGCTGACTGAGAGGGTCCTTCGACGACCTCCGCACCTACGGGTGCGCTGCCGTCGGTGCGGCGTTCGTCGGACACGGGAGGGGCAAGCCCCTCCCCTACGGGTGCGTTGATTGTACGTTTTCTCGTAGGGGCGGGGCTTGCCCCTCCCGCGCGGTACGCTCCCGGACACGGTAGGCACCTCGGCGGATCCGCACCGATCTCCCGCAACCACCCTCATTCTGATCCGTCGGCGAAGCCGACACATCAACGCCGCCGCAAGGCGGCATTTCACGTGCCGTCAGGCACATTTCACTCGCCCAACGGGCGAATTTCACGTCGCCGTCAGGCGACATTTCACCCCAACAAAGACCGGGCGCGTTTCTGCAACGCGCCCGTAAATTTTATATGATCTTCATGTCTACCAGCGCGTCCGGATAGTCGCGCTTATGGCAGGTGAAGAGGATGATCTGCCGCTTTTTTGCGAGCGTGTGCAGCAGCTCCACCGCGCGGTGGGCGCGGTCGTCGTCGAAGTTCACGAGCGTGTCGTCCAGGATGATCGGGCAGGGCTCCTCGCGCTCGAGCGCAAGCTCGCACATCGCCAGCCGCACCGCCAGATACATCAGATCCGCCGCGCCCGCCGAGAGATACGCCGTGCTGTGGCCCAGCGTGTCGCCCGCGCGCCGCGCCTCGGCGGTGAAGTCCCGCGTCAGCGCCAGCGCGTCATAGCGCCCGTCGGTCAGCGTCTGCATGTATTCCGCGGCCTTGCGCGCCAGCGCGGGGGAGAAGCGCTTCTGGATCTCCCGGTCGGCGGCGCCGAGCGCGGTCACCGCGTGGGCGATGGCGTCATACTGCGCCGTGAGCGCCGCGTGCCGGTCGAGCAGCGACCTGAGCTCGCTCTCCAGCGCCATCGGGTCGCCGATCACGGAGGCCGCGCCCTGCTCGCGCTCCAGCCGCGCGCGCAGCGAGCTGCGTACCTGCTCCAGCGCCTGCTTGCGCCGGAACACGTCCGCCGCCTCGCCCTCGCCGTGCTCAAAGTCCAGCTCCTGCAGCAGCCGTTCGTGCGTCTCGGCCTGCTCCTCGCGCGCCTCCTCCACGGCCTCCGCGGCCGTGCGCTCGGCGTGCATCGCGCTGCGGCAGGCGCGGAATGCCGCGCGGTGCGCGTCCTCCATCAGGAAGATCTCCTCCAGATCCTTCGCTCCGTATTCCGCGAGCAGGGCGGCGAGCCTGCGCTCGGCCTTGTCCGCGCGCTGTGCCGAGCGGAGATAACGCGCCAGCAGCGCCAGCCCGATCACGACGAAGGCCACCGCCGCGAAATAGAGCGGTCTTGCCTTCAGCAGCAGCGCCAGCACCACGGCAAGCGCCGCGAGCACGAGCGACGTCAGCCCGAGATACGGCGTCTGGCGCTTCGCGACGGTCTGCTCCAGCACGGCGATGCGCTTGGCGTCGCGGTCCACGCGCTGAGCCACCTCGTTCGGGTCCGCCACGCCGAAGGCCGTCTGCTCCAGCGCGGTGCGCTTTTGAGCGGCGTCGCGCCGCGCGGCGTCAAAGCGCTGCTCCAGCGCCTGCAGGTGCGCCTTCTCGGCGCTGATCGTGCGCAGGGCGTCGCGCCGCTCGCGGCTGCGCGCGGCGTTCATCGACCGCGCGAGATCCTCGATCTCCGCGTCCGTCTGCTCCAGCTCCTGCCGCAGGAGCTGCCGCTGCTGCTCCGCGTCGTTCAGACGTTGCAGCCGCTGCTCCGTCTCGGCGATCTGCCGCTCTAAGTCCGGCAGCGCGCCGCGCGTGCCGTGCCGCCGCTTGCGCAGCCATGCGCGCAGCTGGGCGTCGGCCTCGGTGTAGGAGCAGTCCTCCTCGCCCGCGGTCACGATCGAGGCGATGCGCTTTTCCAGCTCCGGCGTGCCGGAGAGCATCACGCCGCCCTGCCCGATGAAGGCCGTGCGCGCGAACACGTCCGCCGATACGCCCGTGAGCTGCTCGCCCGCGTTCGCCGCCGTGAGCCCCGGCACGGGGATGCTCGTGCCGGTGTAGACGGCGGAAAATTCGCCCATCGGCGCGCCGCGCTGGGCGGTCGTGCGCCGGAGCGTGATCGCCTCGCCGTTGTGCGTCAGCTCCATGAGTCCCGCCATCGGCGCGCCGCTCCAGGGCGCGTATTTCGTCTTGTCCGGGAGCCTGCCGCCGCGGGCGCGCTGCGCGGTGTCGATGCCGTAGAGCATCGCCCGCAGGAACGCGCACCAGGTGCTCTTGCCGCTCTCGTTCGGGGCGTAGATGATGTTCAGCCCCTCGCCGGGCTTCAGCTCGTCTCCGGCGAGCGTGCCGAAGGTCGCCTGCATCCGGTGGATGATCAAAGCGGAAACACCTCCTCGTCCCGGTCCAGCGCGGCGAGACCCCAGCGCGCCGCCTGCGTGAGCTGCTCGCGCTTTTGGTCGGAGTCCGCCGCGTCATATTCCGTCTTCAGCGCCGCGAGGAAGAGCCCCCGCAGCGTGTCGTCGCCCGCCATCGCCCATACGTCGCGCTTCAGGCGCGTCTCGTCGCGCAGCTGCAGGGCAAAGACCTGCCCCTCCAGCGCCGCGCGCAGCCGCGTCAGATTCGGCGCGCGGTCGCATTCGCCCGTGAGCGTGATGCGGAAGATGTGCTGCGCCGCGCCCGGCGGCAGCAGCGCGCGCACGGCCTCGAGCGCGTCCTGTCCCGCCACGTCCGCGGTCAGCTTTTCGTAGCGCCGCCCGCCGAGCGGGACGAACTCCGTCTCAACGTGTCCGCGCGAGACCGTCGCGAGCAGCACGCCCTTTTCGCCCGTCTCGTCAAAGCCGCGCCCCTCGGCGCAGCCCGGCCAGGCGTAGAAGGTGTCGCCCGCGCGGCGCAGCCCGCTGCAGGCGTGCACATGCCCGAGCGCCGCGTAGTCAAAGCCCGAGTGCGCCAGCTCCGCCTCCGTCATCGGGTTGTAGGGGGAGTTGGGATTGCCGACCTCGCCGTGCACGCATAAAAGCTCCAGACAGTCCTCCGCGCGGTCGAGCGCGAAGCCGCGCAGCAGCCCGGGGCAGCGCTTGCTCTCGAAGGCCGCGCCCCATACGCGCACGCCCAGCTCCGGCAGGAGCACCGGCTGCAGCTGCGCGCGCGTGAAGAGATGTACGTTGTCCGGAAAGCGCACCCGCGCGTAGGGCGAGGCCGTGGTGTAATAGTCGTGGTTGCCGGGCGCGATGAAGACGGGCAGGTCGGTCTCGGCGAAGGTCTCTGACAGCATGCGCACGGTCTCGCCGTAGGGGCTGTCCGTGTCCAGCAGATCCCCGGGCAGGAGGATCAGCTGCGCGCCCTGCGCCTGGGCCAGCGCCGGGAGAGAGCGCAGGAGCTGCCGCTGCTCGCGCCGCCGCTGCGCCGCGAGCGCGCCGGGCAGCGCCTCGAACGCCGAGTCGAGATGCAGGTCCGCCGCGTGCAGGATCCGAATGCTGTTCATCGCACGCGCACCGCCTCGGCCGAGATGCACTTGCCCGTCTCGCTGTCGATCTCAAAGATCGCGCCCTCGAGCTTGCAGGCGCCCATCGCCGCCTCATACCGGCGCGGCGGATCGCCGAGGAACTTGCCGATGCTCTGCTCCGGCGCGATGCCCAGCACCGACTGCGCCGGTCCCGTCATACCCAGATCGGTGATGTAGCCCGTGCCCTCGGGCAGCACGTCGGCGTCCGAGGTCTGCACATGCGTGTGCGTGCCCCACACGGCGCTCACGCGCCCGTCGAGATAAAAGCCCATCGCGCGCTTTTCGCTCGTGCCCTCGGCGTGCATGTCCACGAGAATGACGGGCGTCTCCGCCTCGTCCAGGATATCGTCGATGACGAGGAAGGGGTTGTCCGTGTTGGCGTCGAGCGTGAATTTGCCCATCAGATTCGCGACGCAGACCTTCACGCCCCCGCGCGTCTGGAACACGCCCCAGCCGCGCCCCGGGCATTGGGGGGCGAAGTTCGACGGGCGCAGGATGCGCTTGTGCCGGTCGAGATAGGGCTGCAGCTCATAGCGCGTCCAGGTGTGGTTGCCCAGCGTGATCACGTCGGCTCCGGCGGCGAAGATCGCGTCCGCCTGCTTCGGCGTGATGCCGACGACGTTCGCGTTCTCGCCGTTCACGACGGCGAAATCGATCTCCCGCTCCGCCTTGAGCGCTTTCAGTTTTTCGGTCAAAAAGGCGAGACCCGGCGCGCCCACGACGTCGCCGACCGCCAAAATACGCAGCTTCATTTTGCGCATCTCCTCTATGTGAAATACAGGATGTCAGGACAGAATGATCCATAGTATATTATTATAACATATCTTATGCAGCAAACGCAAATTTTCTCCCGGCGAAATCTCCCGGCAGTAAAACGCGGCGGCGCTGCGCATACTGATCATGCAGTTTTTGTCGAGGGGAGGCGAATGAAAAATGAGCGCGAGATCCACACAGACCATGAACATCGTCAAGGGCGTCGGCATCGGCATGGCCCTCGGCGCGGCGGCGGGCATGCTGCTCAAGCCGCAGAAGAAGACCGGCAAACGCATCGTGTCCGACGCCATGCAGGCGGTCGGCAACCTGACGGAGAGCATCTGCGACGTCATGGGCTGGTAAACACATGGTAAACACAAACACGCCGCTGTGTACAGCAAGTACACGGCGGCGCGTTTGCGGGAAAAGAATTTTTGAAAAACCGAAAAAAAGACTTGCATTTCTCCCGCGGCTATGCTAATATACTAAAGCACTTAAGCGCTGTTAGCTCAGCTGGATAGAGCGTCTGGCTACGGACCAGAAGGTCAGGGGTTCGAATCCCTTACAGCGTGCCAATGAAAAACCTTGCAGTTTCAATGACTGCAAGGTTTTTCTCTTTTTTAGGATCTGTCTGAAAAATGTGGATTTCGTGCACATTTCGTGCACAATCTCAAAATAATTGAGCGGCTTGCCTCCATTTTTGGAGTGCAGCCGCTCGTTTTTTATGCTCTTTTTCGGAGAAGTGCGTCCGCAATCACGTCAGCTGCGTCCGCATCGGCCTCCGCGATCACGTGGCTAGCAGCCGTAGCCACTAGCCGTGAAAAATTTTATATTATTTCATTGTCCTCTTGACGGGACGCACCTCATTTGGGAGCTCCGGTAGTTTGTGACGGTTTTCATTCAGCGTCCCCTTGCCGGATTTGGGCCTACATCGTTTTTCCCTTGCGGGCTGTGCTTTGGGCCACTCCCTTGATCTGTGCTTATTATAGCACGAGATATTAGTGCTTGTCTATTGACATAATGCACGAATTATTAGTGCTATCTTTGTGGCATTTATGCACTTGTATTCCGTGCATTTTTCTGGTAAAATAGTGCATGATGGATAAGGTGGTGGATAAAATGCCGATAAAATACAAAATTGATATACTTGCAGCGCTGAAGGAAAAAGGTTATTCTTCAACGAAAATCCGATCAGAGAAGCTGATTGGGCAATCCTATCTCCAGCAGATCCGGCACGGTGAGCTGGTATCATGGAAAACGATGGAGATGATCTGTTCCCTGCTGGAGTGCCAGCCGGGCGATCTCCTGGAGTACCTACCAGATGAAACGGAGGCGGAAGTATGAAGATCTATACCATCGTCGGCGGCGTGAACGGCACCGGCAAGAGCAGCCTGACTGGCGTGCTGAAGACCCAGACCACAGAACTGGGCGTTATCATTGACGTGGACAAGATCACCGCGCAGAATGGCGGCAGCGCCCTCCAGGGCGGCCGTATTGCCCTCCAGCGCATCGAGGAGTGTCTGGGTAAGGGTTTATCCTTCACGCAGGAGACAACGCTTTCAGGGCGCAAAACAGAGGCCACAGCGGCCGAAGCGAAAAAGCTGGGTTACACCGTCCGGCTCTACTACGTCGGCCTTGACAGTGTGGAAGAGTGCCTCCAGCGGATCGAGAACCGCGTGGCCCACGGTGGCCATGATATTCGTGAGACGGATGTCGTGCGCCGCTTCGCCGGGCGCTGGGAGGCTGTGGCAAAGGTGCTGCCCTATTGCGATGAAGCGCATTTCTTCGACAACTACAACGGCTTTGTCGAGGTTGCCGAATACGTCAACGGCGAGCTGATCCTCAAGGGCTCGAATCCACCTACATGGGCTCGTGAGCTGGAGGCTTTTTTGAAATAAAAATTTCGTGCACATTTCGTGCACAAGGTTATGAAAAAAGGTCTCTGAACACGAAAAGTTATCAAAGGCAGCTCTTTAAAAACCTCTTGATTTTCAACAGTTATCGGAGTTCGTCAAAAGATGTAAAAGGGCTTTTTGATACCTACGGACCAGAAGTTCAGGGGTTCGAATCCCTTACAGCGTGCCAAAGAAAGAGCAGTTCGTTTCAGGACTGCTCTTTTTGCATTATTGCGGAGGCATCGAACCCCTGAACTTTTTGCTTTTGGCTTGGATCAGGAAAGCTGTTCTGCACAGAATACGGGGCTGTGTGCCGCTATGAAACGCGCATACAGCCCCGTCCTGATGTCTGACCGCCGCTGTCAGATCGCCGCTTCCCAGTCGAGTGTGCGGCTGCCGTCCGCGCGCTGGATCAGCGGGATGCCGACGCCGCCCGCCGCCTTCACCGCGTCATACAGCGGGTCGCTGTCGCGGATGGCGAGAAAGTTCTTCAGCACCGGCAGCTGCGTGATGTCCTGAAAGTCGAAGTCGATCCCCTTTGCCTCGCAGGCGGCGAGACAGTCGCGCGTGTCCGGGCACTGTGTGGTTCCGTAGATCGTGATCATGAAGGGCCCCTCCTTATGGCAGATTGCCTATACTTTACCACAAAGTTGCGCACAATACAAGTGGGGCGCAGGCGCTGCCGCCGCCTGTCGATTCTGTGGATTGAATCGGCGGGCGATGTGTGGTATGATAGCTTATCATCTTGCGGAAGGGAGGCGCTGCGATATGCGCGTGTTTTGGGCGGACGTGTCGGAGCTGGACGCGGCGCAGGCGCTGCGGCCCGGGCGGACGAATGCCAACGGCAGCGCCTTTGCCTGGACGCTGCTGGAGCTTGCGGCGCGGGAGGTCTGGGGGCTGGAGCGGCTGCCGGAGACGGCGCTGTCGCCGACGGGCAAGCCGTATTTCCCCGCACACCCGGAGCTGCATTTTTCCGTCAGCCATACGCGCGGCGCGGTGCTCGTCGCGCTCTCACACGCGCCGGTGGGCGCGGACGTGGAGCGGCGGCGGGAGATCCCCGACGTCGTGCGCCGCCGTCTGCGCGAGGTCGAGCCCGGGGATCTGGAGCTGTTCGAGCTGTGGACGCTGCGCGAGAGCTGGTTCAAGCTCACCGGGCGCGGCGACCTGCGCGATATCCCGTTCGCCCGCTGCGGCGGCGTTTTGATCCCGCCGAACCCGAGCGCGCTGTGCAGGCTTTATGACACGATCCCCGGCTGCGCGGCGGCGGTGTGCTCGCTGCGCGATCTGCCGCCGGAAAAGCTGATCCGGGTCGATCCGGCGCAGCTGGTGCGCCGCACGGAGGACTGAGATGGATACCTTCTTTTTGATCCTGCAGCTCATCGGCACCGTGGCGTTCGCCGTGAGCGGCGCGGCCGTGGGCATCCGCAAGGAGATGGATCTCTTCGGCGTGTGCATCCTCGGCACGGCGACGGCGGTGGGCGGCGGCATCCTGCGCGATCTGATGCTGGGGCTGACGCCGCCGATGGCGTTCCGCGATCCCGTTTGGCTGATCGTGGGGCTCGTGGCGTCGCTGCTCGCGTTCTTTCCCGCGCTGCGCCGTCCGGCGCTGCGGGCCAGACGCTTTTGGGACACGGTCCTGCTCGTCTCCGACGCGGTGGGCATGGGCGTCTTCGGCGCGACGGCGATCGAGCTTTCTCAGCGCGCGGGACAGAGCAGCGTGTGGCTGCTGATCTTCGTCGCCCTGCTCACGGGCACGGGCGGCGGCGTGCTGCGGGATATCCTCGGCGGAGAGGTGCCGGGCGTGTTTCGCAAGCATGTGTATGCCTCGGCGCTGCTGGTCGGTGCGGGGCTGTTTCTGCTCGTGCAGCCGCTGCTGCCCGAGACGGCGGCGGTGCTGCTGAGCGTCGCCGTGACCGTGACGCTGCGGTGTCTCGCGGCGCATTATCGATGGAATCTTCCGCGCGCACACGCGCTCGCGGAACCGGAACAGGGAGGAAGCAAAGCCATGGACGAGCTCAGAGAGGTACAGACCGCGTCGAAGCGGATCTACCACGGACATATCCTGGACTTTTTCACCGACACGGTGCGTCTGCCGAACGGGCACACGGCGCCGCGCGAGCTGACGCGCCATGTCGGCGCGGTGTGCGTCGTGCCGCTGACCGACGACGGCAAGGTCATCGTCGAGCGGCAGTTCCGCTATCCGCTGGACGAGACGATCCTCGAGATCCCGGCGGGCAAGCGCGACAGCAAGTCCGAGCCGCCCGAGGAGGCCGCGCGCCGCGAGCTGCGCGAGGAGACGGGCATCGAGCCAAAGGAGCTCGTCTGTCTCGGCACATATTATCCCGCCGCGGCGTACTCCGACGAGGTGATCTGGATGTATCTCGCGCGCGGGCTGACGTTCGGCGTGCAGAAGCTGGACGACGACGAGTTCCTCACGCTCGAGGCGATGCCGCTGTCTGATCTCGTGCAGGAGATCGCGAAGGGCAACGTCCCCGACGGCAAGACCCAGGCCGCCGTCCTGCGCGTGTGGTGCATGGAGCAGGGCGTGCTCTGACGGCGCGATGTGGGCATCGCGCCGTTTCAGTGTGTCGACAAAGTGTCGACACACTGAAGCGTCGCCAGTATGTTTGCTCCGCAAACAGCAATCTGTCTAAAAAAGCAAAACTTTTTTAGACAGATTGCGGCGACAATGGATTGAAATCGAGGCGGCCTTGCCCCTCGAGCTCCCCGCTGCTCTATCTCATCAATCAGCAGCATAGGTTTGTCTACAGTCTGAAACGGCGCACTGCGAAAAGCAGCGCGCCGTTTCGTTATCCAAGTTATCCAAAATAAAAGAGATTCAGCCCGATCTCCTCGCTGAAGCGGCGCTCGACCGTGCCGTCGATGACCGTGATGACCATCTCGCAGGTGGCGCTGATGTTCGCGCGGTTCAGATGTCCGCCGAAGACCTCGCCCTTCGCGTTGCCCGCGCTCATGTGCAGGTGCGCATAGAACGCGCCGTCCATGGTGGTGACGGTGCCGGTGAGCGAGACGATCTCGAACGGGCCGGTGAAGTGGTTGGCGTAATAGCGCTTTTCCGCCGTGTCGAACACGCCGACGGTGAAGTCGTTCACCGCGCCGAGCGCCGAGATCGACGCCAGCCGGATGCCCTCCCGCTCCGCGATGACCTGCAGCTGCTCGAGGATCTCCTCGTCCTTGTCGATCCGGGCGAGGATGTGGTTGTCAAATCGTTTGTATTCCATGTGTCCCTCCGGAAAACGGGCGGCGCTGTGCCGGACGCGGCGCCGCCCGAAGCGGTTTGTTTACGCCTGTCTGGCCTTCAGCAGCTCGATGAGCTCGTCGCAGACCTCGTCCATGTCGCCGACGATGCCGTAGTCGCAGTAGTTGAAGATCTGCGCGTCGGGATTCTTGTCGACGGCGATGAACATGTCCGCGTCGACGCCGGCGGTGTGGTTCACGGCGCCGGAGACGCCGAAGCTGATGTAGAGCTTCGTCTTGACCATGACGCCGGACTGGCCGATCTGCAGCTTATAGGGCAGGATGCCGCGGTCGAACAGCGGCCGCGTGCAGCCGATCTTGCCGCCGAGGAGCTTTGCCAGCACGCGGTAGCGCTCGAGGTGCTCGGCGTCCTTCAGGCCGTTGCCGACGCAGACGATGCAGTCGGCGTTGGCGATGTCGAGCTCGGGGTCCATGTCGTCGGGGATGAAGTCGACGTGCCTGCAGCGGATCGCCGCGGGGTCGAAGTTGATCTCCTCGCAGATGGCTTCGATCTCCGCCTTGCGGCCGGTGGGGGCGTACTTGAACGTGCCGGGGCGGATCGTGCCGACCTGCGGGCGCAGGACCGGGACGGTGATGACCGCCATGATCTTGCCGCCGACGGCGGGCTCGATGAACTGGATATCGCCGGTCTCGGGGTCGTATTCCAGCTCCATGGCGTCGGAGGTGCAGCCGGTGTCGAGCTGCACGGCAAAGCGCGGCGCGAAGTCGCGCCCGTCGATCGTGCCGCCGACGAAGATCGCCGAGGGGTTGTACTTGCGCGAGAGCACCGTGAAGGCGTTGGCGTAGGCGTCGGTGTTGAAATAGTCATAGCCGGTGCCGCTGACATAGATGATGCCGTCCACGCCGCAGTCGCGCACCTTGTCGACCTCCGCGTGGGGCAGGTCGCCGATGATGACGGCATACAGCTTGTCGCCGGTGGTATCACAGAGCTTTCTCAGCTCGCAGCACAGCTCCAGACCCACGGGCGCCGCGGTCTTGCCGTCGTGCTCGATGTAGGCCCACATGTTCTTATAATCGGATTTCTGCATCGTTTCGCCCTCCTTAAATCGCGCCTTTTTCCGCCAGGATCTCTACGAGCCTTCCGGCGTCGGACTTGGCGCTGCCGGTGCTGATGATCTGACCGGGCTCAGGCAGCTCGGGCGGATAGATCTTCGGCACGATGGTGCCGGAGCCGGGCACGCCGATCTTATTGAGATCCAGACCGTCGATATCGTTCTCCGTGAGAGTGGTGATAGGAGCGGTCTTGGAATCCAGATACGCCTTCAGGTTCGGGAGGCGGCCGTAGAAATTGTCCTTCTCCACGGTGAGCAGGCACGGCAGCGTCGCCTCGACGACCTCCTTGCCGGTCTCAAGCGTGCGCGTGGCGCGGATCTTGCCGTCGGAGACGTCCTCGATGGAGTAGCAGCAGGAGATCTGCGAGGCGTCAAAGCGCTCGGCGAGCTGGCTCGCCATCTGCCCGGTGGCGCCGTCGAGCGACTCCTTGCCGCAGAAGATGAGGTCGAATTTGCCCTTCATCTCGGACGCCTTGACGATGGAATAGCTGGTGGACAGGGTGTCCGCGCCGCCAAAGGGACGGCCGGAGATGAGGATCGCGTCGTCGCCGCCGACCGCGAGGCACTCGCGCAGCGTGCTCTCCGCCATGGGCGGGCCCATGGTGATGAGGGTGACCTCGCCGCCGTATGTTTCCTTCACCTGCACGGCGGCCTCCAAGGCGTTCAGGTCGAGCGGGTTGGTGAGCGTGGGCACGCCGGCGCGCACGAGGTTGCCGGTCTCGGGGTCCATCTTCACGAGATCGACGTCCGGGATCTGCTTGACACAAACGAGTATTTTCAGCATAGCGTTCTCCTTTCTTCTCACCCGACGAGCGACTGATCGCAGACCTTGCCGGGATTGAGGATGTAGTTCGGGTCAAAGACGCGCTTGATGTCGCCCATGAGCGCGAACACATCGTCGCCGACAGACTCGCGCAGATACTGCATCTTCGCGTGCCCGATGGCGTGCTCGCCGGAGACCTGGCCCTCGAGCTCGGCGCACTTGGCGTAGGCCTTGTCCATGACGATCTTGGTGCGGCGCTTGAACTCGTCGAGCTCCAGATCGTTGGAGCAGCAGTAGATATGCAGGTTGCCGTCGCCGGCGTGACCGAAGTTGCGGATCGTGAGCCCCTCCTCCTCGCCGAGCGAGCGGATGTAGAGCAGGAACGCGGGGATCTTGTCCACGGGGACGACGACGTCCATCTCGTCAAGGAGCTTCGTATCGGCCTCGATGGCGGTGAGGAAGCTCGAGCGCGCGGCCCAGGCGGCCTTCTTGTTGGAGCTGGTGGCGACGACGAGCACGTCCAGCGCGCCCGCGGCCTCGGCGATCTTGCCGAGCTTGATGAGCTTCTGGTCGAGCTCGTCCTCGTCCGCGCCGACGAAGGTGACGAGCAGCGACGCGCCGACGTCGGCCTCCTTCACGCGCTCGGGGAAGGTCGGAATGCCGGTGAAGGCGGAGGAGGACGTGACGATGTCCGCGTCCATGAACTCGATGGACTGCGGGTCGAGGTTGGCAAGCTTGATCTGCGGCACGAAGCGGATGCAGTCCTCCACATTCGCAAACGGCACCAGACAGCTGACGTCGCACACCGGGTTCGGGATGAGCTTCATGGTCATCTCGGTGATGATGCCGAGCGTGCCCTCCGAGCCGATCATCAGGTGCAGCAGGCTGTAGCCGGAGCTGGTCTTACAGACGGTCTTGCCGAGCTCGATGATGCGCCCGTCGGCGAGCACGACCGTGAGCGCGAGGACATAGTCGCGCGTGACGCCGTACTTCACCGCGCGCATGCCGCCGGCGTTCGTGGAGATGTTGCCGCCGACGGTGGCGGTCTTCTCGCCGGGATCGGGCGGATACATGAGGCCGTGCGCGAGCGCGTCCGCGGCGAGATCCTTCAGCAGGACGCCGGGCTGGATGCGCACGACGAGGTTATCCATGTCATAGTGCAGGATCTTGTTCATGCGCCGCGTGCAGAGCACCACGCCGCCCGCCAGCGGCACGCAGCCGCCCACCAGACCCGTGCCCGCGCCGCGGCAGGTGACCGGGATCTTGTTTTCGTTGCAGATCTTCATGATCGCGGAGACTTCCTCCGTCGATTCCACGTCCACCGTGACCTCGGGGAAGAATTTGCCGTAGATCGGCATTTCGTCATGGCTGTAATTCGGGTCGACAGCCTCGCCCGCGGCAAACCGCTTTTCGCCGACGACGGCCTTCAGCCGGTCGGCGATCTCAGGGGTAATTTTGTTGTAGGTTGCCATGCAATGTTCCTCCTGTATGGGAAATAGATGCTGATGAAAATTTGACCGAACCTGCAAAGGCGCAGGTTCGGTCAAACGTACGATCGGGATCAGGCGAGCAGATCCTCCAGCTTGCCGTCTGCGCCGAGCGCGCCGCACTTCTTGCCGAGCTCGGTCAGCTCCGCCTCAAGCGCGTCGGAGAAGTCGACGCCGGTGACCTTGCGCTCCTCGAGCAGACGCGCCTCGATCTCGCCGGGCATGAAGATCTCCTTCACGCCGGTGGCGGTGCGGCTGTTCTTGATGAGGCTGGCGTACAGCGAGGAATGCTCCTTGAAGCGGTCGACGTCGATGAAGTGCGCGATGTCGAGCAGGATGACGGCGAAGCCGGTCTCCTCGGGACGCATGTCCTCGACGAACGGGATCTCGGGGCTGGTGAGCGCGTCGGACAGGACGCCGCCGAACATGTCGACGAACACCGCGAGGCCGTAGCCCTTGTGGTCGCCCATCGGACGGACGCAGTAGGCGACGTTCGGATCGGTCGTCGGGTTGCCGTCGTAGTCGTTGGCCCAGCCTTCGGGCATCTGCTTGTTCTCACGGCGATAGGCCTGGACCTTGCCGATGGCGACGCCGCTGGTGGAGACGTCGATGACGATCGGGCGGTCGGGGTTCGTCGTCGGGCAGCCGAGGATGATCGGGTTCGTGCCGATCAGACGGTCCGCGCCGCCGAACGGCGCCTGGCAGGGATAGGTGTTCGACACGACGATGCCGATCATGTTGTCCTCCGCCATGCGGTGGCCGTAGTAGGCACCGCAGCCGATGTTGGCGCTGTTGCGGCCCACGCCGGCGGCAACGCCGTACTTCTTCGCGCGCTTGAGCACTTCGTCATACACGCGGTTCACGGCCGCGATGCCGGAGCCGCCGCCGCAGTCGAAGACGAGGGAGGCGTCCTTGTCGCTCGCGAGCTTGAAGTCGGGCTTCGCGATCAGGGCGTTTGCCATGTACTGGCGCAGATAGATGCACAGACGGGACAGGCCGTGGGAATAGGTGCCGGTGAAGTCGGAGTGCGTGACGACCTCAGACAGATAGTGCGCGTCGATCTCTTCGACGTCCAGCGCCTTGCACAGACCCTTGATGAGCTTCTTTTCCTGTTCAAACGATAGGTGGATCATGATAAATACCTCCAGTATTGATGTTCCTTTATTTGCTGCTCAGCCACAGGAGCAGAGACTGCTCCTGTGGCGAAATGGGATTCGTATTGTTAGCCGACCGAATCAGCCGCCGCTTGACAGCTTGACCAGCTCCAGCGGATCCATGCCCGCGACGATCATGCCGCCGAGCACCAGGATCGCGATGATGCAGTAGATCAGGCAGGGCAGCGCGTTCGTGCGGATGATCTTGCCCTCGTTGCCCATGGTGCCGGTGGTGGCGCAGGCCGCGACGACGTTGTTCACGCAGATCATGTTGCCCGCGGCGCCGCCGATGTTCTGCAGCGCGACGATCAGCACGGGGCTCATCTTCACGAGCTGTGCGGTCTGGAACTGCAGACCGGCGAACAGCGTGTTGGAGACCGTGTTCGAGCCGGACATGAACGCGCCGAGCACGCCGATCACGGGCGCGATGATGACGTAAGCGCCCTTGAAGATGCCGGCGAGCGCCTCCGCCATGACGAACAGCATGGACTTATCCGTAAGCGCGGCGTTCATGCCGGTGTTGCGGTAGATGTACACCATCGAGACGCCGAAGAACAGCGCGATGGCGGCGCCGAGGGTCTGGTTGAACGTGTCCACGAACGCCTCCTTGACCTTCTTGGCAGGCATTCTGTGCAGGAAGAACGTGAGGATGCACACGAGGATGAACGGGAAGATGCCCGGGCACCAGCCCCAGTTCCAGGCCCAGTTGACGTTTTCGTTGCCCAGGATATGGCTGATGCCGACCTTGAAGGCGTCGCCCTGCAGGAGCGTCTTCAGACCGAACCAGTTCAGGCGGGTGGCGACGAGGATGAGCGCGATGAGCACATAGGGGACCCACGCGAGCACGGCGGACATGCCGTTGTCGACGTCCTGCTTGACCTCCTGCTTGGAGAGCCAGCTGGCGTCCCACTTCTGACGGGGCTCAAAGTCCCAGACCTGCTTCGGGCAGAGGAAACCAGCCTTGGCGGCAATGATGACGATGAAGAGCGTGACGATCGCGCCGATCAGAGACGGGAACTCGGGGCCGAAGAAGAACGCGAGCGCGAGGAAGACCACGTCGAACACGACGGCGGTGAACAGCGCGAAGGGCAGCGCGGCGAAGGCCTCCTTGCCGGACTTGTTCTTGCCGAACATCTTGCACATGACGAACACGCCGCAGAACACGATGAACAGCGCGCAGGTCGCCTGGCTGATGGCGGAGAACTTGGTCAGCGCCATGCGGTACGCCTCGCCATTGGCGCCGAGTTCCTCGACCGCCTGAACGGTAACGGCATGGGCGGTGTTGGTCGGGGTGCCGACCGCGCCGTAGACGACGGGGACGCTGTTATAGATCAGCGCGACGATGGCGGCGCACAGCGGCGGGAAGCCGAGGCTGATCAGCAGCGGGGCCGCCAGAGCTGCGGGCGTGCCGAAGCCGGCGGCGCCCTCGATGAAGGCCGCGAACACGAAGCCGACGATGATGGCCTGGATGCGGCGGTCGGGGTTGACGTTGTTGAAGACACGCTGGATCGCGGTGACCGCGCCGGAGTGCTTCAGAGTGTTCATGATCAGGATCGCGCCAAGGATGATGACGAGGGTGCCGATGGCTTCCAGAAAGCCGTCGATGGCCCACGCGCCCGCGGTCGCGAAGTCCTGTTTCCAATAGAGCAGTGCGATGACGACGGCAACGGCCCAGCCCAGCGGGAGCGCCCGCTTTGCAGACCAGTTGAACGCCAGCATCAGCACGATCACCAAAAGGATCGGCAGAGATGCGATGATTGCAGTCATTATATTTCCTCCTAAGTTGACAGCCGCGTCCGGGTCAGGGATGCGGACGGCCATTTTGCTTTGTTCTCTCTGTTATCGCGCTGCGATCCCGGTCGTCGTTCCTCACTCCTCTCCGCCGCCTGAATCCAGTCTTTTTTTAGGCAATGCGGGATCCTGTTCACGCAATCAGATGCTTTGCAACAGGATATCACAAATTTTGGTTAAAAATCAACAAGAATACTTGTCGTTAAATAGATAACTATAGAAAAAATGCCGTAATATTTCACGCGCGCAAAAAAGGTGTGCCGCATTTCGTATACAGCACACCCGGGTGTCTTGTCAAAAAGTCCTTGACGGACATTTTTGACAAGCTGCGCAGTCGCCATTATGTTTGCTGTGCAAACAGCAAACCGCTTGAAAACGCCTTGGTTTTCAAGCGGCTTGCGGCGACGATGGATCTGATTCGAGGAGGGCCTTGCCCCCTCGAGCTCCCCCGCTGCTCTGTTTCGCGAGTCAGAAGCATCGTTTCTTGCCGGGTGTCTTATTTGTTGTAATATGCCAGCGCGACGGAGTCGGTCACGATCGCGGCGCATTCGGCGTTCTGCAGCGCGGCGAAGCACTGCTGCGCGCCGCCGTTCACGCGCTCGATGGAGCCGCAGCGGTGGACCAGACGGCTGTCGGTCTGCAGGGCGGTGATGTAGCGCTCGCCGGAGTCGAGCATCACGCTCTGCCCGCGCAGCCGCAGCGTGCTCGAGATGCGCGAGTCGGCGCGGGAGATCAGCACGATCTGGTTTTTCAGATACGCCGCCGACAGCGCCAGCTGCTGGCTGCGGGGCTTCTCCTTGCCGGATTCGGTCAGGTTCACGTCGTCGAGCGACATCCCGCCCCAGACGCAGTCGACGTTCCCGCTCGAGAGCTGGACATAGACGTCGCTCGGGGCGACGGCCTGGAAGCGGACGTCCCAGCCCAGCTTTTCGCAGGCGGCGCGCGCAAGGGCGATGTCAAAGCCGTCGAAGCCGCCGTCCACGCTGTAGCTCAGCGGGAAGCTGGAGTCGCTCACGCCGATGATGAGCGTGCGCTTCGGGATGCTGCCGAGATCCTTCAGCAGCTGGGCGTCGGGCTCGATGAGCGTCTCGTCCTGCCCCATCCACTCCATGGCGAGCCGGTGCACGGTGCCGTCCGCCGCGAGCGCGCGCAGCGCCGCGTCGATATAGGTGGCGACCTGATCGTCCAGACGGAAGCCGATGCGGTAGCTCTCCTCGTCAAAGGTCTTCAGCACGCGGTATTTTCCGACGGTCTTGGCGCAGCCCGCGAGCGAGAACAGCGCCGCGAGCGCCAACAAAAGCGCGACCGCGCGTGCGCGAAAGGTTCGGGTCATATCGGTAAGCTCCTGTGATCTTCAAAGTCAAACGCGTGACGCGTATTCTTTATTTTACTATGGATCGCGGCGGTAAACAAGGGCGAAATTGTGAACAGTATCAGACCGTTTCCATGCGTGCGTTTGTGCTTTTGGCCGGGTTTGCCGCCCGCCGGACGCGGGAAAATGCGCAAAATATCAAAAATGCGACACGCGTGAAAAAATGCTTTACTTTAGCGTGGTAGTGTGGTAACATGATAACCGGCTAACGCAAAAACAAACTGCAAGATGGAGGAAACCCACTATGAAAAGAATGCTTGCGCTCGCGCTCGCAGCGCTGATGCTGTTCACCGTGCTGAGCGGCTGCGGCTCGAAGAAGGAAGCCTTTGTCATGGGCATCGACCCGGAATATCCGCCGTTCAGCTATCTGGGCGACGACGGGGAATACACCGGCTTCGACGTCGAGATCTGCCAGGCTGTGTGCGAAAAGCTCGGCTGGGACATGGAGATCTTCGAGGTCAACTGGGACCAGAAGCTCGTGCAGCTGGATGCGGACGAATGTGACTGTGTCTGGTCGGGCATGACGATCCTGGACAGCATGAAGGAAGCGGGCTATGTGCTCTCCGCCCCCTACTATGACAACACGCAGGTGCTCGTCGTGAAGGAGGACAGCGAGCTGAAGTCCTCCGAGGATCTGGCGGGCAAGGCCGTCGCCGTGCAGCTGGGCACCTCGGGCGAGGCGCTGCTGAACGGGGATCTGTCCGATCTCGCGGACACCTTCGGAGAGGTCGTCACCTGCGACAGCTTCCTGAAGTGCTTCACCGAGCTCGAGGGCGGCTCCGTGGACGCGGTGTTCGTCGACCTGCCGGTCGCCATGAGCTATGTGGCGGAGCACGAGGGGCTCGTGGTCCTCGATGAGCAGCTTGGCGCCGAGCAGTACGGCATCGCCTTCCGCGCGGGAGACGAGGAGCTCTGCAAGCAGGTCGAGGACGCCATCGAGGAGCTGGTCGCCGACGGCACCTATGCCGAGATCGCGGCGAAGTATCCCGACATCGTGAACAATCTGGTGTTTCTGAGCGAGTAAGCGCCCGGCTGAAAGCAGCATACGCATCGTTACCCCGAAAGCGCGTCGAGCAGGCGCGCTTTCGGGTAACGCTGTCTTTAGAAATAGATTAAAATGAGGTTCAATCAATGTCCCTACTGACGATCATCCTGAAAATGAGCGAGGGTCTCGGCAAGACCTGCGCCATTTTCGCGCTGACGCTGTTGTTTTCCCTGCCGCTGGGCATGGTCGTGGCGCTGCTGCGCATGAGCAGGAGCAAGGTCGTGTCCGCGATCACGCGGTTTTTCATCACGATCCTGCGCGGCACGCCGCTGATGCTGCAGCTGCTCGCGGTCACCTACGGGCCTTACTATCTGTTCGGCGCGGGCGTCAGCCGCAACAAGCTGATCCCCGTTGTGATCGCCTTTTCCATCAACTACGCGGCGTATTTTGCCGAGATCTACCGCGGCGGCATCGAATCGATCCCCGTCGGGCAGTATGAGGCGGCGACGGTGCTGGGCTATACGAAATTCCAGACCTTCATGCGCATCATCCTGCCGCAGGTCATCAAGCGCATCCTGCCCAGCGTGACCAACGAGATCGTCACGCTGGTCAAGGACACGTCGATCGCCTTCACGGTCTCCTATCAGGAGATGTTCACGATCGGCAAGCAGATCGCAAATTCCCAGACGAGCTTTGTGCCCTTCGTGGTCGCGGGCGTGTTCTATTATGTTTTGAACTTCGTCGTCGACCGCGTGATGGGCAGAGTCGAAAAGCGTCTGGACTACTATCAGTAAGGGGGGCGGCGGATATGGATGCAAAGACTGCGCAGGCGATCCTCGAGATTCGCGCGCTGCAGAAATCCTTCGGCGCGCTCACCGTGCTGAAGGACATCTCGCTGGACGTCGAGCCCGGCAACGTCGTGTCGATCATCGGGCCCTCGGGCTCGGGCAAATCAACGCTGCTGCGCTGCGCCACGTTCCTCGAGACCGCGGACGGCGGCGACATCCTCTACGACGGGCAGTATGCCGTGCAGGGCGGCGTCTACGCCCCGAAGCAGGAGCTGAACGCCTTGCGCACGCGCTTCGGGCTGGTGTTCCAGAGCTTCAACCTCTTCCCGCATTATTCCGTCATGCGCAACATCACCGAGGCGCCGATCCTCCACGGCGAGGATAAGGACGAGGTGCGCGCGCGGGGCGCGGAGCTTTTGAAGAAGATGGGACTGGAGGGCAAGGAGAACGCCTATCCCTGCCAGCTCTCCGGCGGGCAGCAGCAGCGCGTCGCCATCGCGCGGGCGCTGGCGCTCCGGCCCGAGATCCTGTTTTTCGACGAGCCGACCAGCGCGCTCGATCCCGAGCTCACGGGCGAGGTGCTCAAGGTCATCCGCCAGCTCGCCGAGGAAAAAATGACCATGGTCGTCGTCACGCACGAGATGCCCTTCGCCCGGGCGGTGTCGAACCGCGTCATCTTCATGGACGGCGGCGTCATCGTCGAGCAGGGCGATCCCGAGATCGTGCTCGGCGACCCGCGGCAGGAGCGCACGCGCCAGTTCCTGCGCAATTATCAGCGATGAAGCTCGCGTATCGTGTGTTCGATCCGACCGGGAACATCACGCTTCTGGTCGAGACGCCCGTGCCCGCGGAGACCCGGGCCGCCGTCGCATCACGGCTCATGGCGCTGGAGCCGGCGGCGGAGCAGGCGGGGTTTCTCGCCCCGGACGCGGAGACGGACGTCGCCCTGAGCATGGCGGGCGGCGAGTTTTGCGGCAACGCGACCATGAGCGCCGCGTTCTGCGCCGCCGAGGCGGCGGGTCAGGAGGCGGGGACGTTCTTCGTGCGCGTCTCCGGCGCGGACACGCCCGTGCGCGCGCAGGTCGCGCGCCAGCCGGACGGCACGGCGCGCGTCGCGGTGGATATGCCGCCCCCCGAGACGATCGGGCAGCGGCTGCTGCCCGGCGTCGGGACGGTGCCCGTCGTGCGCTTTCCCGGCATCACCCATGTCATCCTCACCGAGCCGATGCCGCGGCCCCTTGCGGAACGCCAGGCGCGCGTTTGGTGCGCCGCGCTGGGCGCGGACGCATTGGGGCTGATGTTCCTCGATCAGCGTCGCGGCGCGCTCACGCCGCTGGTCTATGTCCCGGCGGTGGACACGCTCTGCTGGGAGCATTCCTGCGCCAGCGGCACGACGGCGGTGGGCGCGTATCTCGCCGCCGAGCAGGGCAACAGCGTGGCACTGGAGCTCCGCCAGCCCGGCGGCAGCCTGATGCTCGAAGCGGACGGCGAGATCCTCCGCCTCACCGGCACGGTGCGGTGCGGAGAACGCAGAGAAGCGGAGATCGAAATTTAAAATGCAGCACAGACGCATCCGGCGCCCTGAGCGATCGCTCAGGGCGCCGGATTTTGGAACGGGCTGTCAGATCATCCCATGTCCATCGCCGCGCCGACAACAACGCGTCCGCATTCGACGACCAACACATGGACGAAAACGCGCTGCAGGCAGCTGCCCGCAGCGCGTTTTTTGGATAGGATCCGGGATCAGGAAACCGTGAACGTGATCGCAACGGGCTCCGTGCCCTCGGCCTCGATGGTGACCTTCGCCGTGCCCCGCTCGCCCGCGGTGCGGACGATCACGCCGCCGAGTCCCCCGCGCAGCATGTTGTGCTCCGCGCCGATCAGCCGCACGGGGCCCTCGGCGGTGATGCGCAGCGCGCCGTTGAAAAACGGCAGGACGTTGTCGTTCTGGTCCGTCATCGCGATGCGCACGAGCGTCGCGTCGTAGGTCTCGCCCTCGCGCAGATGCGTGCTTCCGGCGTCGCAGCGCAGGACGCGCGCCTTTGCCGGCGCCTTGCGCACGGATTTGACGACCACGCCGTCGACCACGGCGTCGAAGCGGTACTCGATGGCGGCGTCGCCCCAGTTGCCGATGTACTTGCCGTAGAGCTGATACGCCTGCTCGAAGGTCATGCCGTGGCGCGCTATCAGATACGCGCCGCGCGCGAGCTGCGCGGGCGGCATCTGGTTCGAGCCGAACCGCGCGTTGTAGTTGAGCATATCCTTGACCAGCTTTGCCTGCAGGGGCGTGAAGTCCTCACCCTCGCGCACGCTGTCGCCGAGGAAGTCGTCCACCTCGATGGGCGGGTTCGGCATGTGCCTGTACGGCGAATCCTTATGCGTGTAGCTGCGGATGAAGACGCCGTTTTTATACATCTTCACCTCGTCGGCGTTCGTGAAAATCAGGATCCGGCCGCGGTTCCCGGCGGGATGCTCGCCGATGTCCATGGAGGAGCTGATCTCGAGCACGGGGTCGCCGTCGCTCTGTGCGGCATAGACCGCCGCCGCCAGCTTCGGGTTGCGGAACATGTCCGTCACGCCGTGGTAGCAAATGCGGTCGCCGCTGCCGAAATCGAGGTGCGTGTTGTAGTCGAACATGCACCAGCCGAACGAGCCCGCGACGCCCTTCTCGCGGAAGGCGGCGTCGAGGACGTTCGCGTGCCGGAGCGCGTGCTCCAGCCGGTGCTCCTCGGCATCGAAGGTCTTGGTGGGGAACATGTGACCGTTGTATTCGCTGATCACGTAGGCCTTCTGCATGTCGCTCGTGACGGCGCTCTTCGGCTCGCAGCCGGCGTTTTTGCCGGTGTGGGAGAAATCGTTGTAGGTGTACACGTCCTCCAGCAGACTCGAGCGCTTGTGGCAGCGCACGCCCGCTGTGGCGCGGGTGGGGTCGAGCGCGCGGGCGGCGGCGTTGGTCTGCGTGTAGAGGGCGTCGTCGTCGCGGCTTTCGTTGATGCGCACGCCCCAGAGGATGATGCTCGGGTGGTTGCGGTACTGCAGTACCATGTCCTCGGTGTTGCGCACGGCCTGCTGCTTCCAGGCCTCGCCGCCGATGTGCTGCCAGCCGGGGATCTCCGTGAACACCAGCAGCCCCAGCTCGTCGCAGCGGTCGATGAAGTGCTGCGACTGCGGATAGTGCGAGGTGCGCACGGCGTTCAGGCCCAGCTCGTTTTTCAGGATGTCAGCGTCCATGCGCTGCATGCGCGCCGGGGCGGCGTAGCCGATCCAGGGCCAGCTCTGGTGGCGGTTGAGGCCCACGAGCTGCACGCGCCGTCCGTTTAAGAAAAAGCCGCTGGCGCGCCATTCCGCGCGGCGGAAGCCGAAGGTCGTGCTGCTCTCGTGCAGCACCGTGCCGCCGCAAAGGAGCGCGGTGTCCAGCCGGTAGAGCGCGGGGGAGGCAACGTCCCAGAGCGCGGCGTCCGGCAGACGCAGCGCGCGTGTGCACGTCGCACGGTCGCCCTCGCCCGGCGTGAACGTGAGCGCGCTCAGCGGGGCGGAGGCCGTGACCATGGGCCGGTCCTCGCCGCAGCGCGTGATGGTCTGGCGCAGCACGCTGTTTTCGCGGTCAGGCGTGCCGCGCAGCGTGACGATGGTCTCCACGCGCCCTTCAAAGCGCACCGCTGCGATCCTGCGCGCGTTGTCGCGCCTGTGCACCAGCCCCGCGCCGTCCGGGATCGACGGGCGCACGCACACGTCGTCGACGAAGGCGCCCTCATACACGTCCAGCCATGCCTCGCGGTAGAGTCCGCCGTAGGTCATGTAGTCGATCACATAGCCGAAGGGCGGGAAATCCTGCTGCTCGCGGGAGTCCACGCGGATCGTGAGCAGCGCGTCGCTGCCCGGCGTGAGCGCCTCGGTGAGCTCCGTCGTGAAGGCCGTGTAGCCGCAGCGGTGCTCCGAGAGCCTCCGCCCGTCCACATAGACCTCTGCCAGGTGCCCCGCCGCGCCGAGCGTGAGAAACACGCGCCGGCCCGCCCAGTCCGCGGGCACATGCAGCACGCGGCGATAGCCGCATACCATCTGGTAGATGGACTCGTCAAAATAGTCGTAGGGGGTCTGCCTGCAGGTGTGCGGGAGCTCGACCGTCTCAAACGCGCCCTCGCCGCGCGCGAATGCGTCGTCATAGCGCTCGGTAAAGCTCCAGTCCCGATTCAAGGCGATACGCATGGTGTTCCCTCCGTGTGCATGCTAAAATCAAAGCTCCGTCAGCCACAGGCTGCCGTCCAGCCCGCTGTCCTGGATCGCGAGCGTCACGGTGCGGTCGCCGATCGTATAGCGCACGCCGAAGCGCGCCGCCACATCGGGGATGCCCGTGCGCAGCAGGAAGCTCTCGCCGTCCGACAGCTTGCCCGCCTCATAGACCGTCACGCTCGTGTCGGGCACGAGCTCGCCGTCCTCGGTGAGCATCAGCGCGGTAATGGCGAGGTCCTCCACGTCGCCGACGGCGGTGAAGAGGATCTCCTTGCCGACCTCGTCGGTCTCATAGTCGGGCGTCCGGTCGTGCTCGATGCCGGTCAGATCCGAGACGTGCAGTCCCGGGGCGCACATCGCGCGGCTCAGGAACGTGACGATCTGCGCGCGCGTGCAGGGGCCGTCGGGCACGAAGGTGGTCGCGGTCATGCCGCTGGTCACGCCGGTCTCCTGCGCCCAGCCCACGGCGGAGGCATAGTAGGCGTCCTTGTCAACGTCCGTGAAGGCGGGGACCGCCGCGCTCGGGTGCGCCGCGTCGCGCCACAGGAACGTGACGGTCTGCGCGCGGGTGACGGTGTCGTCGGGGACGAAGGTCGTCTCGGTGACGCCCGCCGTGATGCCCAGCGTGACCGCCCAGCGGACGGCCTCGTAGTAGTAGGCGTCCTGCTCCACATCGGTGAAGGGGATCTCGTCGTCGCCCGCCACCTTCGGCGAGCCGTGCGCGCGCCACAGGAACGTGACGATCTGCGCGCGCGTGCAGGTGTCGTCGGGGGAGAAGGTCGTGTCGCTCGTGCCCTTGGTCACGTCGTGCAGCAGCGCCCACTCCACGCTGTCGGAATACCAGGTGTCGGCGGGCACGTCCGTGAACGCGCCGATGTGACCCTCGAGTCTGCCGAGCAGATACTCCAGCGGCAGCCCGTCGCTCGTGCTGTCAAAGTCCCAGAGATCCAGCTTGGCGTACTTGTCGGGCTTGGTCATCCAGGACTCGAAGCGCTCGACGGAAAACATCGCGTCGCCCTCGTCGGTGTGCTCCACGCAGGAGAAATCGTCGTGCGAGATGGACGACTCGCCGTCCTCGGGGAACAGCTCGATGTAGTCGAACTCCAGCCGGGACAGAGACTTCAGCGCGCCGTCTGAGAGCACATAGCGCTCGGCGTCGCCCGTGATGTGGATGCGCTCGCCGTCCTCCGAGGAGCCGTAGTCCTCGGGGCAGCTCTGCTCCACCACGAGCATGGTCCTGCCGTCCTTCTCCACGATGGAGGCCATGCCGTTCGTGCCGCCGACCTCGAAAAAGACCGGGCGGCGGTCCAGCAGGACCTCGCACTTCTCGTCGGCGATCGTGCAGACGGTCAGCACCACGCCCTTTGCGTCGGGGTGCTCCTCGCTCGCGGCGCGGTAGAGCATCAGCAGCTCGTCCGTGCCGTCTCCGTCCAGATCGCTCAGCATCCCGTAGCCGGGAAATTCCGTTCCGTTGTCCTCGATCGCCGCCTTCACGGCGTCGATGTAAGCGCTGTAGGGCGCGGCAGCCGCGGCGCTCAGCGTCAGCAGCGATACCGCCAGCACCAGCGTCAGCAGCAGACATAACAGTCGTCTTTTCATGTTTGGAGATCCTCCTGTGGTTGATAAGACCGGTGTTTCCGCCGGCGGATACAAATCCAATATTATCATATCACGCCGGAGCCGTTTTCGGCAAGTAGGAGATCAAAAATCGGGCGCGTTCCAAACGAACGCGCCCGAGGCGGGAGGAAATGGGATGGGTCATTGTTTTTCCGCGATGTCCGGGAACAGACTGAGACTGCGGCGCAGGATGCCGGTGCGGTGGGCGATCAGCGTGCCGTAGTTCGTGAAGGGCACGCCCTGATCCTCGGCGCATTTCCGGCGATAGCGCATCTCGCGCTCATTGAGCATACAGCCGCCGCAATGGACGATGAGCGCGTAGGGGCTCAGATCCTCGGGAAATTCCCGCCCGGAGGTGAACGCAAAGTTCAGCGCCCGCCCGGTCATCTCGCCGAGCCAGCGGGGGAGCTTCACCGTGCCGATGTCCTCGCACTGGCGGTGGTGCGTGCAGCCCTCGGAGATGAGCACCGTGTCGCCGTCACGCAGCGCCGCGATGTGCCGCACGCCGTCCACGGCGGTCTCCAGGATGCCCTTGTAGCGGGCGAAGAGGATGGAAAACGAGGTGAGCGGGATGTCCTCCGGCACCAGATCCTTCACGATGTGAAACGCCTGGCTGTCTGTCACGACGAGCTTCGGCGGCGCCTTGAGCGCGTGCAGCACGCCGGTGAGCTGCTCCGGCTGCGTGACGACGCAGCTGGCTTCGCTGTCGAGCACGTCGCGGATCGTCTGCACCTGCGGCAGGATCATGCGTCCTTTCGGCGCGGAGGCGTCGATCGGCGTGACGAGCACGACGAGATCCTCTCCGGTCAGCAGGTCTCCGATCACGCGCTTTTCGTCCGGGCGGTCGGCGAGCGCCGCGATGCGCTCCTTGAGCGCGCGGATGCCGTCGCCGGTCTTCGCGCTCACGGCGAGCGTGTGCGCGCCCGTCTCCGGCGGCGGGGCGAGATCGGTCTTGTTGAATACCACGAGATGCGCGACGTCCTTTTGCTCCATGTCGCGCAGCAGGGCGCGGTCCGCCGCCTGCATGCCGACGGCGGCGTCCACGACCAGCACGGCGACGTCGCATTTGTTCAGCGCCTGCCGCGCGCGCTGCACGCGCTTTGCGCCGAGCTCGCCCTCGTCGTCCAGACCCGGGGTATCGATGATCACGACCGGACCGAGCGGCAGCAGCTCCATCGCCTTCTGCACGGGGTCGGTCGTGGTGCCCTTCACGTCGGACACAATGGACAGCGCTTGCCCGGTCACGGCGTTTACGACGCTGGATTTGCCGGCGTTGCGCATGCCGAAAAAGCCGATGTGCACCCGCTCGCCGGAGGGTGTGCTGTTCAGACTCATGATGGTTTCCTCAGAAGCGGAAGTCGCGGCGGTTGGAGCTGCGGATCGCCTCGATGTTCTCGCGGGCGATGGTCTTCACCTTTTCGTTCGGGATGCGTTCAAGCTCGCGCGCGACCATCGCGTAGCCGATCTCCTTGGTGTCCGGCGCGGCGTAGTCCTCCAGATATTCGCACAGCGTCATCAGCGCGTTCGGGTGGCAGCAGTTGAGGATCTGTCCGCTCTTGCACAGCGCCATGAAGCGGTCGCCCGTGCGCCCCGCGCGGTAGCAGGCCGTGCAGAACGAGGGAATAAAGTCCTGCTCCATCAGCCAGCGGACGACCTCGTCGAGCGTGCGCTGGTCGCTCACGTCGAACTGCTCGGTGTCGTGCGGGCGCTCTTCCTCGGTGTAGCCGCCGACGCTCGTGCGGCTGCCGCCGCTGATCTGGCTCACGCCGAGGCGCAGCAGCTTTTCGCGCACGCCCTGGTTCTCGCGCGTGGAGATAATCATGCCGGTGTAGGGCACCGCGAGCCGGATGCAGGCGGTGAGCTTGGCGAAGGTATCGTCGTCGATGCCGCCGTCGAATTCGTCGGGGTCGATGTCGTCGGCGCGCTTGACGCGCGGCACGCTGATCGTGTGCGGTCCCACGCCGTGCACGGCCTCGAGATGCTCCGCGTGCATCAGCAGCCCCGCGAACTCGTATTTATACATCTCCAGCCCGAACAGCACGCCCAGACCCACGTCGTCGATGCCGCCCTGCATGGCGCGGTCGTGCGCCTCGGTGTGGTAGGCGTAGTCGTGCTTCGGTCCCGTGGGATGGAGCTTTAAGTAGCTCTCCTTGTGGTAGGTCTCCTGGAAGAGGATATAGGTGCCGATGCCGGCCTCCTTGAGCTTGCGGTAATTCTCCACGGTCGTGGCGGCGATGTTCACGTTCACGCGGCGGATGTCGCCGTTTTTGTGGTGCACGGAGTAGATCGTCTCGATGCATTCGAGGATGTACTCGATGGGGTTGTTCACCGGGTCCTCGCCCGCCTCGATCGCGAGACGCTTGTGGCCCATGTCCTGCAGCGCGATGACCTCGGCGCGCACCTCGTCCTGGGTGAGCTTCTTGCGCGGGATGTGCTTGTTTTTCAGGTGGTACGGGCAGTAGAGACAACCGTTGACGCAGTAGTTGGAGAGATACAGCGGCGCGAAGATGACGATGCGGTTGCCGTAGTACGCCATCTTGATTTCCTCGGCGATCTCATACATGCGCTCGATCTTTTCGGGGATCTCGCAGGCCAGCAGCACGGACGCCTCGCGGTGGGTCAGGCCCTGACATACATAGCCCTTCTCGCCCTTTCTCGGGCGCGCCTTTTCGAGGATCTGATCGATCAGCTCGATGTTGTTCTTGTTCTCCTCGGCGTAGGCGAGGGTCGCGCGGATCTCTTCATCGTTGATGAATTCCTCCGCCTTCATGGATCTGGGATCATAAACAGCCATTTCAGTTTTCTCCTTTGTTTTTATCATGAAGCGTCGGGCAGCGCCTGCCCGCGCGGTTCACGCCCTGTGGTCGCCCCGGTCCACCACGAGCTCGAAGCCGATCGCGGCGACGCGCTGCCGCAGACAGCCGATGCACTCCGCCGCCTCGTGGTCGGTGCAGATCTTGTTGTCGTATAAGAGATAGTTTTTCCGGACCGCGGTCGGGGAGAGGTTCGGCATCACGACGTTCGCGCCCGCCTGCAGCCCCAGCTCCCGCCCGCGCGGGTGGATCGTGCCGAGCGCCGTCGTCGCCGGCAGCAGCACGTTCGGCAGCAGCAGCCGGATGATGCTCAATAGCAGCAGCGTCAGCTCCAGCGTCCCGGCGGGCTGATCGCCCAGGGGCGTGTCGTGCTGCGGGATGAAGGGGCCGATGCCGACCATGTGCGGCTGAAAGCGCTGCAGAAACCGCAGGTCCTTCAGCAGATCCTCCGGCGTCTGGAAGGGCGAGCCCACCATCATGCCGCACCCCACCTGATAGCCGATGTCCTTCAGGTCCCGCAGACACCGCATCCGGTTGTCGAAGGACATCTCCGGCGGGTGGAGGCGGGCGTAGTGCGCGGCGCTTGCCGTCTCGTGCCGCAGCAGATAGCGGTCCGCGCCGGCGGCGTAATACGCCGCGTAGCTCTCGCGGCTTTTTTCCCCGATCGAGAGCGTCACGGCGCAGTCGGGGTGCCGCTCCTTGATCGCGCGTATGAGCGCGCAGAGCACGTCGTCCGTGTATCGCAGATCCTCGCCGCCCTGCAGCACGAACGTGCGGAAGCCGAGCGCGTAGCCGTTGTCGGTGCAGGCGAGGATCTCCTCCGGCGTGAGCCGATAGCGCTCGGGGTTCGGGTTCCCGCGGCGGATGCCGCAGTAGAGACAGTCGTTTTTGCAGTGGTTCGTAAACTCGATCAGCCCGCGCGTGTAGACCGCGCTGCCGTATACCCGTTCGCGCACGCTGCGGGCGCGTGAGAAGAGAAACGCGCGTGCTTCGGGATCGGTACAGTCGAGCAGACGCAGCAGCTCTGCGTCCGACAGATCGCGTGTTCGCTCCAATTTGGTTATCGATTCTTTCATGGACATAAAAAACCCTCCCACATCCTGAAGGAACGTGGGAGGGTGCAGTTATGGCATGGTGATCCATACATTGCGCGTTTCCGACTTGAGATCAGGGGCGTCCCTTTTCCTTCAGAGGGGAATACAATGTTCGATTGCAGACATTGTAGCACAGGAAAGCGCACAATGCAATGGAAATCAATGGTGGTCGCCGTGCAGCGGATAGTGGATGTGCAGCAGCTCGTGCTGACGGCCCTGCATGAGCTCTTCGTAGACATACGTCAGCGCCGGGTTCTGCTGCGGGATCTTCAGCTCCAGAGAATCGTCCTCCTTGAAGATCGCCTTGAAGCGCTCGGCCTTGCGTGCGTTCGAGGCGGGGGGCTGTCCGCCGCCGCCGATGCAGCCGTTCGGACAGGCCATGACCTCGACGAAGTGGAAGAATTCCTCGCCGGACTCGATCTTTTCGATCAGCTTGTCGGCGTTGCCGAGACCGTTCGCGACCGCGATGCGCAGCGTCAGGTCGCCCGCCGTGACCTCGAAGGCCTTGATGCCCTCCAGACCGCGCACGCCGCACTCGGCGATGGTCTGGAGCGTTCCGGGGCTGGCGTCGGCCAGAACTCTGCGGATGACCGCCTCGGTGACGCCGCCGGTGACGCCGAAGATGACGCCCGCGCCGGTGTAATCGCCCAGCGGA
>JAFUCD010000018.1 GCA_017459865.1 Oscillospiraceae bacterium
CTCTTTGCTGCGTCTCTCGTCATCATCCCGCATCACCCCGCAGCTCTATTTTACCATATGGCAAAGCCCCATGCACACCTTTTTCTGTGTGCATGGGACTTTGTCTACAGTCTGAGGTGTCGACACTTTGTCGACACCTTGGGCACGGCAATTCTATCAGAATTACCGTGCTGATATGGATTTGGCAGAGCTTATTTGCTGTTCTGATATCGTTCAAAAAAAGGAATAATGCTTTCAGTCGTCAAATTACGCATCTCACAGTATAACTGTTCAATATTCGTCGCCTCGGTCACATCCCACCATTTGTCGCAGGGATACTTTTCTGTCCACGAGGCAGGGCGTTTCCGTATGGGGCATTCCCACACTTTCAGCTTTGGTGAGATCGGCTTTTTCCCATATTCGACCAGTACACCAAGGTTGATGGTAAAGCTGATGCAGTCTTTCGTGCCGAAGGCGCTCCGCTGAAAATTCACGATCTTAGCGATCTTGGGCGAAGCGGTTTCATCGATCCATCTGAGTGTAAAACCGTCCTTTTTGAAAGGAAGACCCTGCTCTTTCAGAAGGAGATGCACGTTTTACACTATGGCTTTGTAATAGTCCAATGCCTCCGCCACAAAGGATTCCTCCCAAAATCTTTACTTGACAATACCATGATCGCGTTTGTTTATCAATAGAAATTACCGTGCAATTTTGAAAAAGGACGACTGTTTTGCTACAATGTGCAAACGGAAAAGGGGGGCAAAGCGGACTCCTTGCTCAATATGTATAGCGCACGAAACCCTCGCCCCAATAAGTCCGTCCGACAGTCCAGCGCTGCACTGCCCATTCAGTTCGGTGATGCTGAGCTTTCATTTGTGCAAGGACAGCGCTTGCTTGAGATTCGGAGACAAGACAAGGGCTTTCGACGATGTCCACTTCGTCGAGATCCTCATTTAAGTTCCAGCCAACGACAATGAATACTTCTCCGCTTTCTCCAACTTGCTGACCGGATATATCTCTTTTAGTAATCTCAAATGAGCAGGGATGATCACAAAAGCCCTTAACATGAGCGAGGTAGAAGTCGGCAACCTCTTCCGCCTCTTTTCGTGAACGGAAAAACCCAATCGAAAAGCTTTCGCGATATGTGTCATTAGACACTTCCAGATCGGTAATCGTGAGTTGGTATAGCATATCGAATCTCCTCGAGATAACACATAGCAGCAAAATACTACCACAAAAAATAAGAACGGCAACTCTATCAGCGTTTTGATAGAATGCCCCCTAAGCTATAAGGGGGTGCACTTTATTGCACAAGGGGGTGCATTATTCTCCTTAGGGGGGTGCAAAATGAACGATACGGGTATTTTTATAGCTTGTCTATCTTGGAGATCGCCTCTCGGCATACCGCTGTAATGGTGTTGAACACCTCTTCCACGCTGACGAAATCCTTCATATTTAGCACCAATTCAGTAGGTGTATCAGTCTCTTCATCGACTATGATCGAGATTTTCTCCTCTGACAGATCGATCATGATCTCATGCTGTTTTTTGCAGAATCCAAGAGAAATTATGTTATTATAGTCATCGGCACAGGTCAACTTCCATGAATGGAAGAATATGTTTTGTGTAAACCCTTCAAGCTGGTTGAATTCATATTCATCAAATATTTCTTTAAACAGAGGATCCGTAATTTCCAGTCGGACTGAATTACGCGCTGATGCTCTCAGAACTTCTTTTTCCTTCATTTTTTTATGCAAAATCAGAAAACCGCAGCCGCACCAAATAAAAATCGCAATCAAAGATATCCAAAATACTACAGAGGTCATATCAAGGACTTTTAGTCCGACGACAAACGGGACGGCGAGGATACAAATACCGACTACAAAGATCTTCGCAAAACGCGTTACTGACTTTGGCCATTTCAGATATTCAGTTCTTTCGGGATCCTTTTTACCGCCCATCTTCCTGCCTCCTTTGTAACTTATAGATCCATTATACTGCAAACCGGAAAGTGTGTACAACATAAAAAGAAAAGAACGGCAATTCTATCAAAATTACCGTTCTTTTTTGGCGGAGAAGGAGGGATTCGAACCCTCGATACCCTTTTGGGGTATACACGATTTCCAATCGTGCGCGCTCGGCCGGACTACGCGACTTCTCCACGGCTGATCGTAACAAACGTTTTTCAGTTGTCAGCTTGCATATTATAATAGATAACCGCGGGAAAGTCAAGCGCGAATTTTCTTTTTTCGGCCGATTTCAGAAAAAGACGTTGCCGTCAGCCGAGTACAGCGCAGAGGATCTCCCACAGGGCCTCACATTGCGCGTCGAGAAGCTCCGCCAGCTCTGCGTACAGCGTCTGCAGGAGCGGCTCGTCTGTCTCGTCGGCGAAGCGCCGCGCGTGCGCCGCCTGATTGCGGCTCGTCTGCCAGAGACAGCGCAGGCACGCCGCGCTCTCGTGCCGCACCGTGCAGCTCGCGCCGGGCGTGTGGCGCTCCGCCGTGAGCAGATAATATGCGCCCTGCAGTTGCCGCGCCATGAGACTGCGCTCACAGGCCAGCGCGCGCAGCCGCGCGGCACAGCGTGGCTCGCGGCGGGCAAGCACGCACAGGACCTTCGCTGCCGCCGACGTCTGGTCGATCAGCGAGCGCAGCGCTTCGGCGTCATCGGGCGCGGGGCACGGGGCGGTCTGCGCTGCCGCGCTCTCGGGCTGCACGCGCGCCCAGACCGCGTCGAACCGCGAGAGCGCCAGACGGTCTTGTTCATTCATGTTCATCACCCCGCGCTATCCTATGTCCGCACTTGCAAATCCGTGCGCGTTATGCCATAATGTCAGCAAGCGAAAACACACGGGAGGGGAAGTTATGACACGGTTTTTCATGGCAGGGACGAATCTCGGCGGCGGCACGGCGATCATTCGCGGGCGCGACGCGGAGCACGTGCGCGTGCTGCGGCTCAAGCCCGGCGAGGACATCGTGATCTGCGACGGCGAGGGCACGGACTACTATTGCCGCATGGTGCGCGTCGGCGACGGAGAGAGCGAGGCGGAGATCCTGCGCACAGCGCCGTCGAAGGCGGAGCCGACCGTGCGCACGACGATCCTCGCGGGACTGCCGAAGGGCGAGCGCGCGGATTTCCTCGTGCAGAAATGCACCGAGGCGGGCGCGGCGGAGATCGTGTTTTTCTCCTGCACGCGCTGCGTCGCCAAGGCGCAGAACATCGAAAATAAGCTCCAGCGCTGGAACCGCATCGCCGAGGAGGCTGCCAAGCAGTCCGGCCGCGGCGTGATCCCGAAGGTGTCGTATCTGAGCGACTACGGCGAGGTGCTCAACCGCGCCGTGCACACGGACATGGGTCTGTTTCTGTATGAGACCGGCGACCGCGTGCCGCTGCGCGCCGCGATCGAGTCCAAGCCCGGCGCGCGTACCGCCGCGATCATCACCGGCCCCGAGGGCGGCTTTGAGCCGTTCGAGGCCGAGCTTGCGCGCCACGCGGGGCTGAACATCTGCGCGATGGGCCCGCGCATCCTGCGGTGCGAGACCGCGCCGGTCGTCGCGCTCACGGCGCTGATGTACGCGACGTGGAACCTGTGATCCGATGACAAACAACGCCTGCACTTCATGATGAGGTGCAGGCGTTTTTTATGTCAGCGCGCGCTCCATCGCGGCATAGACCACGGAGGAGAGCGTGCGGATGCTCCAGATCGATGCGTTTTGCGTCTGGACGACGAGAATGTAGGTCCCGAAGGGCGCGAAGATGATCGCCGCGTCGTTCTGCACCTCGTTGAGCTCACCGGTCTTGTTCGCGGTGGGCACGCCGCTCGGCACGCCCGCCGGGAGCTTGTAGGTGACCTGCTGGTCACGCAGAAGCGCGAGCATCTGTGCCGACGCCGCGGGCGAAACATTGGTGCCCTCCACCACGCGCTGCAGGAACAGTCCTGCCTCCTCGGGCGTGGTCGCGTTCAGATACCGGATCGACCGCCGCCCGGAGTTCGGGTAGCCGTTGCGGTCGCACCACGCGTTTACCAGCGACATGCCGTACAGGTAGTTCCCGCCGCCGAGCTGCGTGGCGAGATATTTCCACGCGTCGTTGCTGCTCCAGGTGATCATGGCGCGCAGCTGGCTTTGGATCACGCTCGAGTTTGCCAGCGTCCCGTTTTCCAGCGCCTCGAGCACCGCGCCCATGACATAGAGCTTGATTAGACTCGCCGAGGGCATCTGCGCCGGGTTGATGCTCACGCGCTCGCCGGAGCGCACATCCAGCACGAAAACGGACCACGTTCCGGCATAGCTCGCGAGCGTGCCGCGGATGGCTGCTTCGACCGGCGACAGATCGACGTGCAGCCGCTGCGCGGGATCCACCACACGGGCGAACATCGCCGCGAGCTCCGCGCGGGTGATGCTGCTCTCTCCGTGGAAGGTCCCGGCGCTGTCGCTGCCGCCGACGATCCCCGCGCGATACAGCAGCAGGATCTCCCGGAAATACATACTATTTCCGGGAACATCGGGGATGCTCGTGGTCTGCTTCACGGCGAGGAAGGCGTCGGACGGGAGCGTGTGCGCGATGAGATAGGCGACCTCGGCGCGCGTGGCGTTTTGGTCCAGACCCGCCCAGTTGCGCGGCAGGATGCCGTATTCCCGCCCGAGGGCGAGGAAGGTCTCCGGATCGTATTCCTTCGGCGCGCGGTCCAGTCCGTGATAGAGCTCGTATACGCGCACGGCGAGGATGACCACCTGCGTGCGTGTGACGGTGTAGTCCGGCGCGTATGTCTGCGCGGCGATGCCCTTCACAAGCCCCATGTGATACAGCATGCCGACGTTCCGGTCGTAATAGATCCCCTGCGGGATGTCCGTGAACGGGTGTGAGGTCGGCGCGCTTGCCGCGTCGAACGCCGCCATGCCGGTCAGCGGCAGGATGGGGGAGGAGATGCGCTGCGCGGGGTCGATGAGCCGCGCGAGCAGCGTGATATACTGCGCGCGCGTCACGGGTGCGTCTCCGTCGAGCGTGCCGTATTCGTCTGTCCCGTTCAGGACACCGGCGTCATAGAGGCACCGGACTTCGTCATACTGCGCGTGCGTCGCATAGAGCCCGGGAATGCGCGGACAGGAGCGGATCGCGCCCAGCTCCGACGCCGGGAGCGCGCGGTACATCAGATACAGCGCCTGCAGCCGCGTGAGCACGGCGTCACCGCTCCAGCCGCCGGGCATGAGTCCGTATTCTGTCGCTGCGCGCAGCCAGGGGTCATACCATTCCTCGCCGTCTCTCACCGTCAGCTCCGGAGTCAGACCGTGATACAGCGCGTAGATGCGCACGATCAGCGCCGCGCATTCTCCGGCGGTCAGCGCGCGGTCCGGCGCGAAGGTCGTCTCCGTCATGCCCTTCACCAGGTCCAGACGGAACAGCAGCGACACCGCCTCGGCATACCAGTCGCCCGCCGCCACGTCCGTGAAGCGCGGGGAAGCCGCGCCTTCTGACGGGAGAAAGGCGTCCATGCCGGGCTCTGTCGGCTCCGGGGGAGGCTCCGGCGTCTCTGACGGTTCCGGCGCTTCGGTCGGCTCCGGAGATGCGGTCGGTGCTTCCGTCGGCTCGGGCGGCTCGTTTGGCTCGGATGCCTCGCTCGGCTCCGGCGCTTCCGACTCCGCCGGAGTGGGATCCTCGTCCGGGAGCGATCCGGCGGGTTCGTCCGCGGCGAGCGCACCGCCGGGCAGCAGCGTGACCGCGAGCGCGAGCAGCAGGAGCCATGATATCAGTCGCTTTTTCAAACAGCATCCCTCCCGAGCGGCAATTGTCTGGTAATTACAGAACGCGTGTCCAACTATTGACAGAGTATCTGCGAAAAACTTCCATAGAAGACGTTTGTCCTCTATGGAAGTATCGTTTCAGCGCTTCCTCAGAATCCGAAGTTGCCGCCGAGATTCAGACCGCCGGCGATCTTGTTCACGGTGGCGTCCGACTCTGCCTCGTACATCCGCAGCGCCTCATTGACCGCCGCGATGACCAGATCCTCCAGCATCTCGATGTCATCGGGATCGACGGCGTCGGGATCGATGGTGAGCTTGATCAGCTCCTTGTTGCCGTTGACGACGGCGGTGACAACGCCGCCGCCGGACTTCGCGGTGAATTCCTTCTCCTCGAGCTCCTTCTGCGCGCGCAGGAAATCCTGCTGCATCTTCTGTGCCTGCTTCATCATGTTGGCCTGGCTCATACCGCCGTAGCCGCCGCGAAAACCGCCTTTTGCCATGGTCGTTTCCTCCTGTAAAGTATCGTTCTGTGTTTATTTGATCGTTACGTTTCCAAAGCGCGCCAGCTCGTCGATGCTTCGCTGGTTGATCTGCTCGCGCGCGTCCATCTCGCTCATCTCCACGCGGATCGGGCGTCCGGCGCATGCCGATGCGGCGGCGCGGATCAGCTCCGATACGGTGGGGGTGTTGAATTGCATCGCGGCGAAGGACTTGTCCAGCCGCAGGTGCAGCGTGTCGCCGGAAAAGGCAGGGGAGACCTGAAGCGGGTCCTGCAGCAGCATGTGATCCGCGATCGGGAGCTTGCCCTTCAGCGCGGCGCAGGTTTGCTGCCAGAGCGCGTCGGTGTCGCCAGTCGGCACGGGCGCGTCGTTCGGCACCGGCTCAGGCTCGGGCTCGGGCTGCGGCGCCGGTTCAGGCTCAGGCTCGGGCTCGGGCTGCAGAGCCAGTTCAGGCAAAGGCTCAGGCTGCGGCACCGGCTCGGGGACCGGCTCGAAGCGCTCCGCCATCGGGTCGAGCCGCATCGGCGGCTCCTCCGGGAGCGGCGGGCGGTCGAGGTCAAACGGCGGCGCCTCCGGCTCGGGAGTCGGCTCCGGAATGGGCTCCGGCTTTGGCTCCGGCTCCGGGACGAAAACGGGCGGTTCGGGGATCGCCTCTGCGGACGCGGGCGGCGTCTTCGGTTCGGGGATGGGCTCCGGCACGAACACCGCTTGCGGCGCGGCGCCGTTTTCCAGCGCGGTCACGCGCGCGGCGAGCGCCGAGACGTCGTCCTGCAGCTGCGGTCTGGCGAGCCGGATGATGCACAGCTCCGCGGCAAGGCGGGTGTCCGGCGCCTGCGCCATACCGGCAAGCGCGTCCTGCACGATCGTTAGATCCGCCAGCAGCCGCCCCGCGCCGAGCGCCCTGGCAAAGCTGTCGAGCGTTGCCGTGTCATACGTGCCGGAGAGCAGCGCGTCGCCGCCCTTGGGCGCCACGCAGCGCATCAGCGCGTCGCGTATGAGTCCTGCCAGCTCGTCCAATAGCGCGGCGGGATCCTTGCCGTCCTGCCACAGGGCGCGAAACTGTGTGAGCGCTCCGGCGGCGTCGCCGCCGGCGGCTGCCTTCAGCAGCGCGCTCGTGCGCAGCGTCCCGGCGAGCCCCATCGCGGAGAGTACGGTCTCCTGCGTGATGTGCTCGACGCCCGCGCATTGATCGAGCAGCGTCAGCGCGTCGCGCATGCCGCCGTTGGCGAGCCGCGCGAGCAGCTGCGACGCGTCCGGCTGCAGATCGAGCTTTTCCTGCGCGGCGACGAAGTTCAGGCGCGCCGCGATGTCGTCCGGCACGATGCGCTTGAAGCTGTGGCGCTGGCAGCGGGAGAGGATCGTCGCGGGCACCTTGTGCAGCTCCGTCGTCGCGAGGATGAACATCAGGTGCTCCGGCGGCTCCTCCAGGATCTTCAGCAGCGCGTTGAACGCGCTCATGGACAGCATGTGCACCTCGTCGACAATGTACACGCGTTTTTTCACGTTGGCGGGAGAGAACACAGCCTCGTCGCGCAGGGCGCGGACATTGTCCACGCCGTTGTTGGAGGCGGCGTCGAGCTCCACCACGTCCAGCACGGAGCCGTCGTCGATGCCCCGGCAGGCGGCGCAGCAGTTACAGGGGTTCCCGTCCACGGGGTGCTCGCAGTTGACCGCCTTGGCGAGGATCTTCGCGCAGGAGGTCTTGCCGGTGCCGCGCGTGCCGATGAAGAGATAGGCGTGGCTCAGCCGCCCGGTGCGCACCTGCTGCTTGAGCGTCTCGGTGATATGCGGCTGGCCCACCACGTCGTCAAACGTCTGCGGCCGCCATTTTCGATATAAAGCCTGATACGTCGAAATCACCTTCTTGCTTGATACAAAGCCTCGCAGAGTTTCTTCGCTCGCAAGCGAAGAAATAAAATTCAATCATTTTTGCCGCGCGGCTCTGCCGGGTGGCAAAAATACATCTCACGGAGCGGAGGCGGCTCACATTCAAAAGCCATGGGCTTTTGAAGCCGAGACGCCGGATCGCAGTGCGATCCCCTCGATCCAAAGCCGGGACGGCTTTGGATCGAAGCGTCAGCTAAAATAGTCCTTGACAAGACTGCACACCCGCCTTTGCATAGACGATATGCCCGTTACCACAGCAGCCAGCTCCGGTCCGGTTGCCCCACGGCACACGGAATGACCCGCTTAATGCTGCTCGGTTCCCCGCCTGACATGGTTCACGGGGTTCCGTTGCGCGGGACCGGACCTTCATCACCGCTTACTGCGGTCAGACGACACATCGGCTATCCGGGGGCGGGAATTCATCCCTGCTGTAGCGGATTGCAGGTTACAGGGCACCGCTAGCTCCCCAACTAGTGCAGCCTTGTCAAGGACTACGTTTAATTATCATACTACACTTTTATCATTTTCGCAAGGGTTTTTAGGAAATCCGTTGTTCCACCCAGTCCGCGATGTCAGCGCAGATCGTGTCCGAGATCGTCTCGTCCAGGATCTGGTGGCGGCAGCCGGGGTAGAGCTTCATCGTCACATCGCCGCATTCCTTTTCATACCGCTTCATCACGCGCCTGACGCCCCTGCCGCTGTCGCCGATGGGATCGAGCGCGCCGGAGACGAACAGGATGGAGAGCTCCGGCGACAGCGTGCGGATGTGGTCGGGCTTCTGGATATATTCGACCGTCTTCATCAGCATCAGATATCCCGCCGCCGAGAACGTGAACTGACAGCGCGGATCGGCGTTGTAGGCCGCGAGCTTTTCCCGGTCGGAGCTCAGCCAGTCGTTCGTGGTCTCAATGGGCTGAAACGCCCGGTTGTAGTTTGCGATGCCGAGCGCCGTGATGCGCGCCGGGCGGTGGTTTGCCCCGCGCAGACGGATCATCGTGCGCAGCGCGGCCTTCGCGCTCTGCACGACGGGGGCGGGAATGTCGCCCGTCGCCATCAGGATCACGCCGCGCCAGGTCTGCGGCGCCTCCATGCACACGCGCCGTGCGAGGAAGCTGCCCATGCTGTGCCCCAGCAGGAACACCGGCAGTCCGGGAAACCGCGCCTTTGCCACCGACGCCACCTTGCGGATGTCGTCCGCCATGGTCTGCGACGGGTGGTCGGCGGGGAAGATGCCCAGATCGTTCAGATTCGTCGCCGTCCAGCCGTGCCCGAGGTGGTCGTGCCCGATCACGGCGAAGCCGCGCGCGCACAGCACCTCCGCCAGCGGGGCATAGCGCAGGATGTGCTCGCACATGCCGTGAGTCAGCTGCACCACCGCCCGCGGCGCGCCCTCCGGCGTCCATTGGCAGACGTGCAGCTGCCGCTGCCCGCCCGAGGATGCGATCGTAAATTCCTGAAGCTTCATGTCGTGCCTCCTGCGTGTGTCAGAGCGCCTGTTTTCCGATGGCTCCATCATACCTTTCCCGCCCGAAAAAAGCAAGGGGATCGCGCGTGTCTGAGTTTGACAATGTGGCGAAGAGTGAAAATTTTGCGTCAATTTGTTTAGAAAAATACTTATATATTATTATTTACAATAAAACATTGGAAAACAAGCACTTTTCAAATTTTATAACAATAACGATTTTGCGCAATTTACCTATGATTTAACTATTATCCAAAATTGTGGAAATACCACGAAATTAACACATTATTTTGTGGAATCATCCAGTAGACCCACATACTGGTAAAATGTTATAATGCTGGTGGGAAAATTTGTCTGCGATTTGGCGGTCATTCAGTCATTTTTGCACACGGTTGAGTTTCTTCCTGTTTCTCCGGAAACACCGCGGCGTTTTCCCCAAGTATCTGCGGCGGTCTGATGCGCGTTCGCCGCAGGTACTTGCTGCGGGTTGACCATCAACCGCGGTGGAGACCGTCCGGCGATGCAAAAAACACGGATCGCAAATCCAAATGGGAAGAAAAATCACAAGGGGGTACCCCCTTGTATGCTTTCAGCAAGCTGAAAGCATAATAAGCCTTTCCAAACCGGGCATCGCAACACATTTCCCCGCAGCCCCGGCCATGCGCGCCGGGACACGTGCCATCTCTCAGCAACCGGATGGCGCGGCGACCTTGCATCCGGTGACGTTGATGCAGGATCGCTCCGTGCGGACAGACCGTGCGCGGGCCTGTCATGCAATAAGCTCCGATGCTGCCGCGCCGCCTTTCAGCAACCGGGCGGCGCGGCGGACGGGGTGATTTTGCGTTTCAAATTTGTTTGAAAATCAATTGTTTTTGAGGAGGAAAATGAGATGAAAAAGCGTATGCTCAGCGCGCTGGTGGCGCTCGTCATGCTCGTGTCGCTCGTGCCGTTCGCGGCGCTGGCGGAGGATGACCCGGCGGCAGCGGTTCCCATGGCGGAGCCTGACGCGCAGGATGTCGCCCCGGATAAGGATTTGTTCTCTCCCGGGGAGATGACGACCGACAGCATGGTCACGAACAAATATCTGACCGAGAATGGCGAGGGCTACGACCTCACCATGTCGGCCTACGCCACCGGCGGCACGATGACCCAGGAGCTGGAGTCGGACGTTCCGCTGGATATCGTGCTGGTGATTGACCAGTCCGGCTCGATGCTCACGCCTGATATGGCGAGCAGTACCGGCTATGAGTCCTCCACGAAGGACTGGACGGTGGATCAGGCGGTCGGTTGGTATTATCAGGTTGGCAACAACTACTATGAGATCAAGGCCGAAAAGGGCTCTCTTCGCAACGAGTATTATCACCCCACGCTCTCTGATGCGCTGATGGGCGTCTCCGGCGAGAGTCTGCACACCAGCTGGAACAGCTGGGCGACTCCGTATCTGGTGCAGGACAGGAGCGGCAATCTTGTCACACTTTATGTCCGTACGCAGGGATATCTCGGCGGCTATGACGCGCAGTTTTATTATTATAACACCGGCAGCAGCAGCGCGACGTTCATCCCTTTCAACAGCGCCAGCGGCTCTACCACCGCGTCCTATTCCCGCGGCGGTATCGGCACCGGAAGCATGGACTCCAACTCCAATCGCCTCTGGACGACGGTTTACAGCAGCTCTACGACTAACGGCAATAACCGGTTGTATTATCTCGACGGCAGCAATCAGAAGGTTTACATTAGTGACGCTGTGACGTATTCCTCCCAGACGGCGCTGAGTAATACCACGCTCTATTATAAGACGACTACCAACATGACCCGTCTGGACGCGCTGCGCAGCGCCGCCGGACAGTTCGTGCAGTCCATCGGCGACCGCGCAGCGCAGACCGGCACGGATCACCGCGTCGCGGTCGTGGGCTTTGCCGGCAACGAGGTGCCCGCCATCTCGATCTATACGGACAGCAGCGGCAACGATGTAGACATCCCATACAGCCACATTCTGGGCAATAGCACCTATGTCACGCAGAATACCGGTCTGTTCGTGAACAAGAGCTTTAAAAACTACATCACGCCGAATCTGACAAGCGGCAATAGCGGACTGGGTAGCTCTATTAGCCAATATACAAGCCTCTACTCAAATATCACATATTTTTACAAATATAACAGCACCTATTTCCCGATGCTGTACTCTTCGTCATCCAACCGCTGGTTTGATGTTTATACTGCAAGTGGTGGAACACTTAAAACAAGCCCGGTCAGCCCCTCCAGCGGCGACAACAACAGCAGCGACTATGTTGTTTATCGAGGCAGCTCGTATGACTATCCGTATTACGATAATCTGGTCTACTATCCGGCGATCACAGAACTGAGTCAGGCGGATTATCAGAACGCGCTGGTGAAGGTCAACCAGAATGACACCAACAGCAACAACGTCAATGACGATCTGGACTGGGCGGTCAGCCATGTGGACGCCTACGGCGGCACCTATCTGTCCTACGGCATGGCGATGGCAAACAACGTCTTTAAGTACAACACCAATGTGGTGGACGGCGTGGAGCGCAAGCGCATCGTCGTGGTTTTCACGGACGGCCAGCCCGGCGGCAACGGCTTTGAGGAAGCAATCGCCAACGAGGCCAAGGCTGCGGCGTCCATTGCCAAGGATACCTATGGTGCAACTGTCTATACTGTGGGTCTCTATCCGACCTCTCTGGGCACACAGGTGGAAAACTTCATGCATGAGCTGTCCTCGGAGTATTTCACCACCACCACAGATGTTTACGCCACGACTGCGGACAGCAATACGAGCAGCACCTATTACTTTAATGATAGCAACGGTCGTCCGCACGCGGTGACTTGGCTGCGCAATCGTTACAATAGCCAAAATACAGAGCCGAAGTGGACGAACACACAGGTCGGCAACCGCACGATCCCGGTCACAGCGCACACCGGCGGTTCCTATACGCAGGCAGAATGGGTCGACTCTGAAGGCTGGCTGCGCGGCGCGAAGTATAGTGCGACGGATACCCGCACCGGCCCGAATGACAACATCTGGCAGTTCTATTCCGTTGGCGAATCGACAGCGACCAACAAGGGCACATTCTACTATCCCGCGTCCAGCGCCTCCGAACTGGCGCAGGTGTTCCAGAGTATCTCTGAGTCCATCCAGACCCCGTATACAACGGTCTCTCTGAGCGCGGAAAACTCTGCCCTCAAGGACACCATCACCAAGGAATTTACAGTCAATACCAATAAGACCCAGAATCCGGTCACGTTCTCGCTTGAGAAGGGTACGGTTTCGTCCGAGGGCGCGGCTCCGGCGTTCGTCCCTGTGACAAACCCCACCAGCGCCGAGCGCGCGATCCTGAACGGCATCAGTTATACTTGGACAACGAATTCCGACGGCAGCAAGACGTTGAATGTCACAGGCTTTGACTATTCCGCCAACTATGTGGCCTACGGTCATCCCGGCTATAAGCTGGTTGCCACGGTTCACGGTCTCACGACGGACAGCCTTGGCAAGCTCTATTCCAACGACTCCATGTCCGGCGTCTATAAGGACGATACCATGGTCGCCCCGCTGCCGATGCCCTATGTGACGAAGGAAGCTGCGGCTCAGACATACGTCATCGACTTCAACGGTAAGATGAAAATTGCCGAGGATGCGACGTTCCAGATCGCAGTCAACGAGCAATCGGGCGAGAATGGCATCTTCGTGAAGTCCGGCAATGCAGACGCCGCAGGCACGATCACCTATCAGCTCACAAGCGGCACGCAGACCTCCGCGAAGGGCACGACCATCGAGATCAACCAGGCGTATTCCTCCGCCGACACCGCCACGATCTACGGCAAGTTTTACACCACCGCGTGGCAGGCCGGCACTGAGGGCGCGGCCCCGGCGAGCGTCTCCACGCTCGATGATACCGCGAGCTGGAAAAACGTCACCGTCATTCCCGCGAGCAGCATCTACTTTGACGACGATCTCGGCAATGCGGACGCAGCAGCCGTGACCGTCGGCGACGGCAGCGGCTACAACGCGAATATATCCGTGTCCTCGCCCGATACCGTCAACACGGAAAAGGGACAGTATACCTTTACCTTCAACGGCACCGGCATCGATATCTACTGCACGACTTATAAACAGGATACGACCGGGTCTGGTGATACCGCGGTAACCACGCAGGCTGGCTATGTGCAGGCGAAGCTGGACAATGACAACACCAAGGTCGTCACCATGCGCAACTACTCCGAGACAACGCGCCGCAACGTCCCGACGATCAGCTTCACCGGCCTGACGAACGGCGAGCACACCCTCGTGCTCAACGTTCTCAGTTCTTCGAACTACAAGCTCGACGGCATCCGCGTCTACGGCGCTGTGAGCGATCAGGAGCTGTACAACGGCACGAACGAGAAAAATGCCGCCTACGCCAACATCCGCGCCGCGCTGGTCAACGAAAACAAAACCGCGGGCGGCGTGACGATACCGACTGAGGGCAATAGTGATGCGCTGAGCGGCGTCCTGTTCGTGGACGACAGCAGCAAGATGAAGCTGAAACAAACGAACGAGTCGGGCAACGAGGCGGATGTCTATCAAAGCGAATTCGCTGCCTACACCGCCAACAGCCCGAAGAACGAGATCTATCTCGCGCCGAGCGGAACCTCGATCACGCGCTATTCCGTCGATGATCAAGGCGTGCAGACTGAGACGACGAGTGCAATTACAGGAGGTCAGGCGATTACCTTCACGCTCAAGGGCGCTGCGGAGGGCAAAAACCTCTGGATCGGCCTGAGCGCGCCGGACAGCGGCGCCAACGGCGGTGCGGTGACGGTCAACGGAGACCCGATCAGCGTCACGAACGCCGTGGATATGTACTATCCGATCACGGACTATGTGACGTTCACCGGATCGGAAGGGAGCAAAACCGCCTCCGTGACGATCACGAACAGCGGCAGCACGATGATTTCGGTCACGAATCTGAAGATCACGGATAAGCCGTCCGCCTCCGGTACGCAGCAAACGAATCTCAGCGGCCTGTCCGCCGAGGCGCTCAGCGCAGAGCTCTTCGCGCCCGTCACGATGCAGACCGTGAAGCTTGCGGCAAATGGCGGCGTCGACCCCGACGCGGTCGCGCCGGACACGCCGACCCAGCCCGAGACGCCCAAGCCGACCTGGGGCGACAACGCCCTGGATACGGCGGCGATCCTGAAGGCGCTGTTCCGGATTCTGCTCAGCAGCCTGAACGATCTCTTCAGCGGCCTCGGCACATGGTAAGGAGGTGGGGAAGCGATGAAGAAAACCTATTCCAAGCCCTTTCTCTATGCTGAATCCTACGCCCTCGTCGAGCACATCTCGCAGAGCTGCGGCATGGTGACGAACTTCGGCACCACCTGCCCTGTCGGGGACGGCGGCCTGGTGTTTTTCCAGTCTATAGACATGGGCTGCAATGAAGACGGCATTAGCGCAATCGAATTCGCGGGCTATGATCCGAAAACGATTTCGATGGAGGATCTGATTCAGAAAATCAACCCGACGTGCTACAACTCCTTCGACGACTACGCACAGATGTACACATCAATGTAATTATGTAAACCACAAGGCGAATACGAGCAATATCGTGTTCGCCTTGTGCGTGATAAAGGAGAGCAAAGACAATGAAAAAACGCATTTTTGCGCTGCTTCTGGCGCTGTGCATGACGGTTTCGCTGCTGCCCGCGTCGGCGTTGGCGGCGGAACCGTTTTCGGATGTGTCGGCGGAGGATTGGTTTTATGCCGACGTGCTGTATGCGTCTGAAAACGGCTTGATGCAGGGCGTCGGCGATGGGAAATTCGCGCCCGACGCCACCACCACGCGCGCCATGATCGTCACGGTGCTGCACCGCGTCGCCGGTGAGCCCGAGGCCGCAAAGGCCACCGCGTTCGCGGACGTTTCCGCGGACGCCTGGTATGCCGCCGCCGTCGCGTGGGCTGCGGAGCAGGGCGTCGTGCTCGGAAAGGACGCCGAGACCTTCGCGCCCGATGAGCCCATCACCCGCGAGCAGTTCGCCGCGATCCTCTATCGGTACGCTGAGAAGAGCGGCATGGACGTCTCTTCGAAAGCGGATCTGACCAAGTTCGCTGACGCCGACAGCGTGAGCGACTATGCGCGCGACGCCCTCACCTGGGCGAATGCCGCTGGCCTTATCAACGGCGTTTCGTCGACGCAGCTCGACCCCGCCGGGAACGCCACCCGCGCGCAGGCCGCTGCGATCCTGCATCGGTTTGATTTGATGCAGCAGGCGACCAAGCCCGGCAAGGTGACGCTCACGGTGGATACGAAGGACGCCGTCGTCATCGAGCCGAAGCAGATCTTCATTGGCACATACACGGTTGAAGCGGACCAGATCGACCGCATCGACTGGGTGCAGCACTCGGACAATGACGCCTATGACGCCACCACCGGCACCGCTATGATCGACCAGACCAAGGGCACATGGGAGGCCGCCGACATCCTGCTCGCCCCCGAAGCGAACACGATCACATTTACCGCCTACACTAAAAACGGAGCCACGGCGACCGTGAGCGTGGAGATCACCTACGACTCCGGCGCGATCGCCGAATATGCTGAGAGCGACATCACTTATACGGATGAAAGCGGCAACGGCTATGTGAACAACACGATTCTCGTGATCCTCGACATTGACGGCACAGAGGACGAAAAAGATGCTGCGATCAGCGCCGTCTGCGAAGCAGTCGGAGGCAAGCTGGTCGGTCAGCTCAACGGCTGCGCCATGTATCAGATCCGCGTCCCCAGGGGCAATCTGGAAGCGCTGGAAGCCCTCTGCGAAAAAGCGGAGGCGGCGTCTGCGCTGGTACTGTCGGCGTCTGTTGACCGCGTCTATCCCGCGCCGTCCGTGCCGAGAATCACCGGTGTGATGCCGGATGGAACGGAAGTGGAGAGCGACGCAGGTGTGTTCAGCGTACCGGAGCGCGACCCGGTGTACCCGAATGACACATGGGACAACTCCCTCTGGAATTCCAGCGATCCGACGGCGATCTGGGATATGGACGATCCGCAGGGCTCCAACTGGTGGGCGGAGGCAATCCGCGCCCCCGGTGCATGGGCGTATTCGGAATACTTTAATACGATTCGCGTTGGCGTTGCCGACACCGGCGTTTCCACTTCACATGAGGATTTGACAATCACCAAAACACTTTCGAGAAATAATACGGCCCGCGCGCATGGCACGCATGTTGCTGGCTTGATGGGCGCGACTGCCAACAACAATAAAGGCATGACTGGTGTCGTCTGGAAAAACGAAATCTATAACTATGATCTATACAACGGAACATCTTCCATGAGTTATGTTACGGAGGGTATTACCTCGCTGATACAGAATAACTGCAAGGTCATTAATATGTCGATTGGAAGAGTATACACATCACCCAGCCAATTCAGCAGCATGACCAGCGAGGGCAGTGAATTTGCCACACTCGTCAACAATCAGGCCAAAAACTATGATTTCCTCATTTTCCAGTCTGCCGGCAATGGTTTTGACTCACCGTCCAGCGGAACAACGGACTACAGCGCCTATGGCTTTGACTCGATCTACAACGGTGATTTTTGTAGCGTGACGAACGAAAGCGCAAAGGAACATATCGTGGTTGTTGCTTGCGCCATGCAGCCACAATATTCAAATGATACAGCGCATCCCAATGACTATCATCTAACACGGTGGTCGTGCTTTGGAAATCAGGTCACACTCGCGTCACCCGGCCTGTATGTCTACAGTACCGTGTACTATGATACCGGTTCCTCCAGTTTGGAAGGTTATAAAAAGAATACCAACGGCTATGTGGACATGTCCGGCACGTCCATGGCATCTCCAATCGCAGCGGGCAGCGGCGCACTGGTCTGGTCGGTCAACCCGGATTTTGAGGCCAAAGAGGTAAAAGAGATTCTTGTTTCTACTGCTGGTGTTTGCTATCGGAACGAAAACAATGCTACCAGCACGCGCGTTGGAAATTATAATGTCGGTTACGACTCCCGCGAGACCTATCCGTTCGTGAACGTCGAGGCTGCCGTTGAGGAAGCCCTCGAGCGCACCTATGGCGACGGAACGCTTGCGGTCAGCTTTGTCAACGCCGCGAATAACGAGCCTGTAAACAATGTCAGCTATGAGATCCGTCTCGGCAGCCCAACCGGCACGGTCGTTGCGAGCGGCACCGCCAACGGCAGCGCCAACATCACGCTTCCGCGCGCACAGGGCACAGACTATCATCAGGCGCAGTACTATCTCGTTGCGACCGGGAATTTCACGGCCTACACCTCCACGGCCTTCACCATCGACGTCGGCGGCACGACGAGACTGACCGCTGCGCTCAACGTTCCCGAAGCGCCACAGGCGCAAAGCTATCGCATCGTCCTGACATGGAACGCCGAGCCCGCCGATCTCGACGCCCATCTTGTCGCGGGCAGCGGTGGTCATGTGTACTACAAGAACCGCAGCATCGAAGGCGCGTCCATGGATCTGGACGATACCCAGTCCTACGGGCCTGAGACGATGACGGTTACGGACGTGAGCGCCCTCGGCGGCTTCACCTACTCGGTGCACGACTTTACGAACCGCGCGACGTTCTCTGACGCCGCCGGACTCAAGGGCTCCGGCGCGACTGTGCGCGTCTACACCGGCAGCACGCTCGTGAAGACCTACACCGTCCCGGAGAATATGTACGGCACGGTCTGGAACGTATTCTCCGTGGACGCGGAGGGGAACATCACCGATGGCGGCGGTTTTGCTTACAGCGGCAATGGCGCCGCGATCGCCACGCTGTTCCCGGCTTCGAATAGCGGCGCTCAGCCCAGCGCGCTCCTGCCCGAGACGCTCTGGCGCAGGGTCGACGCGGAAAAATAAACCAGATCCTGAAAATCGCAGCTTCGGCTGCGATTTTCGGCAGCTGACAAAGAAAAACACTTGACAGCCGCGCTTACACGTCGTATAATGGCAGGGCTGTAAAGGAAAAGCGCATGACAGGCGGGAGGGAGAACCATGCCGGAGGAAACCGTATGGCGGACGATGCTGTTTGATTTCTACGGCGAGCTCCTGACGCCGAAGCAGCGCGAATACTTTGATCTGCACTACAACGCCGATCTCTCGCTCGCGGAGATCGCCGAGTCCACCGGCACGACGCGGCAGGCGGTCTGGGACATCATCCGCCGCGCGGAGGCGACCCTGCGCGAGACCGAGGCCAAGACCGGACTCGTGCGCCGCTACGGCGCGCAGCGCGAGACGCTCGCCGCCATGGAGCAGTCGCTCCGGCGGCTGGACGCGATCACAGAAGACGAAGCCAACACCCTTGTCCGGGCGCTCGCCCGGCAGGTAGATGCGTTGAAGGGGTGAATGTATGGCATTTGAATCGTTATCCGATAAATTGAATGAGGCCTTCAAGCGCCTGCGCGGCAAGGGCCGTCTCACCGAGGCGGACGTCAAGGAGGCCATGCGCGAGGTCAAGCTCGCCCTTCTGGAGGCGGACGTCAACTTCAAGGTCGTCAAGGACTTCGTCAAGAAGGTCACGGCCCGCGCGACAGGCGCGGACGTGCTCGAGAGCCTGTCCCCGGCGCAGATGGTCATCAAGATCGTCAACGAGGAGCTCTGCGCCCTCATGGGCAGCGAAAACCAGAAGCTCAATATTTCATCCAAGTCCCCCAGCGTCTGCATGCTCGTCGGCCTGCAGGGCGCGGGCAAGACCACCAACGGCGCGAAGCTCGCCGGACTCATGCGCAAGCAGGGCAAGCGCCCGCTGCTCGTGGCGTGCGACGTGTACCGTCCCGCCGCGATCAAGCAGCTCGAGACCGTCGGCGCGCAGCTCGACATCCCCGTCTTCCAGATGGGGCAGGGCGATCCCGTTGAGATCGCGAAGGCCGGCGTGGAGCACGCGAAGAAGCACGGCAACGACCTGGTCTTCCTCGATACGGCGGGCCGTCTGCACATCGACGAGGCGCTCATGACGGAGCTGAAGAACATCAAGGCGGCGGTCGAGCCCGCGGAGATCCTGCTCGTCATCGACGCGATGATCGGTCAGGACGCCGTCGCGACCGCGACCACGTTCGATGAGGCGCTGGACATCACCGGTGTCATGCTCACGAAGCTCGACGGTGACGCGAGAGGCGGCGCGGCGCTCAGCATCAAGGCGCTCACGGGCAAGCCCATCAAATTCGCCGGCATCGGCGAGAAGCTCGACCAGATCGAGCCCTTCCACCCCGACCGCATGGCCAGCCGCATCCTCGGCATGGGCGACGTGCTCACGCTGATCGAAAAGGCGGAGGCGAACCTCGACGCGAAGAAGGCCGAGGAGCTCGCCGAGCGCCTGCGGCAGAACAAGTTCACGCTGACGGATTATTACGACCAGCTCCAGCAGCTCAAGGGCATGGGCTCGCTGCAGGATCTCGCCGGGATGGTGCCCGGCATGGACGCCAAAGCCCTGCAGGGCGCGCAGGTGGACGAAAAGTCCCTGGCCCGCATCGAGGCGATCATCCAGTCCATGACGCCGTACGAGCGCGAAAATCCCCAATGCCTCGGCTCCAGCCGCAAAAAGCGCATCGCTGCCGGCTCCGGCACCACGGTCGTGGACATCAACCGGCTGCTCAAGCAGTTCGAGATGATGCAGAAGCTCACGCAGCAGCTTACCGGCATGGGCAAGCGCCGCAAGGGCAAAAAGGGCAAGGGCGGCATCCCGGGACTCGGCAGTCTCGGCGGACTCTTCGGCGGCGGCAAGCCGCTGGGGTTCTAAGCTTTCATCGCTCTCTCGAGCGTTGATATAGACAGAGAAAACTACAGGAGGTGAAATGACAATGGTCAAGATCAGACTGCGCAGAATGGGTGCGAAGAAGAATCCCTTCTATCGCATCGTGGTCGCGGATTCCCGCGCGCCGCGCGACGGCAGATGCATCGAGGAGCTCGGCTACTACGATCCTCTGGCGGAGGGCGAGCAGATCAAGGTGGATCTGGAGCGTGCCAAGTACTGGATCGACAACGGCGCACAGCCGACCGATACCGTTCGCGGACTGCTGAAGAAGGCGGAGCCCGCTGCTGAGTAAATAGGAGTATCCACAAACATGAAAGAACTTCTGACCTATATCGTGCAGAATCTCGTCGAGCATCCTGACGAGGTCTCTGTGACCGAGCGCGAAGCCGACGGCGAGACTGTTTTTGAGGTCCGCGTTGCCGACGGCGACATGGGCAAGGTCATCGGCCGCCAGGGTCGGATCGTCAAGGAGATCCGCATCCTGATGAAGGCCGTCGCCCAGAGAAAGGGCAAAAAGGTCTCGGTCGAGATCCTCGACTGAGCCTTAGATTTGGGAGTCAAAATGGGGGAACGTTCCCCCGTTGACTCCCGCCGGAACAGTCACGCAATTTGGGGCAGACCGCAAGGCGCTTCAAATTGCTTTTTGTTCATTCGGAGGGATATACCAAAATGGAAAAACGTTTTTTGGAAGCCGGTAAGATCACGAACACGCATGGCGTCCGCGGCGAGGTGCGCATCACCCCGTGGGCGGACAGCGCGCAGTTCCTGCGCCGGTTTTCTGTTTTTTATATCGACGAAAAGCCTGTGCGCGTCCTGTCTGCCCGCGTCCACAAGAACCAGCTGATCGCAAAGCTGGAAGGTGTGGAGGATGTGAACGCCGCCATGGCGCTGAAAAACCGCGTCATCTGCATCGACCGCGCCGACGCGCGTCTCCCCGAGGGACGCTTTTTCGTGCAGGACCTGCTGGGGCTACCCGTGCGCGGGGACGATGGGGCGGAGCTCGGCACGCTTGCGGATGTGCTGGAGCTGCCGCAGGGGAGCGTCTATGTTGTGCGCGGCGCGCGGGAGATCCTGATCCCGGACGTGCCGGAGTTCATTCTGGACATCGACGCCGAGAACGGCATCACCGTGCATCTGATCGAGGGTATGTGATATGCGGATCGATATCTTGACGCTGTTTCCGGATTCCGTGCGCGCCGTGCTGGGCGAGAGCATCCTCGGCCGCGCCGCGGCGAAGGGCATTCTGGACATCCGCTGCCACCAGATCCGGGACTATACGGAAAACCGGCAGAAGCAGGTGGATGACTACCCCTACGGCGGCGGCTGGGGGCAGGTGATGAACGCCCAGCCGCTGAAAAGCTGTCTCGACGCCGCCTGCGCGGACGCCGAGGGGCTGCGCCGCCGCGTGATCTATCTCACGCCGCAGGGCAAGCCCTTCAACCAGCGCGAGGCGCGGCGTCTGAAGGAGGACTATGACCAGCTCGTGCTCGTGTGCGGGCATTATGAGGGCGTGGATGAGCGCTTCATCGAGGCGTGCGTGGACGAGGAGCTGAGTCTCGGCGACTTCGTGCTCACGGGCGGCGAGATCGCGGCGATGGCGGTCGCGGACTGCGTGTGCCGCATGGTGCCGGGCGTGCTCTCCGACGAGGCGTGCTACACCGGCGAGAGCCATTGGGACGGGCTGCTGGAGTATCCGCAGTATACCCGCCCGGAGGTCTGGGAGGGCAGGAAGGTACCCGAGGTGCTGCTCGGCGGGAACCACGCCGAGATCGCCGCATGGCGGCGTGAGCAGAGCCTCGCGCGTACGATGGACAAGCGCCCGGACATGTTCGATAAGCTGGAGCTTTCGCCCGCGGACGAAAAGCTCGTCGCGCACATCAAGCGCGCCCGCGCGAGACGCAAGCTCACGTCACCCATTACGCACCGGCTCGCGACGGAGGCGGATCTGCCGACCGTGATGGAGATCGTCAAGCAGGCGCGCAATGCGCTGCGCCGCGCACGGGTCGACCAGTGGCAGGGCGAATATCCGACCGAGGAGATCTTTCGCGCGGATATCGCACGCGGTGAGCTGTATGTGCTCGTCTATGAGGACATGGTCGCGGGACTGTTCACGCTCTCCGCGCTCCCGGAGCAGTGCTACGACGCGCTCACGGACGGGAAGTGGCACTATGACGGACCGTACTGCGTGCTGCACCGCAACGCCCTGCGAGCGGATTTTCGCGGCACAGGCGCGGCGGAAACGCTCATGCGGGCCGTGGAGGAGGAGAGCCGATCCCGTGGCGCCGTCGCCGTGCGCGTGGACACGCATCGCAAGAACAAGCCCATGCGCGCGCTGCTGGAGCGCAGCGGCTATCGCTATGCCGGAAACGTGCTCGTGGAAAGCGAGCCGGGGCACGACCCGCGACGCCAAGCCTTTGAAAAACAATTACGCTGACAAGGTGCTTTCTATGAATCTTACCAATCCCTCTGTCCTTCGCGCGCTCCTGGAGCCGCAGGGCTTTCGGTTTTCCAAGTCCATGGGGCAGAATTTTCTCATCGCGCCGTGGGTGCCGGAGCGCATCGCCGGGGAGGCGGAGCTCGATGAGACCGTCGGCGTGCTCGAGGTGGGTCCCGGCGTGGGGTGTCTCACGCAGGAGCTGGCACGACGCGCCGGACGCGTCGTCGCGGTGGAGCTCGATGAGCGGCTGCGCCCGGTGCTTGCCGAGACGCTTTCCGAATGCCCGAACGCCGAGGTCGTGTTCGGCGATGTGCTCAAGCAGGATCTGCCCGCGCTCGTCGCGGAAAAGCTCGCGGGTCTTACGCCGGTCGTGTGCGCGAACCTGCCGTATAACGTCACGTCGCCGCTGCTGACGGCGTTCTTCGAGGCAGGGTGCTTTACCCGTCTCACCGTCATGGTGCAGAAGGAGGTGGCGCAGCGCCTGTGTGCCGCGCCCGGAACGGCGGACTACGGCGCGTTCACGGTCTATACGCAGTGGCACGCCGAGCCGAAGATCCTCTTTGACGTGTCGCCCGGCTGCTTTCTGCCCGCGCCGAAGGTCACGAGCAGCGTCGTGCGGCTCAATGTGCGCACCGCGCCGCCCGTCGCCGTGCGGGATGAAAAGCGGCTGTTTCGCGTCGTGCGCGCTGCCTTTAACCAGCGCCGCAAGACGCTCGCAAATGCGCTCTCATCGGGTCTGAACGGCTGTTCCAAAGAGCAGATCACCGCCGCGATCGCGGCGTGCGGTCTGGATGCGCGCGTGCGCGGGGAGGCGCTTTCGATCGCGCAGTTTGCCGCCCTGTCGGACGCGCTGGAGGCGTGAGCGATGGATCGGCAAATCTTATCCAAGATCGTCGAGCCGCTGCTCCGATGGTTTGAGACGAACCGGCGCGATCTGCCGTGGCGGCGCGACCGCGAGCCGTATCACGTCTGGCTCTCCGAGATCATGCTGCAGCAGACGCGCGTCGAGGCCGTGAGAGCTTATTACCTGCGCTTTCTGGACGCCGCGCCGGACGTGTTCGCGCTTGCCGCGCTGCCGGAGGATCGTCTGCTGAAGCTCTGGGAGGGATTGGGCTATTATAATCGAGCCCGAAATCTCCAAAAATGCGCGAAGCTCCTCGCCGCGCGCGGCGGCACCTTTCCGAAAACGAAGGCGGAGCTGCTGCGGCTGCCCGGCATCGGGGATTATACCGCCGGGGCGATCGCCTCGATCTGCTTTGATGAGCCCGCCGCCGCGGTGGACGGCAACGTCCTGCGCGTCAGCGCACGGCTTCTGGATGACGACCGTCCGGTCGACACGCCCGCGTATAAAAAGGAGCTCGACGCCGCGCTGTCTGCGGTCTATCCCGCGGGGCGCTGCGGCGACTTCACACAGGCGCTCATGGAGATGGGCGCAACGGTGTGCGTGCCGAACGGCGCGCCGCACTGCGACGCCTGCCCGCTGCGCGACCTGTGCCGAGCCCGGCAGAACGGCACGATGCTGAAGCTGCCGGTCAAGCTGCCGAAGCGTTCGCGCAGGGCAGAGCAGCGCACGGTGTTCCTGCTGCGCTGCGGCGAGCTCATCGCGGTCGAAAAGCGTCCGGCGCGGGGGCTGCTCGCGGGGCTCTGGCAGTTGCCGAACGTGGAGCGGCTGCTGCGCGAGCGCGAGGTCGGCGCCTGGGCAACGGCGCAGGATCTCGGCGATGCCGAGCTGCGGTCTGCGCGCGACGGGCGGCATATCTTCACGCATATCACTTGGCAGATGCGCTGCTATACGCTCTCCTGCACACACGCGGCGCCGCAGTTTACATGGGTCACACCCGAGCAGCTGCGCGGAACGGTCTCTCTTCCTACGGCATTTCGCCAGTTTTTGGACCTTGACGACCTGTGAATTACTGTCAAATCTACAAAAATAGTGCGGGACACGATTTTTGGATTGTGCCCCGTACTTTTTCGATTTATACTGTTAACCGGGTAATGTTACCTGAGCGTAATTTGTTGTGGGAGGCAGGAGAGACGCCTCCTGTTAGAAAGGGGACCTGAGCATGCAGCTCAAAATGTCAAAAAGAATCATGAAGCCCGATTTTCAGGGCGAGTTTACCGCGTCTATTCTCGCGGCTGCCGCGTCGCCGGACGTCATTTCGTTTGCCGGCGGTCTGCCGAACCCGGTCTCTTTCCCCATTGAGGCCATGGAGAAGGCGACGGCGAAGGTGCTTGCCGAGCAGGGCGCGATCGCGCTGCAGTACAGCTCCACGCAGGGCTATCCGGCGCTGCGCGCGTGGATCGCCAAGCGCTATGAGACCATGGGCGTCTATGGCGTCGAGGCGGACGATATCATTGTCACGAACGGCTCCCAGCAGGGACTGGATATGATCGGCGCCGCTATGATCGATCCCGGCGACAAGGTGCTCGTCGAGAACCCGAGCTATCTCGTCGCGCTGCAGTCGTTCCATCTCTACGACCCCGAGATCCTGCCTGTCACCATCAACCCGGACGGCATCGACTGCGATGCGCTGGAGGCCACGATCAAGGCCAATCCCGAGGCGAAGATGATCTATGTCATTCCGAACTTCCAGAATCCGACCGGCCTGACCTATTCCAAGGCCGTGCGTGAGCGCGCCGCCGAGATCCTCAAGGCCTCGAACCTCCTCGTTCTGGAGGACAACCCCTACAGCGAGCTGCGCTTCTCCGGTGAGGCGGGCAACAGCTTCGGCGCGTATCTCGGCGAGCAGTGCTGCATGTTCGGCACCTTCTCCAAGATCGTTTCCCCGGGCATGCGCATCGGCTGGATTTGCGTCCGCAACAAGGCGCTGAAGGCGAAGCTGCTCAACTACAAGTCCACCGCCGACCTGCACACCAACATCTTCTGCCAGATGGTGCTCGCGCAGTATCTCGCGGACAACGACCTCGACGCGCACATCGAAAAGACCAAGGCTCTCTATAAGCAGAAGGCTGAGACCATGATGGCTTGCATGCAGAAGTATCTGCCCGAGGGCGTCAAGTTCACGCCCACCGAGGGCGGCATGTTCCTCTGGGCGGAGCTGCCCGAGGGCATCACGGCCGTCGAGCTCTATCGCGCGGCGCTCGCCAAAGGCGTTGCGATCTGCCCGGGCGACCCGTTCTATGAGATCGAACGCGACGTGCGCACCTTCCGCATCAACTACTCCAACAGCACCGACGAAGCCATCGAGACCGGCATGAGGATCCTCGGCGAGACCTGCGCTGAGCTCATGCAGAAGTAAGCGCGAAGGAATAAAAAATTTCCCGACACCGAAAAACCGGTGCCGGGAATTTTTTATGCAGCTGCGTTTGCGGAAAGCATCAGATCGAACCGGTGCAGGATCGTGGCAAGCTCCGCGCGGGTGGCAAGGCCCTTCGGCGCGAGTGTGTCGGCGGTGCGTCCGGTGATCACGCCGGTCTGCACGGCCCAGACCATCGCGTTCACGGCGTATTTGCTCACAGAGGCGGCGTCCTTGTAGGCGCTCAGATCGCCGGTCACAGCGGGCTCACCGCAGTAGCGATAGAGCATCGTGACCATCTGCTCGCGCGTGATGTTGTCGTTGGGACCGAACTTGTAGGCGCTCAGACCCTTGACGATGTCGTTTTCGTATGCCCAGGTGACGGCGTCCTTCGCCCAATGCTTCTGGCAGTCGGAGAAGGGATTCGCGCCTCTGGGCGCGGGGCTGTCCTCCAGACGCCAGAGCACGGTCGCGAACTCCGCGCGCGTGGTGTTGCGCTGCGGGGCAAAGGTGTCGGCGCTCATGCCGGTCATGAGACCGTTTTCATAGCAGTATTTCACGTGGTCATAGAACCAGTTCGACGTGCTCACGTCCTTGAACGGGAGCGTGGAGGGCTGGTCATTTTCGGAGAGCACCGCAATGATCTTATCCGCGATATAGGCGTGGCCCTTCGCAGTCGGATGCGTGCCGTGCCGCAACCCCTCGATGAAGGGGGTGATTGAGCCCGCGCTGTCGATCAGCGGCGGCATCTCGTGCACCTCGGGGGCGGGCGCGTAGGCGAAGAGATATTCGTCCTTCTGCGAGCTCTGATCGCGGATATAGGCGTTCATCTGCTCAATGGAGAGACCCGCGAGCTGCCCGACCGGCAGCGTGCTGCTGCTCGTGAGCGTGACGTTCTGGAAGGGGTTATACATACCGACGGCAACGATCGTGGCGTCCGGATTGAGCCGGCGGATCGCGGAGATCATCTTGTCCCAGTACTCCATGAAGATCTGCTGCCCCTCCTGCATGTACTGCACGAGCTCGGTGACATACTGGATCGTTCCGGTCATCTGCGTGATGGAGCTGAAATAGCTGCCCACGATCGGGAGCTTGCTCAGATTTTCGAACAGATTGTCGCTCTGCGGTTCCTCAGAACTGCCGTCCTCAGCGTGCGCCATCGCGTAGCGCCAGAAGGCATAGGTCAGCGTGTCGTTCGAGCCGCAGTTGACCGTGATGAGATCGGCGGCTGCGACGGACTGCTGCGTTTTCACGCGCACGCCCTCCAGCGCGGTGACCGCCGCGGCAGCGCCCTCCGGCGTCGTGAGATCGAGCTGATCGAAGCCCAGCTCCTCGGACAGGGCGGAGGTGAGGAAGTAGAACGTCAGGATGTCCAGCTCAGCCTCCGGGTCGAGCAGCCAGTTGATGTCGATGGCGCGGTTGCCGCAGTGCGCACAGTTGTTATACGTCGTGCAGCCGACCGCCTTGCCAACGAGATCCGGATAGCTGCCCGCAACACGGGTGCCGTCCAGCATTCGCGGCTCAGGGACCGGATAGGTGTCCAGACCATAGCCTGCAGCGACGCTGTCTCCCAACACGGTGTAGGTGTCAAAGTGCTTCACATTCGCGGCGGCGCCGCCGACGCTCAGAAGACTGACAAGCATGACCACCGCGAGCAGCAGCGTGATCAGGCGCGTTGCATGTTTGCGCATGTTTCATTCTCCTTTATGAAATCCGTTTTGAAAGCTGACATTTTTATGGGAATGTCTGTTTTCATTCTAGCATGAAGGCGCATGTTTGGAAATAGCAGTTTTTGAATAGTTTTCATATTTTTTAAACAAAACGAACGCACGGTCAATTAGCGAACCGGAGAGAAAAATCCGCAGCGCATCGGATTGGTGCGCTGCGGACCCTTGGGAAGGGGGGGTTATGTGAGATCCATTTCGTCGAAGCGGTGCAGGATCGTGGCGAGTTCGGCGCGGGTGGCCTCGCCCTTCGGGACGAGCGTGTTGGCGGTGCGTCCGGTGATCACGCCGTTCTGCGCGGCCCAGACCATCGCGTCCACGGCGTAGGTGCTCACGGAAGCGGCGTCCTTGTAGGCGCTCAGATCGCCGGTCACCTCAGGCTCACCGCAGAAGCGATAGAGCATGGAGACCAGCTGCTCGCGCGTGACGTTGGCGTTGGGATCGAAGGCGGTCGCGGAGACGCCCTTGACGATCTCGTTTTCATACGCCCATGTGATGGCGTCCTTCGCCCAATGCGTGGCGCAGTCGGTGAACGGGTTCGTGCCGGTCACGTCGGGGGAGCCCGCCAGACGGTACAGGACCGTGGCAAACTCGGCGCGCGTGGTGTTGGCCTTGGGATCGAACATGGTCGCGCTCTTGCCCTGCATCAGACCGTTGTCAAAGCAATAC
>JAFUCD010000019.1 GCA_017459865.1 Oscillospiraceae bacterium
ACTACGTTACACTGGTTCTGCGTTAATGACTGTTTTCTTTTCACAACACCTACAGCTTAACGCAAAAAGGAGCACCAGCCAAGTCCTTTTGGACCTGACTGGTGCTTTTTCTGTTGCGCGTTATTTTGCAACGCGCCCTTCCTGCAGCATGGGAGATGCGGACAGAAAAGCTTGCAAAATATTTTGCTCCCCGGCTTAACTCTTCTCTCCGCGCCGGACAATCATAGAGATGCGAAGCGAAAAACGCAGACCATTCGAACAGGAAAGGAAAGGATGAAGAAACATGAAAAAATTGCTCTCGCTTCTGCTGGCAGCGTGCCTGCTGGCGTCTCTCGTGCCCGGCGTTTTCGCGGCGGAGGCATCCGAGATCGGCGAGGCGGCGACGCTGACCGACTCCGGCGCGTCCGACATGGCAGCACCGGAGGAGGCGTCCGGCGCGCAGCCGATGGCCACGCCCTATACGGAGCCGCCCGCCCCGCGGGATGTGTCCGCAAGCGGAACCGTAACAGAGACGATCTCCTGGACGCTGGAGAACGGGGTGCTCACGGTGTCCGGCAGCGGAGAGATCCCACATTACGGCACGACAGTTGTATGGGGAACAGAAAAAGTTGTCATCAAGGATGATCCACCCTGGGAGTCCTATAAGAACGATGTTCTGGAGATTCGCGTCGAGTCTGGCATCACGCGCATCGGCACCTGCGCTTTTTCCAACATGGGCAATCTGCAGAAGGCGTCCATCGCCGGTACGGTCAAAACGATTTGGAGAGATGCCTTCTGCAATGCCTGGAAGCTGTCTGAGATCAACCTGAATGAAGGAACGGAGCAGATCAGGGAATGCGCGTTCTATAACGCCTGCCCGCAGACGCTTAGACTCCCGTCTACTGTCACGGACTTGGATGTTAACGCGCTGAATGGACTCTGGAACACGGAAAACTTCGTCGTCGCACCCGGAAACCCGGTGTTTCAGTCGATCGACGGCGTGCTCTTCACCGACGGCGGCAAGACGCTCTTCCGCTATCCGGCGATGCATGCCGAGGACTATACCGTTCCTGAGGGCACAACAAAGATCGCGATGGACGGTTTCAGCCAGAACCATCTGAAAGCCGTCACGCTCCCGGACAGCCTGACCGAGATCGGGCAATGCGCGTTCGACTATTCCGAGGATCTGACATCCATCACGATCCCGGAGCAGGTCAAGCGCATCGAAGGCGGCACATTCTGGTCCTGCAAGAAGCTGCAGGACGTCTATGTGCCGGACGGCATGACCTTCATTGCCGCAGGCGCGGTGCCTGACGGCGCCGAAGTACACGTTGGACCGGCGTCACTTCTCGCCAAGCTTGGAGACGGCTCCTGGGCGCGGGTGATCCCGACGGGCATTTACGGCACGGCGTGCTTTGACGACGCGTTCCGCGTGCTGGACCTTGTGAACCGGGAGCGCGCGGCCAACAGCCTCGCGCCGCTGACAATGGACATGGAACTGCTGTCAGCAGCCTCTCTGCGCGCGGCTGAGCTTGTGGTGAGCTTCAGCCATACCCGCCCCGATGGTACGAGGTGCTTTACGGCGAGCAAGCGAATGATGGCGGAAAATATTGCCATGGGCGCGGACACTCCCGAAAGCGTTATGTCGCTATGGATGAATTCCGAAGGACACCGCGCGAACATTCTCAATCCGGATATGAAGACCATCGGTATCGCGTGCCTTCGCGTTAACGGCACGCCCCTGTGGGTGCAGTGCTTCGGCGATGATCTCTGGAGCGAGGCGCAACACAAGAACTATCCAGCCACACTCGACTGCGGTTCAACAGTTCGAATTCTTGCGGACAAGGAGCATTTCCATCCGGTCTATACTGCGGAGAAAACGGAGTTGCAGATCGGAGAGACCGCGCATGTGCTCGTGCTCTGGATGGGCACGCACATGGATGACAAGAGTATTGTGGTCGAGTGTGACGCACCGGATGTGATCGAAGCCAATGACGGCGTTGACTTCGTTGCCGTCGGACCGGGCACCGCGCAGATCACGGTGTACCCGATCGGTGCGCCGGACCTTGCCCAGACCTTTACGATGCGTGTGAAGGACAGCGGTGCCGCGACGCCCGACCCGGACAATCGGTTTTCGGATGTTCCCGACGACGCGTGGTTCAGCAACGCGGTCGCGTGGGCGGTGCAGAACGGCGTGACGGCGGGCACCTCCGAGACGACGTTCTCTCCCGACATGACCTGCACGCGTGCGCAGGTGGTCACGTTCCTCTGGCGCAGCGCCGGCAGTCCGGCTGTTTCGGGCGGGAAGTCCTTTGCGGACGTGGCGCCCGGCAGCTATTATGAGACGGCGGTGCAATGGGCGGTCGAGCAGGGCGTCACCGTGGGCGTGTCGGACACGCGGTTCGACCCCGACGGCGGCTGCACGCGCGCGCAGGTCGTCACGTTCCTGCACCGCGCCGCAAAGACGCCCGCCGCGGCAGGCGGCGCCGCCTTCGCGGACGTGCCGTCCGGCACGTGGTTTGCGCAGGCGGTCAGCTGGGCGGTCGAGCAGGGCATCACCGTGGGCGTATCGGACACGCAGTTCGGTCCGGACAACGCCTGCACCCGCGCCCAGATCGTCTCGTTCCTGTATCGCTTCGCGGCGCAGTAAGCCGCGGCGAGCGCGCGGACGGGATATCCCGCCGCAGCACAAATCGAATCCAACATGGCGCCTGCTTTCCCTTTCCGGGGAGGCAGGCGCCTTGCTTCGTTCCGCCCGCTGCCGCGCGGACAACAAATCGGACCTGAATTTTCCTTAAACATGGAAGCTGTGCATGGCGCTGACATTGACATATATGAATAATTTGTCTATAATAGTTACAACTATGCATTTTTGATCCATTCTGCCAAAAAGGAGAAGAACGCCCATGAAACGCTTCAGCCACAAGCTTCTTTCGGTGCTGCTCGTGCTGTGCATGGTCCTGCCGCTCTATGCCGTCCCGGCCTCGGCCGCGGAGACGGAGCGCGCGCAGGCCATCGACTATCAGTTTGAGACGGTCAGCCCCGAGGAGGTGCATCAGTCCGCAGAAAAGCTCTCGTTCGATCCGTTTTCGCCCCTGCAATGGGACATGAAGATGATCGGCATGGACCGCGCCTGGGAATCCGGTCTGACCGGCAAGGGCGTGCGCGTCGGCGTCATCGACTCCGGCGTCTCCAATGTCACGCTCGACATCTCCGCGAGCCGGATCCTGAAGGGCAAGAATCTCAGCAACGCCTCGGGCATCTTTGCCTCGCCCACCGTGGACGCTGAGGGGCATGGCACCTTTGTCTCCGGCATCATCGGCGCGTCGCGCGGCAACGGCGTGAGCATCGCCGGCGTGGCGCCGGAGGTGACGATCGTCCCCATCAAGACGCTCAGCCGCGAGGCGGAGGCGATCCGCGCCTGCGTGGACGAGTATCAATGCGACGTCATCAACATGAGCTTCGGCGGCCCCTACGACACGCAGGCGCTGCGCGAGGCGATCCAGTACGCCGCCTCGAAGGGCGTGGTGCTGGTCGCGGCGGTCGGCAATGACGGCGACGCCGTGCTGCAGTATCCCGCCGCGTATTCCGAGGTCGTCGGCGTCGGCGCCGTCGACAAGAACATGGCGGTCTGCGACTTTTCCAACCGCAATGACAGCGTGTTCGTCACGGCGCCGGGCGATAAGGTCCTCAGTCTCGGCCCCGCGCCCCTGCTCGTCTATCGCAGCAGCGGCACAAGCTTCTCCGCTCCGTTCGTGACCGGTCTCGCCGCGCTGCTGAAGCAGGCGCACCCGGACATGACCACGGAGGATTTCAAGGCAATCCTGCAGGCCTCCAGCGAGGATCTCGGCGACGCGGGCTATGACACCGCCTACGGCTGGGGTCTCGTTCAGGCGCCCGAGGCGATCGCGGCGGCGCAGACCTATTTCGGCGGCGCGGGCGATCCGGCCCAGACGCCCGACGACGCGGAGCTGCCGCTGGACCAGCGCTTCGAGGATGTGGAGCAGAGCGCGGTGAGCGAGAGCCTGCCGAAGCTCACGTTCGACCCCTTCTCCGCGCTGCAGTGGGATATGAAAATGATCGGCATGGACCGCGCGTGGAAGTCGGGTCTGACCGGCGCGGGCGTGCGCGTTGCGATCATCGATACCGGCGTCTCCGTCAAGACGAAGGATATCGACAGCAGCCGTCTGCTCGCGGGCAAGAATCTGGTGGACGCCTCGCAGTCCACCGATGACACGAACGGGCACGGCACCTTCATCGCCGGCATCATCGGCGCGACGAAGGGCAACGGCGTCGGCATCGCGGGCGTCGCGCCCGGCGTCACCATCGTGCCGATCAAGACCTCCGACGACGGGCACTCCAACACCAGCATCAACGCCAAGGCGGTCTACGCCGCGGTGGACGAGTTCCATTGCGACGTCATCAACATGAGCATGGGCTCGCTCAACGGCTCGCCCACGCTCCATGCCGCGATCCAGTACGCCGCCTCCAAGGGCGTCATCATCGTCTGCTCCACGGGCAACGAGGGCAACGCGAACCTCCACTATCCCGGCGCGTACGAGGAGACCATCGGCGTCGGCTTCGTCACGATCACGAAAAACGCCAGCTACTTCTCCCACAAGAACGAGAGCATTTTCGTCACCGCGCCCGGCTCGGGCGTCGTGAGTCTGAGCACGGTGCCGTACATCGCGCACCTCGGCTCGGGTTCGTCCTATGCCGCTCCGTTCGTCACCGGTCTCGCGGCGCTTTTGAAGGAGCGCTATCCGCAGATGACCAAGGACGATTTTGCTGAGATCCTGAAGCAGTCGTCCAAGGACCTCGGCGACGCGGGGTATGACACCACCTACGGCTGGGGTCTCGTGCAGGTGCCGGAGGCGATCAGCACGGCGGACGCGTACTTTGCCGAAACGCCGGCTGACCCGGAGCCCGCGCCTGTCGCGCCCGAGTCGAAGCCCTCTGTGCTCAGCGGGCTCAGGGACGTGCTCGCGAATTCCTGGTTCTATCAGGCGGTGCAGTATGTCACAGAGCACCGCTACATGAACGGCATGAGCGCGGAGACCTTCGCGCCGCAGGGGCTCGTGACGCGCGCGCAGGTCGCGCAGATCCTCTATAACATGGAGAATCGCCCCGCCTTCACGCAGCGCGGCGCATTCAGCGACACGGCGAAGTCCGCCTGGTACTATGCCCCCGTCATGTGGGCGGAGAGCACCGGGCTCGTGAGCGGCTACCCGGACGGCAGCTTCCGACCGGACGCGCCCATCACCCGCGAGCAGATGGCGACGATCCTCCAGCGCTATGCGCGCTGGAAGGGCATGGACGTCACGGCGGCGAACAGCTCCGCCCGCTTTGCAGACCTCGGCGCGGTCTCCGGCTATGCCAGGGCCGCCATGCAGTGGGCGACCGCCATCGGCGTCATGAAGGGCGACGGCGCCGGACGCCTGAACCCCGGCAGCTCCGCCACCCGTGCGGAGATCGCCGCGATGCTGATGAACTTCGACAACAGCAGAAAATAAGATAATAGAGCAAAAACGGATGAGCCGGAGAGCTTTCGCTCTCCGGCTCAATAGTTTCTCAATATCCGATCTCCTTGACCAGAAACTGCTGGCCGCCGAGGATCTTTTTGTCCCGGCTGCCGCATTTGGGGCATTTTCCCTCCTGCTTCATGATGTTGTACAGGTTTCACGATGCGGCGGCCGACCTTCTGCACGGTGGTCTTGAGCACCAGCGGCACGAGCTTGATCAGATTCTTGCGCGGCGTCTTGCTGCATTCCTTCCAGTATTGCTCCAGACATTTCTTTTCGCCCTCGGTGAAAACATGATCTGCCATGGATGTGCCCCTCCTGGCGGTGTGATAATGGATCAACGCGCTTGATTTTACTATACGGGACGAAACCGCGGAATTCAAGGAGCGGGACCGCGTTTTGCCCTTAAAAAACCGATACGCCATGGCTCACCATGGCGTATCAGCTTTTTTGAAATGGATTCTGGAGCGTGCAGAACGCAACGCATTTTGCGCGCGCGCCGCCGGCCTGCAGATAGTTCAGCGTCACGAGCATGCGCAAAGAGCGCAGGATGTGCATCGACTCGTGCGAGAGCGTCATGAGCATCAGCCCCACGAACGACGTCACGTTCGTAAAGCGCATGCGCCCCTTCACGGAAAACTTCTCCTTCTCCAGCCGGCTGACCTTGGACAGTACCCGGTTCATCTGCCCGTACACGGCGCGAAAGTTCGGCGCCTGAATGGGCTCCTCGAACCGGCATTCGCCGTCGCAGCGGACGGAGAGGACGCTGTCGAGCTGCTGCGGCAGGCGGACCCGGGTGGTCACGGGCGGCGTGTTGTGCCGCAGCGTGATCTCCAGATTCTGCTCCTCGCCGAGCACCCAGCGCTCGTTCGTGGAGACGATCTGCCCCCGCTTCGGGCGGATGTTCAGCAGCTCCTCCTCCGCGCCTTGCGGGAGGTCCTTCTCCCGTATGTGTGCGTAGAAGCTCGCGGCGGCGCTGATGACCTCGAACAGATGCAGACAGTTGGCGTCGCCCGCGGTCGGACAGATTCGCAGGAAATCGGCGAAGCGCTTTCCCCGCAGCATACAGTTCATGCAGCTCTGCAGCTTCTTGAAATCGCACAGCGGGCCGAGTCCCCCGTGGCTGCGCTTGTCGAGCTCCAGCGCGCGGACGGTGCCGTCGGACAGGACCCGGATGGTCGCGACGACGGTCTCCTCGAGCGGGACCATGCCGAAGCGGTAGATGCTCTTCTGCCACGCGGTCACGGTCGTGCCGTCCCCTTCGGGCGTGCAGACGGTGCCCCGGTAGCGCGTGATGAGCGAGCGGAGGTCAAAGAAGGCGTGGCTTTTGAAAATGAAGTCGTGGTCGAATGCGACGTTGCGGCGGTCCAGATCCTTCCGCAGCGTCAGAGGCATTCGATATGTCCCTCCTGTACCAGACAGAGCACGTCGTTGAACGTCTCGATTTTGGACACGGACTCATCCGAGATGCGGATGTTGAACTCCTCCTCGGCGCGCGCGGCGATGTCCGCGAAGTCAAAGGAGGTCAGCCCCAGATCCGCGATCAGGCGGGTGCCGTAATCGATCTCCTCAGGCTGGACGCCGGAGACCTCGGCCAGGATCTCTTTCAACCGTTCTTCCATTTTATTTTACTCCTTTCGGCTTTCATACCGTTTGATTTTCTGGGTCGCAGTCTTGTCGAAGGGCTCGGTGCGCATCACGAGCTCGCCGATCTGCTGGAACGCGCTCACGGTGCGGTTCACGCGGCTGATCGCGCTCCAGAGGGTGTCCCGGTCCGGGAACAGCTTCGGGTCCGCGTAGACCTCGGCGACGATGCGCCCCTCGCGCTCATACACCACCGCGTCGACGATGCCCTCCACGCGGTAGAGCTTCTGCTCCAGCGCCTCCGGGGAGACGTTTTCGCCGTTCGGCAGCACGATGAGATTTTTGCACCGGCCGGTGTAGAACAGATAACCGTCCTTGTCGATATAGCCCAGGTCGCCCGTGTGGAACCAGCCTTCGCGGAAGGCGAGGGCGGTGGCCTCCGGGTCGTTGTAGTACCCGGGCGAGACGCTCTCGCCGCGCACGCAGATCTCGCCGTCGCGGATCGCGACCTCACAGGTGGGGAACACGCGCCCGATCGAGCCGGGGCGGTTGTGCGTCGGCGTGTTGCAGCTCACGATGGGCGAGCACTCCGTGATGCCGTAGCCCTGGATGACCGTGATGCCGAGCCCGTCAAAGAAGCTGATCAGCTCGGGGTCGAGCGCGGCGCCGCCGCAGATGAAGTATTTCAGATTCCGCCCGAGGACGGCGTAGACCTCGGCGAACAGCTTTTTGGAGATGTCAATGCGGAACCGGCGGAGCATCGCGTTGACCTGCAGCGCCTTTTCAAACTGCGCGGTCCTGCCCTTGCGGCGCACCTCGCGCAGGATCTCCTTCTGGAGCATCTGCAGCATCAGCGGCACGGAGACGATCACCGTCGGCTCGTGCTTTTTCAGGTTCGCCTTCACCGTGCGCAGACTCTGGTTGATGTACAGCGTGCCGCCGCAATGCAGCGCGCCGACGATGTTCGTCATCATCTCAAAGGTGTGGCTCGGCGGCATCACGCTCAGACCCGTGTCCTTCGCCGAGAGCGGCAGGATGTTCATCGCGGTCGAGGTCATCGCGCCGAGATTGCGGTTCGTGAGGATGACGCAGCGGCTCTGCTCCGTCGTGCCGCTGGTGAAAAACAGCGCGCAGGGATCGTCCGGCCGCAGCGGCGGGAAATACGGCTCCTCGATCGTGTCGAGGTCGTAGAGCAGCGCGTGCATCTCGAAGATCTCCAGCCCCGGCTGCCGGTCGCGCAGGGCGATCGCGTCCTTCTCGCAGCGCTTGTCATACAGCAGGATCGCGCTGTCCGACCGCGCCAGACAATAGACCTGATCCTCCAGCGGGGAGCCGTAATAGAGCGGCACGGCGGCGCACCCGCTGCTGACGGCGGCGAAAAAGCACGTCAGCCAGGCGGCGCTGTTCGGCCCCAGCAGGGCGACGTGACAGCCGCTTTGCCCGCGGCGGTTGATCCAGCTGCCGAACTGCCCGCAGGCATCCAAAAGCGCCTGCCCGGTGATGAAGGGCAGATCGGGGTCCGCGCTCAGATAAAATTGCGTCTGCGGAAATTGCTCTCCGGCGTGAAACACCAGCTCACGCAGATTTTCATAATGTGCGTTGCGCTCCGACGCTTTCATTCGGCGTCTCCTTTCCCGGCGTGCGGTCCGGTTATGATAAGTCAATATATTGTACCATCGATTGCGCCCGCGCGTCAATCATTCTGTGATGTCAAATGATTAACTTTTGCCCGGATCGGCGGTCCGTCACACGCTCCGGAGCGCCCGCGCCCCGCCGCCGTGCGCGGCGAAGACCATTCCGACGGGTGATCAGCGGTTGGCGGTCCGGTGGATTTTCTTAAAATGCTGAATAATCGTTTCCATTGACCGACAAAAAGCGTATAATAGGATCAAATGCCCGCGCATTGAGACAGATTCGATCAAGAGATGCTGCATTTAGGTGAAATCGATCGCACAGCCGGCTGTCACAGAGCTGAGCCATCTGATGCCGCGCCAGGAGGGGGCTTGTATGAGCACAGTAGTAAAACAGAAGCCAGCTTCAATCATAACAACACTTGCTGCAGTAAGTATTACTTTTGCGTTATTTGTCTTCGTGCTCCTCTTAAATCCGGAACATACGCCGAAAGAAAGGCTGCAAAAGGAATGATATCCGCTTATGATAATGCAAAAAACGGAATTGCCAGAGCGAATAGGAGAGCTAACACAAAATATGCAGTTAAGCAGGTCGCAAGGATAAATGCCTCAAAAAGTGGTATTCGAAGAAATGCTAGACTCTCATTTGCACGTTTTGTTTTCGGAGGTGCAGAAAGTGTCGCCATCAAGAACAGAATTCTTTCTTATAGAGGTCGCTAAGATGGGACAAATTATGCAATCAGTTAGTAATAGACAGATTGTTGTCCTTGACCAAACACGACCTGGTGTTTTTCATGGACATGTTAGATCTTGGGCGCAGCTAACTCCTAAAATGAGATCTGTGCTGATAAAAGGAGGGTTTGCTTCATCAAGAGGATTGATTTAGGGCAGCATGTATTGCGGCTTAACGAAAAGCTGAATATTATTGTGAAAATTCCTGAGCAAAAAATCTTTTCAGCAGATGAAGTGGAGGTTTGGCTATGCGGGGAAGACTTACAGATTTGTTTGTATAAAGACTCCTTTCGAAATTCTTTTTTGAGCGAAGTATCTTATGTTGTGGATCGGTATTCAAAATCGAGAGCTGATGATGAATATTTAATTCACAAATATCGCTCTTTGCTCAATTCAGATGATTCATTATGCGATTATCTTCTCTTTGAACAACCTGACTTCTGCACGTTTCTTTTTTGCTCCGAACCAGACTTGGCCGCCAAAATAACAGTATATGCAGTATCTGCAGACTGCGTTCTGGATGAGTCACCTGTTGCGTCGGCCACAATTAGCAGACAAGCCTTTTTATCGTGGTTTCATCATGTTTTAGATGACCTATTAGCCTTCAACTGGTAGGGGGATGATGTAACACATGTAACACAGGGGACGGTTCTCTGTGTTCGGGAAGTCGTTGATTTTCGATCGCTTTTCCTGCTTGATCAATCGCACATAGAACCGTCCCCTGTGCACACATGAATTACCGCTTCCCCGATGGCTCGCTGATCCTCGGCCAGAAATACGGCTATGACGCCAACGGGCGCATCACCTCCGTCACGCCCACGGCCTCTAACACCACCGGCGTTGACGAATCGAAAGCGGTCACGTATTCCTATGATTCAATGGGCCAGCTCACCGGCAGCGTGGACAAGAGCAGCGGCAGCACCGTCAACTACACGTATACCTACGACACGGCGGGCAATCTCCGCAAGGCCGTCAAGGGCAGCACAACGACCACCTATACCTACGGCAACACCGCGTGGCGCGACCTGCTGACCAAAATCCAGATCGGCAGCGCGAGCCGAAATATCTCTTACACGACGCCCGGTCTGCCGAACAACTGGTACAACGGCAGCGACTACACCTTCACGTGGAAGCAGGGCACGCAGCTTGCCACGGTCAGCAAGGGCGGTACGGCTACCTCTTATTCCTATGACATGGAGGGTGTTCGCAGCGCCAAGACCGTCGGCAGCACCACGTATCACTTTGACACGCTCAGCGGCAAGGTCATGCACCAGACCGGCGCGGCACGCGAGCTTTGGTTCATCTATGACGAGCTTGGTCAGCCGTACATGCTGATCTCCAAGCAGGGCTCCACCGTGTGGGAGTATTTCTACCTGCTCAACGCACAGGGTGACGTCGTGGGCATTGTGAACCGCTATCGTCAGCTGGTTGCGACCTACAGCTATGATCCCTACGGCAGAATCACCAGCGAGTGGGTCCACCCCAACGATACCGTCGGCGAAATCAACCCCCTGCGCTATCGCGGGTACTTCTACGACTTCGAAACCGGGTTTTACTATTTGCAGAGCAGATATTACGACCCCGTTATCGGCCGATTCATCAGCGCAGATACGTTCGCCACCACCGACTCCGAGGGCTTCCTCAGCTGCAATATGTTCGCATATTGCGAGGGGGACCCGGTGAATCGGGAGGATGCGAGTGGGGAATTTGCAAATTGGTTGGTTGGCGCAGCTGTTGGTGCTGTTATTGGAGGGGTTTTTTCTGCTATCCAAGGCGAGGGCTTTATAGCTGGTGCAACGCAAGGCTTGGTATCTGGAATGATTGCGGGTGCAGCTGTAGATGTTGCTCTCGCAACTGTTTCTACTTTTGGCGCTGCAGGTATTCTTGCAGCAGGTGTGATTTCTTATTCTGGTGGATTTATTGGAAATATTGCAGGAGAGCAAGGAAAGGCTGTTATTCAAGGAAAAGGATTTGCAAAAATTGACAAAGAAATGATTAAACGCTCAAATGTAGCGGGTATCGTAAATGTTGGAGCTTTCGCTTTTTCAGGTATACTTGGGCATGCTGATAATGGACTTAAGCCGATAAAGCGATTGGGATCAAAATCGAAAACATTTGCAAGTGAAGTAAAATCTAACCTTTCCCAAGTCTCAAGAGCACACACAGATGCAGCTTCTATACATGCAGCCATTCACTATGCTATACACGGAACCGTCCTGACATCCCAAAAAGTTAGGTCATCAAGGCGTTATACAAAATGAAAGGTGGTTTTTGTAGATGAAAAATTACTCGGTTTCTAAGTTTTCCGTAGGCATCTACTTTGCAGGACTTCCATTTCTTGTTTTATATGCTCCATTTGCAATCATGAATTTGCAAGAACTTATTGCGACATGGAAAAACGGTAACATCTTGTGGTTTAATTTGTTGATTTTTCTTTTTTACGTTTTTGGAATCATCAGCTACCTATATATTGCCTTAAGAGATATGCCGTTCGCGAAATTCAGCGTTTCTGAAGAGGGCATTACAGAATCAGTTGGCATAAAAACATATTTTCATTCGTGGGCAGAGTTCCAGGAATATGGAATTATTGGAAGTCATGTGGAATACGTGATGGGTACTCCTGTTGCAGAGACATATTGGATATACTTCTCCACAACATATTTGACCAGTCGCGAACGTCAGCATTTTTTGCGAAAAACGCGAAAGGACCTAAGCAAAATTGCATTTTTTCAATATAATCAAACGATACTGAACGAAATCATTCCGATTCTCCCTGAGATGATTGCAAGCAAATTAATAGAGCAATCTGAAGAACTTGAGCAACAAATGAACTGGATTGAGAAAATGTATAACGGATGACAAAACACATAACATGAAATATGAAATAACACATAACACAGGCATAACACAGGGGACGGTTCTCTGTGTTCGGGACTCCGATCAGGCGCACACGGATCCGTCTCCTTACTGTGCCCGATACGACATTTTGCGCTCCCGGCGCGTCGAATCATCCGGGCGGCGCGCTCATATACTGCACCAAACTGCCGCCGCGACGGGCGGCGAAGGGGGCTTGCATCATGGGCAAACAGGAGCGGAGACGTGCGCGGGTGCGCGATCTCGTCACGGCGGGCGCGCTGGCGCTGCTGGTCGCGGCGACGGTCTGGACGGCGCGCAGACCGGAGGTGGCGGCGGCGATCGCCTCGACGCGGCAGCTTCCGGTCTACTGCGTCGAGCGGACCGACCGGAAGATCGCGATCTCGTTCGACGCCGCGTGGGGCAACGAGGACACCCAGACGCTCATCGACATTTTGAACGCGCACGACGTGCGCGCGACCTTCTTTCTGGTCGGCGGCTGGGTGGACAAATATCCGGAGTCCGTGAAGGCGCTCGCCGACGCGGGCAACGAGGTCATGAACCATTCGGAGACGCATCCGCATCTCGCGCAGCTCTCAGCCCAGCAGGTGCAGCAGGAGGTCAGCGCCTGCGCGGAGAAGATCGAGGCGATCACCGGCGTGCGTCCGACGCTGTTCCGGTGTCCCTACGGGGAATACAACGACACCGTCATCAGCGCCATCCGCGCGCTCGGCGTCGAGCCCATCCAATGGGACGTGGATTCGCTCGACTGGAAGGGCATCTCGGCCGACGAGATCACGCGGCGGGTCCTGTCGGGCGTGAAGCCGGGGAGCATCGTGCTGTTCCACAATGCCGCCGAGCACACGCCCGAGGCGCTCGCGGGGATCATCGAGGCGCTGCAGGCCGACGGCTATGAGCTCGTGCCGATCTCGGAGCTGCTGCTCGAGGGCGAGACCGTGATCGACGTCAACGGAATGCAGAAGCCCGCGGCCTAGCGCCGCCGCAAGTTCGAAAATTCTTCGACTTTTGTTCATGAAACTGACACAAGTACGGATTAGGATAAGGGCAGATCAAACATAAAAGGAGCGCAAGACCCATGAAGGAAGAAGACTATCGTCCCGATACCTCCGCGACCGGCGGGTTCCACGAGACCATCATCGCCGAGGACGGGAGCTACCGGATCGTGCGGCCGGAGACCGGCGCACGTTCCTATACCGACGCGCATTTTCAGGCCGCGGATGATCTGTCTGACGTGCCGCCGCGTTATTACGAGCCGGAGCCGAACTGGCGCCGGGAAAAGAAAACCGTCGAGAAGCCGAAAAAGGGCGGCTTTGCGCGCATGGCCTGCCTGGCGCTGGTCTGCTCGCTGATGGGCGGGCTGTTCGGCGCGGGCGTCGCCACCGTCGCCTCGAACCGCGGCGCGTCCGAGCCCGAGGCGCTCGTGGAGACCGCCGCCGCGCCCAGCGTGAACACGGTGCCCGGCGCCGCGGTGAACACCGCCGCGACCGGCGGCAATCTGAGCGCGGGCGAGATCTATGCCATCGCGTGTCAGCAGGTCGTCGGCATCACGACAGAGGTCACGGCGACGAACTTCTTCGGTCAGACCAGCTCCTCCGCCGTCGCCGGCACGGGCTTCATCATCCGCGAGGACGGCTATATCCTCACGAACAACCATGTGGTCGCCTATGCCGTGCAGGGCGGCTATGACGTGACGGTCGTGACCTATGACGGCACGGAGTATGACGCGAAGATCGTCGGCGCGGACGAGGGCAACGACATCGCCGTTTTGAAGATCGACGCCGAGGGACTCAATCCCGTCACCTTTGCCGACAGCGACTCCATCGCCGTGGGCGACACGGTCTATGCCGTGGGCAACCCGCTGGGCGAGCTGGATTTCACCATGACGACCGGTCTCGTCAGCGCGCTCGACCGCACGATCACCACGGATGAGAGCTATGTGCCGATCAACATGTTCCAGATCGACGCCGCCGTCAACCCCGGCAACTCCGGCGGCCCGGTGTACAACGCCGCGGGTCAGGTCATCGGCGTCGTCACGGCGAAGACCTCCGCTACCGGCGTGGAGGGTCTGGGCTTCGCGGTCCCGGCGAACGACGCGGTGAACATCGCAAACGAGCTGATGGAAAACGGCTTCGTCATCAGCCGCGTGCAGCTCGGCATCGATACGCGCACGCTCTCCTCCTCCGCCGCCCGCTATTATGGGCAGGGCGCGGGCGTGTATGTCGTCTCGGTCAAGTCCGGCAGCTGCGCCGAGGCGGCGGGGCTGAAGCCCGGCGACATCATCACCGCCGTCGAGGGCAAGGAGACGCCCACCTACGAGGCGCTCAAGACCGTCCTGCGCGGCTATACGCCCGGCGATGTGGTGGACCTCACGATCTATCGCAACGACGAGGAGCACACCGTGTCCGTCACGCTGGACGCCGCGGACGAGAACAGCCCGAACAACCAGCGCGGCAGCGAATAAAACCGAACCGATATTAAAAACCGATCAGGATGCGTTCCTGATCGGTTTTTGCTGTTCGATTTCTTAAATTCCGAAGATCGTCAGTCCCACGACATAGGTGAGGAACGTGATGATCGCGCCCGCTGTGACCACGCCGAGCGCGATGGCGGGGAAGGCGTCGCGCACCTTCATCTCCAGCATCGCCGCGATCAGCGCGCCGGTCCACGCGCCCGTGCCGGGCAGCGGGATCGCCACGAAGACAAACAGCCCCCAGAACGCGTATTTCTTCACGGTCTCCGTCTTGGACAGCGCCCGGTTTTCGAGCTTCGTCACGAGCCGGTCGAGCCATGCGCTGAGCTTGCGCAGCCACGCGAAGATCTTTTTGATGAAGACGATGATGAACGGCACCGGCACGAGATTGCCGACGATGGCGACCGGGATCGCCTGCCAGAACGTCAGCCCGCGCGCGATCCCGTAGGGGATCGCCCCGCGCAGCTCGATGACCGGTACCATCGAGATGAGAAAGGTCTGCAATAGCTTGCCGAACAGGCTGTTCCAAAGGTTCAAAGTTTTTTCCTCCGCTTTTCTTTATCGCTTGCGAATGTTTTTGATGCGCCCCAGCGTCGCCAGCAGCGGCTTACGGTTGAGCAGCAGCATCAGCACGATGCACACCGCCTGCACCGGCAGCCAGCCGGGCAGCTGCAGCACCATGAACACGGTCTGCACCGTGAGCAGCACGCAGTTTTCGACCACGGCGAGGGTATAGAGCTTGAAGGCGATGAACTTGCGCGTGTCGATCGCGCGGATCACGAACACGATGAGATAGCTTGCCGCCGTGGCGATCGCCGCGCCCTGCACGCCGAGCGGCGAGGGGATCAGGATCAGGTTCAGCGCGATGTTCAGCAGCGCGCCGATCATGGCGGTCACGAACGTGCGCCCGGAGCGCTTTTCCACCATGTAAACGCTGCCGAGATAGCTGTCGAAGGAGGCGAAGACCATCGCGATGCCGAGCACCGGCACATACAGCCACGCCTCGTAATAGCTCGGCGCGGCGAGGATCTTCACGGCGAGCTGCGCAAAGCCCGTGATGAACGCGCCCGCCACGAACAGCATCGCCTGAAACGCGCACCAAACGCGCGAGAAAAAGTCCGCGTGCTCGTCCTTGTCGCCGCCCGCCTCGGAGATCGCGGAAAACTGCCACGCCTCCATGAAGATCGTGGAGATCAGCGTCAGGATCGTCGGCAGCTTGTAGCTCACGGCGTAGATGCCGTTGGCGCCCGCGCTGATGATGGCGCTGACCATATAGCGGTCGGACACGTTCGTGATCCACCAGAAGATCGTCGTCGGGATCATCGGCACGGAGTAGACGAGCATCTCCTTCCAGATGCCGCCGGGCCTGACCGTGAGCTGCTTCCAGAGCTTTTCGCGCACGAACAGCAGCAGCGCGCACGCCAGATCCGCCAGCACGATCGAGAGCACATAGCCCAGCACCCCGTAATGCAGCACGGCGAGGAAGAGGATGTTCAGCCCGATCACGAGCGCGGTGTTGATCATGCCCTGCACGGCGAAGAGGGCGGTCTTGCCCTCGGCGCGCACGAACTGGGCGCACAGCGTGTGCAGGCAGGAGGCGATCGTGTAGACCCCGACCAGCCAGAGATACGCGCTCAGTCCGGGTACGAGCCCCACGAGCGGCAGCAGCCCGAGCAGCAGCAGCGAGCCGATCAGGATCGTGTAGAGACCGGCGGAGAAGATGCGCTTGCGATCCTTCACATGGTCGACGGCGAAGCGGAACACGCCGTCCGTGATGCCCATCGAGATGATCGGCAGCAGCAGATTCGCGCTCTGCGTGATGAGATCCGCCGTGCCGAACGCGTCGGTATCGAGATAGCCGGTATAAAAGCGCACCATGAAGAACACCAGCAGCTTCGAGCCGAACGTGCCGAGGCTGATGAGCATGGTGTTGGATATGAGAGTTTTATATTTATTCTGTCCCATAGACAAGGCTCCGAAGGAAAGGATTGGGGGTCTAAAAAATTATTATAACACACGGGAACGGATTATGGAAGAGTGAAGAATGAATAGTGAATGATGAATAATCATTGTGCCGCCGGAGGCGGCAGATTCAAATCTGTCGCCTTCGGCGACACCACAATTCTTCATTCTTCACGCTTCTCTGCACACAGCACGATCACCCCGGCAATTGCCGGGGTGATCGTGCTGTGCCCTTATTTCCCTCTGCGGCGTCCGCGGTTGCGGTCGCTGTAGAGACGGTTGCCGGCGATGCGGCTGTCGGATTCCTGCATGAAATGCTTCAGACGGTCTTCGAAGGAGGCGTCGTTCGTCGGACCGTGCACCATGCCGCCGGACGCGCCGCCGGAGCTCGTGCGCGGGGCGCCCGAACGCTGGGGACGCGCGGTGCGGCGCTGCTCGGCCTGCGGCTGTTCCTCGGCGCGCTTGATGGAGAGGTTGATCTTGCCCTCCGGCGTGATGGCGAGCACCTTGACCTTCACGGTCTGACCGACCTGCAGAAAGTCGTTCACGTCCGCAACATAGGCCGCGGCGATCTCCGAGATGTGGACCAGACCGCTCTTGCGATCCGGCAGACTGACGAACGCACCGAACTTTGCGATGCTGGTGACGGTGCCCTCGAGGACGGCTCCTACTTCGATTTCCATAAGGTTCGCAGCTCCTTGCTGTTTTAATTGCTGGTGTCGTAGAAGATCTTCTCGCCGGGCTTCACGAGTCCGAGCTTGTCCCGGGCGATCTCTTCCTTGGTTTCGTCATCGTCGCTGTGCGCGATCTGATATTCGAGCGCGGCGTTTTCTTCGGTCAGCTCCTGCGTCTGCTGCTCCAGCTGGCTGATCTGCCCCTGCAGGGAGCGGGTCTCGGCGTGGATCATCGCGAGCCGTACCGCGGCGTACAGGACGATCGCCAGAAGAATGATCTTCGTAATGATGCCTGCCCGTTTGATTTTCATGGTGTGTAATCCTCCCGTCGTCAGACGAACGGTTTTTCAAATGTTTAAATTGTATTCTAATGCAAGATTTCGATTTTGGAAAGTCTTTTTTTTCAATTTTCCGAAAATTTTTAAATTTTATTTCACATTTACGAAGCGGCCGTCCCAAAAACCTGACATATCCGGCGATTTTATCAACAGCGTGGCGGAAGACCGGCAGCAAAAACCGGCTGAGCGTGAGCCCGTAGAGCAGCACGCCGAGCCCGGCGAACAGCAGCGTGTCGAGCCCCGCGCGCCCCGCGCCGGAGCGCAGCCCCAGCAGAAACAGCCCCGCGAACACGATCAGCGCGTACAGGACGTCCAGCGCCGCCCGGCCGAGCGCGCGGCATTTTGCGCGCGGCGCGCGCAGCGCGTCGAACACCAGCCCGAGCGCGAAGCCCAGCGTGAGCGACAGCGCCGCGAACACCGCCTGATCCTGTACCGAGGTCCTCATCCGAAGAGCTTCGCCCAGAAGCCCTCGCCCCGCTGCGGCGTGTCGGCGTACAACAGCTCGTCCACGTTCCCGTCGATGCCGAGCTCCCCGGTCTCGATGGCGAGCCGGCCGACGTGCAGCTCGCTGCCGCGCACGATCAGATTGCCGCGCGCCGTGCGCATCTCCACCTCCTCCTCGTCGAAGCGCAGCACCTCGTCCACGCCCGTCACGGTCAGCTTCCCGCGCTCGGTGAGCGTCACGGCGTGCGCGCGCGTCACGGTCGGGTTTTTCTTGTCCTCATATGCCATGCGATCTTACCTCCCGAAGTGGTTTCCGTTTCAGCCTATGCGCGCGGGCGGCGGGCTATGCCCCGCGCGGGAAAACCACTTGCCAGAGCTGCTGTACCATGGTATGCTGAAAAAACTCTGGGCGGTCGAAAAGGGCATCACGCTCGGCACGAGCGACACGACGTTCTCGCCGAACGATCCCTGCACCCGCGCGCATGTCGTGACGTTCCTCTGGAGAGCGGAGGGACAGCCGGATGCGAGCGGCGCGAATCCGTTTGCGGACGTCGCCTCGGGACAGTATTATTACAGCGCGGTCCTCTGGGCGGTATCGAAGAACATCACGCAGGGCACGAGCGCGAGCACGTTCAGCCCGGACAACCCGTGCACCAGAGCGCAGATCGTGACGTTCCTGTACAGGGACATGAAGTAAAGAAAGCAGACAAGACGCAGCCCGGCGCGGGGTTCCCCGCGCCGGGAATTTTTGCGTGCATGACGGTGGCGCGGCGGTGACTGTGACACGGCGGGGCACAGGTCCCCGCCCTACGGCGCATGAACCCGATCAGCCGCACCCTGTAGGGCGGCCACCCGTGGGCCGCCGTGTCCGCCGGACACACGGCGGGGCACAGGTCCCCGCCCTACGGCGCATGGACCCGATCAGCCGCACCCCGTAGGGCGGCCACCCGTGGGCCGCCGCTTCCGCCGGACACACGGCGGGGCACAGGTCCCCGCCCTACGGCGCATGAACCCGATCAGCCGCACCCTGTAGGGCGGCCACCCGTGGGCCGCCGTGTCCGCCGGACACACGGCGGGGCACAATTCCCCGCCCTACGGCGCATGAACCCGACCAGCCGCACCCCGTAGGGCGGCCACCCGTGGGCCGCCGCTTCCGCCGCACGCATGGCGGGGCCCAGGTCCCCGCCCTGATGCTTTTTTGAGTGAAGCGTGAAGAATGAATGGTGAATCATTGTGGTGTCGCTTCGCGACGGATCGGATATGGGCGGCGTCGGGAGAACGATGCGGATTCGCCCGGGTGCGGCGGGGGCGGCGGTGCGTGCCGCGCGGGCGGATGGTATCCGCCCCTACATGCGCAACGAAAACAACACACACCCGTAGGGGCGGTTTACGAATCGCCCGTGTCCGATGCCCTCCGCGCCGACGGCAACGTACCCGTAGGGGAGGGGCTTGCCCCTCCCGTGTCCGATGACCGCCGCACCAATGGCAACGCATCTGTAGGGGCGGATATCATCCGCCCGCCTCCTGCGTTTCCCGCCGGATCAGCGGGATATGCCGCAGGGTACGTCTTGCACGATACCCGACATTGACACTTTATTTTATTTCATGTATAATGATATATTGTATAACTGGGATTTTATGGTTTTTACAGGAGATTCGACATGTGGCTTGCGGACCAATGGAAGGATTATGAGCTGCTGGATTGTTCCGGCGGGGAGAAGCTGGAGCGCTGGGGCGACATCACGCTCGTGCGCCCGGACCCGCAGGCGATCTGGCGCACCGAGCGGCGCGACCCGCGCTGGCGGCATCCGGCGGGGCGCTATTCCCGCAGCGAGACCGGAGGCGGCAGCTGGGACAAGGGCCGTCTGCCCGAGCGCTGGACCGTGCGCTATGGCGACCTGACCTTCTATGTCAAGCCCATGAACTTCAAGCACACGGGGCTCTTCCCGGAGCAGGCCGTGAACTGGGACTTCGCCATGGATCAGATCCGCGGCGCCGGACGTCCGATCTCTGTCCTGAATCTCTTCGGCTACACGGGCGCGGCGACGGTCGCGTGCGCGGCGGCGGGCGCGAGCGTCTGCCATGTGGACGCGGCGAAGGGCATGGTCGCCTGGGGCAAGGAAAACGCGCAGGCGAGCGGCGTCATCGACCGCCCGATCCGCTGGATCGTGGACGACTGCGCGAAGTTCGTCGAGCGTGAGATCCGCCGCGGACACAAATACGACGCGATCATCATGGACCCGCCGAGCTATGGGCGCGGCCCCGGCGGCGAGGTCTGGAAGCTGGAGAACAATCTCTGGGACTTCGTGGAGCTCGTCTCGGGCGTCCTCTCGGACGACCCCCTGTTCGTGATCCTGAATTCCTATACCACCGGCCTGAGCGCGAGCACGATCGGCTATGTGTGCCAGAGCGTGTTCTCCCGCCGCTTCGGCGGGCGCGCCGAGTCGCAGGAGCTGGGCCTGCCGGTGACGGCAAGCGGTCTGGCGCTCCCGTGCGGTGCGACGACCCGCGTGACCTTTGACTAATTGCGAGGCTTTATCTATGCAGCCGATCATCCAAGTTGAAAACTTAGAATACACCTATCCGGGCGAGGACAAGCCCGCGCTGCGCGGCGTGACGCTCGCGATCGAGCCGGGCACGTTCACCGCCGTGCTGGGGCACAACGGCTCGGGCAAGAGTACGCTCGCCAAGCACTTCAACGCCATCCTCACGCCCACGTCCGGGCGCGTGCTGGTCGACGGACTGGACACGGCGGATGAGGAGAACCTCCTCGCCGTGCGCGGCACGGTGGGCATGGTGTTCCAGAACCCGGACAACCAGATCGTCGCGAACGTGGTGGAGGACGACGTGGCCTTCGCGCCGGAAAATCTCGGCGTGGAGCCCAGGGAGATCCGCCGCCGGGTGGACGCGGCCCTGAAGCAGGTGGGCATGTATGACTTTCGCATGCACGCGCCGCACCTTTTGTCCGGCGGACAGAAGCAGCGCGTCGCCATCGCGGGCGTGATCGCCATGCAGCCGAAGTGCATCGTCCTCGACGAGCCGACCGCCATGCTCGACCCCTCGGGCCGGCGGGAGGTCGTGTCCACGGCGCTGCGGCTCTGCCGCGAGCAGGGCATCACGGTCGTGCTCATCACGCACCACATGGACGAGTGCATCGACGCCGACCGGCTGCTCGTCATGTCGGAGGGCAAGGTCATCGCCGACGGCGCGCCGAAGGACGTCTTCGCGCAGCGCACGCTCCTGGAGTCCGAGGGGCTCGCCGTGCCGGTCACGACGGCGCTGCTGCAGGATCTGCAGACGGCGGGGCTGGACGTGCGGACCGATGTCCTAACCGTGGACGCCTGCGCGGACACGATCGCCGCGGCGCTGCATAAAAGATAAAGCCGAGGGAGCCCTCTGATCAGGAAGAGAGGATCGAGATGGATTACGAAAAACAGGCGTTTATAAATTTTCTTCGCCCGAAGAATCAGTGGTTGATGGTTGTTTTTGGCGGCTTGTGTTTATTATGCGCGGTTTTGGCGCTTGTGGCCGGTGGGGGATTCATTTCACTGCTGTTTCTGATCCCCGGCGGCTTGCTGCCCTATGTTGCCGTCCGTGAGCAGAGCGCATATCGAAACTGGGTGAGATCTGCGGAATCGTCCGGTGCGCTGACGGGGTATCTGGAAGATTTCCGCGCGGCGGAGCAAGTCGCAAACGGGAATATCCGCTTTGGCCGACAGTATCTGTATGCCCGAAACGCTGAGAAAGTCATCGCCTATGGCGATGTGCTTCAGGTTTACCAACGCGTGCACAAGACCAACTTTGTGGAGAGCAGCCGGAACATCACCGCCGTGGTGCGTGACGGCGATAAAACGAAAGAGGTCGCGCTCTGCCAGCTCGCGCTGCGCGGGATGGGTGACGAGGTGGTGCGCGATGTGGTCGGTCGTCTGCTCTACAGGAATCCGAGCATCAAGGTCGGATATAAATAAATCTTTCTCATTTCGTTGGCACCAGCACCTGAATGGGCTATGGAAGTCCGCGTTCGGTACTGCCCTCTTCGTGTGCGAGGCCATCCGCCGTTGTGGCAGAACAAAACAGGAGGGAACGCATGAAACATGATATTAAGCAGATGCAGATATTCATGGGCGAAAAAATCGGCCAGGGAACGGTCGCCGGCGCGGCGCTGCTGACAGTCGGCGTCTTCATTATGTTTGCATCGCTGATCTTTGTGTTCCACGAGATGTGGAAGGTGGTGCTGATCATCGCGGTGATCGGACTGGGCATCGCCGCAGTCGGTGCGGGCGTTTATACCGCAGCACAAAAATGGAGACGCAGAAAAACCAAATGGATCGTCGAGTTGGAGGGCACCGACGCGCTGCAGCAGCTCGTTCAGGATTTTCAGGGTGCGGAGTCGAGATTGTACGGCTCCGTGAGGCTCGGAAACGAGCAGCTCTATGCCGAGAATTTCCCGCGTCCGATTCCCTATGCGGAGATCGACCGGGCGTATCAGCGCATCGGCGGCTCTGCGTTGCTGGGAGAAGACCAAAGCGTCTGGGTGGTGCTGAACGACGAGGAGAAGACAGCGGTTCAGCTCGGTGACGCACCGACGCTCGACAAGGCCAACGATGAAGTGAAGGAGCTGTTGGATCAGCTTCTGAAAAAGAACCCGGACATTCGGATCGGGGAACAATAAACACAAGCAAAAAGGACTCTTACCTATGACGCCAATTTTGCAGGCGGAGGCGCTGCGCCATGTCTACAGCGCCGGTACGCCGTTTGAAAAGGTCGCGATCGACCAGATATCGCTCACGTTCGAGCCGGGACAGCTCATCGGCATCATCGGCCACACGGGCTCGGGCAAGAGCACCTTCATCCAGCATCTCAACGGACTGCTCAAGCCCACGTCCGGCACCGTCCTCTTCGAGGGCGAGGACATCCACCGCTCCAAGGAGGCGACGCGCGACGTGCGGTTTTCCGTGGGGCTGGTGTTCCAGTATCCGGAGTATCAGCTCTTTGAGGAGACGGTCGAGAAGGACATCGCCTTCGGCCCGAAGAACATGAAGCTCCCGCCCGACGAGGTCTCGGCGCGCGTGCGCGAGGCGGCGCGGTTCGTGGGACTCAGCGAGACGCTGCTCGAGCGCTCGCCGCTGGAGCTCTCCGGCGGGCAGAAGCGCCGCATCGCCATCGCGGGCGTGATCGCCATGCGCCCGAAGGTGCTCATCCTCGATGAGCCCACCGCGGGGCTCGACCCCGGCGGCGCAAGAGCCATTTTGCAGAACATCCTCGACTACCGCCGCGAGACGGGATCGACGGTGCTGCTCGTGACGCACAACATGGACGACGCCGCGCGCATCGCCGACCGGCTCGTCGTGTTCGATAACGGCGGCGTCGCCTTTGACGGCGCGCCGGAGACGGTCTTTTCCCATACGCAGGCGCTGATCGACATCGGCCTTGACGTGCCGCAGAGTGCGCGCATCGCCGAGGCGCTCAGACAGCGCGGCGTGCCGCTGCCGGAGTCGATCTATACGCCCGACCAGCTCAAGACCGCCATCCTCTCAGTGAAGGGAGGCGACGCGGCATGCTGAAGGACATCACGCTCGGGCAGTATTTCCCCGGCGACAGCATCGTGCATCGGCTCGACGCCCGCTGCAAGCTCATCGCGGTCGTCCTGTTCATCGTCGCCATCTTCTCGGCGCAGAGCTATGTGGGCTACGCGCTGATGATCTGCGTCACCGGCGGCATGATCGCCCTGTCGCACATCCCGCTCAAAAGCCTCGTGCGCGGGCTCAAGCCCGTGATGATCATCATCATCCTCACGGCGCTGCTGAACATGTTCTTCACGCCCGGCACGGAGCTGTTCCACATCTGGAAGCTCGTTTTCACGCGCGAGGGTCTCGTGCGCGCGGTGTTCATGGTGCTGCGCATCACGCTGCTCATCGCGGGCACGTTCCTGCTGACCTACACCACGGCGCCCATCGCCCTCACGGACGGCATGGAGAGCCTGTTCAATCCCCTGAAGAAGCTGCACGTCCCGGTGCACGAGATGGCCATGATGATGAGCATGGCGCTGCGCTTCATCCCCACGCTCATCGAGGAGACGGACAAGATCATGTCTGCCCAGCGCGCCCGCGGCGCGGACTTCGAGACCGGCAGCCTCATCCAGCGCGCCAAGGCGCTGCTGCCGCTGCTGGTGCCGCTGTTCGTCAGCGCCTTTCGCCGCGCGGACGAGCTCGCCGTCGCCATGGAGAGCCGCTGCTATCACGGCGGCGACGGCCGCACGCGCATGAAGCAGCTCGTCTGGCACGGGCGCGACACGATCGCCCTGCTCGTGATGGCGCTCGTCGTCGCGGCGGTATACGTCCTGCGGCACTTCGGGCTGTGACGAGAGTCGCGCCTTGCCCGTAGGGCGGGGACCCGTGCCCCGCCGTGTGTGCGGCGCGGATCCGCGGCGGCCCACAGGTGGCCGCCCTACGAAGAAAGACACAGAATCATGCCTATGAACGAATCAACCAAACGCAACATCGCCCTGCGGCTTTCTTATGACGGCTCGCGGTATCACGGCTGGCAGGTGCAGAAGACCGAGATCACCGTCGCCGAGACGCTTGAGCGCGCGCTCACGAAGGTCTGCGGGCATCCCGTCAAGGTCACGGGCTGCGGGCGCACGGACGCGGGCGTGCACGCGCTGTCGTATTGCGCGAACTTCCGCACCGACTGCACGATCCCCATCGACCGCGTACCGCTCGCCGTGAACGCGCGGCTGCCGGGCGACATCGCCGTGTCCGCCGCCGTCGAGGCGCCGGAGGACTTCAACGCCATCGGCTCGTGCATCCAAAAGGAATATCTCTACCGCATCCACAATTCCCGCGTGCGCGATCCCTTCATGGAGCACCGCGCGTGCTTCTATCCCGCGCCGCTCGATATCGCGCTCATGCAGCGCGCCGGGCGCGCCTTCGAGGGGACGCACGACTTCGCCGCCGTGCGCAGCGTCGGCACCGAGACGAAGACCACCGTCCGCACCGTCCATTGGTGCCGAGCAGAACAGACCGGCGAGTGGATCACCGTCGCCGTCTGCGCAGACGGGTTTTTGTACAACATGGTGCGCGCCATCGTCGGCACGATGGTCTATGCCTCCCACGGCAAGCTCGTGCCGGAGGACATCCCCGCCCTGCTCGAGACGCGCGACCGCCGACTTACCGGTCCGACGATGCCCCCGCAGGGGCTGTATCTGAACAGGCTCTGGTACGACGGCGTGGTAGGGGATATGATGAAACTATAGGCGCGGAGCGTGTTCACCCGTATGCTCCGCCGAAATCGGCCTATGCAGCGCGGGCGGGGCAAGCCCCGCCCCTACGGACACGAATGTACTGCCTACGAAGACTGTAGGGGAGGGGCTTGCCCCTCCCGTTCCCGGACGATTTCTGCACTACATCCGTGCGTTATGGACCCGGATACAAGGAGAAACCTATGACAGAAAACCGATCCTCAGCCCTCACGCGCTGGCTGATCGCGGCGATCGTGCTGGTCGTGGCGCTGATCTTCGTGGTGGTGCTGGTGCGCCGCAGCGCGGCACGCTCCGCCGCCGCGACGGAGGAGGCGCCCTATACGCTCGATAACAGCGCGGGGCAGGTCTTCGCCGTCACCGCGGGTCGGGAGGGACAGCTCGTCGCCGTGACGAACGGCGGGCTGCAGATCTTCTCGCCCGAGGGCGCGAGCGTCGTGCACGAGCTGATGAGCTTCAAGCAGCCGGGCGTCACGGCGGGGGAGCGGGCCGCCGCCGCGTATGACATCGGCGCGGAGACGCTTCTCGTCGCGGATCTGGACGGGACCGTCAACACCGTCGAGCCGCCGGGCGCCATCATCTCCGCGCGCATGAACAGCGCGGGCTGGCTCGCCCTCGTCACCGAGGCGCCGGGCTACCGCGCCGTCGTCACCGTGTATGACGAAAACCACAACGCCGTCTACGCCTGGTACTCCGGCACGAGCTATGTGCTCACGGCGGAGGTCTCGGAAAAAGGCGTGCTCGCCGTGCTCTGCGTCGACGAGACGGGCGGCAGCGTCAACTTCTTCAAGCTCTCGGACGAGGATCCGGTCGGCACCTACACGGCGCCGGGCGAGCTCTTCGCCGATCTCTGCTGGATCGACGGCACGCACGCGGCGGCGATCGGACAGTCGCGCGCCGTGTTCCTGAACACCGACGGCTCGCCCGCCGGGGACTATGACTTCAACGGGCAGAATCTCTATGACTATGCCCGCGAGGGCAGCGGCTATCTGGCGCTGTGTCTCTCGCAGTACCGCTCCGGCAGCCCCACGCGGCTGCTCACGCTCTCGCCCAGGGGCGAGGTGCTGGGCGACATCGCGGCGCCTGACGGGCTGGAGAGCGTCAGCGCCCACGGCAAGCAGGTGCTCGCGTTCTGCGGCAAGCAGCTCATTCAGTATAATCAGCAGCTCGAGGAGATGCTCACGGCGGAGGTCGATCAGACCGGCGTCCGTCAGGCGCTGCTCCTGCAGAGCGGCAGGTGCGTTCTGGTCTTTGACTATTCCGCACAGGCATTCGAATACTAAGATAAAGGTAGGACAAAGCTATGAATCTTGCATTTTACATCGCGTTTGCCGTGATCATCGTCATCGCGGTCTGGAGCGGCTACAAGCACGGTCTGATCCTGAGCGTGGCGCATCTGGCGGCGATCGTTGCGTCGCTGTATCTGGCGGCGCTGCTCTCCGGCGCGTTCTCCAATGAGATCGTCTCCGGTCTTCGCCCCTTTGCCGAGGGCTATCTGGACCATCAGGTCGCGACCGAGGTCATGCCGAAGCTCGGTATCTCGGGCAGCGAAAATCTCTCCGTGGCGGATGCGCTGGAGCAGCAGCCCGATGTGGCGCATGAATTCTGCTATGAGACCTATCGCGCCGCCGGCATCGCCGAAGGGCCCGCCGAGCAGATGGCGCGCGAGGCGCAGTCCTACGCAAGCGCGCAGCAGACCACGGTGTCCGACGGACTCGTGCAGGTGTTCTGCGAGCGGCTTGCCTATGTCGCGGGCACGGCGCTGGCGTTCATCCTGATCCTCGTGCTGCTGCTCGCCGTCGGCAACCTGCCGAATCTCACGTTCCGGCTGCCGGAGCACGAGCGGCTGGATGATCTCGGCGGAGCGCTCGTGGGCTTCATCAACGGGCTCGCCTACTGCACGCTCCTGTGCTGGGTGCTCCAGTTCGCCGGGGCGCTCATCGGCCGCGACACCCTGCAGCACAACATCGTGGCGAACATTCTGCTCAAGCTCAATATCCTCACCATCGGTGTAGGTATTTAAGCTTCGCTTCGATGAAAGTCCGCAGGGCGAACTTTCATCGAGAAGGATGGCGCTCCATATTGTTTCTTGGTCGAAAGTGCGGCTTTCGAGAAAAGAAACAATATTCCGCGAGAAGTGTTTTCCGCGCCACGGCGAAGCCGCGGCGGGAAAACGGATCGGATTTTTTGCCGCTGCGGCGGCAAACTCTGCGAGGCATTTGGTTGTCTCATTTTGTTCCCTAAGGAGGGCTTTCTCAATGCAGCCTACTCTCTGTGCCCGCTGCGGCAAGAACATGGCGGTGATCTTCATCACCCGCATCGAAAACAACGAAACGAAAAACGAAGGGCTCTGTCTCAAGTGCGCCCGCGAGCTGCACATCAAGCCCGTGGACGACGTCATCGAGCGCATGGGGCTCACGGACGAGGATCTGGAGAGCCTCTCCGGCGACATGATGGATCTGTTCCGCAGCGCCGAGGATCTGCCCGACGCCTCTGACGACGAGAGCGAGAACGACGACGGCAAGACCGCGACGTTCCCGTTTTTGAACCGCCTCTTCGGCGCGGCGAACAATGCCATGCAGCCCGCCAACGCCGAGGAGCCGAAGCGCGAGCAGCCGCCCGCACGCGATGCGTCCGCTCCGCAGCCGAAAAAGCGCAAATTCCTGGACAACTACTGCATCGACCTCACCGCCCGCGCCGAGGCGGGGAAGCTCGACCGCATGATCGGGCGCGCCGAGGAGCTCGAGCGCGTCCTGCAGATCCTGAATCGCCGCCAGAAGAACAACCCCTGCCTGATCGGCGAACCCGGCGTCGGCAAGACCGCCATCGCCGAGGGCCTGGCCCAGCGCATCGCGAAGGGCGACGTGCCGTATAAGCTCAAGGATAAGCGCGTGTACCTGCTCGACCTGACGGCGCTCGTCGCCGGGACGCAGTTTCGCGGCCAGTTCGAGAGCCGCATGAAGGGGCTCATCGACGACATCCGCAAGGCCGGCAACGTCATCCTCGTCATCGACGAGGTGCACAACATCGTCGGCGCGGGCGACGCCGAGGGCAGCATGAACGCCGCCAATATCTTAAAGCCCGCGCTCTCGCGCGGCGAGATCCAGGTCATCGGCGCGACGACCTTCACCGAATACCGCAAGCACATCGAAAAGGACTCCGCGCTCGAGCGCCGCTTCCAGCCTGTCACGGTCACGGAGCCGTCCATCGCCGACAGTATCGAGGTCATCAAGGGCATCCGCGGCTATTACGAGGATTTCCATCAGGTCACGATCTCCGACGAGATGTGCGCCGCCGCGGTCACGCTCTCGGAGCGCTATATCACCGACCGCTATCTCCCTGACAAGGCCATCGACCTCATTGACGAGGCCTGCTCGGACGTGAATCTGAAAAACACCGCGCTCTCGCGCCGCACGGAGGTCGAGAAGGAGCTCGCGGACTATGACAAAGAGCGCGAGCTGATCATGCAGCAGGACGAGCAGGACTTCGAGCGGCTCGCCGAGCTGCGCAGCCGGAGCCTGCAGCTCACGGATGAGCTCAACCGCCTCAAGGCGCTCGACCGCCCCGCGCTCACGACGGAAAACCTCGCGCGCATCATCGAGCTCTGGACGAAGATCCCGGCCTCCAGCATCCGCGAGGACGAATTCGAGCGCCTCGCGCAGCTCGGCGACCGCCTGCGCGCGCACATCGTCGGGCAGGACGCCGCCGTGGACGCCGTCTGCGCCGCCATCCGCCGCAGCCGCGTCGGCCTGCAGGCCAAGCGCAAGCCCGTCAGCTTCATCTTCGTGGGCGGCACGGGCGTCGGCAAGACGGAGCTTGTAAAGCGCCTCGCCGCCGATCTCTTCGATTCGCCGGAGAGCCTGATCCGCCTCGATATGTCCGAGTTCATGGAGAAGTTCTCCGTCTCGCGGCTCATCGGCTCGCCCCCGGGCTACGTCGGCTATGACGAGGCGGGGCAGCTCACCGAGAAGATCCGCCGCAAGCCCTATTCCGTCGTCCTCTTCGACGAGATCGAAAAGGCGCACCCGGACGTCATGAACATCCTCCTGCAGATCCTCGACGACGGGCGCATCACGGACGCGCAGGGCCGCACCGTGAATTTTGAAAACACCGTCATCATCATGACCACGAACGCGGGCAGCAACCGCTCCACGAGCGCGCTGGGCTTCGGCATGTCGGCAAACGACCAGACGAAAGAGCGCGTCATGAAGGCGCTGAACGAATTCCTGCGTCCGGAGTTTCTCAACCGCGTGGACGAGGTCGTGTATTTCAACAAGCTCACGGAAGAGAACTTCCGCGCCATCGCGGCGCTCATGCTCACCGAGGTGCGCGACATGATGGCGCAGCGCGGCATGGCGCTCACGTGGGACGAGAGCGTGATCGACGCGCTCGTGAAAAAGAGCTACAGCGAGACCTACGGCGCGCGCAATCTCCGCCGCACGATCCAGAAGGACGTCGAGGACGCCATCGCCGCCGCGATCGTAGACCGCCGCGCCCAGAGCGCGAGTGTGAAGCTGACAGCGGAGGGCGAAGCGATCAAGGTGGAATTGGAATAACGGGGCAGGACGGCGGGGCACAGGTCCCCGCCCTACGGCGCACGAACCAAGCCAATCGCACCCTGTAGGGCGGCCACCCGTGGGCCGCCGCTTCCGGCGCACATACGGCGGGGCACAGGTCCCCGCCCTACGGCGCACGAACCAAGCCAATCGTACCCTGTAGGGCGGTCACCCGTGGGCCGCCGCAGATACCGGACGCACGAGTGGAATGATTTTTATGACATTACAGAAACGAAAACATCCGCGTTTAAAAACGTTTGATTATGCCACGCCGGGCGCGTATTTTATTACAATCTGTGCATACAAACGCCGAGCGCTGTTCGGGTCGATTCGACCAGGAAATAAGCCGGAGGATATCTCGTGTCGACTGTCTGTGTACGGACAATGTATCCGGGAACTGATACAACAGCTTGAAACAAAATATCCGCAGGCGCAGATCGATCACATGGTTGTTATGCCGAATCATATTCATCTTCTGATAACGTTGAAGGAAGCTTCGGATGCTGACATTCCCACGATGATCGGAAGGTTCAAAAGCTGTGCAACGCGCGCGTGCTGGAAGCTTGGGTATCCGGAAAAGCAATTGTTTCAAACGTCGTTTCACGATCATGTGGTTCGATCGGAAACGGAGTATCAGAACATTTGGGAATATATTGATACAAACCCATTGAAATGGGCGCTGGATCGATACTATATTCCGGAACAGTAGAACGAAAGAGAATGGCGGGGCACAGGTCCCCGCCCTACGGCGCATGAACCTGGCGAGCCGCACCCCGTAGGGCGGCCACCCGTGGGCCGCCGCTTCCGGCGCACATACGGCGGGGCACAGGTCCCCGCCCTACGGCGCATGAACTAAGCCAATCGCACCCCGTAGGGCGGCCACCCGTGGGCCGCCGGGACCGCCGGACGCACGAATGGAGGAGTACTGACTATGAAATCCAAGATCCAGATCATCCAGGGCGATATCACGCTGTCGGACGCCGACGCGATCGTGAATGCCGCCAACTGCTCGCTGCTGGGCGGCGGGGGCGTCGACGGCGCGATCCACCGCGCGGCGGGGCCTGAGCTCCTTGCCGAGTGCCGCACGCTGAACGGCTGCGAGACCGGCGAGGCGAAGATCACGAAGGGCTATCGCCTGAAGGCAAAGCACGTCATCCACACGCCCGGACCGCGCTGGCGCGACGGGCAGCACGGCGAGCCGGAAAAGCTGGCGAGCTGCTACCGCAACTGCATCCGCCTCGCCGCCGAAAACGGCTGCGCGACGGTGGATTTCCCGTCCATCAGCACGGGCGTGTATCATTTCCCGCTCGCGCAGGCCGCCGAGATCGCGGTGCGCACCATTGCCGAGACGCTCTCGGCCTATCCCGCCATCACGCGCGTGCGGATGGTGTGCTTCGATGCGCGCACCCGCGACGCCTATGAAAACGCCCTTGCGAAGCTTTGAGGTGATGTAAATGAAAAAGCACGCCGTAACCATCCAGTATAACGCGCCCGCCACGCTCACGTTCGCGCTGCTGAGCCTGCTCACGCTCGTGCTCGCGACGCTCACGCACGGGTGGACGACGGACCATCTCTTTTCCGTCTATCGCTCGCCGCTGGACGATCTGCTGACCTACCCGCGCATGGTCCTGCATGTGCTGGGGCATCGGGATCTCGCCGCTTGCACGGCGAACATCGTCATGATCCTCGTCGTCGGACCGGCGGCGGAGGAGCGCTTCGGCAGCGCGAAGGTCCTGCTCGCGATCCTGCTCACGGCGATCGCGACGAGTCTTGTGATGTGGTTCCTCTTCCCGGCGAGCACGCTCATGGGCGCCTCGGGCATCGTGTTCATGCTCATCGTGCTCAGCGCCTTCTCCGGCGCGCGCGACGGCGTCATCCCGCTCACGCTCCTGCTCGTGCTGGCGCTGTATCTGGGTTCTGAGGTCGTGCAGGCGGTCACCGGCACGCGCGATCTTGCGCAGCTGACGCAGATCACCGGCGGCGTGGTCGGCGTGCTGCTCGGCGCGATCTACGCGCGCAGCTGAAGCGATGCGCCTTTTGATCAGCGCCTGCCTGCTGGGCGAGCCGTGCCGCTACGACGGCGCGGCCAAGCCGCTTTCCGACGCGCAGATGGAAACGCTGCTGCGCGACCACACGCTCATCCCCGTCTGCCCCGAGCAGCTCGGCGGGCTGCCCACGCCGCGCACGCCGTCGGAGCGCAGCGGCGACCGCGTCGTCATGCGCGACGGGCGGGACGTCACGGCGGAATTCGCCCGCGGCGCCGCCGTTGTGCGCGCGCTCGCGCTTGAGACCGGCGCGGAGGCCGCGCTCTTAAAGGCGCGCAGCCCCTCCTGCGGCAGCGGCGAAATTTACGACGGCACCTTCACCGGCGCGCGGACGTCCGGCGACGGCGTCACGACCGAAGCCCTCCGCGCCCTGGGCATCCCGGTGTATTCGGAGGAAAATTTTCCGTTTGCAGCAGAATGATGACTATTTATCCGCCCGCGCAGTACGATTATTCGTACTGCGCGGGCGCTTTTTTGTGGAAAACCCTGTTGGAAATGTGGAAAAGGTTCACATAATGTGCGAGCACAGAGCCCTCCACGCCCGCGCTGCGGACCTCGTTCCTTTTTGCTCCAAAGCGGAACAAAATATCTCAAAATATCTTGACAAATGGAAAAAAGTATGGTATAATCCCTTTGTAAGTATCCTAAAAGAGAGAAAAACAAACTATAATTCACATTTTGCAGATTTACGAGAGGAGAACGACTTGGAGACGAACCATACCTATGTCCCACGCAATTTCAAACCGAAGCCCGGCGTGCGATATACGCCGCCGGAGGAGCGGGAGGCGGTGGTGATCTATCGCAGCATGATGGACACCGTACATGACACCGAGACGCCGGAGGAGGGGAACGCCATCCTGCGGGATCTGCTCGACTGCAGCTTCGGCTTCGAGGTCCTCGAGAACGTGGAGCGGCCGCACCGCCTGATCATCCGCGGGATGCTTGTGGACATCGATCACGCCTCGCGGCGATATGACGAGGCCTGCGCCAACGGCAAACGCGGCGGCAGACCGAAAACGGAGGTGGATCTGGAGCAGGTGGAGCGGCTCCGGACGGAGCTGGGGAGCTATGAAAAGGCCGCGCAGCAGCTCGGCAGCTCGGTCTCGACGCTCTATCGCGCCCGCCAGGCCCAGCAGAGCGATCGGTCAATCGGTCAAAACCTTACAGATAAAGATACAAAAACAAAAACAAATACATTCACTACTACATATACGAAGACAACCCGCGCGCCGGACGCCGAAGCACAGCAGCGAGCGCGGGAGGAGGACTTCGAGCGCAAGCGGAGGCAGGCGCTGGAACGGCTCGAGGCGCACGGGCTTGAAAACGGATACGGCACGGCGCAGAGCTGAGCTTTGTTGACAAAAAAGATCAAATTCATCACTTTGATATTTTTCTCTCAATTTCTGGAAGAATAGCGCCTTGTTTTTCCGTGATAATTAACACAATGTTTTGAATCTGATCGTTTTTGTTGTGCAGAATGCCCAAATGGAGCAGGGCGGTACAAAATCCACCATCTTGATTTTTAATTAACAAATGCGATATAATGTGCTCAGAGTATCCACCACCAAAATATCATTCCAAACATGGAGGAGCGATCATACTATGCAGCAATTGGATTTGAAAGTAATCGATGAGATCCTGGAGCGTTATGACAATGATCGCACGCAGATCATTGCCATCATGCAGGACGTGCAGGAGGTCTATCGGTATCTCCCGCAGGCGGCGTTGGAGCACATCGCCGAGAAGACCGGCATGAGCGAATCGGATCTCTACGGCGTGGCAACGTTCTACGGCAATTTTTCCCTCGATGCAAAGGGCAAGTACATCCTGAAGGTATGTCGCGGCACGGCATGTCATGTGCGCAAGTCCGGCGACGTGCTCAATACCCTTCTCGATTCTACCGGCCTGAGCGAGAAAAAGTCCATTTCGGACGACGGCCTGTTTTCCATTGAGATCGTATCCTGCCTGGGCGCCTGCGGTCTGTCGCCTGTCGTGATGGTCAACGACACGGTGCACGCCGCCATGACGCCGGACAAGGCGAAGGATCTGATCTCCGATCTCAGAGCGGAGGGATAAGACATGAGAGAAAGACTCGGTTCCCTGGATGCGTTCCGCGCGCTTCGTGCCAGATGTATGGCGGCGCGGGATGCCGAAACGCGCAAGATCCTCGTCTGCTGCGGCACGGGCTGCATGGCGGGCGGAAACCTGGATGTCTATCTGGCGCTGAAGGCGAAGATGATCGAGCGGAACATCCCCTGCGAGGTCTCGCTGACCGAAAACCACGGCGGCGACGCCGTCGGACTGAAGAAGTCCGGCTGCCACGGCTTCTGCGAGATGGGTCCGCTGGTGCGCGTCGAGCCCGAGGGCTGGCTGTACACGAAGGTCAAGGTCGAGGACGTCCCGGAGATCGTGGAAAAGACGATCGTCGGCGGCGAGTTCATCGAGCGTCTGGGCTACAGCAAGGGCGGCGAGCTGCACAAGCGGCAGGACGACATCCCCTTCTATAAAAGACAGACCCGCCGCGTGCTGGAGCACTGCGGTCACATCGACTCGGAGTCCATCGAGGAATATCTCTCCATCGGCGGCTACGAGGCGCTGGCGAAATGTCTCTTTGAGCTTTCGGGCGACGAGATCATCAAGGAGGTCTCCGACTCCGGTCTGCGCGGCAGAGGCGGCGCGGGCTTCCCGACCGGCAAAAAGTGGGCGCAGGTCGCCGCACACACGGAAGAGCCGGTCAAGTACATCGTCTGCAACGGCGACGAGGGCGACCCCGGCGCGTTCATGGACCGCTCCTGCATGGAGGGCGACCCGCACAAGGTGCTCGAGGGCATGATCATCGCAGGCGTCGCCACGGGCTCCACCGAGGGCTACATCTACGTCCGCGCGGAGTATCCCACCGCCGTCGCGCGTCTGAAGATCGCGATCAAGCAGGCGGAGGAGCTCGGTCTCATCGGCGATGACATCCTCGGCAGCGGCAAGAGCTTCCACATGCACATCAACAAGGGCGCCGGCGCCTTCGTCTGCGGCGAGGGCAGCGCCATGACGTCCTCCATCGAGGGGCACCGCGGCATGCCGCGCACCAAGCCCCCGCGCTCCGTCGACAAGGGCCTGTTCGGAAAGCCGACCTGCCTGAACAACGTCGAGACCTTCGCGAACGTTCCCGACATCATCAAAAAGGGCGCGGAGTGGTTCCGCTCCGTCGGCACCGAGGGCAGCCCCGGCACCAAGGCCTTCGCGCTGACGGGCAACGTGCTGAACACGGGTCTGATCGAGGTCCCGATGGGCACCACGATGCGCGAGGTCGTGTATGAGATCGGCGGCGGCATCAAGAACAACAAGGAGTTCAAGGCCGTGCAGATCGGCGGTCCCTCGGGCGGCTGTCTGACGAAATATCATCTCGACCTGCCGATGGACTTCGACTCCCTGAAGCAGGTGGGCGCGATCATCGGCTCCGGCGGTCTCGTCGTCATGGACGAGGATTCCTGCATGGTGAACATCGCGCAGTTCTTCATGAACTTCATCTGCGAGGAGAGCTGCGGCAAGTGTACCCCGTGCCGCGAGGGCACGACCCGCATGAACGACATCCTCACGCGCATCACCAAGGGCAACGGCCGGATGACCGATATCGACGATCTCAAGCGCCTGTCCCGCATGATCCAGAAATCCTCCCTCTGCGGTCTGGGCAAGACGGCGCCGAACCCGGTGCTGTCCACGCTGCAGAACTTTGAGGAGGAGTATATCGAGCACATCCGCGACAAGAAGTGCCGCTGCAAGGTCTGCAAGGATCTGGCGAGCTTCTTTATCACGGACAAGTGCATCGGCTGCACGAAGTGCGCCCGGAACTGCCCGGTCAAGGCGATCAGCGGCGGGCCGCGCAAACAGCACGTCATCGACACCACCAAGTGCATCAAATGCGGCGCGTGCAAGGCAGGATGCCCGGTCAACGCGATCAAGGAGGGATGAGCCATGGCGGAAAAGAAAATGTTCATTGACGGCATCGAATGTCCGTTCACCGATGAGCGCAACGTGCTGGAGGTCGCCAAAAACAACGGCATCGACATCCCCTCGCTGTGCTATTGCGAAAACCTGTCCATCTACGGCGGCTGCCGCATGTGTCTCGTGGAGACCGAGCGCGGCGGCATGGACGCGGCCTGCTCGATGCAGCCGCGCGACGGCATGAAGATCTTCACGCATACCCAGCAGGTCATCGAAAGCCGCAAGACCACGCTGCAGCTGCTGCTCTCGAGCCACCGTGTCGACTGCGTCACCTGTGACCAGACCGGCAAGTGCAAGCTGCAGGCGTATGCCCACCGCTACCACGTCGAGGCGCTGCCCTTCGACGAGAACACCTACAGCCGCGAGCGTCTGGACGTCTCGAGCCCGTGCATCACGCGCGACCCCTCGAAGTGCATCCTCTGCGGTCTGTGCGTGCGCATGTGCGCCGAGGTGCAGAACATCGGCGCGATCAACTTCAACAACCGCGGCAAAAAGGCGTTCGTGGCCCCGGGCTTCGGCAAGATGCTCTCGGAGACCAAGTGCGTCGGCTGCGGCCAGTGCGCGGTGGTCTGCCCGACGGGCGCCATCACGATCAACAACCAGATCGAGCAGTTCTGGAAGATGCTCCACGACAAGGAAAAGAAGGTCGTGGTGCAGTTCGCCCCGTCCGTGCGCGTCGGCATGGCGGAGGAGTTCGGCATGCCCGCCGACACCGCCGTCACCGGCAAGCTCGTCACCGCCCTGCGCTATCTCGGCGCGGACGTCGTGTATGACACGAACCTGTCCGCCGACCTGACCATCATGGAGGAGAGCGAGGAGTTCTTCGAAAAGCTCAAATCCGGCGCGAAGCTGCCGATGTTCACGTCCTGCTGCCCGGGCTGGATCCAGCATGTGGAGCACAAGCATCCGAACCTGATGCCGCAGGTCTCCACCGCGGGCTCCCCGATGGAGATGCTCGGCGCGCTGATCCGCAAGCAGTTCAAGGATGAGGACGTCTATTCCGTCGCGATCATGCCCTGCACGGCGAAGAAGTTCGAGGCGCAGCGCCCCGAGCTCGAGAAGGACGGACAGCGGCTGATCGACCTCGTTATCACGACGAGCGAGCTCAACCACATGATCAAGGAGGCGGGTCTCGATATTCAGAACCTGCCCGACTCCGAGCCTGACGATCCGCTGGGCGATTACACCGGCGCGGGCGTCATCTTCGGCGTCACCGGCGGCGTCACCGAGGCGGTCATCCGCAGAGTTCTGGCCGACGCCAGCCCCGGAACGCTCCAGACCATCGCCGAGTGCGGC
>JAFUCD010000020.1 GCA_017459865.1 Oscillospiraceae bacterium
CCGCATGGTTTGTGTTATCTTGTTCATAGCGAATAGGATACCTGCCTTTCGGTTTGGTCTGAGCAACTTGACCTTAACACAGGTACTCTCTATTCGCTATTCTTTTTTCACTTAATGTCACACATCATTGTACAACCAACAGTATGCTCAGCGTTTCCCCGAAAAATAATACTTGACAAGCCCCCCTGTTGGATGATATATTACTAAAGCCGCATTGCGTGGGTCAGCAAGTAAAACCGCGGTTTTCACCCACTAGAGCGAGACTCTACAAGAGAGGCAGGTGCACCAGAGTGAAGCACGCTATCATCGAGACCGGCGGCAAGCAGTACCGCGTGGCCGAGGGCGACGTCATCTTCATCGAGAAGCTGAACGCCGACGCCGGCGAGGCTGTGAAGTTTGACCGCGTTCTCGCCGTGATCGACGACGAGGGTTCCGTGTTCGGCAAGCCCGTGATCGAGGGCGCGACCGTTTCCGCGAACGTCGTGAAGAACGGCAAGAGCAAGAAGATCCGCGTTTTCAAGATGAAGCCCAAGAAGGGTTATCGTCGCACGCAGGGCCACAGACAGCCCTACACGAAGGTCCAGATCGAGACCATCAATGCGTAAAATGTTGCGCTGATTATTGACACATGGAGGTGTATTTCTTTGGCACATAAAAAAGGTATGGGTTCCACCAAGAACGGCCGTGACTCCGAGTCGAAGCGCCTTGGTCCCAAGAGAGCCGACGGTCAGTTCGTTCTGGCCGGCAACATCCTCGTCAGACAGCGCGGCACGAAGATCCATCCCGGCGTGAACGTCGGTAAGGGCAAGGACGACACGCTGTTCGCCCTCGTCGATGGCGTCGTGCGTTTCGAGCGCAAGGACAAGGATCGCAAGCAGGTCTCCGTCTATGAGGAGATCGCGCAGTAACTGCGAGTATTGGGGCAGGTGAAAACCTGCCCCATTTTATTTAGGAGAAACACTATGGCTTCTGCATTTGTTGATAAAGTTACCATCACCGTGCGCGCGGGCGACGGCGGCAACGGCGCGGTGGCGTTCCACCGCGAAAAGTACGTGGCCGCGGGCGGCCCGGACGGCGGCGACGGCGGACGCGGCGGCGACATCATCTTCGAGGTGGACGACAACATGTCCACGCTCATGGACTTTCGCTACAAGCGCAAATACGTCGCGGGCAACGGCCAGCCCGGACAGGGCAAGCGCTGCTCCGGCAAGGACGGGCAGACGCTGCACATCAAGGTGCCGCGCGGCACCGTCCTGCGCGACGCGGACTCCGGGCAGATCATGCACGACATGTCCTCCGGCGAACCTTACACCGCCTGCCGTGGCGGGCGCGGCGGCTGGGGCAACCAGCACTTCGCGACGCCGACGCGCCAGGTGCCGCGCTTTGCAAAGCCGGGACTGCCCGGCGAGAGCCACACGATCCTGCTGGAGCTGAAGCTCCTCGCGGACGTGGGACTCGTGGGCTTTCCGAACGTGGGCAAGAGCACGCTCCTGTCCGTCGTATCGAAGGCGCACCCGAAGATCGCGAATTACCACTTCACGACGCTGTTCCCGAATCTCGGCGTGGTGTACGTCTCCGAGGGCGCGAGCTTCGTCATGGCGGACATCCCCGGCATCATCGAGGGCGCGGCGGACGGCGCGGGACTGGGTCACGACTTCCTGCGCCACATCGACCGCTGCCGTCTGCTGGTGCATCTGGTGGACGTATCGGGCAGCGAGGGGCGCGACCCCGTGGCGGATTTCGAGGCGATCAACGCGGAGCTCAAGGCGTATAACGAGACGCTCGCCTCCCGCCCGCAGCTCGTGGTCGGCAACAAGTGCGACCTGCTGGGCGATGACCGGGAGAACATCGACCGGCTGCGCGCGCACGTCGAGGCGCAGGGCTATCGCTTCTTCGAGATGAGCGCGGCGGCGCACATGGGCACGCACGAGCTCGTGCAGACCTGCGGCGCGATGCTGCAGGAGCTGCCGCCGACGCAGGTGTTCGAGGCGGACTATGTCCCGCCCGAGCCGGAGGTCGGCACGGCGGAGGACATCGAGATCAAGCACATCGACGACTTCTGGCTCGTCGAGGGTCCGTGGCTGCAGCGCCTGATCGCGGCGACGAACTTCGGGGACTATGAGTCGCGCCTGTGGTTCGACCGCATGCTGCGCCAGTCCGGCGTTTTCGACCGGCTGGAGGGCATGGGCATCAAGGAGGGCGACACGGTCAGCATGTACGACCTTGATTTTGAATATCGGTATTGAATCTTGCGAGTCGGCGCAGCTTGTCCGCTGCGCCGACTCGCTTTTTCACTTTTTTGTAGCATTGAACAATTGACAAAGTCTTTAAAATCCTGTATTCTGACAGTACAAAGGATATTGGGTTGCTGTAACAATATCCGTTGCTGAAAAATGAACATCCGGTTGCTGTGTGTGATCGGGACAGGTGTCCCCTTTTTCATGTGCTGATGGAATGGGGAGGCTGTCCTTTTGTCGCGCGCAAAAACCAATTGAATTCCGGTTGCTGAATGACCGGGGCACCTGCCCCTCTTGCTTGGGAAATTTTTAAGGAATTTCCAAAAGAAAGGGGATAGGTGTCCCTACTTGTGCGTTATCAGGCGCCGGAGCGATCCGGCGCTTTTTTGTTTCAAATTTTTGCACCAGACAGACAGTCATTGCGAACCAGTGCGCACACTGGTGTGGCAATCCGTATTCCCCATACGCCGCAGGCAAAATAAATTTATAATAGATATCTTCAAGGGAAAGGAAAATGAGTATGAAAAAACGCGCACTATGTTGGCTCCTCGTCCTCGTGATGGTGGCGTCGCTGCTCCCAGCGAGCGCGCTGGCGATCCTGCGTCCTGTGGAGGAGTATGTCTCCGCGGGCACGAACTGGCAGAACACGACGGACTATCAGGCGGCTGCCAACCAGGGCAACGACAAGACCCTGTATTACAAGGACGGGGACAATTATTATCCCGTCACTTGGAACAGCAATCAGCAGCTCTATACGATCTCCGGCACGAACAGCACGAACTGGACGCCCCGTGCTGTCGCGAGCGGCACCTATTTTTACAATGTCAACAGCGACAAGGTGACGTTCTCGCAGGTCTCGACGAAATGGGGATATGTTTATTATCCTTCTGAAGTTGAGTTTAAAGATCTAACCAGTGATGATATGTCTCTCCATGAAGATTATTGGTATTGGGTGACTGAATATTATGTCAAAGCCAATGATGTGACAGTGGATGGCGGATACAGTCATTTGATGCTGGTAAACTATGGAACTGTTTTGCCTACTTCCTATTTTGCGTGGGCGTATTACTTTACAGATGGAAGATTCAATAGTTTAGCAGGTCAGAAATCGCACATCGATAATCATTCTAGAGGCGTAACTGAGCGTAACGTGCCTAAAGATTCTTATTCTGATTATTATAAAAGTAATTCTGTTAAACATACGACAATTGGCGGAGATACCAAATATCAGTATACTTGGGCAGCTTCTAATAAACATATAGGATTAGATACATATCTTCGCACTTATGCACCTAATTCACTATGGTACAACAACGGCGGCACGCAGCTCGGCAGCACGGTCTATGATACGGACGGTGCTAACGATGCCTCCAACCAGACGGCTTGGACCGGCGCACTGTATGTCGCGAACGGCACCGGCACGACCGTTCTGACGGCAAACGGCAACACGATCAGCACCGCCAACAGCGCCATCAACGGCGATACAATCTACTCCGGCGATCTTTACATCCTGAAAACCAACTATCTGCCGCAGCCCTCCGAAGCGCCGACCATCGTCACTACCCAGACCGGCGAGGACGGCACCTATACGGATAAGACGCTCACGGCGAATGGTGACGCCTATGACGTGACGCTCTATGCCTACACCACCGGCAACGAATATGTGACCGACACGCAGACCACGACGCCGGTCGTGGATCCCATGGACATCGTCATGGTCATCGACCAGTCCGGCTCCATGGCGACTCAGGACATGGGCGACGTCTATTCGCCTGCCGCGACTCCGTCCGGCGGCTGGACCGTCGAAGCAGCCACCGGCGGCAAGCAGTATTATTTCTCTCCGGACGGCGGCTCGAACTATTATCCCGTCTATGCCTCCAGCGGCTATGTGTATGAAAAGACGCAAGCCGCCGTTACCGCCAGCGATATGCTGGGCGACGGCGACGACGCGATCTCCCTCGGCGTGAACGGCGCGCCGACCTATTACAACATCAAGACCGACTACTTCGTGATGGATAACGGCGAGCTCCATCGCCTCTATCTCATCACGGCGGGTCTGTTCCTGCAGTACGGTCTGTATCCGTATATCTATAAGGACAACGGCGACGCCTTCACCACGAAGGCAAGGTGGGAAGGCAATAACTACTGGGTCGCGGTCTTTGATCCCTGGGACGGCTCCGACCTGCGCGATAACGGCACCTGGAATATGCTGGCCGGAAACAACGGCAACGGCTCCAGCGCCCGCTTCAGCTTTGTCAACACGAATGGTCAGGCCATCGGCGGCAGCGACTCCAACGCCGACTCTGCCCGCCTGAGCTACAGCTGGTTCAACAGCTCTGCAAAGATCAGCAATCTCTATAAGCTCTCCGACACCAAGGTCGCCAACGCCCTCTACTATGTGGATGCGATGGGCAACAAGCAGCAGTTCAGCACCACCGCGCAGTATGCGGACGATGTGGTTTACACCGGGACCCTCTATGAGGGCAGCGGCACCAGCCGCGTGGAGGCGCTGAAGACTGCCGTCACGCAGTTCACAGAAACGGTCCAGCAGAATGCCGAGACCTTCGGCGTTGACCACCGCATGGCGTTCGTCGGCTTTGCCGGCAACAAGATCCCGGCCTACTCCATGGGCTCTGACGCCACCACGGTCGGCTCCAACGGTTTGGCCGACTACACCAACACCGGTCTGTATGAGTCCTCCGGCTTCGAGAACTATGAGAAGATCACCGGTTACGAGGCCACGACCGATCAGTACATCAACCGCCACTATTATCAGCTCGTGAGCGGCAGCTATGTGCCCGTGCGCTACATCAACGGCACCTGGTACCGCATCGACCTGACCACCGGCGCCAGAACCGCAACGAGCTACTCCAGCTCCAACTGGTACAAGGCGATCTATGAGGGCAAAGGCACCTCGCTGAGCGCTGCGGATTATCAGAGCGCGCTCATGAGCGTGAACGACAGCGGCAGCGTGAACAGCCAGATCACCTCCACCATCGGTCAGTTCGCGGCGAACGGCGGTACCTATACCAGCTACGGCATGACCATGGCCGAGCAGCTCTTCAATGCCGTCCCCGAGAACGACCGCAAGGCCGCCAACTCCGAGGGCGAGACGGTTGACCGCCAGCGCGTCATCATCGTCTTCACGGACGGCGAGCCCGGCGGCAGCGGCTATGAGGAGTCCATCGCGGGCGAGGCACTCGTCTCCGGCAACCTTGCCAAGACCGAGCAGGATGCCCTGGTCTATACGGTCGGCCTCTTCAAGGGCACGCCCAGCGCGCAGGTCTCCGACTTCATGCAGAAGCTCTCCAGCGAGTATGTCATGAACATCACGCCCATCTATGGCGGTCCGGACAACAGCAACTATTCTCTCGGCAGCCTGAATCCGAACAAGACCTATTATTATAAGAACGAGACTACCGGCAAGTACTACGCCGTGACCACCGAGTACGGCGACGGCAACAGCCTCGGCTGGTGGATCTACAACGGCTCCGCCAACGGCACGACCACGAGCTACACGCTCACGACGCCGAGACGCTCCACCGGCGCCGGCACTACGGTGTTCTACAACGCCAAGGGCAGCTCTGTCAATGGTGAGGACGTCGTGACCGGAACCACCTATTACACCTCCGACGGCGACAAGATCGTCTACGAATATCGTTGGTTCGACTCTGACCGCAGCATCAAGAATCCCTTCATCAACGAGGCAGGTCATTCCACCGATGCGGGCGAAACCCGTGTGCAGTTCTATGAGCTCTCCGGCGCGGTCGCGAACACCGACGAAGTGAGCTACTACATGACCGCCTCCAACGCCACCGATCTGAACAGCGTCTTCGCTCAGATCGCCGGCACCATCGTGAAGGAAGAGGTCACAGTCACGAATGGCTCGGACTACAACGAGGACACCATGTACGTCATGGACGAGATCAGCGCGGACTTTGATCTGCCGGCCGGCATCACCAACACCCCGGACGGCAACCACGTCACGGTCTATGCCGATAAGCCCACCGCCTGGGCGACGGACGAAAACGGCAAGCGCTATCCCACGGCGTTTGAAACCAGCACCACGCCGCTGCGGGAGGGCACCAGAGCCCAGATCGAAGCCTATGAGGCAGACGTCTCCGTCTCCTGGGAGGGCAAGAAGCTCTCTGTGGATTACTTCGACTTCGGCCGCAAGTATATGCAGGAGACCAATGGTGACGCTGCTCGTATCCGCGTCGTGATCGACGGCATCACGCCCAACAAACCCGGCACGCTCTACTCCAATACCGCCCAGTCCGGTCTGTACTACACGGATCGTGATGAGGACGGCAACAAGCTCACCAGCACGCTCGTCGAAGCGTTCCCGCGCCCGACGGCGGTGATCCCCGGCTATACGGTCACGTGGGTCGATGATACAGGCTCCAACATGGAGACTCCTTACGATCAGGACACCAATCTGATCAAGGGCAGGGTACCGGCTTACGACGGCTCCGAGCCGACCAAGGAAAGCGTCACGACCGAGGAATCTGTCACGACCTACAAGTTCGACGGCTGGAGCACCACGCAGGGCGGCGCGCTTGCGATCCCGGCGACCCGCGACGCGGAGACCGACGTGGTCACGAGCTACGGCACCTTCCCGGCGGTCGTGAACAGCGATGTGACCTACTACGCGCACTTCGCGTCCGAGACGAGCTACTTCTACACCGCGACGTGGTATAACGGCGAGACTAAGCTCTATACGCAGGAAAAGCTCTCCAACGGTGATGTGCCGACCTATGGCGGCGCTGTGCCGACCAAGAACGCGGATGACGATTACACCTACTTCTTTGCCGGCTGGCACGCGGGCAGCCGCTATAACGCGACGGACTCGCTTCCGTATCAGGCGAGCTACTCGGCGGAGGATCTGGCAAACTACGGCGTCCTCACGCAGCTTCCCGCCATCAATGGGGCGGATGTGACTTACTACGCGGTCTTCGCACCGGTCAAGATCCCGACACGCAATATTGTTTTGGACTTCGGCGCTAAAGCGCTGATACAGCCGGATACCGTGACGGGCTATGATGCCATGTACACGCCGGGCGGTGACTTCTCGCTGGAAAAGGCTGATGGAGCGAGCATGGGCAGCTTCTACTTCACGCCCAAATCGAACCGCAACAGCCAGTATAATCCGACGAGTGATCTGTTCAACTTAACCGGCTTTGCCGAGGTCAACACCGGCATCTACTATGAGGATGGCGCGCAGACCAAGGTCAACATCATCCCCGCGGGCAGCGTGTACTTCGACGAGGATATCAAGGATACCGTCGTGGACGTCAGCGGGCTCGATGGCAGCGCCGTCGGCAATGACAGCGCGATCCAGGCGAATACAAGCATTGAAAACAGCGCCAAGGGTCAGTACACGATCAAGTTCAAGGGCACCGGTATTGACGTTTATTGCACGACCTATAACATGGCGTCCGGCGGCTAGGTGCAGGCGAAGCTTGACGGCGCACATCTGAAGACCATCCGCAACCAGTCCAATACCGAGCGCTACAATGTGCCGACTGTAAGCTATCGCGAGCTTGCTTACGGCGAGCATACGCTGCTTCTGAATGTTCTGAGCACATCGGGTTACAAGCTCGACGGCGTGCGTGTCTACGGTTCTGTGGAGGATCAGGGCGCTTATGCCGGCACTACTGAGCAGTACGCTGCGTTCGTAAGTCTGCACGAGGCGCTCGTGAATAACAAGAGCACGTATAGTTCCTTCACGCATGATGATATGACGGCTGCGGTTGTTGGTGCGCTGTTTGTGGACGACAGCAGCAAGTTGGTGCAGCTCGTGAATGCGCGGGACGAAGACGGCAACTTCATTTATGTAGATGCAGACGGCAACGTCGTCGATAAGGACGCTGAGGGCGCAACCATCAAGCAGGTCAACTATTATCAGAACGCCTTCGATGCCTACAAGGCCAACAGCCCGAAGAGCGAAATCTATCTGGATACACCGAAGGCTGCGGTTGAGGCGGATCCGGAACTCGGTATCGAGGCGCAGGACGCCAAGGCGGGTCAGGCTATCACCTTCCAGCTTACTGATCGCGCAAAGGGCTGCAAGCTCTGGATCGGCATGAGCGCTCCGGAGGTCACGGATTTCAGCGTGGAAGGTGTGGACGCAAGGGTCTCCATCAATGGCGTACCGGTCCCGGTCACTTCCGCTGTGGATATGTATTATCCGATTACTGCGGAGATGATCGGCTCCGGCAACAGCGTCACGATCACGAATACCGGTAATGCCATGATCTCTCTGACGAATCTGAAGCTTACCGGAGATGATACGATCTATACTGCCTATCGCGCAACGCCCGCCGGTTCCAGCGCGCTCAGAGACGGCGCGCTCCCGATGGCGCTCGCGGATGTCATGACGCTGGTTTTCGAGCCGGTCACGATGGACACGGTTAAGCTTGCGGCGAACAACGGCGTCGATCCCGATGCGCCGGTGGTTCCCGACGAGCCCGACACCCCGGATGAGCCGGACACCCCGGACGATCCGACGCCCGACAAGCCCGGCTGGAACGATGACGCGTTCAACCCGGCAAACATCCTGAAGACGCTCTTCAAGCTGCTCCTGCGTGCACTCAACAGCCTGTTCAGCGGTCTCGGCAGCTGGTAAGAAAAGAGGCGAGATAATCAGATGAAAAAGCAATACAGCAAGCCCTCGCTTTATGCCGAACGCTTCGCGGTCTCCGAGCACATCGCAAGCTGTCTGCTGGTCGCGACCTGGGGTTCTGACTGCCCCTATAGCGACCACGGCCTGTCGCTCTTCAACGAAAGCTGCGGAGATGTTGCGGCGGAATACTGGAGCTTCTTGACCGATGACACGAGCCAATGGACGCATGAAAATGTTGCCCAGCTCGGGTTGGAATGCTATAACTCGTTTATGGGTGATTTCGGAAGCTTCTTTACCTCGTAAGGAAAACCCACCCACCCCCAACCAAAAAGACCATGCCGCCCGGCATGGTCTTTTTGCCCTGTAGGGGCGGATACCATCCGCCCGCTTGTCGTTTATGGAATGATCCCGAACCCGATCACCGCGCTCAGCACGCCGACGAGCGCGCCGACGAGGACGTCCCGGAGAAAATGCACGCCCGACACCACGCGCGCCGCCGCCAGCAGCACGCCCAGCGCGAGGATCACGGCGCCGAGCGGCGGCGTGAGGTACAGAAGGCTCGTCCCGATCACCGCGATCGAGAACACGTGGCGGCTCGGGAAGCTCTTTCCGCGCGACTCGCGCGGGATCAGCGGCTCCATGCCGTAGACCTCGAACGGGCGCGGGCGGTCCAGCACGCGGCGCATAAGCGACAGGACCACGAATGGCACGCCGCACGTCAGCGCCAGCCGCAGCGCCATGGGATCGCGCCGCAGCGTAAGATATGCCTCCTCGGCGCAGAAGGCCGCCGCCGTGCCGTAGGTGCATACGGCGTTCACGCCCCGCAGCGCCGTGACGCGCCCGGGTCTCGCGCGAAACCACGCGAGCGTGCGCGCAAGCTGTTGTTCAGTCATGAATGCTCTCCTTTGGCAACAGAAACGGACTGCCGCCCGCCCGCAGCAGTCCGTCTTCTCGTTGGATGTCTTACTTTTTCTTCAGTACGAATTTGTACACGCAGAAGCACACGCCCGCGAGGGCGACGACTGCGGCGCAGACACAAGCGACTTTTTTCAGCAACTCTTTCATGATCGATGCCTCCTGTATGATATGATTTCGAATCCGGTCATGGTCACTTCACAAATAGTATAGCGAAACTTTTTTGCGCTGTCAATGCGTCAATGGGCTCGAATTGTTGTAAAACCGAACAGTTTTTGCTATACTGACAACGAAATACATTTCGGAGGAGCTGTCATGGATCTGAATGTCTGTCTGATGAACGATTCGTTCCCGCCGACGATCGACGGCGTGGCGAATGCCGTGCTCAATTATGCCCGGAACATCACCGCCGCCGGAGAGCGCTGCGCCGTCGCGACGCCCGCGTACCCCGACGTCACGGATGATTATGCCTTTCCCGTCGTGCGCTATCCGAGCCTGAACACCACGCAGCTCACGGGCTATCGCGCGGGCGTGCCGTTCGCGCCGGAGACGATCGTGCGGCTCGCGGACATGAAATTCGACCTTGTCCACACGCATTGCCCGATCGCCTCGACCGTGCTGGCGCGCTCGCTGCGCGACGCCTGCCCAATGCCGGTCGTGTTCACGTATCACACGAAATTCGATATCGACATCGCCAACGCCATCCGCAGCGAGCGCCTGCAGCAGGTCGCCATCGATCTGCTCGTGAAGAACATCTCCGCCTGCGACGAGGTCTGGGTCGTCAGCGACGGGGCAGGGGAGAACCTGCGCGCCCTCGGATACACGGGGGATTACCGCGTCATGCCGAACGGCGTCGACCTCGAGCGCGGACGCGCCTCCGTGACGGATACCGCCGCGCTCAGCGCCGACTGGGATCTGCCCGCCGACGCGCCGGTGTTCCTGTTCCTCGGGCGCATGATGTGGTACAAGGGGCTGCGCATCATCCTGGACGGCCTCAAGCGCCTGCAGGACGCGGGGCACGACTTCTGCGTGGTCTTTGTCGGCGACGGGCAGGATCGTCCGGAGGTGGAGGAATACGCGCTCTCGCTGGGGCTTGCCGACCGCTGCCGCTTCGTCGGCGCGGTGCACGACCGGGAGATCATCCGCGCCTGGTACACGCGCGCGGATCTGCTGCTGTTCCCGTCCACGTTCGACACCAATGGGCTCGTCGTGCGCGAGGCGGCGGCCTGCGGTCTGGGGAGCCTGCTCGTGCGCGGCAGCTGCGCCGCCGAGGGCATCACCGACGGACGCAACGGCATCCTCATCGAGGAAAACGCCGCGTCGCTCGCCGCCGTGCTCGCGCGCCCGGAGATAACGCGCGAGACCTTTGCCGCCATCGGGCAGCACGCGATGGACGAGATCTATCTCTCCTGGTCCGACAGCGTCGCCGCCGCCCGCGCGCGGTATCAGATCGTGCGCGAAAACTGGGACGCGGCCGGACACAAGCCGGACGAGAACGTCGTGCGCGCGTATTATGAGCTGCGCCAGGAGGTACGCGGGAATGTGAACGCTGCCCGCGATGCGATGAACGCCGTGCAGGAGCACTATCAGCACCGTCGGCACGAGGCGATGCAGCAGCTCCACAACGCCGTCTCCCGCGCGCAGGACTACGTCGACCGGTATCTGTAAGGAGCGGCGCATGGAGAGAACGATCATCCGCGACGTGCTGTTCCTGCGGCAGCGGGCGCAGCAGGCAACGCGCGCCGATCTGAGCGTCGGGCGCGACCTCACCGATACGCTCCGCGCCAACGCTGACCGCTGCGTCGGCATGGCGGCGAACATGATCGGCGTGAACAAGCGCGTCATCGTCGTCGCTGTCGGCTTCGGCAGCATGGTGCTGTATAACCCCGCCATCGTGAAGAAGGACACGCCCTATGAGGCGGAGGAGGGCTGCCTGTCGCTGAGCGGCAAGCGCAGGACCACGCGATATCAGAACATCACGGTCGAATACCGCGACGCCGACTGGAAAAAGCAGACCCGCGCCTTCAGCGGACACATCGCCCAGATCATCCAGCACGAGATCGATCACACGAATGGGATCTTGATATGAGGCAGAGCAGCCGGGAAGCAGGGATTCGCAAAAAACAAATCGGAGGTCCTCCGTGAGACCTCCGATTTGGAAAGGAAGAATAAGGTCGCCGGTCGATGAAGTGGGGCGGAGCCCCGCTTCATGACCTTGCGGCGTTCCACGCATCCCGGAGGGAAAGCCCGTGAAGGGGTTTTCCTCCGGAAAAGGAAGAATAAGGTCGCCGGTCGATGAAGTGGGGCAGAGCCCCGCTTCATGACCTTGCGGCCTTATTCTGACGTGGTGGTGCCGGTGGCCGGACTCGAACCGGCACGCCTTGCGGCACTTGATTTTGAGTCAAGCACGTCTACCAATTCCATCACACCGGCGTATCAAATTGCGAAAGCTATTATACCAAACCGCGCGACGGAAGTCAACTTCCATCGCGCGGTTTTTGTGGCGGTCGGGCGAACGCGGTCTGCGCGCACGCCCGTGCGGTTTTTACCAGCCGCCGAGTCCGCCGAACAGGTCGTTCAGACTCTGCTTCAGCAGCGCGAAGAGCGTTTTCAGGAGCGACGGCACCGCGTTCGCGTCGTCGTTCCAGCCGGGCTTTTCGGTCTCCTGCGGCTCCGGATCGGGCGCGGGCACAGCCTCCGGATCGACGCCGCCGTTCGCCGCCGCGCGGATCGCCTGCATCGTGAGCGGAGCGAACACCGCTTCGTTCAGCGCGGTCACGCCCGCGGAGCTGTCGGCGCTCGCCTGCGCCGCATTGTAGATGTCCGGCACGCCGGTGATCTTCAGATTCGTCAGCGAGAGCATCGTGTCGCCGGCGTTTTTGATGGTGAGCGTGTTGCCGTCGCCGATCATGTCCGACGTGATCCGGTAATACATGTCCACGGCGGAGGTGACGTTGATCGTCTTACCCGGCTTCAACTCCGCGGTGCCGGTCTGGCTGCCGTTCGCGTTCGGCGCGCTCAGACCGATCCAGAGGGTTCCGACCGCTGCCTCGGGACTGAGCTGGAACGTGATTGCGTCGTTTTTGTCGAGGTAGATCTCGTTTTTCGGGCTGTTCTTTTCGTAGGCCTCGTAGACGTCGTTATAGAGCTTGACCTCCACGGTGGAGCCGTCCTTCAGGACGCGCGTCTCGGTGAGTGCAAGCTTGGACGCGTCGCCGACGAAGAGCGCGCCGATCTGCTCCTCTGAAAGCGCACCCACGGTGACGGGCTCTCCGGTTACCTTGCCGTTGTTGATCAGCGCGTCATGCAGGTTCACGAACGCCGCGTACTGCTCGTTTGTGCCCTCGTAGAGCGTCTGGTCCTTCACGCTGTTGTAGATGCGCACGCCGTCGAATTTGAAGTGCGAGCTGCCGAGGATGTTCAGCGTGAGGGTATGCTGCCGGTTCTCCAACCCCGTGAAGCTGATCACGGGCACGTTGTAACGCGTTTCGTCAGACTGTGTGCGCATGGTGACGATCTGCTGCGGATCGTTATCCAGCTTCGCCTGGACATATCCGGCGGGCACTTCCTTGCCGTCGACCGTGATCTTGTCGTAGGTCGTGCAGTAGACGTCGATGCCCGTGCCGGTGAAGGTAAAGCTGTACTGACCTTTGCCGAGCTCCGGCTCATTGGCGTTCGCTTGCACGGCGCTGTTGTTGCCGCTGCCATTCGTGACGATGTCGGCGGTGATGTCGTCGTCATAATAGACGTTGGCGGAGGGGACGGTGTTCACCGTCTGGCGGGTGCGGATGCTGAGGCCGGTCAGCTCGGATTGCTCCTGCGTCACGCCGCCGAATGTCGTGCTGCTGCCCACGGCAGGCATGCTGATCGGGGCAAAGTCCGTGACGACAGCCGTCGGGGCCTTGTCGACGAAGAGCGTGTAGGTGGTGGCTTTGTTTTCATTGTAGGTCTGGATGTCGTCGACCAGAATGTGCAGCGTGTCGCCAGCCGCCAGCGCGCCGTAGCGGTTCAGCGCATTGTTCGTCGCCGTCACATTGGTGGCGGTGGTGCTGGTCACAGTGCTGTAGCCGGTCGACGAATTCAGCGTGGTCGTTTCATACTGGCTCTTGCCGTTTGACACGTTGACGTAGGCGTTCGTGGTGCGGTAGTCCGCAACGCTTACGGCGCCGGCGCTGAACGCGCTGTCTGACGTGACGTCCGCGCGGATCTGCAGCGAGGCGGGGTAGCGGATGATGAGATTGCCGCCGTCTGTGGTGCAATAGATGCGCTCATCCTTGAGCGTCTCCGCCACCAGAGCGCCGTCCTTGACCTCCGCCACGACGGGGGCGGTGGGCTTGTACGCGTTGTCCGGATCGCCTTCGTACTCGGGGCGATATTCATACAGCGTCGCGTCGCAGCCCGCCGGGATCGTGATCGTGCGCGCGCTGCGGTTCATGTGGTTCGGGTCGAGCGACATGATCCAGCTCATGACCGTCTCCTGCTCATGCGTGCAGAGGATCGTGTTCAGATAGCGGAGGGTCGTGCCGAGGTACTGGGATTCGTACGCATCCAGCTCATAAGCATAGAGGTTGATCACGAGACCGACCATGTTTTCCATGGCAGCGTTCATCTGTCTTTGTGTGATGCCCTGCGGGTCGTTAAACCCGTTGGTCAAGCTGTTCGCGGTATCGACCGCCACGCTTTTAGCTTCACTGATCAGGACATCCTTTTTTGTTTTACCCCACCAGCTTGTAAGTCTGTATACGTAATTTGAAATACCAGTATAGCTCCCGGTCGGGTCATTGTAGAAGTTCAAGAACGCAAGTCCGAAGCCCGCGTTGGAAACCTTAAACTGAGCCGTGATGGCGTCCGTGAGTTTGTCAACCATGTTCATGAACGCGGGACCGGAGAAGTCCAGGAAGTATCCCATCAAAGTGCGGAAATTGGACTGGTATTGGCTGATAAAGGTCGCGCGGTTCTGCAAGGCGGTGCGCGTGTTGCCGACGCCGCCGATCCAGGCGTTGGACGTCAGGAACACGTCGATCAGGTTGTCGATGAACTGATCGATGTACCACCCGCCGTCGGTTCTGCCCAAAAGCTTATTGGAATTGTCCAGATTTCCACTTGCTACGACCGTACCAAAATTCGACATCAGCGTATCGGTCCCGGAAATCGCATCCTGAATGAGCTGCCTGCCGCTCATTTTATAGATCGTCATTTTGGAATTGTACGGATACTTGCTCGGGCTGACGTAGCCGTCGTCCGTGCCGTTGGAATTCGGGTCGTCTACCAGAGGATCAGTTTCAGATCCATTCCCGACGGCGATGGTTTTAAGAACATTGTACATCTGCGTGTACAGCGTCGTGTTCTGTGAGGTCGATGTTACGTTGCCGTGATACGGCATCTGATAATCCACGCCGAGACGCTGGTGCTCGAACGCGTCCGGCGAGACCTTCGGCACCGCGTCCATGGGGTTGATGATGTTGTGGATGTTCTTGTAATTCAGCGCATTCTCGCGCGTAGAGGCCGCCTGCGGGCATTCCCAGGTATAGCCGAAGACGTCCCTCTGCTGCGTTTTGTACGTGCTGCCGTTGTCGGTCAGATAGCCCGCGACGAGATTCGCCACCGCGGCGGCGCGGGAGAAGCCCGTGACCCAGTACTTCACGTTGCCCGTGATGCTGTGTGCGGAGAGATACTCCTGAATGCCCTGACATACGAGCTGCGCGCTGTGGTCGAAGCCATAGTGCCGCCCGTTGGAAGGCAGCGCGCTCGTCGCCGGATCGCCGATCGTGATGTTCGACGCCCACTCCGCGCCGTAGCCCGCGCCGCGGCAGCCGACGGCGATGAGCGTGTAGGTCTCGTTCTTCTGCGTGTCCGCGTTCCAGACCGTGATCTCCTTGGAGCCGATCGTGTAGCCGATGGAGTCGTTCGTCGGGCGCTCGGTCAGACCGTGCGGCTCAATGTTCGCAAAGCCGCAGTCCGTGAGGAAATTCACCGCATTGACGGCTTTGCCGTAAACTGGGTCGGCTTTTCCCTTAGATCCATCATAATCCGTATTGTTCCACGTCTGGCTGTTCTTGCTGATAACGTCGCCCTCCGCCGAGGTATAGCTCGCCACGGCGAAATCAAAGGAGCAGGCGGCAAGGGAGGGATCCTCCAGATCCGACCAGAGCATGGTCTTCGAGGACGCGGCGTCGTTGATCGCGGACGGGGAGAAATAGTCGTCCGTGTAATAGAACGTGGTGCTGTAGTCGGTGCCGTCCTCGCCGGTGGCGTTGTCGCCGAGGAAGTTGAACGACTGGAAATTGACCGTGCCGACGATGGTCTTGTTCAGCGCAGGGGTCTCCGGCTCGTCGGGCTCGACCACAGACGCTTTGACCGCGTAGGCGGGGATCAGCGTGAAGATCTGCAGCCAGACCAACAATCCGGCAAGCGTGCGTTTCATCGTTTTGCTCATGGTGTTTCGCTCCTTTTGGACAGCTGTCCAAACAGAAATACGCCGTTTGTAAATATTTAACAATTTACTGCGGTAAACATTATAAGTATAGCAAAATCTTCACAAAAAATCAATCCCACAAATGAACAGACGTCCCACTTTTGTCGATCTTTTCGGTGGACATCGGCGGCGGCGCATGATACACTACAAAAAGCATAGGACACGGGATCTTTCGCTGGATCGGAGGCAGTATGGAACGCAGGCACATTCTGAACGATATTCTTTTGCCGTACCTGATTTTGACCGTCGGCGCGGCGGTCGCGGCGCTGGCGCTGGAGGAATTTCTGGTGCCGTTCCAGATCCTCGACGGCGGCGTCGTGGGCGTGAGCATGATCGTGAGCCAGCTCACGGGTCTGCCGCTGGGGCTGTTCATCGTGGTGCTGAATATCCCGTTCATGCTTGTGGGGCTGAAGCGGCTCGGCAGGACGTTCCTTGTCCGCGCGCTGTATGCGATGGTGGTCTTCTCGGTGCTGCTGGAGGTGTTCAAGCCCCTGCCGCCGCTCACGGAGCAGGAGCTGCTCGTGGTGGTCTTCGGCGGCGTGCTGCTGGGGCTCGGCGTGGGGCTCATCCTGCGCAGCGGCGGGTGCCTGGACGGCACGGAGATCGTCGCCATGCTCTTAAGCCAGCGCGTGCCGTTCTCCACGGGGCAGATCGTCCTCGGCTTCAACATCGTCATTTACGCCGCCGCGGGGCTGCTGTTCGGACTCGACCGCGCGCTGTACAGCCTGCTGACGTATTTCATCACGTCCAAGATCATCGACATGGTGCAAAACGGCATGGAGCAGGGCAAGGCCGTCACGATCATCACGAACGAGGGCAAGCAGATCGCCGACGCGCTGTATACCCGCCTCGGACGTACCTGCACGCTCCTCGAGGGGCGCGGTCTGATCAGTGGGGAAAAGGTGGTGCTCTACTGCGTCGTCACGCGCATCGAGGTCGCCACCGTCAAGCAGATCATCCACGCCATGGACGGCACGGCCTTCGTCACGATCACGGACGTGTCGGAGATCCTGGGGCAGCATATCAAACAGACTGCCCCCGTCCCGGAGGCGACGGACTGAAAGGACGATCGCGGATACCGGTGCGGATTCGCCGGGGAGAGCAGCAAAACGGTTGTGCAAGCATCCGCCCGGCAGTACGAGCTTCGATCCGCACGAGCCTCCGGCGAATTCAGGCCATTACAAAACACGTCCCTGCGGCACGATTTGTTGTGTCGCAGGGACGTGTTTTATGGATTGCTGTTTTGTTACCAGCTCTTCGAGTCGTCGAACTCCACGAGATCCGGTCTGACCGGCTCCTCGCCCATGACGGTGGACATGTAGAGGTTCACCTGATTGCGCATCTCGCGCTTGGAGATCGTGCGCGGATCCAGCAGATCCTGCGCCACCCAGAGGAGGCGGATGCCGCGCTCCGCGGCCTGCTCCTCGAACAGGCCGCGCAGACCGTCCATGCCCTTGCAGGAGATCTGATCGTACATCAGCACGAAGTCGCATTTATACTGCTCACAGACGACCCACAGCTCGTCGAGCACGTTGCGGTAGCCGCCCTTGGTGTGCTTGCGCATCGTGCAGCGCTGGTAGGTCAGCGCCAGATCGCGCAGCGCGGTCTCGTGGCTGGAGGTGTCGATGATGACGTCGGAGATCAGCGTCTCCATCGCCGCGACGACGTAGATGCCCCAGCACTCCTGCGCCCAGATCGAGAAGTCGGGATAGAAGTTCGCCGGGCAGGACCATTCCACGGCGCGGTGGCGCATCTCCTTGACACACGGGCGCTTGCGGAAATAGCCCTGCATCATGATCTTGTTCACCTTGCGGTCGGTGTCCACGAAGCGCGGATCCATGCCGCCGGAGAGGTGATAGAAGAACATGCGGTAGATCCAGAAGGTCTCGCCGGTCATTTGCGGATAGGGCGTGCGGTTGACTTCCCACTTCGCGAGCTCGTAGCGCGTCTCCTCGTTGTAGACCTCCATCGCCTTCAAGAACGCGTCCCAGTCGAAGGTCTCGCCGGTCGTGTCTTCGATGAAGCGGATCATTTCCTTGAGCTCCTCGACGGAGTAGGGCTGCACCTCTTCCTCCGTGTAGCGGACGGGCACGCCGAAGACGTGCGAGGGGAGCTTGAAGTAGCGCTCCTGGAACGCCGAGGTCATCACGGAGCCGTCGCAGGGCATGTTGCAGCTGATGAGCGCGCCGCCGATCTTCGGATATTCGTCGCGCAGCACGCAGCCCGTCTCCGCCGCGGGCAGGGGGCAGACGTCCGCCGGGATGCCGAAGTTCTCCGCCGCGTCGAGATGCGGGATCACGACGTTCTGGTCGAGGATGGACGTCAGGAAGATCGGCAGCGTCTGCGCCGGGAGCCCGATCAGATTCGGGAAGCCCGCCATCATCTCGCAGGGGACGAGCTCGTCGAACAGCACGATCTTCTTGTCCTTCGTCGTGCGCGGGTGGAGGTTCTTGTCCGCGATGAACGTGTCGTGCAGCATGTCGGTCGCCTTTTTCACGATGCGGTCATACTGCAGACGCGCCATGCGCAGTTGGGTGCCGCGCATGCCGAGCGTCGCGCGGTCGACGAACGCGGGGTAGTTCAGATACGACGCGAACCACTGATAGCGGAACAGCGCCTTCGCCACGCCCAGCGGATCGCGCAGGACGAGGCGTACCATGTCCTTCCACACGACGAGCCACATCCAGAAGGTGTACGCGTCGTCGCGCACGCCGCGGAACTCGCGCCAGCGGAAGTTGCCGGTCTTGGGGTTGAAGCGATAGGTAAAGTCGTTTGCATGCGTCACGGCATGCAGCAGCTCTTTCGGTGTTTTCATCGTTTGGCACCTCCCTTGGCGGCCTGGATCTGCTTGATCTCGAGACTTTCCACGAACGCCTGCACGCGCGTGCGCAGCTGGCCCGCGCCGCCGGTGGCGTTCTGGCGGTCGATGGCGACGGAGGGGATGCCGTAGTCGTGCGTCATGACGTAGCTCGCCAGCGCCCGCTCATAGCCCCAGAACTCGCAGAACTTCAGCTGCTCATACATCACGCCCTGCGCGTGGTAGTCCTCCACGAGCTGCCGCACGAGCCGGTGCCGCCCGTCGATCTTTTCCTTTTCCATGTAGCGCGGGCATTGGCTGGTCTTCAGATAGTGCCGCGCGATCTGCTCGAGTGCGGGGACGTCGTCCGAGAGCGTGATCTCCTCTCTGCCCGGCGTGGAGCCGAAGCAGAAGCGGTCCGCTACCACGAGCGCGCCCGCGTCCTCCACGAGCTTGATAAACGAGGGATCGTCGATCTCGCTGCCCGCGATCACGATCTTCACGCGCCAGGCGCGCTTGTCGTCGGGCTTGCGCGTTTTGAGCTCCTCGGCCGTCTCGCGCAGATAGGGGAGGATGAGATCCTTCGGGCAGGTGTAGCTCGCCACGTTCAGCACCGCGAACTCATAGCCCGTGATGCGGGGATTTTCCTCCTTGCGGTAGGCGCCGATCTCGGTGATCAGGCGGCAGACCTCGTTGTGCTCTTCAACGGCCCTGCGCAGCGCCGCGTCCGACACGTCCGTGCCGAAGGTATCGCGCATGCGGTCAAGCACCTTTATTTGCAGCTGCGTGGTATAGTGCTTCGCGGCGGCCTCGGTCGTCTTGAACGGCATGTCGAGGAAGCTCACGAAAAAGTCCGGCTTGTCCACGAGCCGCTTGACCTCAAAGTGCTCCAGCGCGCGGTTCATCTCCGAGCAGGTCTCCGTGCCCATGATGCACGACAGGAAGTTGTACCCGCCCTCGATGCCGCGCTCGAGGATGGACTTGCAGTAGTCGCAGATGAAGTTGTTCATGTAGTAGCTCGAGATGTCCATCGAGCCCGTCAGCGGCGCGCGCAGACGCACCGAGAAGCAGTTGCCCGCGTTCAGCAGGACCTCCGGCATGTGGTAGCAGGTGTAGGCCACCGCGTGCTGCCCCTCGGCACAGGCCTGCTGGACAAGGTCGTTGTTCGCGCTCTCCAGCAGTTTTTCCAATGTATAGAGATGCTTGAGATCTTTCAAAAACTGCACCCTCTTCCGAATGTGTTACACACATTATACTTTTTTTAACCGTGTTTCGCAAGGCAAAATGTTGAAAAAACCACGCGAATGCGGTAAAATAGAGAAAAACCCATGATGGAGGGATCGCCATGCGCCCGCAATTTGCCAATATCTTTCATCTCGGCGTGAACCAGAACAAGTCCGAGTTCCTGCTCGACTTCCACCACGGCTACACCAGCCATAATTACAGCCCCAAGCAGAACGGGCTGATTGACGTGCCGGTGCAGCAGGCGGATCAGGTCGCGAGCCTGCTGCTCACGCGAGAGGGCGCCCTGGCGCTGATGAAGCTGCTGCAGAACACGCTGGAGGAATGACATGAAACGGACTGTCACGCTTGTACTGATCCTCGCGCTGCTGCTCTCGCTCGCGCCGGCGGTCATCGCCGCGCCGGAGCTGCCGCACCTGCGCACGGATGAGCATATCATTTATATCAAGGGCATGGGACCGGGGCAGTTTTCGCCGAACGGCAAGCTCACCCGCGCCGAGACCGCCACGATGATCGCGCGCCTGCTCGATACGACCGAGCCGGGCGAGCAGACGGTCTCGTTCCCGGACGTGGCGGAGGACGCGTGGTACGCCGAGCCCGTCGCGCTGCTGACGAGCTATGCGCTCCTGCAGGGCTACCCCGACGGGCGCTTCGCCCCGGGCAGCAGCATCACGCGCGCCGAGTTCGTCACGATCCTCTCGCGCCTGTTCGCGCCCGAGACCGCGGAGAGCGGCTTCCCCGATGTGCCCGAGACGCATTGGGCGTATCCCGCCGTGCAGACCGCGCTCGCGAAGCATTGGGTCAACGGCTATCCGGACGGCACGTTCCGGCCCGACAACAACATCACCCGCGCCGAGGCCGTCACCGCCATCAACAACGCCCTCGGGCGGAGCGCCGCCGCGCCGGAGACGCAGCAGCTGCTCGCGGACAAGGGCGTGCGCTGCTTTTATGACGTGCGCCCGTCGGACTGGTACTATGCCGCCGTGACCGAGGCAAGCGTGCCGCATTGGTTTTCCTATGACAGCGGCGCGGAGGTCTGGACGCTCTTCACCTATGTCGACTGCGGCTGGCCGCAGGGCTTCAACACCATCAACGGCGCGCTGTATCACGTGAACGAGAACCTGCAGTTCGACACCTACGCGCCCGGCGAGGTCACGATCGACGGCACGGTCTATCAGGTGCTCTCCGACGGCACGCTCCGGCGTCTCGGCGCGGACGTGTCGGCGCAGGTCAGCAGCATGACGCTGCGCGAAAAGGTCTGCCAGCTGCTCGTCGTCTCGCCCGAGACGCTCATCGGCGCGGGCGGCTATGTCACGGGCGTCTCGCCCGCGATGGCGGCGGCGCTGCAGAGCTATCCCGTCGGCGGCGTGATCCTCACGCTCGGCAATCTCAAAACGCCGCAGCAGGTGCTCAGCTTCACCGCAGACCTGCAGAGCGCGAGCGCGCGGGATCTGATCATCTGCGCCGACGAGGAGGGCGGACGCGTCGGCAGACTCATGAACACCATCGGCACCACGAAGCTCAGCAGCATGTACAGCTACCGCTTCCAGGGACCCGGCACGGCGTACGCCAACGCCGCGACGCTCGCCACGGACTTAAAGCGCTATGGCTTCAACACCGACCTCGCCCCCGTGGCGGACGTCTGGAGCAACCCGAGCAACACGGTCATCGGCGACCGCGCCTACTCGGATAACTATGACGATGCCGCGACGCTCATCGATTCCGCCGTGCGGGGCTTTCGCGACAACGGCGTGGTCTGCACGCTCAAGCACTTCCCCGGCCACGGCAGCACCGTCGCCGACTCGCACACGGCCTTTGCCGTCGTGAACAAAACGCTCCCGCAGCTGCGTGAGCAGGATCTCAAGCCCTTTGCCGCCGGCATCGCGGCGGGCGCGGACATGGTCATGACGGGGCACATCATCGTCCCGAGCGTCGACCCCGGCACGCCCGCGACGCTGTCCTATGCCCTCACAACGACGCTGCTGCGTGAGGAGATGGGCTTCACGGGCGTCGTCATCACGGACGGACTGGAGATGGTCGGCGCGGGCAGTCTCTCCGATGGGGAGAAGGCCGTGCGCTGCGTGCTCGCGGGCGCGGATCTGCTGCTCGGCCTGACGGATCTGCAGGCCACCGTCGCGGCGCTGGAGACCGCCGTGCAGACCGGGCGCATCACCACGGCGCAGCTCGACGCCGCCGTCACGCGCATCCTCAGACTCAAGGTCGAGCATGGGATCATCCCCGCAGCCTAATGATACCAAAAAGAGGAGATCCGGCGGTCTCCTCTTTTTGCTTATCGTTATTCAGTTGATCGCGGCGATCACGAACAGATCCTCGCTCATGGGATCCAGATCCTCCAGCGCGCCGCGGTACGCGATCCAGTACAAGTGTCCGCTGCCGTATTCTGTGACGCCGTCGTAGTGCTCCAGCGTGATCACGCGGTCCTCTTCGGCCGCGAAGGCGTCGCGGGTGGCGTCGCGCACGAGCAGCACCTCGTCCGCCGCGCTGTCATACAGGACGTCGGTCAGGATCGGATCGCCCTCCGTCGTGGTCTGCACGACGCGGATGAAGGCGTCCTCGCCGTTTTCATAGTCCGTCATGAACGCGGTGAACAGATCGTCGCTGTGCACCATCGCCCCGATCACGAAGCAGCGGTCGGCCTGCGCCTGCTCGGCCGAATAGTCCGCGTCCAGCCGACGGATGTCGCCATAGGGCGCGGTCAGCGGGTTTTGGTAAAACAGATCCATCTCGCTCAGCGCTTCCGCCGGCGGGACGGATGCCGCCGGTGCGGCGCTCTGCGCCGCGCAGGCGCCGAGCAGCAGCGCGCAGAGAAACAGCAGCGGCAGGAGCATTCTTCGTTTCATCATAGGACACCTCCCGGGTTCGACTGGACCATCAGACGATCCCGGGAGGCGTTTTGTTCCCGTTCATCAGCTTGTCAAAAAAGTCCTTGACGGACATTTTTGACAAGCTGCGCAGTCGCCGATAAGTTTGCTGCGCAAACAGCAAATCGCTTGAAAACTCCTTGGTTTTCAAGCGATTTGTGGCGACGATGGATTTGACTCGAGGCGGGCCTTGCCCCCTCGAGCTCCCCCGCTGCTCTGTTTCACAAGTCAAAAGCATAGTTTTTTGACAGTCTCGTTCATGCCTCGGCGCGCAGCTGCGCGATCAGCGCGGCGGCGGACTCCGGCGTCATTTCGCCGTGCAGCGCGCCGTTGACCGTGATCACAGGCGCATGCTTGCATTGCTCGAGACAGGACACGATCCGGATGTGAAACAGCCCGTCGTCGGAGCTAAGCTTTTCCGGGCTCGTGCCCGTGGCGTCAAAGATCGCCTGCAGGACCTTCGCGCTCTTGCGCACATGGCACGCCGTGCCGCGGCAGACCTCGATCAGATAGCTTTCCATGGAGCGACCCTTCTTTTCTGTCAGGATACCGGCATTTTACTACGGATCGTCAGCCATTGCAACAAAAAGCTTTCCGCGCAGTATCCAAACTGCGTACAAATCGCTATATTTTGTGGTCAATTTCTGATTTTTTAAATAAATATAGTGTAAAAAACAAAGTTTGACTACCATTCTGCGAAAAAGTGTGATATACTTCTGTAATATGGACGAAATAGAATCAAAAAGCGCGTGAACGGTAGCAAAAAAGTTCCAAACCGCGCTGAAAGGAAACGAATAAGATGAAGAAAATCCTAGTCCTCGAAGATGAGCCCAGCATCCGCAGCTTTGTTGTGATCAACCTGCGCCGCAGCGGCTATGAGCCGATCGAAGCGGCCACCGGCGAGGAGGCCATGGAGCGCATCCGCCAGCACCCCGATATCCTGGTCGCGCTGCTGGACGTCATGCTGCCCGATATCGACGGCTTTGAGGTCTGCCGCCGCATCCGCGCCACCGGCTCGAAGATGGGCATCATCATGCTCAGCGCCAAGAGCCAGGAGATGGACAAGATCACCGGTCTCATGACCGGCGCGGACGACTATGTCACAAAGCCGTTTTCGCCCGCGGAGCTCACCGCCCGCGTCGACGCCCTCTACCGCCGCATCGGCGGGGGCGACAACGTGGAGGACGCGCTCTCCTCGGGCCCGTTCCTGCTGCACCTGCACAGCCGCACGCTCGATAAAAACGGCGAGCACATCCGCCTGACGCAGACCGAGTTCACGATCATGAAGCTCTTCATGAACAACCCCGGCCGCGCGCTCAGCCGCGAGGAGATCCTCTCCGCCGTCTGGGGCGAGGACTATTCCGGCGAGGTGAAGATCGTCGACGTCAACATCCGCCGTCTGCGCATCAAGATCGAGGACAAGCCCACCGAGCCCGAGTACATCACCACCGTCTGGGGCTATGGCTACAAGTGGGGCTATTGATCCGATGAAGGACTCTTTGCTGCTGCGGCGTGTGCGCGACTGGTTCCGCCAGCTCTACGCGCGCATGTCCGTCACGCAGAGCATTCTCGCGGCGGCGGCGGTCGTGTCCGGCATCGTCGTGGGTCTGGTGTTCGATTCCATCAATCCCGCGCTCGTCGTGTTCATCGGTCTCGGCGTTGCGGCGCTCTCGGCGCTGCTGAGCGCGATCTGGTTTCGCGATGAGGTGGCAAAGCCCGTCCGCCAGATGACGGAGGCGACGCGCCACATCGCCGCCGGCAGCTACGGCACCGAGCTGCCCATGCCGAAAAAGCCGGATCTGAAGGAGCTCGCCGCCTCCATCAACGCGCTCTCGCAGGAGGTCAGCCGCACGGAAAAGATGCAGTCGGAGTTCATCTCCTCCATCTCCCATGAGCTGCGCACGCCGCTCACCGCCATCACCGGCTGGAGCGAGACGCTGATGTATGATCCCGCCATCGCGGGCGACTCCCAGCGCGGCATCCAGATCATCCAGAAGGAGGCCGCGCGCCTCACGGGTCTCGTGGAGGAGCTGCTGGAGTTCACGCGCATCCAGGACGGACGCTTCAAGCTGAACATCGAGCTGCTGGACATCGAATCCGAGCTGGAGGACACGATCTTCACATATCGCGAGCTGCTGCGGCAGGATCAGCTGGAGCTGCAGTACAGCCCCTCCGAGGGCGAGATCCCGCTCGTGCCCGGGGACCCCGAGCGCCTGCGCCAGGTCTTTTTGAATATTCTGGACAACGCCGCCAAGTATGGGCGCGACGGCAAGATCATCGAGGTCGCCGTCAGCGCCGATCCCGAGGCGGTGTCCATCTCGTTCCGCGACCACGGCCCCGGCATCGCGCCGGAGGAGCTGCCGCACGTCAAGGAAAAATTCTACAAGGGCGTCAGCTCCAAGGCCCGCGGCAGCGGCATCGGGCTGGCGGTCTGTGATGAGATCATCACCCGCTCCGGCGGCAAACTGGACATCTCCAACGCCCCCGGCGGCGGCGCGCTCGTGCGCGTGACGCTGCCGTTCTCCGAAAAGGGCGACCGCCACGGCAATCTTCCAGAGGGATCTGAATGAAAAAAGACAAATCCGCTGCCGAAGAGCAGCTTTGCTTCCGCACCTCCATCGGCGGTCAGGCGCTGCTGGAGGGCATTCTCATGCGCGGGCCGCAAAAGCAGGCCATCGTCTGCCGCACGCCCGACGGGCTCGTGGAAAAGCTCGACGAGCTGCACCTGGTGAAGGACAAGCACCCGATCCTCGGCTGGCCGCTTGTGCGCGGCGTCGTCACGTTCCTGGACTCCATGGTCAAGGGCATGCAGGCGCTGACCTATTCCGCCGACCTCCTGCCCATCGAGGAGCAGGGCGAGCCGGACAAGATCGACCAGTGGATCGAGGCGCATTTTTCCGAGGAGAAGGCCAAGAGCCTCATCATCGGCGTCGCCGTCGTGCTGGGCATCGCGCTCGCGGTGGGGCTGTTCGTCCTGCTGCCGACGCTGCTGGGCAAGCTCGCGCTGCGGCTCATCCCCAATATGACGAGCTTCGGGCTCAGCATGGTCGAGGGCGTCATCCGCATCGTGATCTTCCTGACGTACCTCTGGGCCGTCACGCGCATGCAGGACGTCGCGCGCATGTTCGCCTACCACGGCGCGGAGCACAAGACGATCTTCTGCTATGAAAAGGGCCTGCCGCTCACGGTCGAAAACGTGCGTGTGCAGTCGCGCTTCCATCCCCGCTGCGGCACGAGCTTCCTGTTCGTGGTCGTCATGATCAGCATCCTCGTGTTCGCGGGCGTGAGCTCGTTTCTCACGCATTGGAACAACTTCTGGATCCGGTTCGGGCTGCATCTGCTGCTCCTGCCGGTGATCGTGTCGCTCAGCTATGAGCTCAACCGCTGGGTCGGCCGGCACGACAACGCGCTCACGCGCGTGCTGTCCGCGCCGGGCAAGTGGCTTCAGCGGCTCACGACCAACGAGCCCGACGACAGCATGATCGAGTGCGCCATCCGCGCGCTGGAGCTGGTCATCCCGGAGGAAAAGGGCAGCGACGCCTGGTAAATCGATCGGCAGCTTTGCTGCCTACCTTTTGAATATCAAAACCAAATTCCGCCGGGCGGGATTTGGTTTAGAGAGGAGAAACGGGGAAGCGGATATGGAGACGGCGGACAGAGGCGAAGCCTGTGTCCGGCGGCGGAATGGAGCGCGCCCGTTTGGACGACATGCCGAAAACCAACAACGAACTGTATCTCATGGCGCGCAATGCCCTGAAAAAAGCGGGCGTGGAGGCCTATTCGCTCGAGGCGCGGCTGATCGCGGCGCACGCCTGCGGCAAGACGAAGGAGGCGTTTCTGCGTGATCTGGCGCTCTACTCCTCCAACGAATGCGAGCAGCGCGTGAAGGACCTGATCGACCGGCGCCTGAACGGCGAGCCGATGGCGTATGTCACCGGCGAGTGGGAGTTTTTCGGGCTGCCGATGGAGGTCACGCCCGACGTGCTCATCCCGCGCAGCGATACCGAGGTGCTCGTCGAGACCGCCCTGCGCGCGCTCGTGGGGCGCAAGATGGACGCGCGCATCCTTGACCTCTGCTCCGGCAGCGGCTGTGTCGGCTGCGCGCTGGCGCATGAGCTGCCCGCCGCCCGCGTCGTGCAGGTGGACATCTCCGACGCCGCGCTCGAGATCAGCCGCCGCAACGCCCGCCGCAATCGCCTCAACCGCGTCATTGCCCTGAAGGCCGACGCGCTCAAAAAGCCCCCGATGAGCATCGGCTCGTTCGATCTCATCGTCTCGAACCCGCCCTATGTGCCGAGCATCGAGATCCTCACGCTCGACAGCTCCGTGCGCGACTTCGAGCCCCTCGGCGCGCTCGACGGCGGCGAGGACGGGCTGATGTTTTACCGCGCCATCATCCGCCATTGGCGCCATGTGCTGCGCCCCGGCGGCTGGCTCATGTTCGAGGTCGGAGAAGACCAGGCGGACGCCGTGCTCGCGCTGATGAAGGACGCCGAGCTGGAAAACCGCTATGCCGTCGAGGACACGCAGGGCATCAAGCGCGTCGTCGTCGGCCGCGTCGCGCCGGAGGCGTGATCCGATCGGCGGGGCACAGGTCCCGGACGGCGGGGCACAGGTCCCGGACGGCGGGGCACAGGTCCCCGCCCTACGACGCAGAAAACCTGTAGGGCGGTCACCCGTGGGCCGCCGATCCCCGGCGGATCTGCGCCAGTCCCTGTACACAACACTTTTGATATAAAGGAGTATCACACATGGCAGACAAGAAAAAAGGCGGCGCCACCCCCGCGCCCGCGCAGGTCAAGCCTGAGGACCGCAAAAAGGCCCTCGAGACCGCGCTTGCACAGATCGAAAAGACCTTCGGCCGCGGCGCGGTCATGCGCCTCGGCGATGATAACAGCGCCGTGAACGTCGAGGCCATCAGCACGGGCTCGCTGTCGCTGGACCTCGCGCTCGGAATCGGCGGCGTGCCGCGCGGCAGGATCGTGGAGATCTACGGCCCTGAGTCCTCCGGCAAGACCACGCTCGCGCTGCACGTGCTCGCCTCCGCGCAGAAAAACGGCGGCGAGGCGGCGTTCATCGACGTCGAGCACGCGCTCGACCCGACCTACGCCCGCGCGCTCGGCGTGGACATCGAAAACCTCCTCATCTCCCAGCCCGATACCGGCGAGCAGGCGCTCGAGATCACCGAGCAGCTCGTCCGCTCCGGCGCGATCGACGTCATCGTCGTCGACTCCGTCGCCGCGCTCCTGCCGCGCAGCGAGCTCGAGGGCGAGATGGGCGACAGCTCCGTCGGCGTCATTGCGCGTCTGATGAGCCAGGCGCTGCGCAAGCTGACCGGCGCGGTGAGCAAGACGAACACCGTCGTCATCTTCATCAACCAGCTGCGCGAGAAGATCGGCGTCATGTACGGCAACCCCGAGACCACGCCCGGCGGCCGCGCGCTGAAGTATTTCTCCAGCGTCCGCATCGACGTGCGCCGCATCGAGACGCTCAAGTCCGGCGGCGAGATGATCGGCAACCGCACCCGCGCCAAGATCGTGAAGAACAAGGTCGCGCCCCCGTTCAAGGAGGCTGAGTTCGACATCATCTATGGCGAGGGCATCTCCAAGACCGGCGAGATCCTGGACCTCGCCGCGAAGCTGGACATCATCGACAAGGCCGGCGCGTGGTTCACGTATAAGGACATCCGTATCCAGGGCCGCGACGGCATGAAGGAATATCTCAAAAACAACCCCGAGGTCTCCGACGAGATCGAGGCCGAGGTGCGCGCCAACGCCACCAAGCTCATGAGCCCGCAGGCCCGCAAGGCCGCGATCGCCGCAGGCCGCGCCAAGGAAGTCGACGTCGACGACTTCAAAGGGTAAACCCTTCAACTGAAATACGCTTTGCGCATTTCAGTTGAGAAGGCACTCGCGCTCCATCGCCTTCGCCTTTGGCTCAGTTGGTCGGCGCGAGGGCGCGCAAAAGCGCGCCTCAGGGAGTTTTTGCCGCGGGAAACCCACGGCAAAAACGTTTGAATTTTCTTTGCCGCTGCGGCGGCAAACTCTGCGAGGCTTTTTGATTGACTGTTTTGACCGAATTGAAGCAGACCGGGCATGAGCGTTTTCTTGCCCGGTTTGACAATGGCGAGGAAGTGCGCGTCACGCTCTCGAACGTGGCGGAGCTGGGGCTTTACGCCGGGCTGGAGCTCGACGACGACGGCATGCAGACGCTGCGCGCCAAGGCTGCGCGCTCCAAGTGCCGCGAGCGGGCGCTGCGCATCATCGGCGCGCGGCCCATGTCGGAAAAGGAGCTGCGGGACCGTCTCGTGGAAAAGGGCGAGTCGCCCGACGACGCCGAGGACGCGGTCGCGTGGCTCGTTTCGCTGCGGCTGTTGAACGACGCGGAGTACGCCGCCATGGTCGTGCGGCACTACGCCGCCAAGAGCTACGGCCCCGGCAGGATCCGCAACGAGCTCTACCGCCGCGGCGTGCCGCGCGAGCTCTGGGACGACGCGCTCGAAGAGCTTCCCGAGCAGGACGAGGAGATCGACCGCCTCCTGCGCAAAAAGCTGCGCGGGGACGTGACCGACCGGGACGCCGTGCGCAAGGCGACGGACTATCTCTTCCGCCGCGGTTTTCGCCATGAGGAGATCCGCGCCGCCGTCGAGCGGCTGCGGATGGAACAGGAGGACTGGTAATGGGATATCGCATCGCATTGATCGCGCTGGGCTGTCCGAAAAATCAGGTGAACAGCGAGCAGATGCTCTATCTGCTATCAGAGGCCGGGCACGAGCTCGTCGGCGACCCCGCGGGCTGCGACGTCGCCATCGTGAACACCTGCGGCTTCATCGACACCGCCAAGAGCGAGGCCATCGACCACATCCTGGAGCTGGCGGAGCTGAAAAAGGCGGGACTTCTGAAAAAGATCCTCGTCACGGGCTGTCTGTCGCAGCGGTATGAGGAGGACATCCTTCGCGAGCTGCCCGAGGTGGACGGCATGATGGGCACCGGGAGCTTCGGCGAGATCTGCACGGCGGTGGACGCCGTCATGCAGGGCGAGCAGCCGCTGCTCTTCGCCGACAAAAACGGCCCCATCGAGGAGATCGGCCGCGTCGTCAGCACCGGGCCCGGCTGGGCGTATCTGCGCATCGCCGAGGGCTGCGACAACTGGTGCGCCTTCTGCGCGATCCCCGGCATCCGCGGCAAATACCGCAGCCGGGCGCTGGACGCGATCCTCGCCGAGGCGCGCGCGCTCGCCGCGCAGGGCGTGAAGGAGCTCATCGTCATCGCGCAGGACATCACGCGCTGGGGACAGGATCTCTATGGCAAGCCGTCGCTCTCCGTGCTCCTGAAGGAGCTCGTGCAGCTCGAGGGCGTGGAGTGGATCCGCCTGCACTATCTGTACCCGGACGCGTTCGACGACGAGCTGATCGACGTCATCGCGCGCGAGGACAAGATCGTGAAGTACCTCGACATCCCGCTGCAGCACATCAACAACGACATCCTCCGCCGCATGAACCGCCGCGGCACGGGCGATGAGATCCGCGCGCTCGTGAAAACGCTGCGCGAGCGCATTCCCGGGCTCGTGCTCCGCACAAGCCTCATCGCGGGGCTCCCCGGCGAGGGCGAGGCGGAGTTCGAGGAGCTGTGCGAGTGGCTGAAGGATGCGCGGCTCGAGCGCGTCGGCGTGTTCCCGTTCTCCCCCGAGGAGGGGACCCCGGCGGCGAAGATGACCGACCGGTGCGACGCCGACGAGGCGCAGCGCCGCGCCGACCTGATCCTCGACCTGCAGGCGCAGATCATGGACGACTACAATGCCGCGTGCGTCGGCAAAACGATGCGCGTGATGACGGAGGCGCGCGCCAAAAGCGGGCTCTGCTCGGGCCGCACCTTCGCCGATTCGCCCGAGATCGACGGCACGGTGTACTTCACCGGCGACGCCGCGCCCGGGACCTTTGCAAGCGTGCGTATCACCGCCGTCGAGGACGGCGAGCTCTATGGGGAGCAAGTTTGATTGGAGGGGCTTACAATGACGACAGCCAATAAAATTACGATCTTCCGCTTCATCCTCGTGCCGGTACTTGTGGTGCTGATGTACCTCAAGCTGCACTACTGGGCGCTGGCCGTGTTCATCCTCGCGAGCCTGTCGGACTTTGCCGACGGCTATATCGCCCGGCACTATGACCAGGTGTCCGACTTCGGCAAGTTCATGGATCCGCTCGCAGACAAGGTGCTGGTGCTCTCGGCAATGACGATGTTCGTCGAGTGGCACGTCATGCCCGCGTGGGTGCTCATCATCGTGCTGGTGCGCGAGTTCGCCGTGTCGGGGCTGCGCCTCGTCGCCGTGGACAACGGCCGTGTCATCGCCGCCGCATGGTCGGGCAAGATCAAGACCACCGTCACCATGGTCGGCATCATCCTCATGATGGCCTTCGGCATCCCGCAGGAGATCACGTGGCTGAACACCACGGTCTGGATCCTCATCGCCGTGACGACGCTCTACTCCGGCGCGGAGTATTTCATCAAGAACAAAGATGTCCTGAGCTTCAAATAATATGCGCAGACAAATCACTGCAGGGGCAAACATGCAAAGCATTTTGCCCCTGCAGTGATATTTTATTCCGCCTGCGTCAGCAGCCGTACCGCGTACTGCACGAACTTATTCACGGCGGGCGGCGCATCGTCAAGGCTCGGCAGCAGCATGCCAAGCGTGATGTGCTGCGGCGGGTCGAGCGGCAGCATCGCGATGTCGGCGCTCTGCACGCGCGTGACGAGTCGGTTCATGATGCTCATGCCGAGCCCGCTCTCCACCATCGCGAGCACCGAAATGCCGCTCACGGTCGAGAGGACGACATTCGGCTCGATCCCGTGCGCGTGGAGCATGTCGATCGCGTCGGAATCCCAGCCCTGTCCGCCCATGATGAAGGGCTCGCCGCGCACCGCCTCCAGCGGGAAGACCTCCGCCTCAGCGAGCGGGTGCGTGCGCGGCAGCATCGCCAGCATCGGGTCCTCCGCCAGCGGCAGCCAGTCGCCGGGCAGGCGCTCGCCGCCGCCGAGAAAGCCCACGTCCGCCTCGCCGGTCCGGAGCCACTCGACGATCTCGCGCTGCTCGCCCTCGCGCACCTGCACCCTGATCTGCGGGAAATCCCGGCTGAACGCGCGCAGCACCTCCGGCAGATACAGCATCGCCATGCTCGGATAGGTGCCGACCGTGATGCTGCCGAGCTGCAAGCCGTTGATCTCGGCGGCGAGCTGGCGGATGCGATCCTCCTGCTGCAGCAGCGCGCGTGCCGCGGGCAGGATCTTCTCGCCCGCCTGCGTGAGCGTCACGCCCCGGCGCGTCCGGCGCAGCAGCGTCAGCTCCAGCTCCTGCTCCAGCGCCGTCACGAGCTGGCTCACGCCCGACGGGGTATAGTGCAGCGCCTCCGCCGCGGCCGAGAAACTCCCGTGCTCCGCCGCCGCCAGAAACGCCCGGCATCTCGCGCTCTCCATGATGCGTCCTCCCTTTTAAGTAATACTTAAAATCAATAATAGAAACAACAGCTTTACTAAATAATAATCTCATGTTATTCTCTTGTCAAGCTCAGGAGCGAACAAACTTGACATCAAATAGCAGGAGGTCATCACCATGAAAAACAATCGTTTTGCCATTCTCGCGCTTGCCGCGCTCGCCGCTGTGATCGTCTGTGCCTATGTCTGGTGCGTCACCACCGGCGCCGCTTCCCTCATCTTTGCGTTTGTCACGCTTGCGTGCGGCGCTGTCTTCGTGTATGCTGTGAACAAGCTGGCTGCGCACACCACCACGGTGACGCATCTGCCGGATCACACCATCACGAAAGGACAGACCGCAGCATGAAGGAACAGACCACATTTGACGAATTTTTGAAGCTGGATATCCGCGTCGGCACGATCACGGCGGCGCGCGTGTTTGAAAAAGCGCGCAGACCCGCCTATCAGCTGGAGGTCGACTTCGGCGGCGACATCGGCGTAAAGCGCTCCTCCGCGCAGATCACCGAGCACTATACCTGCGAGGAGCTTATCGGCAAGCAGGTGCTTGCGGTCGTCAACTTCCCGCCGCGCCAGATCGCGAATTTCTTCTCCGAGGTGCTTGTCCTCGGCACCTACAGCGAGGGCGGCGTCGTGCTCATCCGGCCCGACAAGCCCGTGCAGAACGGGGACGTGCTCGGGTGACACAAGGATTCCTATCCCTTTTCTCCACTTCTCATCTCTCAAAGGAAACAGGCTGCCTCCTCCGGCAGCCTGTTTCTGATGTTCCGATGAAAATTACAGCTCGGTCATGTCCGCGTCGATGATCTCGCCCTCGGTGTTCTCCAGCTCGATCTTGCAACCGACGCCGATCGTGGCGACGGCGCCCGCGACCGTGAGCAGGGGAGCCGCCCACAGGCCCAGCAGACCCGCGCCCGCGCCGACGGTCAGCGGGATGTTCAGCAGCACCTCGCCGTCCTTCGTCACCTTGATGCGGCGGATATTGCCCTCGCGGACGAGCTCCTTGAGCTTGGCAAGGATCTTTTCAGTCGTTTCGTTCATGTCTGTTGTCTCCTTAAAAATGATTTAGTTTCCGGTACTGCCGAAACCGCCGGTACCTCGTTCGGTCTCGGGCAGGGCTTGGGTTTCTTCAAATTCCGCCGCGAGAAACGGCAGGATCACGAGCTGGGCGATGCGGTCGCCGGGCTGGATCGTGCGCGGCGCGTCGGTGTCGTTGTGCAGGGCGACGGTGCACTCGCCGCGGTAGTCCGCGTCGATCACGCCGACGCAGTTGGCAGGGCGCAGTCCCTGCTTCGAGGCCAGCCCGCTGCGGGCGAACACGCCGCCGAAATAGCCCTCCGGGATCGCCACGGCAAGCCCGGTGCCGACCATGGCGGTCGTGTGCGGCGCGATCTCGATGGGCTGCCCGTCCGCCGGAGCGGCGTACAGGTCATACCCCGCGGCGAACGCCGAGCCGCGGTGCGGCAGTCTGGCGCTTTCGCGCAGCTTTTGGATCTGAATGTGCATCGGCTTTGTCCTCCTGTCAAAACGCGTCCCTCCGGTCGTGGGACCGATCGGACCCGTCGTCTTCGCCTCCATGATACCGCATCTGCCGCGCCGCTGTCAATCAGATTCGACGAGCTTCGCGCCGCGATGTTCCCGCGTGTTTGGGCAATCGCGCCGCTTTGTGTAAAAATCGGGGGACCGCCCTTGCGCGCGCTGCCGCCGCGCGGTATAATACGGCATTCCTGTGATCGGAGGGCGCTGTATGAGTCTGTTTCTGCGTCTGGCATATCTGTTTTTCCTCGGCTCCGTGTTCGGCTGGGTGCTGGAGCTGCTGTTCCGGAAGTTTTTCTCCGGCTCGAACCCCGAGCACAAGTGGATCAACCCCGGCTTCTGCGTGGGACCGTATCTGCCGCTGTACGGCAGCGGGCTGTGCGCGCTGTATCTGATCGCGATGGTCGCGACGCGGCTGGATTTCGGCGCCTCGGTGTGGAGCCATGTGCTCGTGATCGCGGTGATCACGGTGTGCATGACGGCGCTGGAATATCTCGCGGGCGTGCTGATGCTCAGGGTCGCGAAGGTGCGGCTCTGGGACTACTCCAACTGCTGGGGAAACATCCAGGGGCTCATCTGCCCGCTGTTCACGTTCTTCTGGGGCGTGCTCGGCGCTGCGTATCTGTATCTCATCCACCCGTATATCCTCGACGCGCTGCGGTGGCTGTCGGAGAATCTCGCTTTCAGCTTCGTAATCGGCTATTTCTTCGGCGTGTTCACGCTCGACGTGGCGTATTCGATCCACCTCGTGGCGCGCATCCGCGCTTTTGCCGATGAAAACGACGTCGTCTTCCGCTATGAGGCGCTCAAGGCGCACATCCGCAAAAAGCAGGAGCAGGCGCAGGAGCGCATCCATTTCCTGCTGCCGTTCCGCTCCGAGCACCCGCTGCACGAGCACCTGCGCACCGCCGCGGAGACGATCCGCGCCCGGCACGCGAAATAATGGACCGGCGCAAAAAGATCCCCGGGCGATCGCCCGGGGATCGAATCGTTTCAAACCGCGTGATGCCCTTGCGCAGCAGCTGTAGGGGCGGATACCATCCGCTCGCCTTTGCTGATGTGGCTGCAGCCGCTTGTTTATTTTTGGTCCGGCGTCTCTGCAGACGTGGTCAGCTCCGGATATTCCGCGCGATACCGATCGGCCTTTTTCAGCTGCAGGAACAGCGCCAAAAGCGCTGCTGCCTTGAGTGAGATGGAGCCGAGACCGATCGAATCCGAGAAAAAGACCAGCGCGAAGATCAACGCCTCATGTCCCTCAAAAAGCTCCGGAGACTGCAGCAGATGAAACGTCAGCACCACCAGCCCGATCATGACGGCGGTCAGGATCCCGACACAGATCGCCAGACGACGAAATTGCGGCTTGGTCAGCAGCGGACGGATTTTGCGGGGCTGCTCGTGGCTTCCGCGCATGACGGCTTCGACATGCCGGTTGAACCGGTGCGCGCGCCAGAGGTGTACGAGCGCGAAAGCGTCCGCTGCCAAATCCAGCAGCAAAATGATGAGAAAACAGACGGGAAGGAGATACGCTGTCACAGCCGCGCGATCCCCTTTCGTATCACGGGCAAGAGCAGACCGCCGACGGCGTTGCCGAGGGTGTTCACAAGGATGAATACAAGTGCCTTTGCACTCCACGCATTCGCCATCGAGATGTAATACATGTTCGCCACGCAGTGCTCAAAGCCGCAGAGGATGAAGATCGATACGCCGAAAAAGAGCGAGACGTATCTGCCGATCTCATGCTGGTGCCGGGCGAAGCCCTCGACCGCGATGTAAATGAGGATGTTGCAGAAGATCGCGAGGACGAAGACGCTCAGAAGGTTGTCGCCGAGCTTCACTTCTACCATCCCAACCGCGCGTTCGGTCATCGCCGCGCCGACGCGGGTCTGGTGCTCCAGAAAGGCCGTGCACCACGCGCCGACGACGTTGCCGATCCAGATCACGGGCAGCATGGCGGCGTAGCGCCCGTCATTGTCCAATACATAGCAGACCTTGCCCGTGAACAGGTGGAAGCCGTACGAGCAGATCACGAACAGCCCCACTGTGAACGCGATCGCGCCGACGACCTTGTTTTCGATGGAGAGGAAGGCCGAGCCGCCCAGCGCGATGCACATGCCCGCCGCGACGGCCGAGAGGAACACGCCCGCGATGCCGGGCGCTTTTTTATCTTTCATAACATCATCCTCCAACGGGAAACGCGCCCGTGCGGCTTTGAGCCGTGCGGGCGCGTTATGGGTTATCTCAGCAGCGCGTTGTGTTCGCTCTTCAGCGCCTTCAGCACGTCCTTCATGATCGCGTCGGCGTGCTCGTCGGTCAGCGTCTGGTCGTCCGCGCGCATCGTGAGCGAGAAGGCCACGCTCTTGAAGCCCGGCGGGATCGGGGCGCCGGTGTAGACGTCGAACACCTTGCAGTCGCGCAGCGTCTCGCCGCCCGCGGCGCGGATCGTCCGGAGCAGATCGCCCGCGGGGATCGCGCTCTCGACGGTCACGGCGATGTCGCGCGTGACGGCGGGGAAGCGCGGCAGCGGCTGATACACCGGCGTGCCGCCGCGGCTTTCGAGCATCGCGTCGAGCCAGAGCTCGGCGGTGTACATCGGCGTGTCCACGCCGTAGTTCTTCGCCGTCAGCGGATGGATCTCGCCCACCACGCCGAGCGGACGCTCGCCCGCGTACACGGTCGCGCAGCGGCCGGGGTGGTAGGAGGCGTTCTTCGTCTCGGCGGCGAAGCGCACGTCCTCCACGCGCAGACCCGCGAGGATGCTCTCCACCGCGCCCTTGATGGCGAAGAAGTCCATATCCGGCCCGTAGGCGCCGAGACAGAGCATCTTCGGCTCGTCCGCCATGCCGTCGGGGCGCTTGAAGTAGACCTTGCCGAGCTCATAGAGCTTCACGGAGGCGTTGCGGTAGTTGTAGTTGCGCGTCAGGATCTCGAGCATCGAGGGCAGCACGGTCGTGCGCATGATGGAGGTGTCCTCGCCCAGGGGGTTGAGGATCTTCAGCGAGTCGCGCAGGGCGCTGCGCTCCGGCAGCCGGATCTTGTCGTAGTAAGACGGGCTGATGAAGGAATAGGTGATGATCTCGTCGAAGCCCAGCGTGCGGGCCAGCGCGCCGATCCGGCGCTCGGCCTTCTGGCGCTCGGTGTAGCCGCCGCCGGTGGTCTCGCCGCGCAGGGGCGTGTTCGGGATGTTGTTGTAGCCGAAGAAGCGCGCGACCTCCTCCGCGATGTCGGAGTAGTGCTCCACGTCGCCGCGCCACGAGGGGACTTTAATCTCATCGCCGTCGAGCGTAAAGCCGAGCGAGAGGAGGATGCGACGCATCTCGGCCTCAGAGACGTCGGTGCCGAGCAGGCCGTTGATCTTCTCGGGCTCGAGCTTCACGGTCTTCTGGGTAAAGGCGTTCGGCACGACGTCGATCGTGCCCTGCAGCACCTCGCCGCAGCCGAGCAGCTCCACGAGCTCACACGCGCGGTCGACGGCCTCGACGGTGCCCATCGGGTCGAGCCCCTTCTCAAAGCGGCCGGAGGCCTCGGTGCGCATGCCGAGCGCCATCGCCGTGCGGCGCACGGAGGGGCCGTTGAAGTTCGCGCTCTCGAAGACGACCATCGCCGTGTCGCCCTCGATCTCGGAGTTCGCGCCGCCCATGACGCCCGCGAGCGCGACGGGCTTTTCCTCGTCGCAGATGGCGAGCATGTTCGGCGTCAGCGCGCGGGCGGTGCCGTCGAGCGTCTCGATCGTCTCGCCCTCCTTCGCGCGGCGGACGACGATCTGCTTGCCGCCGATGCACTTGAAGTCGAACGCGTGCATGGGCTGGCCGTACTCGAGCATGACGTAGTTCGTGATGTCGACGATGTTGTTGATCGGGCGCACGCCGCTGTTGCGCAGCCGTTCGCGCATCCAGTCAGGGCTGGGGGCGATCTTCACGTTGCGCACCATGCGTGCGGTGTAGCGCGGGCAGAGCTCCGGCTCTTCGATGCGCACGGCGACGTGGTTTTCGATGCTGTCCTCGCAGCCCTTGACCTCGGGCTTGTGCAGGTTCAGCGGGCGAGAGAGCGTCGCGCTCGCCTCGCGGGCGAGACCGATCACGCTCAGGCAGTCCGGGCGGTTCGGCGTGATCTCAAATTCGATCACGTGGTCGTCACGGCCGATGACGTTTGCAACGTCGTCGCCCGGCTTGACGTCCTCCTGCATGATCCACAGACCGTCCTCAATCGCGTAGGGGTAGTCGTGCAGCGTCAGCCCCAGCTCCTTCACGGAGCAGAACATGCCCTCGCTCTTTTCGCCGCGCAGCACGCCGGCGCGGATCTCCTTGCCGTCGGGCAGGAGCGAGCCGTCCAGCGCCGTCGGGATCAGATCCCCGACCTTCTGGTTCTGCGCGCCGGTCACGATCTGGATCGGGGCGCCCGCGCCCACGTCCACCTGACAGACCCACATGTGGTCGGAGTCCGGGTGGCGCTCCATCGTGAGCACCTTGCCGACGACGACGTTTTTGATCGCGTCGTGCAGGTCTTCGTATGTCTCCACCTTCGAGCCGGAGAGCGTCATCGCCTCGGCGAAGGTCCTGTCGTCAACGCCGGAGCAATCGACAAACGTATCCAGCCATTTTCTGCTCAATAACATTGTTTCTCGCTCCTTTCTTAAAACTGTTCCAGGAATCTGACGTCGTTTTCGAAGATCAGACGCAGGTCGCTGATCTTGAAGCGGCGCATCGCTAGCCGCTCCAGACCCATGCCGAAGGCGTAGCCGGAGTAGACGTCGGTGTCGATGCCGCAGCCCTCGAGCACCTTCGGGTGCACCATGCCGGCGCCGAGGATCTCGATCCAGCCCTCGCCCTTGCAGGTGGGGCAGCCGCGGCCGCCGCACTTGTGGCACTGCACGTCCATCTCGCAGCTCGGCTCCGTGAACGGGAAGTGGTGCGGGCGGAAGCGGGTCACGGTGTCCTCGCCGTAGAGCTTTTTCATCACGGCGTCCAGCGTGCCCTTCAGGTCCGCCATCGTGATGCCCTTGTCGATGACCATGCCCTCGATCTGGTGGAACATGGGGGAGTGCGTGGCGTCGACCTCGTCCTTGCGGTAGACGCGGCCCGGCGCGAGCATGCGGATCGGCAGGGGCTTTTCCTCCATGGCGCGGATCTGCATGGGGCTCGTCTGCGTGCGCAGCAGGATGCTGCTGTCCTCGGTGAGATAGAACGTGTCCGACCACTCGCGGGCGGGGTGGCCCTCGTCGGTGTTCAGCTTCGTGAAGTTATAATCAGACTGCTCGACCTCGGGACCCTCCAGCACCTCAAAGCCCATGCCGATGAAGATGTCCTTGATCTCGTCGAGGACGATATACATCGGGTGCTCATGGCCGACCTTCTGCTCCGTTCCGGGCAGCGTCACGTCCACGGTCTCGGACTCGAGCCGCGCCTGGAGCATCATCTCGGCGACCTCGGCGCGGCGCTGCGCGATCGCGTTCTCGACCTCGGCGCGCACCTGGTTTGCCAGCTGGCCCATCGCGGGACGGTCGGCGGGATCGAGCTTGCCCATCATTTTCAGGAGCTTCGTCAGCTCGCCCTTTTTGCCGAGATACTGGATGCGCAGGCTCTCCAGACATTCGGCGTCCGCTGCGCCCAGGATCGCGTCAACGGCGACGCTTCTGAGCTGCTGCAGCATTTCTTTCATACAACAAACATCTCCTTACAATGTTTTTAAAACAAAAAATTCCTTTCTTCCCACAACACTTGGGACGAAAGGATCACCTTCCGCGGTACCACCCGCATTCGGCATCAATGCCGCACTTGTGACGCGGTAACGGGCGTCGACCGCCGGGGATTGGCCGGAGCTCACGGGCGAACCAAGCACCTGTCCCGCAGGACGCTTTCAGCCGACGACGTCCCTCTCTGCTGCGGCAGGGAAGTGCTATTTTCCCGATCCAAGCATATAGTTGTTTTGAACGTACTATATATATCACATTTTTCCCGGAAAAGCAACGAAAAATAAAGGAGTGGAGGAAAATTTGACGCGTCCAATGAAAAACGCTATAATAATGCTGATCTGTATGATCGTTCTGCCGACGCTCCCCGGCTGCGGAGCGGATCGGGAGGCGGCGCGGCTCGACGCCTTTCGCGCCGCGCTGTCGGACGCCTCCGTCACGGTCACGGCGGAGGTCTCGGCGCGCGACGGGGACGACGTCGCGGTATTCACGCTCCGATGCGCGGAGACCGCAGAGGGCTGCGAAATCGAGGTGCTCGCGCCGGAGGAGATCGCCGGTGTGCGCGCGCACCTCGCCGAAGGGGAGACCGCGCTGCAGTTTGAAGATCTCATCCTCCCGATGCCGCAGACGCCGAACACCGTCTCGCCGCTCCGGGCGCTGCCGCTGCTGCTGCAGGCCGTGCGGACCGGCTATGTCGATCTGGTCTGGCAGGAGGACGGGCTCGCCGCGCAGCTCATCGCGGACGATGACACCGCTGTGCGCCTGTATTTTGACGATACGGATACGCCTGCCGCCGCCGAGATCGACGCGGGCGGACATACCAATGTGTTTTGTACCATCACCGGATGGACGACAGAAAAGAGGACTCCGAATGAATCGAATGATCCGAACGTGGGTGGAGATCAGTCTTGACGCCATCGAGCACAATTACCGCGCCATCACCGCCGCGCTGCCGGACGGCTGCCAGATGCTCGGCGTCTGCAAGGCCAATGGCTATGGGCACGGCGCGGTGCGCGTGGCGCAGCGCCTGCAGGAGGCGGGCTGCCGCTGGGTGGCGGTGAACTGCTATGACGAGGTGGAGGAGCTGCGCGCCGCGGGCGTCCAGACCGAGATCCTCATCCTCAGCCCCCAGCCGGCGAACATCGCGCTGGACATCGTCGACCTCGACGCCACGCAGGCGGTCGGCTCGCTGGCGTATGCCGAGAATCTCAACCGCTATCTCATGGGCACGGACCTGCGTCTGAAGGTGCACATGAAGCTCGAGACCGGCATGGGGCGCACGGGCTTCGACGCCACGAACGAGGCCTGCCGCGCGGACATGCTCCGGGCACTCGCGCTGGAGCATCTGGACTTCACCGGCGTGTTCACGCACTTCGCCGTCTCTGATGAGCCGGAGCAGGAGGCGTACACGCGCGAGCAGTACCGCGTCTTCACGGACACGGTCGCATATCTCGAGCGCGAGAGCGGAAAGCGCTTTTCGCTGCGCCACTGCGCAAACTCCGGCGCGGTCGTGAATTACCCCGAGATGGCGCTCGACATGGTGCGCCCGGGGCTGCTGCTCTATGGGCTGTTTCCCGGCGCGGAGCACGGCGGGCTCGACCTGCGGCCAGCCATGCAGCTGAAAAGCCGCGTCTGCGCCCTCACGCAGCACCGCGCGGGCGACACGATCAGCTATGGCCGCACCTTCACCTGTGACCGCGATATGACGCTCGCCGTCATCCCCGCGGGCTACGCGGACGGGCTGCTGCGCTCCCTTTCGGGGAAGATGGACGTTCTCCTGCGCGCTCAGCGCGTGCGCCAGGTCGGGCGCGTGTGCATGGACATGTGCATGCTCGACGTAACCCACGTTCCGGGCGTGCGCGTCGGCGACGTCGTCACGATCTTCGGCACGGACCCCACCGCCAGCGAGCAGGCGGAGAAGGCCGGCACGATCCCGTATGAGTTGCTCTGTGCGATGAGCCAGAGGGTGCCGAGAGTGTATTTGTAAGAAGTGAAATGTCCTGCCGGACGTGAAATGCCGCGCGATGCGCGGCGTGAAATGACGGCTTCGCCGTCGTGAAATGTGCTTCGCACGTTGTGGTGTCGGCTTGCGCCGACGGATCTGAATAATTTCAAATGTCCCGTGCAACAATAATGGTGTCCTACATACTTGTAGGGCACCATAATCTTTGTACATGGAGTTGATATGATGCAGACAGTCAAACGCGGAGACATCTATTACGCGGATCTGAGTCCTGTCGTAGGCAGCGAGCAGGGCGGGACGCGCCCGGTGCTGATCATCCAGAACGACGCCGGGAACCGCCACAGCCCGACCGTGATCGCCGCGGCGATCACCTCGCGCACCGGCAAGGCAAAGCTTCCGACGCACATCAACCTCGCCGCGCAGACCTGCGGTCTGCCGAAGGACAGCATCGTGCTCCTGGAGCAGGTGCGCACGATCGACAAGACCCGTCTGCGCGAGCGCATGGGGCGCGTGGACGCGCCCATGATGGACCGCGTCGACAGCGCCATCGCCGTCAGCTTCGGTCTGCCGCAGTGAGCGCCTCACCGGCGGCGCAGAGGCGAATGGGGAGCGGGCGATTCATGAATCGCCCCTACGTCGGAAACACAAGTCTCACCGTAGGGGCGCATCACGATGCGCCCGCGCGACCCGGAGCGAATCCGAAACAACAACGCCCGCACGGCAAATCCGTGCGGGCGGTCTGTTATTTGGATGAGATCATTCCCACGCGTGGGTCCGGACGTACTCCAGCCACGCCTCCATGCCGGCGGCGTTCAGATGCATGGCGTCGCCGTCGTGATATTCCTCGGAGAGGTAGCCCTGCGGGTTGAGCAGCCCCGTATAGGCGTCGAGATAGCGCACGCCCGCGCTCTCGGCGGCGGCGGCGATCCAGGAATTGATCTCCTCGATCATCTCGTTCGTCAGATCCTCGAACTCATAGCTCGCGGCGAGCGGCGTGATGGCGCTGAGGATGATCTTCGTCTCCGGACTCTTGTCCTGGATGGCGGAGATCAGCGCGGCATAGGACTCCGTCAGCTCCTCCTGCGTGACCAGGTTCGCGTTGTCCGGGCTCGGGAAAATGATGATCACATCGGGCGTGTTCACCTGTGCGATGTCCGCGGGGAGCGCGTTGTTGCCCGTGACGGGGGAGCGATAGGTCGTGGTGTCGAGCTCCTGCAGCGTGAGTCTGCCGCCGTCGGGCACCCAGACCTGCTTTCTGGCGTCGGCGCCGGTCAGCATCTCCTCGTCCTTCAGCGCGCTGAGCGCCTTGTCGCCGAGGAAGAAGATCCCGTCGACATATTCAGCCCCGGCGTCCTCGGTCTCGGCGAGCGCCGCGGCAGAGCCGTCGGTCGTATAGCTGGTGACAGGCGTCGGCGTGGGCGTCGTGATCACGGGCGTCGGCGTTGCGGCGGCGGTTTTGGCGGAGCCGTGGTTGCCGAGCGCGGAGGCGAAGATCACGGCGAACACCGCCAGCACCAGGCAGATGATCAGCGCCACGGACCAGAACGAATACAGGGTATCGGTTTTTTTGCTCATATCGGTATCCCCTTTCTTGTCTGACAGGGAAGAAACACGGGGGAGAAAACGCAGTTTTCTCCCCCGAAAGCATTACTCTTGCTCAGCCTTGGCCTCTTCGATGACCTTCTGCTGGACGTTGCCGGGCGCCTCTTCATAGCGCACGAACTTGCAGCTGAACGAGCCGCGGCCCTGCGTCATGCTGCGCAGGTCGATGGTGTAGGAGCTCATCTCCGCCATCGGGACCTCGGCCTCGACGATCTGCATGCCGTCCTCGGCGTTCATGCCCAGCACGGTGCCGCGGCGCTTGGAGGAGATATCGGACATGATATCGCCCAGGTTCGCGTCGGGGATCGTGACCTTCAGCAGGCCGATGGGCTCGAGGATGGTGGGCTTCGCCTTCGGGATGCCGTCCTGATAGGCAAGACGCGCAGCCGTCTGGAACGCCATATCGTTCGAGTCGACGGGGTGATAGGAGCCGTCATACAGCGTGGCCTTCAGGCCGACCAGCGGATAGCCCGCGAGCACGCCCTTCTGCACCGCGTTGCGCAGACCCTTTTCGACGGAGGGGAAGAAGTTTTTCGGGACGGAGCCGCCGAAGACCTCCTCGGCGAAGACCATGTCGTCGGACTCCTCCTGGGGCTCGAAGCGGATCCACACGTCGCCGAACTGGCCGCTGCCGCCGGACTGCTTCTTGTGGCGGCCGTGGGCCTCGACCTTGCCCTTGATCTTCTCGCGATAGGCCACGCGGGCGGGCTTGAGCTCGGTCTCGACGCCGAAGCGGCTCTTGAGCTTGGAGCAGAGGACGTCAACCTGGATGTCGCCGGCACCGGAAATGACCATCTGGTGGGTCTCGGCGTTGTTCACGAGCGTGAAGGAGATGTCCTCCTCGTTCAGGCGGGCGAGACCGGAGGCGACCTTGTCGTCCTGACCCTTGGTCTTCGGGCTGATCGCCATGGAGTAGACGGGCTCGGGGATGTCGATGGCGGGGAACTCGACCTCGTTCTTCGCGTCGCAGACGGTGTCGCCGGTCTTCCAGTCCATCTTGCCGACGGCGACGATGTCGCCGCAGCAGGCTTCCTTGACCTCGGTGTTCTTCTTGCCGCAGATCGTGTACATACGGCCGAGCTTGTCCGTGCTGGAGGCGCGCATGTTGCGCAGGGAGAGGTCGGAGGTGATCTTGCCGGCCATGACCTTCACGAAGGAATACTTGCCGAACTGATCGGAGATGGTCTTGAACACGAAGCCCGCGACCGGCGCGTCGGGCTTGCAGGCGGCCTCAGCCGGGTTCGGGACGTAATCGACGACGGCCTGCAGGAAGGCCTCGGTGCCGATGCCGCTCATGCCGGCGCCGCAGAAGACGGGGATGAAGTCGCGGCTCTGCAGACCGAGCTTGATGCCCTTGACGGTCTCTTCCTCGCTGAGCTCCATCTCCTCGAGGAACTTCTCCATCAACTCGTCATCGGAGACGGAGGCAGCCTCGAACAGCTCCATGCGCAGATCGTCGACCTTGCCCGCGTCGGCGGCGGGAACGGCGACCTTCTCGGTCTTCTTGCCGTTGGTCTTGTAGGCGACGTTGTGCACCAGATCGATAACGCCGGTGCCGTCGCTCATCGGGATCGTGACGGGGCAGACACCTGCGCCGTATTTCTCCTTCAGGGCGGCGAGGACCGCGTCGAAGTCCGCGTGCTCCTCGTCGAGCTTGGAGACATAGAACATGGCGGGCATGTCCGCGTTCTTGAGATATTTCCAGCTGCGCTCGGCGCCGACGGAGATGCCGTCCTTGGCGCTCAGGAAAATGACGCCCGCTTCCGCCGCGCGCATCGCGCAGAAGACCTCGCCCGCGAAATCGAAGAAGCCGGGGCAGTCGAGCACGTTGATCTTGCAGCCGCCGAAGTCCACGGGCGCGATGCCGGTGGAGATGGTGATGCCGCGCTTGATCTCTTCCGCGTCGTAATCGCAGACGGTGTTGCCGTCAGCAGTCTTGCCCTGACGGTCGATCGCACCGGTCAGATAAAGCATGTTTTCCACCAGCGTGGTCTTGCCGGTGCCGCCGTGACCCATGAAGGCTACGTTGCGGATGTTCTTGGTTTCGTAACTCATGAATGTACCTCTCCTTGTATTAAAATCAAACAAGTATTTGTAAACGGTTTCTTCGCGCAGATCCCCTGCACGGCGTTAACTGCTATATTATACACGATAATCGGCGATATAGCAATATAAAGTTTATTATCGCTTCAGGCCGAGATTCGTCACGACCAGCGGGATCAGCCACAGCAGCTGATACAGGACCAGGTTCGAAACGGTCGCGGCGTCGAACGCGCCCATCGCCAGCAGCAGAAACATCGCCAGCACGCCGAGCACCGCCGCGATCACGCTGAGCACGACCAGCGTGCGCACCGCGCCGTAAAGCCGCTTGCCCATCGAGCTGATGCGCACGAACGAGCCCAGACCTCGCCGCGCCATCACGCCGGCGATGTGCGTCTCCTCGCTCGGCTCGGCGGCGGACATGGCGTACCGCTTGGCATAGCTCGGGAAGTGGAAGCCGTCGGTGGAGATCTTGAATTTCTGGTGCAGCATCACGGGCGTGATGTTCGAGTCGCGCACGGCGAAGGAGGCGGCCTGCTTCGAGCGCAGCAGCTCCATCAGCGCGTTCTGCACGCTCTTGACCGGCGTGTAGTTGATGTGGATGATGCCCACGAGCTGCCCGGAAATGACGACGAACAGGGTGTCCTTCTTCGTCAGCTTCTCCGACAGGCGGATGCCGCGCAGATTCACGAAGTCCGCGCCGCCCACCATCACCTCTTCACCGTCGACCACGGCGGTCAGACCGCCGGTCTTGCCGCAGCTGAACTGATCCACCGGGATCAGACGGCAGTGGTGCTTCTCCAGCAGCTGCGCGAACACGGGCGCAAGACAGCTGCCCGAGGCGATCACCACGCTTGCCGCGGCGGAGATGACCTTCTGCGGGTACGCGCCCTCCAGGATGCGGATGTCGCCGACCTGCACGGTCTTGGGCGGGAAGATATCGTCGTCCGTGACGATGATGTGCGCGCTGCGGCCGATGTCGCTCGTGCCGGACCAGCCCGCGATGGCGATCCCGCGCGAGAACAGCCGCTGCGCCACCGTGCGGAACGGCAGCGAAAAGCTCAGGATCACAGATACCGGCACGAATGCCGCAAACACGGCGGACAGGATGTGCGCGATGCTGTCGAAGCGTCCGTTCAAGATCGCCGCCAGCAGACTCAGCACGATCCCCAGCACGATCAGATAGGGGCTCAGGACCGTGTATACCGCCTCGCCGGGGGAGGATTCCTCCGCCCGGTGGATAAAGCCGTCGGTCGGGCGGGAGGACTTCAGGAGCGTCAGCCCCTCCTTGGAGAGATTGGGGTCGGCGAAGATCGTCAGCGGATCCTCGGCCTTCTGCAGCACGCGGAACGTCTTGCGCAGTCCCTGGCAGGTGTACAGCGCGCTGTAGAGACTGAGCGTGATCGCCAGCGCGCTCACGCCGCAGAACGGCAGCCCGAATTCCAGCGAGCCCAGGATCGCGCAGACCACGGCGTCGATCAGCGAGAAGATGGCGCTCAGCGCGACCATCGTCTCCAGACCGGGGCGTCTGCGCAGCAGCGACATGACGCCCGTCACGAGCACGTCCAGCCCCGCGAGCATCGACGTCATCAGCAAAATCAGGCAGACGAGCGCGCGGACGATCTCGTTGGAGCGGAGCAGACCGAACGTCGGCAGACCCAGCGAGATGTACAGCAGCAGCAGCGTCACGATGGCGCTGATGCGCCCGCGCAGCTTCAGCGAGCGGGTACGCCCGCCATAGTATTTTGCGGCGCGCTCGGGGCTCAGCTCCGGGCCGAGCGGCTCCTCGGCGGTCGCGTCCTCCCGGGCCTGCGCCTGCGATTCGCGCACACGGTAGGCCACGGCGGCGATGCGCGTCAGCAGCGGCTGCAGCACCGTCTCGCGGAAGTCCGGTCTCGGCGGCGGGGGCGGCGTCTCCTCGCGCTCGCGCTCCGCCTCGGCGGCGTAGCTCTCGCCGCTGCGCGGCGCGTAGAGCTCCTCGTCCGTCACGGCGCGGAACACCATGGTCGGCTCGTACTCGTCCTCGGCGCTGCGCGCCGGTGCGGTGCGGGGGCGGCGTTCCGGCGCCGGCGCGGGGGCGTCGTCGTCCCCGGCGCGATCGCGGTCAAACTCCGCCGTCACGCGGTCCACCCAGTCGCGCACGCGTCTGAGCTGTCCGCGCACGCCGTCGTCGCGGGCGGGCGCGGCGGAGGACCGTGCCGTCCTGCGCGCGTGCAGCTCGCCCGGGTGATACTCGCGCACGTCCTCGTCGGGCTCGTCCTGCTCCGGCAGTCCCAGCGTCTCGCGCCAGGTGCCGCGCAGGAGTCCGGACCGGCCTTTGGGCGCGGCGATCTTCACGTCCGCGTCCGGATAGTCCTCGTCGTAGGAGGCGAAGGGATCGTTCGTCTCCGGCGCGGGCGGCGCCGGTACGGGCTCCGGCTCCGGCTCGGGATCGGGCGCTGCGAGCGCCTGCTCGAGCACGCCGAGCGGCTCCTCGGGCACGTCCGGCTCGTCGATCAGCTCCGCCGCGATCGGGCGCGACGGGAAGGCGGCCTTTGCCCGCGGCGTCGCCGCGGGCGCGGCGGGATCATAGTCTTTATATTCAGAGAGGATGGACTCCAGGTCGAATTCATCGGTATCCAGATCGAACGAAAAACCGTTCGCGGAAAAATCGGGGCCCATGGTTATCATCTCCTTACGGGGGATGGGATCGTGCGATTCGTGAATCGCCCCTACAGAGGTGTGAGCGGTGCGTTTGTGTCTGTAGGGGCGCTTCATGAAGCGCCCGCACGGTGCGCAAGGATGTCCGTTATCTCTGACGCAGCGCCTCGTACAGCAGCACGGCGGCTGCGGCGCTGGCGTTCAGGGACGAGATCTCGCCCTTCATCGGAATGCTGACCAGCACGTCGCAGTGCTCGCGCACGAGACGGCTAATGCCGTCGCCCTCGGAGCCGATCACGATGCAGACACTGCCCGTGAGATCGGTCTTCCACAGCGGCGAGCTGCCCTCGGCGGCGGCACCGTAGACCCAGACGCCGGCCTTTTTCAGCGTCTCAATCGCGGCGGAGAGATTCGGCACGCGCGCAATGGGCAGATGCTCGGCGGCACCGGCGCTGGCCTTGTCTACCACGGCGGTCAGCCCCGCGCTGCGGCGCTTCGGGATGATCACGCCGTGCGCGCCCACGCATTCGGCGGTGCGGATGATCGCGCCGAGGTTGTGCGGGTCCGAGATCTCGTCGCACATGACGAGAAACGGCGGCTCGCCCTTTTCCTGCGCGCGCTGCAGCAGATCCTCTACCGTGCAGTATTCCTTCACGGCGCACAGCGCCACCACGCCCTGGTGCGCGCGGGTCTGGCTCATGGCGTCGAGCTTCCGGCGGTCGGTCTCCACGACGACGACGCCCTGCGCGCGCGCCTTGGAGGCGATGTGCCCCAGCGTCTGGTCGACCTCGCCCTTGGCGATGTAGATCTTGTCGATCGCGCGTCCGGCGCGCAGCGCCTCGATGACGGCGTTGCGTCCCTCGATGCGGTCGTTGATATCGGTTTCAAAATCCATACTGTCTGTTCCTTTGCTCATACTCATACAAATTAGAGTATAACACAGCTTTCGGCATTAAGAAAGCACAAATCCGCAAGATTCTCAAAAAAATCGAAGCGAAACGCACGGCGGTCCTGAAATTTTTGGAAAGCCCCCGCCGCTTTCTGCAAAAAAAGATAGACTTTCCAATCAAAACGGGGTAAAATATGATGTTAGTTTCTATCTTGTATCAGTATGCATTCCACGGAGGAAGTCTATGAAAAAACTCATGGATCGCATCGATCGTTTCTGTATCCTGCATCCGCGCTTCGGTATCCGGCGGCTGATGCTCTATGTTGTGATCGGCAACATCCTGATCTATGTCCTGTCGATGATGGACACGACGGGGCTCGTCTATCAGAAGCTCAGCTTTTCCGGGCAGGCGATTTTGCACGGCGAGGTCTGGCGCATCGTGACGTATCTCTTCGTCCCGGCGGGCGGCGGATCGCTGCTGCTGTTTCTGGTGTCGATGTATTTCTATTTCTGGATCGGCACGTCGCTGGAAAACGAGTGGGGCGCGGGCAAGTTCACGATCTATTATCTCATCGGCGCGCTGCTGCAGGCGATCTTCGGCGTGGTGCTCACGCTGATCACGAAGACCGATATCGTCATCTCGGCGACGTACCTGAACCTGTCGCTGTTCTTCGCCTTCGCCACGCTCTTCCCGGATGTGACGGTGCTGCTGTTTTTCATCATTCCGGTCAAGATCAAGTGGCTGGCATACCTGGACGCGGCGCTGTTCGTGTACGGGATCATCACCACGCCGTTCCCGGTGGATCTGCTGCCGGTGGTGGCGGTGCTGAACTATCTCATCTTCTGCGGCGGCTGGCTGTTTGATTTCCTCCGCCCGTCGCGCGTGCGGCAGGAGCGCAGGACCGTGCAGTTCAAGACCGAGGCGCGGCGCATCCAAAAGGAGCAGACGCAGCGCGGCTATCGCCACAAGTGCGAGATCTGCGGCCGCACGGACGCGGATTTTCCGGACCTGCAGTTTCGCTATTGCTCGCGCTGCGCGGGCTATCACTGCTATTGTGAGGACCACATTTCCAACCACGCGCATTTTCAATAATCCGATCCGAGGAGAAAGAGAAGCATGAGTGAAAAGAGCAAATCGACCGCGCGTACTGCCGCGGCGGTGCAGCCCCGGAAGCGCAGGGGCTTTTTCCGCACGATGGGTCTGCTGGTGGTCGCGCTGGTGTATGCCGTCGCCCGCGCCGCCAAGCGCGCCGGCTTCGTCAAGTCGCTGGAGGCGGTCGTCCTCGCGGCGCTGTGCGTCGTCCTGGTCGTGATCGAGGTCAGGATGGTCCTCTTCAACGCGCCCGCGCGCAGCTCGCCCGAGGAGCAGCGCTCATCGGCGCAGAGCCAGGTCGTCGCGCCCAAGGAGCAGCCCGTGGTGGATCTCGAGGTCAAGGCGACCGAGGAGACGGAGCCTGAAAACCTCATCCGCGAGCAGACCATCATCGCCGACGGCGAGACGCAGAAGCAGTACAGCTTCGACAAGCCCATCCGCTTCGGCGACAGCACGAAGTACGCCTCGCTGCCCGGCATCATCACGTTCCGTGGCAACAACTACCGCAACGGCGCGGCCTACGGCGTCGCCGACATCACCAAAAACAAGCTCTCCGTCGCCTGGGAGCACGACAGCTCTGCGCTCATGGCGCCCGACGGCGAGGTCTGGACGGGCAGCGGCTGGACCGGTCAGCCCCTGATCGTCACATGGCCCAAGGAAACGCGCAAGATCATGAACATGGAGACCTGGGCCAAGCAGCAGGACGAGCTGACCGAGGTCGTCTATGCCACGATGGACGGACATGTCTATTTCTATGAGCTCGAGACCGGCAAGGCCACGCGCGAGCCGCTGTTTCTCGGCTTCACGTTCAAGGGCGCGGGCGCGCTCGATCCGCGCGGCTGGCCGATCCTGTATGTCGGCGCGGGCTACAACGGTTCGCGCGGCCCGGGCAGAGCCTTCGCCGTGAGTCTGGTCGACGGCGAGATCCTGTATGAGTTTGGCGCGGCGGACGCCTATTCCCACCGCCAGGGCTGGACGATGTTCGACGGCTCGCCGCTGGTCTCGCCCGAGACCGACCAGCTCATCTATCCCGGCGAGAGCGGCATCCTGTATATCATCAAGCTCAACACCAAGTATGACGAGGCCAAGGGCACGCTCACGATGGACCCCGACGAGCCCGTCCGCTGGCGCTATGAGGGCGTGCGCACCGGCGATAAGTTCTGGGTCGGCATCGAGGCCAGCCCCGTCATCTGGAACCACTATCTCTACATGGCCGACAACGGCGGCAACCTCATGTGCATGGATCTGGACACGCTCAAGCTCGTCTGGGTGCAGGATACGCTCGACGACACGAACTGCACGCCTGTGCTCGAGTGCGAGGACGGACACCCCTATATCTACATCAGCACATCCTTCCACGCCGGCTGGCGCGCGAGCGAGAACAGCTCCTGCGAGATCCCGGTCTGGAAGATCGACGCGCTGGACGGCAGCGTCGTCTGGGAGCATTCCTATGACTGCTACACCGTCTCCGGCGTCTCCGGCGGCGTGCAGGGCACGCCCGCCTGCGGCAGGAACGATCTCGCGGACATGGTCTTCGTCCCCGTCGCCCGCACGGGCAAGAACGCGTCGGCAGGCGTCCTCGCCGCGCTCGATAAAAGGACCGGCAAGACCGTCTGGGAGTTCAAGACCGAGATGTACAGCTGGTCGTCCCCGGTCGACGTCTATGACAGCGAGGGGCACGGCTATATCCTCTATCCCACTGCGGGCGGCTATCTCTATCTGCTCGACGGCGCGACCGGCAAGAAGCTCGATGAGATCGACCTCGGCGGCAACGTGGAGGCGAGCTGCGCCGTGTTCAACAACATGGTCGTCGTCGGCCACCGCCTGCAGAAGATCTACGGGATCAAGCTGAGCTGAACCATTCAAGAACGCAGCGTTTTTGAATGAGAGAAAAGCGCGGCAAGACGGAGGACCCTCTCCGTTACGGCTGACGCCGTGCCTCGTCGAACCGGGCGCATTCCATTCCGCCGCCGCGGTTTGCGTAAGAGCCGCGCCGTCTCCATATCTATTTCCCCGGTTCTCCTCTCCAAAAACACACAAGTCTGCGTGTTTTTGGTTTCTGCTTTGGGGAGGCAAGAGGATTGCTGCGCTTATGTCGGTGCAACGCACCTCTTGGCTCACCCTCTGGGGGAGCTGTCGAGCGCCAGCGAGACTGAGAGGGGCTTCCATCCACCGCCGCACCCGGGCGGATCCGCACCGGTTTCCCGAAACCGCACTATTTCAAATCCGTCGCGAAGCGACACCACAATTCTTCATTTTTCATTCTTCATTCAAAAAAGCATCAGGGCGGGGACCTGTGCCCCCGCCGTGTGTCCGGCGGAAGCGGCGGCCCACGGGTGGCCGCCCTACGGGGTGCGGCTGATCGGGTTCATGCGCCGTAGGGCGGGGACCTGTGCCCCGCCGTTTCGCAGTCACCGCCGCACCACCGTCATGAACGCAAAAAGTCCCGGCGCGGAGATCCCGCGCCGGGACTTTTTGCTTTGCTGTTATTTCATGTCTCTGTACAGGAACGTCACGATCTGCGCTCTGGTGCAGGGATCGTCGGGACTGAACGTGCTCGCGCTCGTGCCCTGCGTGATGTTCTTCGACACCGCCCAGAGGACCGCGCTGTAATAATACTGCCCGTTGTCAACGTCCGCGAACGGATTCGTGCCGCTCGCCTCCGGCTGTCCCTCCGCTCTCCAGAGGAACGTCACGACATGGGCGCGCGTGCAGGGATCGTTGGGGGAGAAGGTCGTGTCGCTCGTGCCGACCGTGATGCCCTTTTCGACCGCCCAGAGGACCGCCTTGTAGAAGTAATCCTCGGTCTGGACGTCGACGAACTTGTTCACCGTGGTCGACGGCTCCGGTTCGCCCATCGCGCGCCAGAGGAAGGTCACGACCTGTCCGCGCGTGCAGGTGGCGTCGGGGGAGAACGTCGTGTCGCTCGTGCCCTTCGTGATCTGCGGGTCGTGGTTCACCGCCCAGAGGACGGGGTCGAAGTAGTACGCGCCTTTCACCACGTCGGAGAAGGGATTGGGCGGGGTGAGCACCCCGATGGGGCGCGTCTCGGTCTCGAGACAACGGGCGCAGATACGGGATTCCTCGCCCTCGGCGGTCTCGGTGGCGGGCCTTGTCACGGTCCATTCGCTCCATTCATGCCCCAGCGCGGCGACAGCGCGCGTCTCGGTGTGCGCGGGATCGTGCTTGCAGACGCGCTTCTCTTCGCCGGCCTCGGTGCAGGTCGGTTTCGTGGTCACGACCCACGCGTCCCAGTCGTGTCCCGTGGCCGGGATGGTCTCGGTGCCGACGGTCTCGCCGCACACGGCGCATACCGTCGTTTTCTGACCGGGCTCGGTGCAGGTCGGGGCTGTGGTCTGCGTCGTGACAGACGGATGATCGCATTGGATGGAGACCGTGGCGATCCCGGCGAGCCATGCGTCGGTCCAGCTGCCGGATTTGTTGTAATAGATGCCGATCCAGTCGCCGCTGTCGGCGTTTGCCCAGGAGTCGACGGCGAAGACATAGTAGCCGCTGTCGTCGATCGAGAAGGACGCGCTGTCGTTGTCAAAGCGCAGCTTTCCGTCCCATCCGCCGGCCGCGCCGGGCTTGACCTGATACACCTCCGCCCACGGATACGAGATGTTGTAGCGCCACATTCTGATGCTTCCGGACTCGCCGGCTTTGCCGCTGCCGTTCACCGCGCCGAGACTGCCGGTGTAGTCATCCACCTGCCACGGTACGGAGATCGTCTGCAGCACGCCGCCCGGGTCGGTGACGTCCTGCGGCAGCCGCGAGGCGTCCGCGCTGTTGATCCAGCGCTTGTTTGCCGCGTCGACCCGCCACGCGCCGGAGACGGGCAGCCGCACCACACGGCCGACCTCCGTCTGCACGTTGACGGTGTCCGGCAGGATCGACGCGATCTTCTGCAGACTCGCGTCATCCGTATACCGGCTCGTCATCCTGAGACGGCTCCAGCCGTCAAATGTGAAGCCCGAAACGGTGGTCGGAGTATAGTTCCGCACATCGAAGAACCGCACGGTGTAGTCGATCTTCGCTTCGCCGCCGGACGCCACATCCGTCAGACCTGTGATCTCGACGCGGAAGGCGTCGCCGTCGGCGTAACGGGAGGCGTTGTCCTTCGGCGTCGGCTGCACGAAGCTCAGCGTGCTGCCGGTGTGCAGCTTTCCGTTTTCCGCGGTGCAGGTATAGCTTTCGCCGGTGGCGGTGTTCGTCACGCGCACCTCGGCTGCGCTTGTGGAGCGGATCACGCCGGTGTTCAGCTCCACCGACCACGCGCTGTCGAGCGCGGACACATCCGTCAGCGGCATGTCGCCCGCCGCCGGGAAGGCGGCAAACGGCTGCGTCATGGTGTTCTCATATTTTTCGATCACGCCGATCGCGATCCTGCCGGAATAGCCGAACTGTACGCTGCTGTAACGGCTGGTGAGCAGCGCGGTGCGGTGTCCGATCGTGTCCCACGAGCCGCTGCGCAGACTGTAACCCTCGTTCAGCCAGCCGTTGATCGCGCCGCGCGGGGTGTAGCCCCACGCGAGGATGTTGTGCCACACGCCGGCGCCCTCGTCCCAGAGCGTCTGATCCATGTCCTCCGGCTTGCGGCTGCTGTCCACGCTGTGGTTGAAGTCCCAGTTGCGCACCAGCGCGGCCTTTTGCAGCGCGGTGCTGTGCACGGACGGCTCCCTGAGCGCGCTCGCGCCGACGAGCCAGCGATAGTAGTTCGTCATGGCTGTCATGGCGGCGTGCGTGTCGGTCGTCAAAACGCCCTCGGCGTAGGGGCTTTCCAGCGAGGGCATCGCGCTGTACCAGCTCTCCGTGCTGCTGTTCTGATAGGAGCCGCCGGCTGCGAGCGCCTGGGCATAGTGCTGCCCGATCTCGGCGCGTGTGCGCCCGGGATACAGCGCGTCGCCGTTGTACACGACCGGCGCTGCCGCGAGGGCGGGGATCATCAGCGATACGCAGAGCAGCACCGCCAGGGCCGCCGAGAGCAGCCCGTGAAGCAAACGTTTTTTCACAATGTTCTCCTTTTCTCCGGCGTTGTCGGATTTCATTTTCGCAGGTGTCTGAGGCGAAGCAGCAGCTGCGGCAGGCTCCAGCCGGCCATGTCCAGCCAGACGTCGGTGATCTGTCCGCTTCTGCCCGGGGCAAAAAGCTGGATCGTCTCGTCGAGCAGAGCGACAAGAAAGCCCGCGAACACGGACTGGATCACAGCGGTGCGTCCGCGCTGCGGGAAGGCGCCGAACAGGAGCGCGCCGAGCACGGCGTACTCCGTGAAGTGCGCAGCCTTGCGCACGAGCCGGTCCGTGACCCACGGGAGGTATTGTACCAGCAGGGCGACGATGCCGCCGCTCTCGGCCTTGCTCTCCGACGCCGGCATCATCGAATGCCCCCAGATCACGGCGAGCCACAGCACCGTCAGGACGAGGAAGACGCGCTGACGCTTCATGCGCGCTCCTGCTCGCGGATGCGGTTTTTCCAGCACTTGTGGCACATGGCGATATAGCTGTCGTTGCCGCCGAGCAGGATCTGTCCGCCCTCGGTGACGACGCGCCCGTTTTCGTCGATGCGGGCGTTCACGGTCGCCTTGCGGCCGCAGGCGCAGACGGTCTTGATCTCGGTCAGCGAGTCGGCGAGCTCCATCAGCCGCTGCGCGCCGGGGAAGAAGTGCGTCAGAAAGTCCGTCCGCAGCCCGAAGCACAGCACCGGCAGATCCTCGTCGTCGACGATCTGGCGCAGCTGGTCGATCTGCGCGGGCGTGAAAAACTGCGCCTCGTCGGCGATGATGACGTCCACGTCCGGGATCGATCGGAACGTCTCGAGGATGTTCTCCTCGGGCGTGATGACCTGCGCCTCGCGCTGCAGGCCGATGCGCGAGCGGATGATGTTCTTGCCGTCGCGGTCGTCGATCGAGGGCTTGATGAGCCAGACCTTCATGCCCAGCTCCTCATAGTTGAACTGCGTGATCAGCGCCTGCGCGGACTTCGAAGAGCCCATCGCGCCGTATTTGAAATAGAGCTTTGCCATAGCGGTCACTCCTTAAAAATTCACGTTTCTGCCTTCGATATGCGCTCTGATGCGCTCCATGACGAAGTCCGTCGCCACGCGGTTGTGACCGCCGGTGGGGATGATGATGTCGGCGTTGCGCTTCGACGGCTCGACGAACATCTCGTGCATGGGCTTGACGGTCGCGAGATACTGCGACACGATGCTCTCCAGGTCGCGCCCGCGGTCGCGCGTGTCGCGCACGATGCGCCGCAGGATGCGCACGTCCGCGTCCGTGTCGACGAAGATCTTCACGTCCATGCGCTTGCACAGCTCCGGATCCGCGAAGATGAGGATGCCCTCCACGACGACGACCTTCGCGGGCTTGACGGCGATGGTCTTGTCCGAACGGTTGTGCACCGTGTAGTCGTACACCGGGCATTGGATCGTCTCGCCCCGGCGCAGCGCCTCGAGATGCTGCACCAGCAGATCCGTGTCGAAGGCGTTGGGGTGGTCGTAGTTGAGCTTCGTGCGCTCGGCGTAGCTCAGGTCGTCGTGCCGCTTGTAGTAGTTGTCGTGATACAGCACGCTCACATCGCCGCCGAATTCCTTCATGATGCGCTTGGTGATGGTGGTCTTGCCGCTGCCGGTGCCCCCGGCGATGCCGATGGTGATCATATCCATAACAAGAACCCCTTTTCTGTTTTTTTATCAAAAATACTATACCATAGTCGCCCGCGCCTTGCAAATCGCATTTTTGCACAAAAGCGCGCGGGTCCGGACGGAATGCGCGCTCAGCTCGGGAACAGCCGGTCGACATAGCCGAGAAAACGCTCCACCGCAACCGGCGGTTCCCCTTCGCGCAGGGCGAGACAGATCGTGCGCTGTGCGCCGTCCTCGACCGGACGCAGCGCCACGCGGTAGGGCACGCGCCGCAATATCAGCTCCGGCAGGATGCTCACGCCGAGTCCGTTTTCCACCATCGACATGATGGCAAAGTCGTCCGAGGATGTGAACTGCACGCGCGGGGCGAGCCCCGCCTCGGCGAAGAGGCGCGACACCAGCTCGGGCCCGCCGTCGTCCAGCAGCATGAAGGGCTCGGCGGCGAGCGCCGCGAGCGGCACGCGCGGAAGCGCTGCGAGCGGGTGTCCCTCCGGCAGCACGGCCAGCAGCGGGTCCGCGCCCAGCACGCGCGTCTGCAGCGCGGGCGTGACCGGCTGGCACAGAAACCCGCAGTCGGCGCGCCCGGAGAGCAGCCATTGCTCGATTTCGGAATTCACGCCCGTCAAAAGCTCGTAATCGATGCCCGGATAGTCCTCCCGAAAGGCGCGGATCACGCCCGGCAGCCATTGCGCCGCCACGCTGGAAAAGGCGGCGACGCGGATCAGCCCGGACTCCAGCCCGTGCAGCGCGTCCACATCGGCGGCCAGCGCCGCGTCCGCCGCGCAGAGCGCCCGGATGCGCGGCAGCAGCCGCGTGCCCTCGGCCGTCAGCGCCACGCCGCCGCGCCCGCGCGTCAGGAGCGTCACGCGCCATTCGTGCTCCAGCTCCGCGATCATCCGGCTCACGCCCGACTGGGAGTAGTGCAGCGCCTCGGCTGCGCGCGTGAAGCTGCCGAGCTCCACCGTTTTCAAAAACGCCCGGTATTTCAGCATTCCGCTGTCCATTGCATCGCGCCCTTTTCATGACAAAACATCATGCAAATCATGTATAAGATTCGCTTTTCAAATGTATGTGCTCATGATACACTCATCCCGAAGAAAACGCAAGGGGGGATGCGCGTGAAGCGCACGGCTTTTTTCAAATATCTCGCGGCGCTGCTGCTCTTCGGATCGAACGGCGTCGCGGCGACGGGCGTCGCGCTTCCGAGCGGGGCGATCGTGCTTGCGCGTTCGGCGCTGGGCGCGGTCACGCTCTCGGCTGTGCTCTGCCTGACGGGGCGTCGCCCGGCGCTGCGTCTCGGTCAGGCGGCACCGGCGCTGGCGTCCGGCGCGTGTCTGGGGCTGAACTGGCTGTGTCTGTTCGCCGCCTTCCGGCTGATCGGCGTCGGCACGGCGACGCTGCTGGGCTACTGCGGTCCGGTGCTGGTGCTGGCGCTCTCGGCGCTGCTGTTTCATGAGCGGCTGACCCCCGCGCGGCTCGCGGGCATCGGCGCGGTGCTCTGTGGCGTCGTGCTCTTAAACGGCGCTGCGTCCGGCGAGAGCGCGCTCGGCGTTGTGCTGGGGCTCCTGGCGGCGGTTTTTTATGCCGCGATGCTCCTGCTCGGGCGGCAGACCTCCGGCGATCCGGGCGCGGAGACCGTGCTCCTGCGGCTCGTGGGCGCGGCGCTCGTCACGGCTGCCGCCGCCCACCTGCGCGGCGAGCTCAGCGCCTTTGCCGGACTCGGCGCCGCCTCGTGGGCGCGCCTGCTGTGGCTCGGCGTTGTGAATACGGGGCTGGGCTGCTGGCTCTATTTTTCCGCGGCGGACCGGCTGCCGCTGCACACCGTTGCCGTCTGCGGATATCTCGAGCCGCTGAGTGCGGTGGCGTTCTCGGCGGTGCTGCTCGGTGAGCCGCTGACGCCCGCAAAGCTCCTCGGCGCGGCGCTCATCCTCGGCGGCGCCGCCTTCGCCGAGCTGTACAGACCGGCGCGCGCGGCAAACAGGCGCGTCACCGGCGTCTCCGTTTAAGCGCCGTTTTTCATTTTCCGATCCGCACCATCTGTCCGGTGGTGCGGATTTGTCGTTTATCGCATGCTGCTGAATTCCATTGACGAACGGTGTCATATTCGGGTATAATGGATAAAACTGTTTGATTCTGTCCCGGAAAGGAGTGTGGCGTCGGATGCAATGCAAATATTGCGGCGCGTACAATCCCGATTGGAGCCCGCAGCAGACGCCCGGGATGCTGCGGTTCTGCGTCGAATGCGGCAAGCAGCTCGAGTCGCCGCGGGAGGACGCGATGCACACCGCTACCGACGCGGCGACCGCCGCCGCTGCCGCGCAGGCCGCGCTGAACGCTTCGACGGCCGCGCGCGCGGCGCGGAAGCCCTCGGGCGGGAGGCTCGGCGGCGATCTGCTCGCACATGCCGACCCCGTGGACGGAGCGCGCGCCGGGTATGACGCGGCTTCAGAGCCGCCCGAGCCGCCGGTGCCGCCGGTGTCCGTCGGGGGCGCGTATCCCCCGCCTCCGACGCCGCCCAAGCCGACCGCGAGCAAGGCGCCGCTGATCCTCATCGGCTGCATCGCTGCGCTGGTGCTGCTGGCGGTGGGCTATTTCACGATCCATGTCTGGAAGCCCGCCGACTGCGAGAATCCGGAGACCTGCGCGATCTGCGGCAGGACGCGCGGCAGCGCCAACGGGCATGACTGGTCGGACGCCACCTGCACCGAGCCGCAAACCTGCTCGGTCTGCGGCGAGACGCGCGGCAGCGCGGCGGGGCACAGCTGGCGCGACGCCACCTGCACCGAGCCGAAGACCTGCACCGTCTGCGGGCTGACCGAGGGCGCGGCGCTGGGGCACGACTGGCAGCCCGCGACCTACAGCGCGCCCATGACCTGTTCCCGCTGCGGGGAGTCCGTCGGCGCGGTCCAGGGCTGGCTGGGCGATGTGGGCGGCAGCTTTTCCTCCAACAAGATCAGCATGGGCGAGGGCAGCGAGGGTCACGCCTTCGTCTTCAACCAGCAGCTCAACGGCTGCCGAACGATGACCGTCCACTTCAAAATGACGGAGTATTCCGGCAGTCCCTTCGGCACCTTCGCTGTGTATGCGCACGATCCCACGAACAGCTGGTTCCGCGCGACGACCTTCACGGTCAACAGCTCCGACGTGAACCGGGAGCTTGCCATCAAGCTGCTGTTCAACGATCCGACCACGGTCGATTCGATCATGATCGTGTGTCTGGTCAACGCGAACTATAACTTCAGCTATTCCCTGTCGGTCAGCGATGTTCAGGTGTCCTGAACGGGACGCCGCCAAGCGTGTTGAAAAGAGAGGAGAACGGATCCATGCAATGCAGAAACTGTGGCGCGGATTATCCGGATCTGCGTCCGAACGAACAGGGGCGGATCCCCCGCTTCTGCACCAAATGCGGCGCGCCGCTGCAGACCTTTACGCAGAATTCCGCCGCGGCGGAGCCGCCCGCGCCGCCGCCGACCGCCCCGATGCCGAGCGCCTCGTCGCCGACCGGCGATCCGGGCGCGCCGAAGCCGACCAAAAAGAAAAACCCGCTCGTATGGATCCTCATCGCCGTCACGCTCGTCGCGCTGCTGGTGGTGGGCTACTTCACGATCCATATCTGGAAGCCCGCCGACTGCGAGAACCCGGAGACCTGCGCGATCTGCGGCAGACAGCGCGGCGAAGCGCTCGGGCATGACTGGACGGACGCCACCTGCACCGAGCCGAAGACCTGCGACCGCTGCGGCAAGACCGTGGGCGAGGCGCTGGGCCATGACTGGACGGACGCCACCTGCACCGAGCCGAAGACCTGCGACCGCTGCGGCGAGACCGAGGGCGAGGCGCTGGGCCACGACTGGCAGGCCGCGACCTACGACGCGCCGGAGACCTGCGCGCGCTGCGGCGAGACCAAGGGCGACCCGCTGGGGTGGGTCGGCAGAGCGTCGTTCTCTGTCGACGACGAAACCACCTATATCGGCAACGCCTCCGGAAGCGCGCTCGTGTTTGACGAGCCTCTGGTCGGCGCGCGGAAAATGACGGCCTATTTCATGCTCACGAGCTACACCGGCAACCCCTTCGGCACCTTTGCGGTGTATGCGCATTCCGCCGAGCGCGGCTGGTACTCCGTGGCGACCTTCCAGGTCACAGAGAACGATGTGGACAAGATGCTCAGCGTGCCGATCACGTTCAGCGATGAACCGACGATCGACAAGCTCCTCTTCATCAGCCAGAAAAACGCCAACTTTACCTTTGAATACAGCGCGAATGTGGGCAGCATCCAGGTCACGGAGCAGGGCCAGAGCGCATAAGGAGAGCGGCGCATGAAGCAAACCATTGGCCCGATGCTCTGCAAACTGAATACCGCACAGGCGACCATCCCGGAGCTTGCCGAGCGCAAAGCAGCCGAGGAAGCCGAAAAGCGCCGCGCCGCCGAGGCACAGCGCAAAGCAAAGGAGCGGCTGCAGCAGAAAATAGCTGCCGCTGCAGCAGCGGCTGTCCCTGCACCGAAGAAAAAACGGAATAACGTTCTGGCTGAGCTGTTCGATGACGTCGGTTGGTGGTTGTTCCATGAGCACTCTTGGCTTGTGTTTTTTGCGGTCATTGTTGCGCTTATTTATGGCTTTTTTCGGATCCCGGCTCTGTGGAACCCTGCCACCTGTACCGAGGGCGCGACCAGCGTGGTGATTTCGAGTCTCAAAAACCCATTTATGCCGGCTCTTGGGCATGACTATGTGGTTCCGGTATGCGAGACCTGCGGGAAGCATCACGATGGCAATGAGGATCATTACTGGGACTGCGCCAATTGCACCACACCTGTCACATGCTCCAGATGCGGTGCGGAAGATACGGCAAATCCCTTCGATCGTGTGCGGCATCAATGGACACGCTCTGCGGATGAAACGAAGATCTGTGAGCTATGCGGTGCGCGTACCCTTGCGGTGGGAGAGAGAAGTACGGAAGAAATCGATGGACGCACGCTGTTTATGCTGGAGCTGGAATTGCCTTTGGCAGAGCAGACGCGCATCGGATTCAGGGTGTATTCGAGAGTCACGCCGGGTGACTGGACAGTCTATGTCATGACCGCCGAAGGCGCGTATCATGCGGTCGGGACGATTACTGTGGCTGCAGACCCGGATTTCGACGACGGGAAGGTAATCGAACGCGACTACATCGTCACACTCTCAGAACCCTTGGCTGTAAAGGGCGTCGGCATCGCGATGGACGGCACATTTTCCGACGACAGCTCTGCTGAAGTTGCTATTGATTACATTTGTGAGTGCCCGTAGGGGGAGGGGCTTGCCCCTCCCGGCGCTCCGAATTACGACGGATAAAACAATGTAAGGCGAATTCGCTGAGTCTTCATCTCTGCGAATTCGCCTTAGATTTTGCGTTTTTTTCATTTCTGCCGCACGGGAGGGGCGAGCCCCTCCCCTCAAGGTGTCGACAAAGTGTCGACACCTTGAGAGCGTCGCCAATATGTTTGCTGCGCAAACAGAAAACTGTCTAAAAAGCTGACACTTTTCAGACAGTTTTCGGCGACAATGTATTGAAATCGAGGCGGCCTTGCCCCTCGAGCTCCCCGCTGCTCTGTTTCATAAGTCAGCAGCATAGGTTTGTCTACAGTCTGACGGGAGGGGCGAGCCCCTCCCCTACGGGGGAAACCGGAACGGGCACTTTTTCACCGTGTCCTTATTTCATGTCTGTTTTTCTCATCCGATCGCCTGCACCTTATAGACGAAGGCGACGGAGCTGGTGGTGTTTTCGGTGCGCTGGGTGAAGATGTCGTATTCCTCCCCGAACGTGAGCCATTCGCGCATGCGTCCGGCGAGATTTTGCTGCTGCGCCTGCGAGAGACTGTCCAGCGCGGAATACTTTGACGCCACGCCGAGGATTGTCTGCAGCCCGCCGGTGATGTTCGCGTTCTGCAGCACGGCGAGATCATCGAACACGGCGCGGTTTTCCTCCAGCAGGGCGATGATGCCGCGCAGCTGCGTGATCGTCTCCGGCAGCTGGTCCACCGACGCCTGCACCGCCGGGTCCGCGAGATCCGCGCGGAGCGAATCGAACGTCGGCGTGAGCGCGAGCGCGTCCTCCGTCACGGTCACGAGATCGCGCGCCTCGGCGTCGATCAGCGAGATGAGATCCACCAACTGCTGGAACAGGTCGCAGTCCACGAGCGCCTGCAGACGCTCGGTGTCGACCGCCTCCAGATCCGTCAGCAGCAGCTTCAGCGCCGCGAGATTTTCCTCCGTCACATAGCCCGAGAGCGTGTCCAGCAGCGCCTTGTTCGCGTCATACAGCAGCGCCGCCTGCGTCACCGCGTCCATGAGGCTTTGGATCTTGTCCATGTCGCCGTAGAGCATCTGCACGAGCCCCTGCAGATCCATGCCCGAAAAGGCGTTCATCACGGTCTCGAGATCGGCGAAGATCTGCTTGATGCCCTCCAGCCCCTCGCCCAGATCGCCGCTGGTGAAGGCGTCCACGGACGAGAACGGCACGGCGGCGAACATCATGTTGCCGAGGGCGAAGTCTTTGACGTCCGCCGTGATCGTATAGCTGCCGGAGCCCATCTCCGCGCTCAGCAGCGGCAGCCCCAGCGCCGAGATGCCCAGACTTTCCTCCATGCCCGGCACGCCCATCATCAGGATGATCCGGTGCGCGCCGTCGCCCAGCACCGCGCCGTTGGAGACCTCCACGTTCTCAAAGCCCTCCTCCGGCAGGAGCATCCCGCCGACGAGCAGCATCGGGCACGTGAGCTGATAGCCCTGTCCGTTCACGGTCACGGGCTTGACGAGCGTGTTCTCCGCCGTCACGGTCACGGACAGCCTGCCGCTTTTCCCCGCGAGCTCGGCGGGGGAGACGCGCTCGCCGTCAAGCGCATAGTCGAGCGTGAAGCGGATCGGCGGCGTGCCGTCCGACTTGCCGCTGTAGTACAGATCCGTGCTCTCCATGTTCCAGTAGAGCCGGTCGTTCGCCCGCTCGGGCGTCTCGCCGGTCTTCACGTCTGTGATGTCGGTCAGATCGCTCGCGTCCTCCACGCGCGTCTGCGGCAGCTCCGTGTGCAGGTGGTCGGAGACGTTCACCTGCTGCACCGTGCCGTCGGCGGCGAGATTCACGTATACGGTCTCGGCCTTTGAAAGCGGGGCGTCGGAGGTCTGCGTGCTTTGCACGACGCGCGCCTCGCGCGTATAGACCTGCGTCGCCTCGGTCAGCACCGTGCCGGGGCTGAGACTCACAAGCAGCATCGCCGCCATGAGCGCGACCGCGAGCAGCCGCTTTCCGATGGTCCTATGCATGTGTCTCAGCCTCCTTTGGCATGCGCCAGTTTTTTGTCGTTTTGGAGATCACGCCCTCGCAGATACACAGCAGCGGGGCGAGGAAGATAAGGATCACGATCTCGCTGATGATCGCGCCGCGGGCGAGCAGCGCGCACATGCCCTTGGCGATGTAGATGTCGCACACGAGATACACGCCGAACGTCGCCGCGAAGAACACCGCCGCGCTCTGGAACACGCTCTTCATCGTCGTCGCGGCGGCGACGCGGATCGCCTCGGTCTTGGTCGCGCGCAGCCCAAGCTCCTCCTGGAACCGCGTCGTGAGCAGGATCGCGTAGTCCACCGTCGCGCCCAGCTGCACGCAGTTGACCACGGTCGGGTCGACGAACGAGGCCGTCTTGCCCAGCAGCGCCGAGATCGCGAGATTCATCCAGATCGCAAGCTCGATCGAGAGCACCAATATCACCGGCAGCGAGATCGACTTGAACACGATGGCGATCAGGATGAAGATCGCGGCGATGCTCGTCACCGCCGTCACGGCAAAGTCGATGTCCGTCGTGTCAATGAGTCCCTGCGTCACGGCGCCCTCGCCCGTGATGAGCGCGGTCGGGTCGGCCTCGGAGACGATCGCCTCCATCTCGCGCAGCTGCGCGGTCATCTCCGGCGTCGCGGGGGAGTATTCGCTGTTGACCATCATCAGCTGCCTGCCGTTTTGCTTGCACAGGGCGAGGATCTCGTCGGGCAGGATGTCGCCCGGGATCGCGGGTCCGACGACGGCGTTGTACGCCAGCACGAGCGAGATCCCGTCGAGCTTGCCCAAGTCGCGCTCCATGTCCATGACGGTCTGCGCGGGCAGCGCGTCGTCGAAGATCACGAACTGCGTGCTCGCCATGTTGAAGTCCTCCTTCATCCGGTGCAGCCCCTCGATGCTGGGCAGATAATCCGGCAGCGCGCGGTCCATGGCGTAGTATTTCGGCAGCCCCCGCTGCGTCAGATACGCGGGCGCGAGCAGCACCAGAAAGAGGATCGCGAGCCCCCGGCGGTGCCGCGTGACGAAGCGGCTTGCCCCCGAGAAGTCCGGGATGAGGCTCCTGTGCCGATAGCGCAGGAGCAGCTGCTCCGTCAGCAGCAGGATCGCCGGCAGCACGAAGATGACCGTCAGCACGCCGAAGACGACGCCCTTGGCCATCACGAAGCCGATGTCGAAGCCGAGCTTCAGCTTCATGAAGCACAGCGCCGCGAAGCCGAACACCGTGGTCAGCGAGCTGCCCGCGAGGGCGGTGAAGCTCTTGGTCACCGCCGCCGCCATGGCCTCCTCGCGCGTGGCGTAGTGCGACTTTTCCTCGTGGTAGCGGTCGATCAGGAAGATGGAATAGTCCATCGTTACGCCCAGCTGCAGCACCGCCGCGATGCATTGCGTGATGAAGCTGATCGAGCCCATGAAGAAGTTCGTGCCCATGTTGTACAGGACCGCGATGCCGAGCGCCGCGAGGATCACGAGCGGCTGCAGCCAGCTCTCCATTGTCAGCGCCATCACCCCCAGCGCCAGCGCCACCGCGATCGCGATGTACAGCGGCGCTTGTGTGTCGGCGATCGCCTTCGTGTCCTCCACGATCGCGGACAGGCCGCTTACGAATTCGTTTTCCCGCAGCAGCGCCTTGATGTCGTGCACCGCGTCCATCAGCGTGTCGGCGTCGGCCGCGGGATCATACTGCACGAGCATCATCGTGTCCGTGCCGTCCGCGCTGTAGAAGATGTCGCGGATCATGTCCGGCAGGATGTCCGCCGGAACGGAGATGTCCGTGATGGAGTCGAGCCAGATCACCGCGCCCACGCCCGGCACCGCCTCGATCTTTTCCTTCAGCGAGACGGTGTCCCGCGCCGCGCCGTCCTCCACGATCACGACGGAGATGCCCGCCGTGTGGAACGTCTCGTCCAGCTCCCGCTCGCCCTGCACCGAGGGCAGATCGTCCGGGAGATAGGAAAGGATATCATAATTCACGCGCGTGCAGAGAAAGCCGATCGCCGCCGGGATCAAAAGCAGCAGGGCAAACAGCAGCACCGTCTTCGGGTGCTTTGCCTCCCAGAGTGCGATCCTACGCATCATCCGCCGCGCCTCCTTTCCTGCAGGTGAATTTCCGAAAAACGGCATAATACGCCGAATGGTAAACATAATTGTAACATATATTTTTAATATGTCAACCATTTTGTTATAATTTTGTTACCATTTGAGGAAATTGTGCGGATGCGCAGAGATGAAAAAACCCACCCGCCGGGGACGCATCCCGGCGGGTGGGTTTTCTGGCTGCGCTTACGCCTGCAGCTCAGGCGTCTCGACGCGCGCGGCGGTGAAGCCTCTGCCGCGCACCTCGTTGATGTGCGTGATCGTGATGAACGCCATGGGGTCGACGCCGTGGATCATCTGCGTGGCGTTGTAGAGCTTGCGCTGCGGGATCACGCACAGCACGCCCTTCTGCTCCTGACGCAGTCGCCCGGTCTCGATGAAGGTCATCGTCACGCCCGCCTCCAGCTCGTTCAAGAGCATCCGGCGGATGTCCTCATAGCGCTCCGAGACCACGAAGAGCTGGATCTGCGCTTTGCCGAGGATCATGGCCTTGTCGAGGATGATCGTCTCCAGTACGAGCACGAGGATGCCGAGCAGGGTCTGCTCCGAGGAGGAGAACAGCGCCTGCCCGCCGACGATGATGAAGTCGCCGAGCCACACGAAGATCGCCACCGGCAGATGCAGCCAATGCGCCATGACGAGATTCAGCACGTCCATGCCGCCGGTCGAGGAGCCGACGCGCATCACGAGTCCCAGCGCCGCGCCCATCAGACAGCCCGCGAAGATTGCCGCGAGCACGGGATCCGCCGTGAGCCGGTCGATGCCCGGGATGCGCTGGAAAAAACCCAGCATCACGGGGTAGACCACCGAGCTTGCCACCGTCGTGAGAAAGAATTTCTTCCCCAGCACGATCAGCCCCAGCAACAGCAGCAGCAGGTTCAAAATCAGGATCAGCAGCGAAACGTCCAGTCCCGGGATCAGCTTGCTCAGCACGATGCCGATGCCGGTCGTGCCGCCCATGATGATGTCGTGCGGGATGATGAACGCCGCCACCAGAAACGCCAGCAGCGCGTTGCCCGCGAGCATGCACAGCGTCGTCACGAGAAATTTTTTCTGCTTCGTGTCATAAGGCTTCATGGTCGTATCCTCCGTTGCGCCCCCAAGAAAAAACCCGCCCGGAACATGAGAGCCAGTAATGATCTCATGCCCGGACGGAGTCAGGGATGTCTTTTCGGTTGGGTTTAGTATAGCACGATCCGGGGAAGATGGCAAGCCCTCGCGGAAAAATTCAGAGTCTCCGGCGCTGTCGCGTCAGTTGAAGCTGTGCGGGTTCGGATAGGCGTCGGGGCTGGTGGAGTAGCCGTTGTTATACTTCACGGTGACATACTGGGTCTCGTCCCCGTCGACGAGCTTGACATAGCAGATCCCGTCTTCAAACCGATCCGTGATCTCCATTGCATGACTGCGCCAGTAGACCCAGACAGTGCCGTCATCCTGGTATTCCACGTCCGGCATGTCGAGCTGCTCGAGGATCTCCTCCTCCGTGAGCGGACGCTCTCTGCCGAATCCCTCGTATGCGATACCGCCGCCCTCCATCTCGTGGGTCTCGCCGTTCGCGTCCTCATAGGTGAGCGTGTAGGACGCGGTGTTCCCGTCCTGCTGAAGATCGAGCACGGCGTTGGTCTGGTCGCCGTGCATCCAGATCTGCACGGTGCGTCGGATGCCGCCGATGTTCGCGGCGTAGGCGGTCGCCGCCAGTGCGGCAACGAGCACCACGGCCGCGACGAGCACGGTCAGACGCGGGATATGTCTGCGTTTTCCTTCGTTCATGGTCTGTACCTCCGTCAGAAAGTCGCCGGAGGCGTGAAGCGCGGAAAAGGTCCGCTGGTAGCGTTCTTTATTCGTCATCGTTCCATTCCTCCGTCAGCGTGGTTTTCAGGAGCGCGCGGGCGCGGCTGAGCTGGCTTTTCACGGTGCCGGGGCGGCGGTGCAGGAGGTCGGCGATCTCGTTGATCGCGTATTCCTCGTAGTAAAACAGGTGGATCACGGCGCGGTATTTTTCCGGCAGCCGCATCACGGCGTCAAAAAGATCCCGGTCCTCCGACTGCTCGAACGTGAGCGTGTCGCGAAAGGTCTCCCATGCGACCTCGTTTTTCCGCCGGTGCGCTGCGGCAAGATCCTTTGCGCGGTTCATCGCCACGCGCAGCAGCCATGCCTTCAGATGCGCCTCGCTCATGAACTCCGGCGCGCGGGTGTGATATTTCAGAAACGTGTCCTGCACCACGTCGTCAGCGTCTGTACCGCTGCGGCAGACGCTGAACGCCGCGCGGAACACCGCGTCTCCATAGCGCCGGAACGCCTCCTCTATCGTCAGCTTCATGGTGTCGCTCCTTGCTTCTTGAAGGTTCCTTCACCCTAAATACGATCAAAAGCGGAAAAAGGTTGCGCGGGCAGCAAAAAAAGTGCAGCCCGCGCGAACCGTCATATCCATTCTTTTGCCATCAGGACGTATGCTGTCTCGTGCGTTTTCAGCACGCGGCAGAGGTCGCCCGGGACCTCGCCGTCGCGGATCGGCGCCGTGACGCTCTTGGCGTTTTTGCGCTGCAGCTCCTGCCGCAGCAGCTCCGTAAGCGCGCTGCCGAGCCCCGCGTGCTCCGGCGCGACGCCCATGTACGGAATGACGTATTCCCCCGGCGCGCGGCGCATGCGGAGCAGCGCCGCCGTGTCCCGCAGCGACCGGTCCCGGGCTGCAAGCGCGCCGTAGTTCGGGATGCAGACCGCGCAGGCGGCGAGCGCGCCGTGATAGTACACGAGCTTCACCATCTCGTGGTCGAGCACATACCGCAGCGGGGAAAAGAGCGTCACGAACTGCCGCTCCGTGATCTCCTGAAAGCCGGGAAGATCGCTGTACAGCCGCGTCAGCAGGGCGCAGATGTCCCGCAGGCTGTCATCGAAGGTGCGCAGCGTGATCGTGCGGAAGTCATAGCCCGCCGCGCGGGCTGCCTCCAGCCGCCGCACGGCCTCTTCGCGCACATCGGCGTCGGTCGGCACGCGCATGTGGTGGGAAACGTAACGGTCCGTCACGCGAAAGCCGCACGCCTCCCACAGGCGCGGATAGTAGGCCATGTTGTTCGGCTCACCGGTGTAATACTCCCGGAAGTTCGAGATCTTGAAGCGGCTGCCGAGCCAGAACGAGGCGCTGCAGGGACCCACGAGACGGCTGCGGCCAAAGAGCTTCGCCTTCTCCGCCGCGGCGCCCAGCACGAGCGCGGCGGCGTCGGGGGCGTCCTCGCTCTCAAAGAACCCGACGTAGCCGTTTTCGTCGCCGGGGCAAAGCGCGAGCATACAGCGCGCGGCGCTCTGGTCGTTTTCGTCCAGCGCCAGAAACGGGTATACGGCGAGGTCCGCGCTCAGCGGATGCTCGCCGCACAGGAGCGCTGTCAGCTCCGCGCGGTCCTGCGTGCGCCGCTCGGGCGGATACAGCCCCTCCGGCAGCGCGAGAAAGCGCCGGCGGAGACAGAAGTCGTTTTCAGAGTAGAGAGTGTAGCGCATGTCGGTCCTTCCTGTTGGTGCAAAATGATGGTGCCGGAGAAATTGTATCATTCGGAAGGCCGGATGACAAGGCGTGTTTTCATTCTGTTGAAAGCCGCGCTTGTCGAAACGGCTCCGGGCAGGTATAATAGAGAAAAGCAAACGACAAGGAGAAGATCGTGATGTCTGATTCTACGAACGCCCTGCGGCCCGAAGACTATACCGAGCCCGCCTGCCCGCTGTGCATGGACCCGCCGGGAACGGAGCGCACCGTCGACCCCATCCCGCAGCAGCGCGTGGTGCAGAAGCTCGACGACTATATGAGCCGCCGGGACTATGCCGGCGCGGAGCGGCATCTGCTCTATTGGCTGAGTGAGGCAGAGCGCGGGAACGATCTGCGCGGCGAGCTTCTGGTGCGCAACGAGCTCATCGGGCACTACCGCAAGGTGGGCAAGCGCGGCCCCGCCTTTGAGCACGCCGAGCGCGCGCTGCAGCTGCTGGACGTGCTGGAGCTCGCGGGCGGCGTCAGCGCCGGGACGACGTATGTCAACGCCGCGACCGCCTGCTCCGCCTTCGGCGAGCACCAGCGGGCGCTGGAGCTGTTCGAGCGCGCCAGGGCCGTCTATGAGGCGGACGACCGCACGCAGAAGCATCTGCTGGGCGGGCTATACAACAACATGGGGCTCTGCTGCGTCGCGCTCGGGCGCTGTGACGAGGCGTTCGGGCTGTATGAAAAGGCGATGGACGCGATGGGCGCGGTCGCCTATGGCGTGCTCGAGCAGGCGATCACATGTCTGAACATGGCCGACGCCGTCTCGGCGCGCGACGGGCTGGAGGCGGGGGAGCGCGAGATTTTCGCGCTGCTCGACCGGGCGTACGACCTGCTGCACACGCCGGACGTACCGCACAACGGGTATTATGCCTTCGTGTGCGAAAAGTGCGCGCCGACGTTCTCGTATTACGGCTACTTCCTCGCGGCGCAGGAGCTGGAGCAGGAGGCGAAGGAGATCTATGAACGGCCTTGACCTTTCCCGCGCGTTTTATGAGCAGCACGGGCAGCCGATGCTGGAGTCGGAATTCCCGGAGCTCGCGCCCCTCGTTGCCGTTGGGCTCTTCGGCAGCGGCTCGGAGTGTCTCGGGTATGACGACGATGTGTCCGAGGATCATGACTTCGAGCCCGGCTTTCGCATCCTGCTGCCGGAGGAAGCGCTCGTCGACCGCAGACAGGCGTTTCTGCTCGAGCGGGCGTACGCCAAGCTCCCGCGCGAGTTCATGGGACACACGCGTCCGGTGCTGCAGCCCGTCGGCGGCGCGCGCCGCGGCGTCCAGCGCACGGCGGAGTTTTTCACAAAGACCGTCGGCGCGCCGAACGGCGTGCTCTCGCCGGACGCGTGGCTGCGCATCCCCGAGCAGGCGCTTTTGGAGGCGACGAACGGGGAAGTCTGGCACGACCCCTTCGGCGAGGTCACGCGCATCCGCGCGACGCTCTCGCGCTTTCCCGAGGACGTGCGCCGCAAGCGCCTCGCGGGGCAGCTCCTGCTCATGGCGCAGGCGGGACAGTATAACGTCCCGCGGTGCTTAAAGCACGGCGAGCGGGAGGCGGCGCAGCTCGCCGCGGCAGAGTTTGTGAAAAGCGCGCTCTCGGCGATCTTCCTTTTGAACGGGCGGTATCAGCCGTATTATAAGTGGGCGTTTCGCGCTCTGCGGGAGCTGCCCGCGCTCTCGGAACAGGCGCAGCCCCTCGCGGCGATCCTCTCCGAACCGGACGCGGACCGGATCGAATCCGTCTGCGCCGCCGTGCTCGCTGCCTTGCGCGCCGAGGGGCTCACGTCCGCCCCGGGCGAGGACCTCGAGCGCCACGCCTACGCCGTCAACGACACGATCCGCGACGCGGAAATGCGAAACCTACACATCCTCGCCGGGGTGTAAAGATCGATCAGGGTCTCCGCCGTTTTAGGCAGAGACCCTGATCGTTTTTTATCTTATTCCAGCACGATCCGCTTTCCGTCCAGCTCCACGAAGTGGTGCGTGCCGACGCGCTTGGTCGAGACCTTTTTGGCTCTGTCGCCGTAGAGCGTGCGCTCCAGCACGGCCTGCTGCTTTTCGTCGTAGCCGGAGACGTCGTCGGACGTGAACAGGACGCCGCCGAACTGGCCGTTCACCGCGGCGAGCGTCTCGCGCTGCGCCCACGTCAGCGAGATGTTGTCATGCCGCAGGAGGAACACGTCGGGGTCGTTTAAGAACGCTCTCCCGGAGAGCTGGCGGCGGAAGACCGTGTTACGCATGGAGTATTTTGTCGATACGCGCTCGCGGTGGATGATGCGCATGTAGAGCTTGTCGTTATAATCCAGCCCCACGTCGCAGCCGATGCGGCAGTAATCCACCTTGCCGAAGGCCGCGCCCAGCGGGACGCCGCAGCCGAGGATCAGCGCGCCCTCGGTCGCCTCGCGGATGAAGTCCATCGCCTCGCACATGATCTCGCCGCGCGTGCGCTCCGCCGTCGGGTGCAGGCACACGGCATAGAGGAAGTCGAGCTTCAAAAGTCCGAAGCCCCAGTCCCTGACCGCCGTCTGCAGGCACTTGCGGACATATTCCCTCGCCTCGGGATTGTAAAAGTCCCAGACCCAGAAGCCGCCCCAGTTCGCGCCCGCGCGGATAGGCTCTCCGTCGTCGCCGCGCAGGAGCCAGTCGGGGTGCTGCGCCGCCGTCTCGGAGCCGTATTCGCAGCCGAAGGGGTTGAGCCAGAGCCCAGGCGTCATGCCGAGGGCGCGCACCCGGTCGGCGATGCATTTCAGCCCGTTCGGAAACTTCGTCTTGTCGATGCTCAGCCAGTCGCCCACGTGTGTCTGGAAGCCGTCGTCGATCTGGAAGACGTCGAACTTCACGGGTGATGCCGCCAGCGCGTCGAGGTTCTTCAGGATCTTTTCCTCGGAAATGTCCTGATAGTAGTTATACCAGCTCGTGTAGCCGCGGATCGGCTTTGCCGTCGGGGGCGCGATGCCCTGCAGGGCAAACCAGCGGTCGAACACCTCGTCCTCCGCGCCGACGAGCTGCGCCACCTCAAGCGCCGGATAGGACTCCGTGATGACGCGCCCGGCGCAGTCGCGCGCAAGCTCGATGCGGTTTTGGTGCGCCAGAAAGCGCAGCTGCGTGAAGCCCGCCCGCTCGCTGAGCGAGCCGAAGAGGCGGTACTCCCCGTCCCGGCGGACGTATGCGTAGGTCCAGCCGTGCAGCTCGCCCGGGACGAGCGAATAGTGCGCGAAGTCATAGTCGCCGTAGGCGCGCAGATGAAACAGCTTCTGCCCGATGCGCGGCGTCTTCAAAAGCCCCGGCATGATGCTCCGCACGCTGAGCTCCTCGCTGTCGGTCCAGGACTGGTAGCCGTTCAAGAACAGCGCGTCCGACCGGTGGAACCGAAACGGCAGCGCGACCGTCACGCCCTCCAGCTCCACGGGCTCACGCGGCGTGAGCGTCAGACGCAGGACGCCTTTTTCGTCCGTCTCGAGCACCGCCGTGAGCGCCGCCGTCTCCATACGGAGCTCGCCGCGCGTCGCCGCGCCGGAGAACGCGAGCGTCTCCGCCTGCCCGCCGCGCCGATATCGGATCTCACATTTCATGGGGTATCACTCCTGTCACATCGGACTTGACCCAAGCCCGGGATTCAGCTATAGTTGTATCATCAGGCTAACAAATACAGACAGTTTTGTCAACTGCATTAAAAGGAGAAAACGGAATGGACAAGGCGAAGATCATTTTCGGAAACGAGCTTTCGGAGCGCGATTACCGCAAGGCGGTGAAGGGCGCGGAGAGCTACCGCAAAAAATTCGGCGACGACAGCGGCGTGGAGTACCATCTCACGACCGCGGACAACACCGTGCTGGAGACCTTCGGCGCGAAGAATCTCGTGCTCACCCCGGGCGCGAACATGGACTTCGACCCCAAGGCCGTCGTGATCGGCAACATCCGCATGGGCTTCGGGCACTACCGCATCTCGATGGCGATGGCGTCGGCGGCGCAGGCGCTGGGCTACAAGCCGCTGTGGTTCGACCTGCACTCCTTCAAGGACACGACCTGCGGCAAGGTCATCCGCCATCAGAACGATCTGTACAGCCTCGGCTCCCGCCTGAGCCAGAAGTCGTTCCTGTTCAACCTCTTCTGGGAGTATGAAAACAGCGAGGGCTTCCGCAAGCTTTCCTATAACGCGGCCGACCAGAAGAAGGCCGAGCTCATGGCGCCGCTGGCAAAGGCGCTGCCGCGGGACATCCCCTACGTTGCGACGCACGTCTGGCCCGCGCAGGCCGCCGTGCACGCGGGGCTGACGAACGTCGTCAACGCGATCCCCGACAACTGGCCCATGGCGCTGCATCTCGCCGAGGGCGCGAAGCACACGATCCAGACGCCCTCGTCCTTCCTTGGCTACAAGAGTCTGCGCGGCATGGCAAAAACGCCCCTGAAGCCGATGCCGCAGGGGAGCCTCTTCTACACCGGGCACTACATCGACCACGAGCTCGTTGCGAACATCGAGGCCGACAACGCGCACCGCATCGACCGGCTGAACACCGGCGCGCCGCGGCGCTATCTGATGACCGTGGGCGGCGCGGGCGCGCAGCAGGATCTCTTCATCGGCATGATCGAAAAGCTCCTGCCCGATATCAAGGCCGGCAGGGCCGCGCTGCTGATGAACTTCGGTGACCACCGCACCGTTTATGACATCATCTGCAAAAAGGTGCCGGAGTTCGCCGCCATGGCACAGACGCATTTTGACGATTACGAGGGCGCGAAGGCCTTCGCCGAGGCCGCGCTTTCCGACCCGGTGAGCGGCATCCACGCGTTCTACGACGCGGACATCTTCGCGGCGGTGTATATCACGAACCTTCTGATGCGCTGCTCGGACGTGCTCATCACGAAGCCGAGCGAGCTGGCGTATTACCCGATCCCGAAGCTGATGATCAAGCGCGTCGGCGGGCATGAGGCCTGGGGCGCGATCCGCACCGCGGAGCTCGGCGACGGCACCTATGAGTGCCGCACAATGCCGGAGATCGGCGCGATGCTCGATCTGCTGACGAACGACGGCGAGGTGCTCTCCTCGATGTGCAAAGCCATCGAGACCGGCAAATCCATCGGCCTGTACGACGGCGCGTACAACGTTATCAAGCTCGCGGCGGAGGGGTCCTTCTGACCGCCTCCGACGAAAGGAGCAACGCCATGAAAAAACCGCTTGCGCTCCTGCTCATCCTCGCGATGGTCCTCTCGCTCACCGCGTGCTCGCTGACCATCCGCGTCGGCAGGGACGAGGACGACGCGCAAACAGAGCAGACCGTCCGCGCAGACGCCGACGCGGAGGACGCTTCGCTGCGCGCCTTTGCCGAGCGCTATGACGACTTTCTGAACCTCCTGCCCACGCTCGACACCGCGGGGCTGCTGGAGCAGATCGCGCCGGAGCTCCCGCACGCGGCGCTCGCGGAGCTGCTCGGGCTCGTGTACGCCATGGGCGTATACGACGAGGAGACGTTCTTCGATGAGCTCGACATGAGCGGCGCGATCGACACGCTGCCGGAGACCTACGGCGAGGACTACCATGTGGAGACTACGATGCGCAGCGCCGAGCCCTTCACCGACGAGCAGATGGAGCAGGTGCAGGCGGTCCTCAAGCAGCTGCGGGAGAGCTACACCGCGCTCGCCGCGCTGGGCGACGGCGCGTCAGACGCCGACTGGGAGAGCGCCGCCGCGGCCGACGGCGTCACCGTCGAGCAGGAAAAGCGCATGATCGAGCTCTGCGGCGTCATCCGCGACGCGCTCGACGCCTGCGAGATCACCGAGGGCTATTCCGTCCAGCTCCGCAACGAGGCCACGGGCAGTCTCTACGACGGCACCGGTCGGCACAGCGGGCAGATCAGCGTCATCCGTGTCAACGGCGAATGGATGCTCCTCGACGGCCTCGTCGCCTTCCTGGCGGTGCACAAGAACGACGCATGATACGAAGCGCCGGGGCGGGGCTCGCCCCTCCCGTGCGGAAGAGACTATAGAGCAAGAAAATGTGAGGCGGATCCGGGAATGGCCCGAATGCGCCTCACAGATTTTTTTGATGGGACCGGAATGCCGGGCGGGGAAAGCCCCGCCCCTACGGCGAGAACGAGCAGGCAGCGGCGCGATCCCTTCCATCAAAAAACACCGTCGCTTCTTGATGGCGTCACTTCCACAAAAACCACACGAGCAGATAGCCCGTGATGACGGCCCGCTATTTGTGCATTTATTTTTCAATCATCTGACTTCGGAACAGGCTCTTGTCCCTGTGCCCACGCGGAGAGGATCTTCTCCGCCATTTTTGAAGGCGACCAGTCTCGTTTCTTTGCCTCGCGCTCAATCGCCGCCTTCGTTCTCGGAGGAATACGAACGGTTATAACCTCTGTTTTTTTCTCCTTCATTGAAACCGCGCCTCCTTCTTGATTACATTGTAACCTTTTTTCTCTTGACACAATATGATTACAAAGATTACAATGTAATCATCATTAAAAGGAGGCGTGTGGAATATGGCAGGTAAAATGACGACTTGTTCTCATTGCGGCGCAGAAATTGCAGCCAGTGCGAAAACATGTCCGAAATGCGGCGCAAAAAACAAAAAGCCCATTTATAAAAAATGGTGGTTTTATTTGATTGTCGTTGCAGTGATCGTCGGCATTGCTGGAGGCGGCGGAAACTCTGATTCCAAAAAGCAAACCGCCAGTCCGACTGTCAAGCAAACGCAGTCCCCGGGAGACGACGCTTCTGCAATTGTTCAGGAGCCTGTCAGCAATGAAGCCGACAATTCCGAAGTAAGTCAGGAATCGAACGCCGAAGATGCGGATGAAACCGCTTATACCGTATATGATGTGACCGAGCTTTTCGACGCGCTCAACAGCAACGCTATGAAAGCGCAGGACACCTATAAGGGTGAATATGTCGAGTTGCACGGGTTTCTCGGCACGATCGACAGCAGCGGCAAATATTTTGGGCTTGCAGCAGACGAAAACAATTATGAGTATATGTTTCAAGAGGTCCTCTGCTATATCAAAACAGATGAACAAAAGCAAGTATTGATGGAAAAGAACAAAGGCGACGCCATCGTTGTGCGCGGTCAGATCACGGACGTCGGCGAAGTGCTGGGCTACTCACTCAAAATCGACAGCGTCGAATAAAAACTCCAAAAACAACATCGACGGTACAATGTGTCAGTTCCATTGTACCGTCGATATTTTTTATTTGAGACTCACTTCCACAAAAACCACACGAGCAGGTAGCCCGTGATCACAGCCGTGAGCGTGAAGGGCACGCCGATGCGCATGAAGTCCGAGGTCTTCACCTCGTGACCGTCCTTGCGCAGCAGGCCGATCGCCGTGATGTTCGCCGAGGCGCCGATGGGCGTGAGGTTGCCGCCGAGCGTCGCGCCCGTCAGAAGCCCGAAGTACAGCAGATACGGCTCCACGCCGAGCCCTGCGGAGAGCTTCGCCATGACGGGCAGCATCGTCGCCACATAAGGAATGTTGTCGATGAAGGCGGAAAACAGCACGCTCGCCCAGACGACGATGGTGTAGATCAAAAACAGGTTTCCGCCGCCGAGCTTTTTGAACACCGCCGCGATCGCGTCGATCACGCCCGCCTCGGTGATGCCGCCGATCACGACGAAGAGCCCCGCGAGCAGCAGCAGCGTCTGGTAGTCGATCTCGCGGATCGGCTTTGCGGCAGCCGCGGCGCTTTTCCGCTTGATGATGTTCGCGATGAGCCCGATGAGGAACATCCCCATGCAGATAACGCCATTGGTGATGCTCGGGCGGTTCGGGAAGAAGCTCACGCCAATCAGCAGCAGCACCGTGCCCGCGAGCAGCACCGTGGGCAGATAGTCCGTGACGACGGTGTGCTCCTTGGTCTCGGTCTTCTGCGACTCTTTGCGGAAAAGCCAGAACAGCACGAACGCCGTGAGCGCCGCGCCGATCTCCACGACGAAGAACATGCCGGGGCGACCCTTGAACCAGAAGAAGTCCATGAAGTCCATGTCCGCCGCGCCGCCGAGCAGGATGCTCGTCGTGTCGCCGACTAGCGTCGCCGCCCCCTGCAGATTCGACGAGACGCTGATCGCGATGATCATCGGCACGGGCGAGATCTGAAATTTCTTCGAGATCGCGAGCGCGACCGGCGCGACCATGAGCACGGTCGCGACGTTGTCCACGAACGCCGACACCACGCCCGCGAACAGGCACAGCGCGATGATCGTGGCGCGCACGGTGCTGACCTTGTCGAGCAGCACGTCCGCCATCAGCGAGGGCATGCCCGTGTCGATGAAGATGCTCACGAGCCCCATCGTGCCCGCGATCATCATCAGCACGTTCCAGTCGATCGCCCCCGGCACCGCGCCGGGTTTTAAAATGCCGAGGATCACGAACAGCGCCGCCGACGCGAGCGCCACCCAATGCCGGTAGTCCGGCAGCGCCAGCAGCAGGACATACGTCAGCGCGAACAGGATCAGCGCGATGGTCATGGTATTGATCATAAAACCAGTCCTCTCATGTGGGATGTTCCTGCAACAGGGGCCGCCGGGATGTGCGGGACGGTCGCGGCGGCGCACCCTAAAACAAAAAAGACCTCTGCCGCGCAGTTCTCTCCTGCTCGGCAAAAGTCTTGCACTCTTTCAACGCGGCAACGGGTCTGGAACAGACCGTGTCTTGACGTCACCGGTCTCGCCGGAGCGCTCCAGCCATATTGCGCCGACCTTTCATACCAAATCAAACATGCCTGTTTGATTTGGAGAGGAGGAAGGAAGGAGCGGATATGGAGACGGCGAACACAGGCACAGCCTGCGTTCGGCGGCGGAATGGAGCGAGTTTCTTCCGACGAGGGCTACTCCCCTTTGCTGGGGAACATTGTATTGGAACTGACCGGATTTGTCAAGGGAAAATTCCGCGACGCTCTCTTGTCCTTTCGTTGAGAAAGCGGTATAATGGCTCCAATAGATCCGATAAGGAGCGTAACATCCATGAAGAAATATTTGCTGCCGGGCGTCGCCGCGGGACTGGGCGTGGTGACCGCCGCTGTGACGGGCGCGGTCTACGCCGTGGCGTTCCACGCGCCGAACCGCACGCAGAACAACGACTACAGCGTCGTGAAGACCGAGAAGATCGCGCCGATCTACGACCACATCCTGTCGCTGATCGACGATCTGAACCGCGTGCCGTACGAGCCGGTGTACATCACCTCACACGACGGCTGCCGTCTGCGCGGCAGGCTGTATGACGCGCCGGAGGGCGCGCCGATCGCGATCTGCGTGCACGGCTGGCGCGGTACGCCCATGCGCGACTTCTCCGGCGGGGCGATGATGCTCATCAAAAACGGCTGGCGCGTGCTGCTCATCGAGCAGCGCTCGCAGGGGCGCAGCGAGGGCCATTGCATCACCTTCGGCGCGAAGGAGCGGCTGGACGTCCGGCGCTGGGCGCAGTGGGCGGCGCAGGAGTACGGCTCTGAGAGCCGGATCATGCTGTTCGGCATCTCCATGGGCGCGGCGTCGGTGCTGCTTGCCTCGGCGCTCGACCTGCCCGAGCAGGTGCGCGCCGTCGTGGCGGACTGCCCGTTTTCCAGCGGGCGCGATATCCTCATCCGCACCGCGGCGCAGTCCGGCGTGCCGAAGCCGCTCTGCGGCGTGCTCGCGGACCTGACGGCGCGGCTCTGGGGCTGGTTCGATCTGAAGGAGACCGACGTGCGCGAGGCGGTGAAGCACACGCGCGTGCCCGTGCTCCTGATCCACGGCGAGGACGACGACTTCGTGCCGCCGGAGATGAGCGAGGAGATCCGCCTGTGCAATCCCACGCGCATGGAACGCCATACCTTCCCCGGTGCGAGCCACGGCATCAGCTTCGTGATCGGCCCCGAGCGGTATGAAAAGCTCGTGACGGCATTCTCCGCCCGCGTGATGGGAAACGATCAGACCGCGCCGCTGTAAAATCATGCGCCGTCAGACGTCGACTGGGATCGCACCCGACCGTCGATCACCGCGAAAAGAGAAACCGAAAAACAGCCGGGCTCTGCAAAAAATGCAGAGCCCGACTTTTTTGGCACCCCAGAGGGGATTCGAACCTCCGACCTACCGCTTAGGAGCGGAGCGGTCGCTAAAAAACCATTGAAAGGACAGGCGTTTCAAGGTCACCAAACGCGTTGTCACTCAAATTGTCACTCAAATGTGAGTGAAGAATGGTTTTGGAGTTTGGACAAAAGTCAGGCTGATGCGATTGCACCAGCCTGACTATTTTATGATTCCTTTAGAACGCTTGAAATATAGGACTCGATCCGGTGGAAGAATAAGTATTCCTCTGCTTTGGAAAGTCGATAACGGCAAAGGTCGATTTGCTCTTTACTGTACAAGGCTGATCCCCTCCCGCATGACATTTTGGAAGAACGGCAGCGTCTTGGCATAGCGGCGGAAGCTCTGTGTGTCCTGCAAAGTAATAGACAGAACTACGCCGTGGGCAAGATCCAGATCAGAAGTGAAGTCACTCACACGACGGCGGTATCCCGCAAGCTCCTGCTCGCGCATGTCCACAAGCGCCATGATATCCACATCTGATTCTTCGTCTTGATCGCCCCGCGCGTATGATCCGTATAACAGAACATCGGAAAGCGCGCTGCCAAAGATATTGTTAGCGCCAGGCGAAAAGAACCAATTAGCGCCAGGCTATAATCGCCAATCTGAGACAAATTAAAATAGCCATTCCAATTGTCATTCAAATCCTTTAATTGCTTGAGTAATTCTGCCGTAGCAGGATTTGAAAGAAGTTTAGTGATTTGCGCCATTGGATCTTCTTGTTCTGATTCAACAGGTTCATTTCCATAGAACAATGAATCAAGTCTTGTTGCATTTGCTTGTCTGTTCTCATCAAGAATATGGGAATAAACATCCGTTACCATTTCGGCTCTTGCGTGTCCTGAATCGCCTTGTACTGATTTAATATCGCCTCCGTTATATCTGAGTTTAGCGGTAATACTTGTATGCCTTAAACTATGAAATACAACTTCCGGCAAATCATTCTCTCTTATCAGTTTTGCCATCGCTCTTTCAATTACTGAACCTTCAATCGGTCTGCCGAGCGTATTGCAAAAGAGAAGATTGTAATCGGTGAATTCATCCCCGAACAACTCTTTCCATTCTTCTATTTCCTTAATTCTCTCTTGAACCATATAGGCAACTGTCTTTGGTAAAAACACCTTCCTTACACTTGTTTCGGTTTTTGGAGTTTTAAGTACAAGAACTGTATGTGTTGAACGGATGCAAGCGGGGAACTTATATATTAATCTAAACCTACCACAATTACTCGATGATGTTGTGATTAATTCTGTAGTTCTTAAAGAGGCATTATCACGACTGCCGCGCGTGCAGCATGAAACTGTAATCTTGTATTATTTTCAGCAATTTACTGCCAAAGAAATATCCCGTATGACTAAGACTCCGCTTCCAACCGTAAAATCACGACTTGCAACTGCCAAGAAATCACTTTCTAAATACCTGCGGGAGGATTTTCTATGAATCAACATATGGAAGAAAATATAGAAAGAACAATTAAAGCTCTGCAGGCTTCCATGCCGAAGCAAAAAAAGAAGCAGGCTTCTATAGCGACTTTACTTAGAATTGCTGCAAGTGAAATGAGTAATCTTTTTTTGATTACACTTTTTGCCGGTGTTTTGTTGTTTGGCATCATGTGCAGCAAATTTCTATCCATGCCTCTGTTGACAGTTTTCTGCACAGCGCCTATGCCTATGTTACTTCTCTTCCATGTATATGTGTTACGCGGAAATGTTGAGATGCGCGAATTAGAAGAAACGTTTCAATACTCCTACTCTGAAATGATAATTGGTCGAGTAACAATCATTTCTTGCTATATGACTTTCTCGCTGCTTGCACTGTCTTTTATCTTATATCGTAATACAGGAGAGAATTTCATACGTCTGGCATTGTGTGGGGCAGTACCAAGTTTGTATTTATGTGCGCTGATGCTTTTGATCACCAGCGTGTGTCGCAGTCAAGAGAACATTTCTTTGATTGCGATTTCAATATGGGCTGCCATGTGTTTCTCAGCGTTGATATTTCCATTCAATGACCTCTTGCAAGTCTGCTCGACAATGCTCTACGCGGCGCTAGTATTTGTTGGCTTTGGCTTATATGGTGCTTGCCTTATTAAAGTAAGAAATAGGAGGCCGAAAAATGCAATCCGTACTGTATGAGGCGAGAAAACAACGCGCCTTCAAGGAGGCGTGGGTTGGATTTATTATAGCCGGAATTCTGATGCTTGTTTTTCTTTCCCAAACTCTAGGGCTGAGGGCAGAGGATCGAGCTATGAACTGGTATCTTGTTCAGCAGGACATCTATACCTATGGAGCAACTTTGACCGCGTTTCTTATTGTGATTGGACTGCCCCGGCTCATTTGCTATGAGAGGGAACGCGGAACAGATAGCTTGATATGCGCTTCGAACAAAGGACGATTTATCACATGGAAAGCGAAAGTGCTTTATTGCCTTGCCTATTGTGCATTTGTTGTTTTTGCCATTGGTGTGTTCAGCTTACTTGTGCATTGCGGCTCTTTTGCATTTGAGGGCGCGAGAGATCCGGTTTCGAGGTGTGTGTACTTTTCGAGTGAAGCATTGCCGCCAATGTCGAATATCGAGTACTGCATTTTGCAATATGTATTTCTGTTTCTGGGGTCACTATATTTTGCCGGTTTCATTTTGATTGTGGCTGCACTCACAAAGCGTACTGTAGCGACAGTTATCATAGGCGCGATCGTTTACTTCACCTGTATGATTTATGAATATGCACACTCGATGTTTGAAGGCGTTATAAATGTAGTTTTAGCCTTTGCCTTTCGTTTTGGATTTGGTGGCTATCTGTTTCAGGAGAGCTATTCATCACCGTGGGACATTGGTATGCCCGGAGCTTGGACTAACGTATGGAAATCAACAATCTATGAGATTATTGTAATTATCGCCGAATTTGTGGTGTTGTGGTTGTTGTGGAGGCGGAAAGATAGAGCATGAGGACGGAGCTTTTGCGCTGTTTCAAAAATCCTCTTTATTGGATTACGCTGTCTACTGGCCTTTCTATACGCATGCTTTTTGCTTGCCTTGATCGTTTGCATCGGAGTGGTGATTTTTGGGTGTTGACGGATTTGTCCTGGAATAAAATCGGTTCTGCAACTGTGTGTTTTTTAATCCTTGCCGCTATCATCCGCTCTTTCTCAATTGACCAAGAAAGTGGAACTATTTTCATTATTAGCAGCACCCCTAACGGGCGAGGAAAGCTGTTTGCTGAGCGTTTGCTTGCAGGTGTTGTCGCTGCTGCTTTTGGAACGGGGCTGGCAACGGTAGCAAATATTATCATTTCGCTACTTGTTGGGCAGGGCATACCACAGCCAGAGGATTGGATATACTCTTCTGCCGTCTCGGGGAGTATAGCACTGTTAGGAGCAATCGGTTTTTATGTTGTAGCTGCGTGTATGTGCGATATTCTTCAAAATCATCCTGCCACAATGTGTATCTGCGGCATACCGTTTGTAATCAGTTACTTCGTTAATGTAAGTGCTGTAAAGCAATTTGATCTATTTTGGTTTCTTCGATATGGCTTTTTTACTGAGTTTTTGCGCGGCCGGACAATTACATCGCGCCCTGTTTTTTGGACGATTTGGTATTCGCTGCTGTTACTCGCCGTATTTTTGATGGCCGTAAAGAAAAGAAGGGAGCGCAAGAGGCTATGAGATTGGAATTTGATAATATCAGTAAGATCTATGGTGGCAATGTTGCTTTGGAACATATCAATCTTACACTGGAATATGGAATATACGGTTTGCTTGGGCCAAACGGCGCAGGAAAAACGACGCTGATGCGGATAATGACTGATCTGCTTGTTCCATCTACTGGACGTGTATTGCTTGACGGACAAGATATTTCGGTATTGGGTGCCGAATTTCGAAAAAGAATTGGCTATCTTCCGCAAGACTTCGGCTTTTATCCGAATTATACGGCAGAACAGTTTCTGCTTTATATCAGCAAACTTAAAGGACTGTCGAAGTTTGAAGCAAAACAGCAAACTGACGAACTGCTTCGTATGGTGGGGCTAGAAGCAAAAAGCCGAGAAAAAATGAGGAATCTTTCCGGAGGACAAAGGCAGCGTGTCGGCATTGCACAGGCACTTTTGGGTGATCCGGATATTTTGGTTTTAGACGAGCCAACAGCCGGACTCGACCCAGAGGAAAGAATACGCTTCCGCGGAATAATCAGCGGACTATCTCAACAAAAAATCGTGCTATTGTCCACACACATTGTTTCAGACCTTGAAGCGGTTGCAAATGAGATCATACTTCTCAAAAAAGGAAGGATTCTTGATAAAAAGAAGCCGTTTGAACTGTTGGAGCAGATTAAAGGCAAAGTTTGGACAGTCACCGTTCCTGCAGAGAATAAACTGGATTTTACTCTAAAATATCCTTGTAGTAACGTTATGCACATGGATGGCAAAAGTGTTATCAGACTACTTTCAGATACCAGACCTCATGCCGACGCTATAGTAGCAACTCCGAACATGGAAGATATGTATTTACACTTTTTTGAAGCCTAATGATGAAATATATTAGATGGCATAAGCCGGACGCAGAGACGCAGAGCCGCCACTAGAAAGCGTGATAAAATGAGCGATGAACATGAGAACGGAAAGTGGATACCATGCCCAATCTGTGAAGGGAAAACGCGGACAAAGGTGTACAGGAATACAGTTTTGCTGAATTTCCCTCTATACTGTCCCAGATGCAAGAAAGAGACCCAGATCAATGTAATACAAATGACAATGACGTTGAGCAATAAGCCAGACGCATGACGCAGAGCCAGCTCCCCGATAATCACGGTGGAGCTGGCTCTTATTAATCTTATTAATATGTAGTTAAAAGGAGGTCTGATCCTCGTTTCGCAATGCTGATAAAACAGCTTGAACGATGGGGATCAATGCGGCTGCTTCCTTTTCGGTACAGTCTGATATTTCATGGCGCAGGCATTGAAGCATAGGACAGTCCTGCTCATTTGCAGGATAGAAAAGTGAATTGGGATCGAGCTTAAGGGCGTGAATGATACGTTCAAGACTGTCTAGTTTAGGATTTCCCTGACCTTTTTCAATTTTGATGATGGTTCGGTCACTTTTCTCAATCTTCTCTGCTAAACCTTCTTGCGTCAAGTTGTGGCTGATACGTGCCTCTTTTACAGCCCTGCCTAAAGTTTCAGATATTTTCTGCATTGCGATTCACCCTTGATTATTCTACAATACAGCCTTTTGCTTTTGAATGTATCACGCTTCGGTTTGAATATGAACTTTACTTCGCTTGATAGATGAAGGGAGAATGTGGATGGAGCGCAAGCGCCCTAGATCCATGAATATGAATTTCACTTCACCCTACAAGCGCGGCATACTCTTGAAGATGAAGTAAAGTTCAGTTTTCGTGAGCATCAATTTGTGTTGTTGACGGCACCTATCCGCAGAAAGCGGGCAGGTGCATTTTTTGCGTACTTTCCACGTTCTCGATCCCCGCCAATCCATTCAGATCTCTCACGAATGAAATCTGAATGGAGGTACACATGATGCTGGACAGAAAGAGCATTTACACACTTAACAAGAAAGACCCAGAGGCAATCGTTTACACTGATGCTGACAAACATATTATCCGTTTAACCCGAGAAGATTTTGATACGGAGGCTGATTTCCTGAAATGGAAAGAGTGGTCTGATGCGGACTACCACGTCGAGGAAAAGAGTGACCATGTGCAGGCGAATCACACGACGTCTTTTGATGACCTTTCCGAAAAAGTAGGAGCGTCTGACGGACCGGAGCTTATTATCGAGCAACGGTTTGAAAAGCTGGAGAAGGAGCGGTATGCAGCAGAAACGGTAATCCGCGTCAAAGGCTATCTCACGGAGAAACAGTTTCGCCGCATCTGGATGCGCTATGTAGACGGATTAGATATTGAAACCATTGCTCAGCGGGAAGGCAAGGTTCATTCCAGTATTTCTGAGAGCATTAGTGCAGCTAAGAAAAAAATAATGTCTTTGTTTTCCAAAGACCCGACGTTTTGACTCTAAAAACGGCGGTAGGTGAAGGACGCTTTTCCACGTTTCTTTCATATTGAACCTTGCCATGTGAATATACGATGCTATCGGTACAGAAACCGCACAATAGCGATATGGGGCGCGCCGCCATGATGAACATGATGTTTGAGCGATCTGCGTAAGCCTCAGACCCACCTTGGCAAGTTGGGCGCCATGACAGTGCGGTGAAACAATGATACTTGCTCACGCCCGTCCACAGACTAGAGACGGAGCCCTGCAGCATACGCAAGCACAGCAAAACGGTGCACGCAGAGCTATGACAGCCTTGCCAAAGGCGACCGGTAGTATCCCTATCGCCGGGGGCGCGTGGCAAAAGCGGCGAGACTGAACCAATTATATCAATACGGCTGTCGTGAATGGGCTTGCCATATGTAAAGTGGCACCGCAAACTTATAACGACAGCCGTATCCTTGTATCAACAATGGTGCCACGCTATAATGTCAATCGTTAAGGCGTGGCGCTGTTTCTATAGATAGGAAGGAGGCTGTTATGACGACACAATCAAACAGCACCACACAAACGACTGGAAAACGCACATATACTGTTGAGGAGATCGCTGAGATCCTCGACATTGGACGAACATCCGCGTATAAGCTCGTTCGATCTGGTCTGTTTCAGACCGTGCGGATCGGAACGGCCATACGCATTTCAAAAGCGTCGTTTGATGATTGGCTGGATAAACAGATTTAGTACAATGGAGGGTTTATCATGGCGTCGATCAGAAAACGCAGAGGAAAATTTGTTGTTGTTTACTATTACACCAATGAAAATGGTGAGCAAAAGCAAAAATGGGAATCATATGACACCGAGGAAGAGGCAAGAATCAGAAAATCCGAGGTTGAATACAAGCAGCAGGTCAAACGTTTTATTGCGCCAAGCAAACTGACAATAGCACAGTTTATGGACGATTTCGTCTCCTTGTATGGCGTGAAAAAGTGGGGACCGAGTTCCTACGAAGCGAATACTGGTCTGATTCGCAACTATATCAATCCCATGATCGGTGATATGCTGATCCAGGACATGAATGCGATGGAGGCGGACAAGTTCATCAGCAGACTCCAAAAGACAAAAAGTGTCGCGTGGATTAACCGATACAGCAAGCGTGAATATATGACACCTTCGACGATTGAACGTATCAATCGTCTGCTGAAGTCTGCCTTCAAGCAAGCCATTCGGTGGGAGATCGTAGATCGAAACCCCTTTACAGAAACAACGTTGCCCAAAACAAAGAAGGCAACCAGAGAAATCTGGAACGCAGATACGATCCGTAAGGCTCTGGACGCCTGCAAGGATAGTCGCCTTTATGTCGCAATGAACCTCTCATTTGCCTGTTCTCTCCGTGTTGGGGAAGTTCTGGGGCTTACATGGGATAACATCCATATTTCTGACGCGGATATTGCAAGAGATGATGCGCATCTGTTTGTTGAAAAGGAACTGATCCGCGTGAAGGAGTCCACACTTGCAATTTTGGGTGAGGAAGAGATCATCAAAGTTTTTCCTCGGACCATGTGCTTGGAAAATGCATCAACCCGGCTTGTCCTGAAACCGCCCAAAACCGAAAGCAGCATCCGAAAGGTCTGGATGCCGAAAACAGTGGCTTATATTCTACGGGAATGGAAAGCTGCTCAAGATCAGCAAAAGGAGTTTCTTGGAGAGGAATACTTTGATTACAATCTTGTGGTTGCACTTCCAAATGGGCGTCCCTGTGAATCAAAAGTAATTGGGAATGCGTTTAACCGCTTGAAGCGGGATGCAGATCTCCCCAATGTTGTATTTCATTCTCTGCGTCATAGCAGCACCACTTATAAGCTGAAGCTCAACCATGGAGATCTGAAGGCAACGCAGGGGGATACCGGCCATGCGCAGGTGGATATGATCACAAAGATCTATGCACACATTCTGGACGAAGATCGAAAAGTCAATGCTCAAAAATTTGAGGCGGCGTTCTATTCCAACCCCGATCTTCGGAGCGTTAAAGCGCCGCAAGAGCCGCAATCCACGACCGTGGACGCCCAGAGTCTGCTGGTTCAGCTCCAACAATCTCCCGAATTATTGGCAGCGTTGTCTGCTCTCATCGCGCAACAGGCCGGATAGCGCCTGTGCCAAATGCGTGCCAAAGCGCAAAATAATCTAAAAAGTGTTCTCGCATACTTTGGCGTGCCAGAGAACAAAAAACCGCGTTTTCCAAAGCGAGAATTAGAAAACAAAAAACGCCGCAACCTGTTGAGATTACGACGTTTTCTGGCACCCTGGAAGGGATTCGGACCCCCGACCTGCCGCTTAGGAGCGGAGCAGTCACTCAAAAAATGTAGAAAGGATAAGGCTTTTTCGGGACTGCAATATCCTTTGTACCCAAATTGTACCCAAAATCAAATTTCAGCACCAGACCAAATCGGTCTGGTGTATCTTTTTTTGGATGATTTTGCTAACACAATGTCCGGTGCACGCAATGTGAAGAACCAGACGTCCTACCATTCAAGAATATTTTTGAGCTTTTTTTGACACAAAAACGCTGTTATTTTAGTTGTGACTTGCTGCGTCAAACGACCACGAAAAGTAGTCACTTTCGCGGACTACTGGGTAATGCTTTTTCGGGAATCAGTGACCACTTGTTACAAGTAGTCACTGGTTTTTTGGCACTTTTTCGAATGACAAGTCACCACTTTTTGTGTAGTCTGGGAGCTGAAAAACGCTCAATTTACCCTGTTCGGTTTAAGATTTGCGCTAAAAACCCAAAAGGGCATAAGGGGAGGTGACGCAACTGCGTTGCGCCCGGCATAGCCGGTACCTCCCCTTACTTCGCCGCTACGCGGTGCCCTTGGGATGGTCTCCCATCCTTTGAGCTTGCTGTGTGTCGAACCGAAAGTGCGCCAATTTCAGTGTGCGAGAAGTTTTACTTCTCTTCGTTCGCCATTGAGCCAGCAGAAAGAGAACTCCCGCGCTTGGCATCCACGTCATGTGTATCGTAGAGGCCAGCCAGTGCACGGTCACGGTCTTTCAGATATTCAGTGTGGTTTGCAATCAGTTTCATAATATGTTCTCTATGCTTCTGAAAAACATATCGGTACTCTGGTTCGAGTGCTAAATCTTTTATTGAAATCTGTCCGTCCATGATCAGCATTTCGACATCTTTCAGTGTCATGCGCGCTTCGAACTCGATTCTTTCAGCTCGTCCGTGCATCCATTGCTTATGACACTCGCAGTAATAGCCGTCAAAAAAGTCTTTTCCAGAAAATGTAACAACCGATCTGGCGTCATAGCGGTACTTCTGCGGGTACTTAATATGGATCATGTACGACAGCATGTTGTCATATGAGTACCGTCCGGCGCGAGGCTTTTCGATATAATTTGGGGCAACACCGATGGTGTCAGCGATTAGTTCCAGCGGTGCCCCTTTTTTCAGCTTTGCAACAAAGTGAATATGGTTGCTGGTAAAACTAGTAATATAATGGTTTTTAAACTCATTCCATATCACATGTTCGTCTTTGTCATGCGTAATGGCATATGCCTCTTCTATATCAAATCCCGCCGTGATCAATCTGTCAAAAATGACCGCGCCGACCAGTTTAGCCGAATTTGGTGTATTGCTGGCGGAAACGAGAACGCCTTTTTCGGTTGGCGTCCAGTCCCAGTGTTCAGGAAGGTAATCCTGAGAAAGCATAAAAGTTGTCAGATTTGCAGGCTTTTTCTTGTCATCCTTTGCCATTTTGAAATCCCTCCTGTCGTACTTCGGAGTAATGATTATAAGTTAATTATAATGCTAAATTGTAAAATGTCAATAATTAGAAATAATTAAATATTTATGAATATGGAGGTTTTATTAGAAAACTTCGAAAAAACCAATGATTTCAGCAGAAAATCGCGGGGCGTTATTGACAAGCCCAAACGCCCCGCGATGGTTATACGCTAATATTATTATTAATTATTGTTTTAATTATTTTGTTAAAAAGTGTTGAAAAACAACTAAAAAAATGTAGAAAAGAATAATTAAAAATAGATTTTAGTATAATATTATAATACAAAGCTCTGTACTTTAGCGTATTCTTCGTATTCCGCGTATTCTTGGTAAGAAAAAGCGAGTACCGTAAAGACAAAAAATAGGATACGCTGTTTTTTGCTGCCAAATTTAGCGTATTCCTCAACGTATTCTTCGTATACCGATAAAAAAGTGAGTTACTGCTTCCTGCCGGTCTTGCACGAAAAAGCGTGATGTGGTAATATATTTTCGCTACGCAATCGAATATTGATTCCCTTTCCTGAGAAAGTATTTTGCTTCGGCAAAAACGCTTTCTCCGTCTTTGCTTTCTCAGGAGGGTACAGATTGCGTAGCAGCAAAGGAGTTCAGCGTTTTTCGGCGCGTGGCTTCGGCTGCGCGCTTTTTTATATGCACTTTTTCTCTCGTGAGAAATTTTTTCAAAAAAATTTTTTGATTTTTACAACCGGGCGCACTTTCTGGTCGTTCTATGGGTGTAAGGGACAAATCACCCGCATTTGAAAGGAGCCCGAAATAATGATTGACGCACTGTTAAAGCGGTTGATTCAGGCCGCAATCGAGTCCTTTCCCATCGACGAGGACAAAAAACAAACCATTCTGAAAAAAGTCATAAAGAGAGAAGAGGAGGATTGAGTCATGTACTGCGGATATTGCGGAAAGCCTATGGACGACGGCGCGGCATTTTGCCCCCACTGCGGAAAACCGACCGGTGAGGCGGGACGTATTGCGGAGCTTGTGGAGCAGGCGAGAAGCGGCGATCAGAACGCGATCGCGGCGCTTTACGAAGCTACCTACAGTCAGGTCTACTACACCGCCAAGTCCATGATTAAAGATGAAGACGCGGTGTTCGACATCGTGCAGGACAGTTATCTTAAAGCATTCACCTATCTTGACCGATTTGCGGGGAACACTAAGTTTCTCCCGTGGGTCAAGAAAATCGCTGCGAACACGGCGCGTGACTGGCTGAAAAAGAAAAAGCCGATGCTGTTTTCGGAGCTGTCGGACGGCGAGAATACCGACCTCAGCTTTGAAGAACGTCTGGTAGAAGAGCGCAGCGCCCATCTTCCGGAGCAGGTCATCGACGAGGCGGAGACCAAGCGGCTGATTCGGGAGATTATCGACGAATTGCCCGAAGACCAGCGCGCCGCCATCGGCATGTTCTACTATGAAGAAATGTCCGTGAAGCAGATTGCGGAGGCCATGGGCGCGACGGAAAACGCCGTCAAGAGCCGATTGCTGTACGGACGCCGGAAGATTGAAAAGAAAGTGGACGAGCTGGAGAAGCAGGGTACCAAGCTCTACAGCCTCTCTCCGATTCCGTTCCTGCTTTGGCTGCTGCGTGGGCGGGACAAATTCTCCGGCGAGCTGCCGAACCCGCAGATCCGCAGCAAGATCCTCTCCGAGACCGCCCGCATGTACAACACGGCAAAAGCCACCGGCGCGGCAAAGAGCGCATCCGGTGCGGCAAAGGCCTCCGGCGCTGCTTCCACCGGCGCGAAAACTGCTGCAGGCGCTGCGGCGGCTACCGGTGGGTTCAATCTCGGAAAACTCATTGCCATCGTGCTGCTGGCGCTGGCGGTCATCGGCGGCGGTATCTTTGGGGTCACGAGGCTGTTGTCTCATGATGAGACGCCCGACACTCCTGCTGTAGAAGCCACGCCCGAAGCGACGCCGGAAGCCACACCCGAATCTGACATGGATGCGGCGCTTGCGGCTTACCGTGAGATTATCGCACAGGCGGACACCTATGATTACGGTGCGGGCAATGCGCAGATTCTCGGATATAAATATACACTCATCCAGATTCAGGGGTCTGATTCTGTTCCGGCATTGCTGCTGGGTCAGGTCAACGATGCAGAAGGGGCCGTGACTTTTGCCGACAATATGCGCGTCCGAGTGTTCCAATATGATGTAGACACGGCCTCTGTTCTTGCTCCGTCGGAAGTGTTGGTAAATGATGCACCAGGCACCGGCGCAATGGGTAGTTATCTTGCGGAAAGCACTGACGCCAACGGTATTCTGGTCACCACCAATTATAGCGGGAACGGAAGATTCTATGATGTTACCCGCAAGATGCTTAACGGCGAAACTTTTTCTACCGAAGCAGTTGGCGGGTATGAGATTACTGAACTTTATTCAGGCTTGCAGGAAATTGAATGGTATGACCTCGATGACCAGTCCGGTTTCGCCAAATGGAGTGACGCGGACACCGCCGCCGCAACGCTGGAATCTACCCCGGAGCCCACGCCGGACGCTGCAGCAGCCCTCGACGCTCTGATTGCCTCGGAGCAGGCTGCAGGGCGCATTGTGCTAACCGGTACGGTCGGCACCTATGACTATGACAGCGTGGTTTCCCTGCAGGGGGTTCCGGACTATAACGGCGGCGGTGAGCGCGGCAAGACATGGCGTCTGATTGTGCTCTCTGCTCCTACGACGATTACGGCCAACAACGGTGACGGCTTTGGTTCCAGAGCCGATGAAGCGCGTATGATCCGTGTGGACAACGCCGGGATTGACAGCGCCTACGACGGCCAGACCGTTACGTTCAGCATCGACCCGAACAGCACATGGTGGCCCAGCGATACATCCATGCCCGTCGGTCAGCCCAGTACTAGTGATATTCACATTCTCGGCTGAACCGCATCAGATAGAAAAGATAGACTGAGGAGGCAATTATGAGACAAGCTAAACGAATGCTCACCCTTCTGGTGCTCCTGCTTGCGGCGGTCATGCTGCTGGGGGCGTGTGGGAAGAAAACAATGCAGGGGGATGGTTCTGCGGAAGAAGCTGCGACAACTTCGGAGTTTATTGACATCGAGGGCGGGGCAAGCATGGACGAGGCAACGATGCTGCAGACCAACACGCGCTACCACGGCCAATACGTCGAGGGAGAATACTGGGTTTCCTTTCAGACGGGCGATGTCGAGGATATCACCTATGCCGTAACGACCCTGAACCGCAGCGTTGGCAGTGATTGGATTTGCACAACTCTATATGATCAGAACAGCAACAAAATTAAGTCTGCTGATTCCAATTCCAGAAACTTCGGCTGGCAGGAGGTTTCGGTCGCCTATGATGATGGTAAGGCTTCGACCGGCTTGGTAGAGGGGCTGGAACCCAATACCACTTATTACCTGTGCATGACCGCCGACAATGCAGTCGATTTCTCCCTTTGCATTACAGATCCTTCACAACCTCCAGCAAAGGAACTGACGCGCGAGGTGCTCTCCGAGGACCAAGATCTTGTTTCGGCAGCGAATCAGGAGGATGCGCAGCTGTTGAACGTGAATGGAAAATACCACGGGAAGTATGAAAGCGGCAATGCGTGGTTTGCGTTCCAGACAGGCTCCGAAACGGATGAACGGTACAGCGTTACGTTGGAAAACGTGAAGGTGGGCAGCGATTACATCGTTGCAATGTTGTATGACGAGGCCGGAAACAAAATCGGGCCAGTTGAGACCAATTTCCGGCAGCTCGGCTGGCATGAGGTCGCAACTGCGTATGAAGATGGTAAGGCTTCGACCGGCTGGATCGAGGAACTGGACGCGAATACGACCTACTTTTTGTGCCTGACATGCGACTCCAAAACAGAATACTATCTCACGATTGGCGGTCCGAATCAAAAAGCTGACGCAGACCCGGCAGGGAGCACAGGCGTCGAGGGAAACCTTCATCAAGACGGCACCGTTATGCCGGGAACGAACCAATCCTCCGCCGTGCACGTCCCACTGGACACGAAGGTTTTTGGGCATTACACCGGAGAAGGCGGATGGCTCGCATTCACGACTACGGATCAGGAAGAAGCCCGCTACGCGATTACCATTATCAACTGCACAGAGAACAGTGAATGCATCGTTGCAAAGCTGTATGACGCGTACGGCACACAAATCAAGCCTAGCGAAACCAATTTCCGACAGCTTGGCTGGGGCGAAGTTTCGGCTGCTTATGAGGACGGTAAGGCATCAACAGGCTGGTTGGACGGTCTGAATGCGAACACGACTTATAAGGTCCAGCTGGAGAGTGACGGAAAGGCTGCATATTCCCTGTGCGTGACTGCTTCGGGTGGAACAGAATCGGGTTACGCCACCAGCAGCAATCTTGCGGAGGCACAGACAGCACTCGATGAGAATGCTCCGCTGGAGGCCGGGAGCAATCAGAACGACGCTATGCTGCTGAAAACGGACACCCAGTATCGCGGAAGCTATACCGGCGGCTATGCTTGGTTTGCCTTCCGGACTGGCATTGAATCGGGTCAGCGATACAGCATTACATTGGAGAACACGAAAGTCGGCACTGAGCAAATTGTCGCAAAGCTATATGACGCGTACGGCACACAGATCGGGCCCGTCGATACTAATTTCCGACAGCTCGGCTGGCATGAGGTCGCAACTGCGTATGAAGATGGTAAGGCTTCGACCGGCTGGGTGGATTCTCTGGACGCGAACACGCTTTATTATATTTGCCTGACCAGTGATGGTGAAACGACGTTCAACCTCCAGATCAATGCACCGGAGCAGCAGAGTATCAACACGACCGTTCAAGAACAGGCCGAGGAGCCAAATCTGATTTTGGCACAACCCTTTGAGTTGAACGAGACACAGGTGAACTTCGTTGCGAATGAGGCGGTGTATCTTTATCCTGAACAGGCAAAGGCTGCGCTTCAGCCACTGGCAGAGCTCATCCTCTCGCGCCCGGACCGCAAAGTTCTGCTTGCAGGAACTACTGCGAAAGTGAAGGGAGACCAGGCGTCGAGCGCAGTTCTCTCCGAAAAGCGCGCACAGGCGGTGAAGGACACGCTGGTGAAGGATTTTGGTGTGCCGGAGAGCCAGCTCATTGTTGTCGGTCTGGGATTTGAGAAAGACCCCTTCGTCCGCGGGCAGGAGTGGGATTCCAACGGTAACTTCGTAGAGACCGAGGCTGCCAAGAACCGCCGCGTGGTGGTTCTGGACGCCGATTCCGACACCGGCAAGCAGATTCTTGCTGGCTGAGAACCCATTATCAAGCTTTAACCAACAAAGGCACGGGCGATCGCCGATCGCCCGTGCCTTTGTTGATTTCCAGACGGCTCAGGGTTTCTTTTTTTCTCCTACGTAGTTCAAATAGCTTTTTAGTCTTGCTTTGGCCCGCATCATTGTCCCTGTAAAGTCGGCCGCAGAGACCTCCTCGGGTGTGATGATGGAATCGCTCATGTCCTGACGCAGTTTTTCCCAATCAAAGCTGTCGTAGAAGATGTGATACAGTGCTTCTATCATCAAATCGTGACCTTTTTGCTGTATCTCTTCCTCGGACACAACCGGGAGCAAGTCATCCTCCATAGGCGGATTGTTATAGCCCTCAGTCAGCGCTTTGTACTGTGCGTCGGCGGCCCTCTCTGCAACAGCATCCCAATATTCACGATCATACTCGATGTGCCAGATGTCCATGTCGGCCTGTAATGCGCCGGTGTTGAAACCTTCCGTACAGCTTTTTTTCAAGTATGCCGCCCATCGTGGAAAGCAGAAGCGCTCAAACTCGCCGATAGAAATGCTGCGAACGCCGCCGCCATCTGGAAGGATTGCGTCATATAGTGTGGTTTCCCCAATCGGCGTGTTATTTAACAACCGATTGATCGCCTTCACGTATGCGCCCATGCCGTCATTTAAGTTCCAAGCGGATCCGGCGCGATTTTGTGTTGGAAGGTCGTACCGTGTGACGTAATAGCGCGTGAGTGCATAGATGCTGAGCTTCTTGTCTTCAGACATGTAAAAAGCCTCCGATAAAAATGTACAATTTTTTCATTTTTTTGTACAAGATTCTATATCAAAAAAGATTGAATATCAATACTTTTTGTGGATATAATTTGTGTTTTGTCTAAAAAAGTGATTGTACAAGTCTTGCCACCTTTTCTGTCTAATGCGGTAAAATGATACCGTAATCAAACGAAAGGGCGGTGGGCCTGCAATGATAATTGAAAATGGCACATCGTCCGGCATTCTGCAGGACATTGCGCTCCTATTTCAAGATAGCGGTCCCGAAAATGCCATGGTAGTTGATTTGATTACCAAAGCAAAGCGTAAATATGTTGCTGAACATCATTCACTGGCAATATCCCAGTTGAAATCAGCAAGCAAGTACAAGAACGGAAAATGGAAAACCCACGTCTATATTGACGGTGTTCGGAAAGGAGTGGAGTTTAAGACAGAAGACGAATTATATGAGTATCTGTATGCTTTTTATAAAAAGAAAGAAAAACCGATTACGTTTTCCGATGTGTTTGAAATGCTTATGGTCAGCAAAGAAAAAGAGTTGAACCGAAGTCATCAAACCATTTTGGATAATCGGCGGTTCTTCAAGTTTTTGAGCTCGGACATAAAGAAAAAGCCAATAGAACAGATTACATCTTCCGAGTTAAAAATGTGGTTCAAAGGATGCTACATGCCAACAAAGCCAACGGAAGAAGGCTTGCGCAAAATGATTCAAATTGTGAATCAGGTATTCAAGTATGGAATAGAAAAAGAGATATGTTCTTCAAATCCAGCGCAGACTATAGTTTTTACGACGTATGCAAAGGATTGCCGCATAGAGCGTAAGACCGAAGAAGAACGCGCATTTTCGGATTCAGAGTTGAAGCGCATCCGAGAAGCGGCCTTACGCGATTTAAAAAACCCGCGCGCGATTATGGTGCTCGTTGCTATTTCAACAGGGATGAGAGTCGGCGAACTCCCTGTACTTCACAAATGCGATGTCGATGATAAATTCATCCATGTACACCGCCAACAGCTCAGAACGACAAACTCCACACCGGAAATGCACTACGAAGTGGGATATACCAAAGATGAGCGAAAGCATCCTCACAACGGGCGATTTATTCCAATCAATCAAGAGTGCCGCGAGGCGCTGGAGTATGCTAAGTCGTTGCCGGGAGAGTCAGACTATATTTTCCATAACAAAGATGGTAGCGTCATCTTAAAAGGCGGTTACATGGAATATCTTAAAAGACTTTGCAAGAAACTCGGCATTAAGACAGACCACAATCATGCGTTTCGGGTTGCTTTCAACAATTATCTTATCGAGCTTGGATTCTCAGCGGCAGACCGAGCCTTAATACTTGGGCATGCAGTTGAAACAAATGAAAGGCACTATTCTCAATCCGACAGACGCCGCATTGATTCGATTTACGACAAAATGGTATCTGCAAAGAGACTAATAGAATAGAAAAAGGGAAGCTGGTATAAACCAACTTCCCTTTATGGCGTCCCTGGAGGGATTCGAACCCCCGGCCTCACCCTTAGGAGGGGCGCGCTCTATCCAGCTGAGCTACAGAGACACGGCGAATGGACATTGTACCCACTTGTACCCAGTATTATAATGTAAAAAGCCTGAATTATCAACCGATTCGGCGGAAAAACACTCGCTTAGGAGGCGGCTGCTCTATCCAGCTGAGCTACCAGGGCAAATATTGAATTGTGTGCCATTTTTCAATGGCTGTACTTATGCTTAGGAGGCAGTTGCTCTATCCTGCTGAGCTACGTGGGCATGTGTTTGTCACTCATTGTCACTCAATTACAAAACGAAAAAAAGCTTGATTTAGGCCGCCTCTGAGCGATTGACGCACGCTTAGGAGGCGGTCGCTCTATCCTGCTGAGCTACTGGGGCATGACGCTTTGCTATTTTACCGCACGTTGCCGCGCCTGTCAAGCGAGCCGTGCCTCATGCGAGCGGATAGACCTTCAGAGTCTCCGCCACGCGGAGCAGCTCGTCACGCGTGACGCCCTGCGCGTTGAGCGAGACAAAGCATTGCGGCTCGATGTTCGAGATGAGAGCGCTGCGATACACGACGCCCTCGATCTCTTTCTCTTCATAGATCACATCCCTGCCGCCGAGCGTCATTTCCTCGTAGACGAGCAGGTCCTCCGTATCAACGGAGGTGGAAGTGCTTCCGTATGCAAAGACCAAGCTGATGGTCCGCTCGAGGCCAAGATCGGGGGAGACGTATACCGCGTACACGAATACCGCGCCGTCGGACTTCAGCTGCTCCAGGACGAGATCTTCCGGCAATTCTGCCGTGAACAGCGTATCCGCCTCCTTCGCCGGGAGCGCGACCGACGGGGCTTCGTTTTTGCCCGTTGTCTGAAGCCAGAAGTTTATCAGGTCTGCGCGGATGGTCGGGAAGGCGAACCAGCCCATCGCCAGCAGCGCCGCGAGCGTCAGCAGCACGGTGAGCACGGTGCGGAGCGTCTTTCTGCTTTTCGTCATGACGCGGACTCCGCCACGGTGAGAAGATGCAGACTCTCGGCGGCGGCGAGCGCCTCCGCGCGCGACAGATCATGCGTCTCGATCACGATCAGGCATCCAACATTCGAATGTGTGAAATCAAAGGCGGCGATTTCGATCGTGTCGCCGAAGTCGGTCAGGAAACAGGGAGTGTTGAAGTTGGGGAGCGTGATCTCCTCCGTGGGATGGTGATCCGGATCCTTCGCGGCGTAGGAGAGCCCGTCTCCGGTCGCGAAGGAGATCTTCACCGTGCGAGAGGGCTGCGCGATGTCGCGATAGAGCAGCGTGTCTGTCTCGCCGTCCGGCGCGGTCTCCTCCAGCTCGAAGCGGCTGGGGAGTGTGATGCCGAAGGAGGGGATCACGCCGTCTGTGTGCACATAATCGATGTCGCTTGAGGCGTCATGGCGCGTGATCACGGTGCTGGTGGAAAGCGCGCGCTCCTGCCGCTGCCCGGCGTAGACGAGCATGCCCAGCGCCAGCACGAGGATCGCCGCCAGCGGCAGAACGCGCATGAGTCTGCGCGGCGCGCGCGGCTGCTCCGGCGCGTCGGGATCAAGCGCCGTCGTGGGCAGATATTCGGCCCGGAAACGCTCCAGCGCGGCGTCCACGTCCGCGCGAGGCAGCTTCGCATCCGGGTGTGCGCGCAGCGCTGCCTCCGCGCGCAGGAGCTCTTCGGGGTCCCGTTCGCGCCGCAAAAGCTCCACCAGAGCTTCCGTCGACATCCGTTCGAACGCAGTTGATGTATGGATTCGATCGTTCATCTCGTCAGCTCCTTTCCGCGTAGTCATCCGACCGCAATTCAAGCAGGACCTTCTTTTGCAGCTTGGCGCGGATGCGCTGCACGCGCTTTTTGCAGGCCTCTTCTCCGATGCCAAGCTCATCCGCTGCCTCGCGGATCGTGTAACGGTCCACGGCGACGCGGCGAAACAGGCGAAACTCCTTCTCTGAGATCAGATCCGCGAATTCGATCTCGGAGTAATCGTCATATTGTCCCGGGACGCCCCGATAATCCGGAGCCGGCACGACCCGCTGTGCCTGAGCGGCCGCAAACCGCCGCATGTTTTTCGTCACAAATAACAGCGTCGTCACGAGCCAGCCCTCGGGATTGTTGCTTTCCAGGCAGGCGTCAGCACGGCGGCACGCGATGCAAAAGGCCTCCTGCGCTGCCTCCTCCGCCAGCGGCAGATTTCCCAGTCTGGCATAGGCAATGCCGACCAGCTTGTCATACATGTCACGGAACATGGCGGTGAGGCGGTCGTTTTGTTCTTTTGTCAAACTCATCTTTTCCCAGCTCTCTGTTCAAAGCTCTGTGCACCCGGTTTCTCGATGCACATACCCATCCTTATGAGAAAATATGTCGGATCAGGTCGATCCGGGGACAGAGAAAAGAAAAATAATTTAGGATTTTTGCAGAGACGGATCGCATCCGCCCGCAAGCGACGAAACAGGAGCATCCCGATTTGGAATGCTCCTGTTTGCGATTTGGATTGCTGTTACAGCGTCACAGCGACGTCGTATGCGCTGTGGACCGCGTTGGCGATCGTGCCGCTCTTGACGGCGTCGCCGACGCGCAGGACCCGGAGACCCTTGCGCTTGAGGTCGTCCTCCAGATCGGGGATCGGACGCACGCCCATCGACAGGACGACCGCCTCGGCGGGCAGCGTGCTGCGCGCGCCGGACTTCGCGTCCTCGACGATGACGGTCTTGTCGCCGATGGCGACGAGCTTCGTGCCGGGCTTGAACTTGCAGCCCGCGGGGACAAGGCGCTCCATCTCGTCGTCGACGAGCTGGAACCACGTGCCCGGGGCGATCTCGGGCGCCATCTCGAGGATCGTGACGTCGCAGCCGTCCTGGAGCAGGAATTCGGCGGTCTCCAGACCCGTCATGCCGCTGCCGATGACGACGGCGGTCTTGTCCTTCGGACGGACCTCGCCGAGAATGACCTCCGGGGCGGTGCAGACGTGCGCCTTCTCCACGCCGGGGATGCTCTTCGGCACGACCGGCACGCCGCCCGTCGCGAGCAGGACGACGTCGGGCTTCATCGCCGCGACGGAGTCCGCCGTGACCTCCACGCCCGAGCAGACCGTGACGCCGATCTTTTCCACACTCGTCATGAGATCCTCGACGCACCAATGGAGCTTGCCCTTGAGATGGCAGGACGCGGCGGTGTTCACCTGTCCGCCGACCTCCTTGGCCTTTTCCAGCACGGTCACGGCAAAGCCGCGGCGCGCGAGCACCTCAGCAGCCATCAGACCCGCGGGGCCCGCGCCGACGACGACGGCGGACTTGCCCTCTCCGTCACGCGGCAGGTTGTTGTCCGCGCGCTCTCTGCCCACGGCGGGGTTCAGCGCGCACTCGCCGGACTTGCCGACCTTCGCGTTCGTCATGAACGAGGAGATGCAGTTCAGGCAGCCGATGCAGCGCTTGATGTCCTCGGGGCGGCCTTCCTCGACCTTCTGCACCCAATGCGGATCGCAGATGAAGGTGCGGGCAGAGCCGACGAAGTCCTGATATCCCTCGGCGATCTGCCGCTCCGCCTGCTCGGGCGAGCGGATGAAGTTCGCCGCGCACACGGGGATCGAGACGACGGACTTGATTTCCTTGGCGAGATAGGCGCGCCAGCCGGGCTCGAAGCTCGTGGGCTCCAGCCAGCGGTTGTACACGTCATAGCATGCGGACGTGACGTTGATCGCGTCGACGCCGAGCTTCTCCAGTTCCACGGCGACCCGCTTGCCGTATTCGAGATCATAGCCCTTGCCGGGCTTGCCGATCTTGTCATACATCTCGTCGGCGGTGAGACGCACCATCAGCGGATAGTCGCGCCCGCAGCGCGCGCGGATGCCGGTGATGATCTCGGAGACGAAGCGCATGCGGTTTTCAAAGCTGCCGCCGTATTCGTCGGTGCGGTGGTTCGTGTTCGGGGAGAGGAACTGCTGGATCATGTAGCCGTGACCGCCATGCAGCTCGACGATGTCGACGCCCGCCTTCTGGCAGCGCACCGCCGCCTCGATGAAGTCGCTTATGAGCTTTTTGACTTCTTTCTTGCTCATCGCGTGCATGCGCATCGCGCCGTGGTTTGCAAGCTCCACCTTCGACGGCGCCTGCACCGACCAGATGAGCTTGCGCTCCTCCATGCCGAGCAGGATCGGCGTCGCCTTGAAGATGCCGTCGAGCACCTTCGGGAAGCGCTTGACGATGGGGATGACCATCGGCAGGCTGTTCGTGCTGGCGGAGTAGCCCTGCCGGCCGGGGTGGTGCAGCTGGATGCCGAGCTTTGCGCCGTGGCGGTGGATGCGCTCGACGAACTTGCGCATCGGCTCGATGTGGTAGTCGTGGCTCATGGCGAGCTGCGTGTAGGTGGAGGCGGCGCCCATGTCGTTGACGCGCGTGACGCCCGGGATGATGAGCCCCACGCCGCCCTTCGCGCGCTCCTCATAGTAGTCCATGAGCTTTTCCGTCGGCGTGCCGTCCGGCTGACCGAGACTCATCTCCGCCGCCGTCATGACGGTGCGGTTTTTCACGGTCAGCGTGCCGATGTTCATCGGGCTGAGCAGGTTTTCAAATGCCATGGGTCAGTTCTCCTTTTTTCCCAGACGCTTTTCCATGCGGACGAGCTTGTTGTACTCCAGCTTCCAGTAGATGTCGCGCACCGGCGGGCACACGCCCATGAGCACCTTGCTCAGACCGAACAGGAAGCTCGGCGAGACGTATTTCTTGCCGCTCTCGATACCGGCGACCATCTTGCGCGCCACCACGTCGGGCTTCTGCACGGGGAAGGGCTTTTCGAATTTCTCACCGTCGGCGGCAACGACGAAGAAGTTCGTGTCCGTCGCGACGGGGTAGAGGCAGGTCATCTTGAGATTGTCGGGCTTCTCGACGCGCACGGCCTGCTGGAAGCCCTGCGTGGCGAACTTGCTCGCGCTGTAGACGGCGTAGCCCGGCATCGCCATCTGCCCGATGGCGCTGACCGTGATGGCGAGATGCCCGTCGCGGCCATTGAGATGCTTCAAGTACCGGGAATAAGTGTACATCGGCGCGAAGGTGTTCGTGCGGAACATCTTCTCCACGCGCTCCCAGTCCATGTAGTCATAGCGCTCATAATAGGGGAAGCCGGCGTTGGCGTAGAAAATATCGATCTTCTCGAACATGCTCTCGGCCTTGTCGAAGAGCTTTTCGATGCCTTCGGGGCTGCTCACGTCGCAGTCAAAGGGCGTGACGTTCGGGGCAAAGCCCGTGAGCTTTTCCACCGCGTGGCGGCTGACGGCGAGGATCTGGTTGTCCGCGCCCTCCTTGAGCAGCTTCAGGACCTCCAGACCGATGCCGCTGCTCGCGCCGGTCAGAACGATGCGTTTTCCGTTGATCATATGAATTACTCCTTATCTGTCATACTCTCCATACTCGCAGCCAATGTTCTTGGCTTCCACTTCGTCGATCAGCACGAACTTCGGTCCGACGCGGCGGTAGAGCTTGATGACGCCGACGCCGTTGCCGCCGTTCCAGAGACGGTTGTGGCGCTTGGTGCCGTTCGGCGCTTCATAGTTGATGTGCAGCATGTCCTTCTTCTCGCAGGTGATGTCGGAGACCATCTTGGCGGTGAAGGTCGTTTGCTCGACGTGCCAATGGATCTTGTCCTCGGTCTCCCAGGAGTCGAACTTCGTCTGGCTTCCGGTCCAGAACTTGGAGAAGTTGAACTCATAGTTCTTGCCCTCGTAGAAGAACTGGCCGAGCAGCTTGCGGTCCAGCGCGTAGAAGAAGATCTTCGGTCTGCCGCCGCCGACCTCGAAGCAGCTGTTGGTGAGCCGCTTGCCGGTCTTCTTGCTCACGAGGTTGTTCGAGGACAGCCAGACCCACGGGCTCGTGAAGTCGCCGCCCCAGTTCTTGTCGGCGTAGCCGTAGCAGGTCTCGGGCTTGACGACGTACTTTTTGCCGTTGAACTCGATCTCGCCCTCGAAGTAGCTCTTCATACCCTCGGCGTGCCAGAACATCTCGAAGGAGTTGATGTCGCGGAAGATCTTGCTCGCGCCGTAGCCGACGTGGAAGGAGATGTCCTTCTGGATCTTCAGATCCCATTTGATGTCGCCGGCGTCGCACATCCACTCGGGGTGCGCCTTGGCCTCCGCCTCGGTGATGTGGATGCTGCCGCGTGTCTCGGTCTCGCTGCAGAAGCAGTCCGCCGCGTCGATGGAGTAGGGCGTCACGGGGGAGATGCGCACGTCCTTCCACGCAAAGAAGCGGTGCAGCTGTGCCTTTTCCTCGCCCCAGGTGCCGACGTTCACCATCAGATAGCTCGGACGCTCGCCGCGCTTCTGGGCCTCGGGGCGGTTCCAGACGATCACGGGCTCGTCCTTCGCGTGCGCGGGGTTGCAGGTGAAGAATTCCACGTAGAAGGGCTTCTCCGCGCCGGTCTCGGCGTCCTCGGCGGTAAAGGAATGCCACCACCAGTCATAGCCGCGCTTGGCAAGCGGACCCTTCAGCATCCACGCGTTGCGGGTGATGTCATGAATGTTTGCCATAATATGTATCCTCCCTGATTTCTTCGGCAGTATTGGAATGTAACACAATAAGTTGCCTGTGTCTATTTTACCAAAAAACTAGACGAAAAGCGTTCCAGAAATCTGGACATATTTTTGTTCATGATGCACAAAAACGCTTCCGAATGTTGGATAAACAGGCTGCGGTGAGGATTTTAGACGGGTTTGTTTTGTCAAAAAACCTATTGACCGAGTATTTTGGTCGGTTTATAATAGGCGCAGAAATCCATCCTGCAAGGAGACGAACGCCATGGCGAAAAAAGAAAACAAATACGCCCCTTACGGCTTTGCCACGCAGGCGGTGCACACCGGCACAGACTATGACGCCGAGACCGGCGCGGTGCGCCGCCCCCTGCACATGGCCAACAGCTATAAGCTGCCGGACGATTTATCGAAGGTGAACTATTCCTCGACCGACCTGCTGTTCTACGCGCGCAACGGCAACGCCAACCAGCAATGGCTGGAAGAGAAGATCGCGGCGCTCTACGGCGCGCAGGACGCGATCGTGCTCGCGAGCGGCGTCGGCGCGCTGCACGCGCTGTTCTGGACGCTTTTGAAAAGCGGCGACCGCGTCGTGTACCCGAACGTGAGCTACATGGCGGTCTACCGCATGTTCCATGAGCTGTTCAACCGCAAATTCGGCGTCGACACTGTCATGGTGGACATGACGGATCTCGCCGCGGTGGAAAAGGCGATCACGCCCGGCACGCGTCTTGTGCACATCGAGACGCCGGACAACCCCACCGTCGGCGTCACGGACATCGCCGCCGTCGCCGAGATCGCCCACCGCAACGGCGCGCTTCTGAGCGTGGACAACACGTTCGCCTCGCCGCTGAACCAGCACCCGCTGGAGCTGGGCGCGGACTTCGTCGTGGACGCGCTGACGAAATACGTCAACGGGCACGGCGACGCGCAGGGAGGCGCGATCGTTTCCAACGACCTTGAGACCATGGACCGCATCCGCTATGAGGCACAGGTGAACGTCGGCGCGGTCATCAGCCCGTTCAACGCCTGGCAGATCTTCCGCGGCTCAGTCACGTTCCCGCTGCGCATGGAGCGCATCAACGCCTCCACGCAGCGCATCGCCGAGTGGCTGCAGGCGCAGCCGTGCGTCACGTTCGTGTCCTATCCCGGCCTGCCGGACGACCCGGGCTACGAGGTAGCGCAAAAGCAGATGAAAAACGGCTGCGGCGGCGTGATCTCCTTCGGTCTCGACACGGACGACAAGACCGTCGAGCGCTTCTGCGCCGCGCTGAAGGTCGTCACGTTCGCGGTCTCGCTCGGGCACGACGAGAGCCTCATTTTCCCGCAGCCGAGCTACGACGAGCGCATCCTGCTCTATCCGGAAAAGTTCCGCAAGGGCTTCCTGCGCTTCTCCGTCGGACTGGAGGACGTGGAGGACATCATCGCGGATCTCAAGCAGGCCATGGAGGCCGTCGGACTGCAATAAGAATAGGGCGCACCGCAAACTGGAATGCTGTAGGGGAGGGGCTTGCCCCTCCCGAGCAGGAAGGCCGAAAACACAATAAAACGGAAGGCGAATCCGCAGAAATCACAACGCTGCGGATTCGCCTTTCATTGTTTTTCAAACATGGAAACGGAACGCCGGGAGGGGCAAGCCCCTCCCCTACGTTCTGATTGTCATTTTGCGTTTTATCCCTCGATCTCGACAACGCCGCCTTCCTTGACGTGGATGGTCATGCCGGTCTGCACATAGTCTAGGAAGTCCTGGCCGAGCCGGTCGACGACGGGCATGGACGCCTCCGTCCAGACCTCGCCGAGGATCGCGCCCGCGGCGGCGAGCGAGTCGATGCTCTCGGAAAAGAGCATGCACGCCGGCGCGACGCCTTTTTGGCAGGCGACATACAGCACCATGCCGCCCGTGGTGGAGCCGATCGTCATCGGCAGGCACAGCGCCTTGCCGAGCATGGATTTTTTGTAGAGGTCGGGGTTGTTCTGGTCGCCGCATTTGACCTTCTTGTCCCCGAACTGCACGGCCATCTGATAGGAGGCCAGAGTGTTGAAGCCGCCCCGGGAGACGAGCGCCTCGGCGGTGCAGGTGCCGGGAACGACGACGCGGCCGGTGAATGTTTTCATTTTCGTCCCTCCCGTTTCGCGGTAATGATGTCGAGGATCTCCGCGTCGGTGTAGTAGCGCGCGCTGGTGTAGGTGCGCAGCTTGTTCGACGAGGTGATGACGGCCTTTTTCTTGCACAGCGGATTGTTCATGTACATGAGCGGGCAGATGTAGCTCACGACCACGCCCGCGCGCCGGAGCTGCTTGGCGTAGGGCGTCTTTTCAAAGCTCTTGATGACGGCGGTGGAGGCGGTGAACACGGTCTTGACCGTGACCTTCTTCAGCCCGTTTTCCTTCAGCCGCGCGGTGACCGCCTTCGTCCACTCGGTGAGCTGCCGGAGCGTCATGTGCGGGCAGCCGACGAAGCAGAGCTCCGGGGCGGCGTCGGGATCTTTCCAGACGATCGGATAGCTGTCCTTCACGCGCTGCAGCTCGGCGTCATCGATGACATAGACCTGCGCGCCCTCGCGGATGAGCGCCTCGCCCTGCTGCTTTGCCTCGGGCGTGAGGTTCTCGATGTGGTAGAGCCCCACCGCGCCGTTGGAGGCGCAGGCGGCGCCGAAGTCCTTCAGGTACGTGGTCGCTTCCTCATCCAGCTCCGTGCCGAGCCACCGGTCGAGCCCCTTGACATACGGCACGTCCTCCATGACCTTCATGCCGATCGCGGAGCCCAGCAGCTGCGCCTCGGGGCGCTCCTTGCAGCGCACTTCGATGATCCAGTCCGCGCGGCGTCCCTCGTCGGTGAGCAGGCCGAACTCCGGCACGAAGCCCGCCACCGAGCCCATCAGCTCGATGATGCCCGAGTTGCGGTTGCAGCGCGCGCCGAGCACGGAGTTTGCGTACACGACGGCAGAGCTCTCCGCCCAGGAGAGGATGTCGCCCTGCTTGGGGACGTTCCCCACCTGCGGCAGATAGCTCGTGCAGGTGTAGCTGTCCTCGCCGAGCAGACCCAGATCCTCCAGCTGCTTTTCGTAGCGCGCCTGATCGGTGTACATGATCTTTTTGAATACGATGTCGTCGAGCAGCGAGCTCGGCACGTGCTTGTCCAGCGGGCGGGGGTCGGCGGTGAACTTCTGCCCGCTCAAGAGCCCCTCGTCCAGCAGCTTCTGGTAGAGGTCATACACGGGGCCGAGCACCTTCAGCCCGAAGCTGATGACGGTGTGGCCGTATTCGCTCGTGACGGGCACCATGCGCTCGGCGTCAAACGCGTCGCCGTACATCACGAGCGTTTTGACCACCTTTGCCATCGTCTCGCCCCGCGCGCCGTCCAGCAAGGCCTGTTGTTCCGGTGTCAGGATCATGGGACATACATCTCCTTTCAGTTCCTGTGGTTGCTGTAAATCATCATATCATAAAAAGCAGCGGCAGGGAAGCGGGAATCGCAAAGTTTTTGAACGGCAAAGCAGGAGACTGTCAACAAAACGATGTGATCTGTCCAGAATGTCCGCCGAGGTTTTTGCAAGCCGAGCAGCGCAGGTGCGTTGCCATTTTTGCCGGAACGTGGTATGCTGATGCCCGGAAGCAACGAAAGCAGGGAGGTGGCGCCATGCCGAAGCAGAAGGCCGCGCGCAACAAGACGATCGATACGCCCGTCTCCGAGGGCGGGGCATATCTTGCGCGCTGCATCCGGATCGATACGCCCGTCGCGGCGCTGGACGCCGTGCTGGACAAGACCGTGCTGGGCGACACCCTTGCCGTGCTGCCGCTGCTGCCGGAGCGGAGCGTCGATCTGATCATCGCCGATCCGCCGTATAATCTCACGAAGGATTTCCACGGCAGCACGTTTTCCAAAACGGACGCGGCGGCGTATGAGGACTATACCCGCGGCTGGCTGGAGCCGGCGCTGCGGCTGCTCAAGCCCGCGGGCAGCATCTATGTCTGCTGCGACTGGGAGACGAGTCTGATCATCGGGCGTGTGCTGGGCGACTATTGCCGCGTGCGCAACCGCATCACGTGGCAGCGCGAGAAGGGGAGAGGCGCCCGCGCGAACTGGAAAAACAGCATGGAGGACATCTGGTTTGCCACGATGAGCGAGGATTATACCTTCAATCTCGAGGCCGTGAAGCTGCGCCGCCGCGTGATCGCCCCTTACCGCGTCGACGGCAGACCCAAGGACTGGGTCGAGACCGCCGAGGGCAAGTTTCGCGACACGTGCCCGTCGAATTTCTGGGACGATATCACGATCCCGTTCTGGTCCATGGCGGAGAACACCGCGCATCCCACGCAGAAGCCGGAGAAGCTCATCGCGAAGCTCCTGCTTGCGAGCTCGAACCCCGGCGACGTGGTGCTCGATCCGTTCCTCGGCTCCGGCACGACGAGCGTCGTCGCCAAAAAGCTGGGCCGCCGCTATCTCGGCGTGGAGGCGAACGCGCAATACTGCCTCTGGGCGGAGCAGCGCCTTGAAATTGCCGAGACCGACAAGACGATCCAGGGCTACGCCGACGGCGTCTTCCGGGAGAGAAACACATAAAAACAGCGCTGCAGACAAGCTCGTCTGCAGCGCTTTTGTCGCTTCTTATTCGAGATTATCCACACACGCGAGATAGAAATCGCTGTGTCCGTCGCTGGGCATCAGGAAGCCGGTGCGCGGGCTGAACGAGAAGCCGTTCAGCGTCGGGCCGTCCTGCAGGCAGGAGCGCTTGAACTGCTGGTTGAACAGGCGGCGGCAGTAGCTGCGCAGCCACTTTTTCAGCGTCTCGTGGTCGAACTCGTCGCCGTAGGCGATGTCCGCGAGTCTGAGCACCTTGCCCGCCGTGAAGCCCTGCTCCACGAGGTAGTACAGGAAGAAGTCCTGCAGGTTGTACGGGCCGACGGACTCCTCGCTCTTCTGGGCGATCTCGCCGTTGCGCGTCGGGGGCAGCAGCTCCGGGGACACGGGCGTGTCGAGCACGTCGAACAGCGCGTCCGCGAGCACCTTGTCGTCCGTGGTCTCGGCGATATAGCGCACGACCATCTGCACCATCGTCTTGGTGGAGCCGGCGTTCACGTCGTACATGGAGATGTGGTCGCCGTTGTAGGTGCACCAGCCGTCGGCGAACTCGCTCATGTCCTCGGTGCCGACGTGGATGCCGCCGTCGGCAAAGCCGTTGGCGATGTCCATGAGGATCTGCGTGCGCTCGCGCGCCTGCGCGTTTTCATACACGACGTTGCGGTTTTCGGGGTCGTGGTCGATGTCTTTAAAGTGCTGCATGACGCTGTCGCCGATGTCAATGACGCGCACCGTCGCGCCGAGCTGCTCGGAGACGATGATCGCGTTAGACTTCGTGCGGTCGGTCGTGCCGAAGCAGGGCATCGTCACGGCGGTGACCGTCTCGGGCGGCAGACCCATCATCTTCGCCGCCTCGGCGCAGATGATGACCGCGAGCGTGGAGTCCACGCCGCCGGAGATGCCGACGACGGAGTGCTTCAGATTCGCGTAGGTCATGCGGCGCACGAGCGAGCTTGCCTGCATGTGCAGCAGGCGCTTGGCAGCCGCGTGATAGTCCTTCTCGTCGGCGGGACGATAGGGATACTTGGAGAACTTGCGCGTCAGCTCCGTCTCCTCCGGCTCGTCCTGACCCCACTTGACCAGGAAGTGACCGTCGTCGCTGATCGGGAAGTTTTTCGCCTTGCGGCGTGCGGAGACGAGCGCCTCCACGTCGAGCTCGGTCTCGATGAGCGTGTCGCCGTCCTCGCCGGAGACGAGCACCGCGCCGTTTTCCGCCACGACGCACAGACCGGAGAACACCGCGTCCGTGCTGCTCTCGCCGCAGCCGGGGGCCGCCATGACGACGCCGGCCTTCAGATTCCGCGACATCTCGCGCACGGCGGCGGTCTCGCGGCAGTCGGAGTCGACCTCCATCGGGAAGCTCTGCAGCTGGGCGATCACGGTCGCGCCCGCGAGCGCGTGCTCCGCGGCGGGGGAGTGGGGCGCGGCGGCGTCCGCGCCGAGCTGCGCCGAGACGATGAGACTCGGCAGCGCGTTGCAGCGGAACAGCAGCTGGGAGGAGAAGAAGGTCGGGTAGATGTTGCCGATCTTGATCTCGCGCACCTTGTCGTCCGCGACGGCAAAGTGCTTGTCGCCGGGATTGCGCATCGGCACGACGCCCAGCAGGTCGCCGTCACAGATGGCGGCGGCGCAGTTATAGATCTTGCCGTCCTTCTCCACGGGCATACCCACGAAGATCAGCATGTCCACGCCGATCGTGAGCTCCATGAGCTTTTCCAGACCCATCGCCGCGCCGCGCAGCAGCGTGTTCTGGTAGAACAGATCGCCGCAGGTCGCGCCCGTGAGCGCAAGCTCCGGCAGGACGAGCACCTTTACGCCGTCGTCTTCACATTGCTTGACGACCTCGCCGAGCTTCTCGGCGTTGTACATCGGGTCGGCGATGCGCAGCGCGGGCGCAGCCGCCGCGACCTTTACAAAACCATGCTTCATTGTACATTCACTCTTTTCTGTATTTTGATATAAGGAGCGGGACGTCGAGGACGCCGTCCTCTATGCTTCTTGCAGGCGGGCGCTTCGAGAAGCGCCCCTGGGAGGCGAATCTTACGGCCCCTGAAAATCAAACAGGCTTTCGTCGTAATAGCAGAGCACGGACTCCATCGTTTCCGAAAACGTCTCGCTCGGGATTGTGACGTACACCACGCCCCATCCGTCGGCGTATTCGGCATAGGCATACTCGTCCACCTTTGGCAGCAGATTCTCGTTGAGCTCGTCGGCGAGCTCGTCGAGATGCTGGGCATAGTATTCCGAGTCATGCGGCGGCTGATACCCCGGCACCGTCCCGGGGGGAGGCGGGATCAGACACTGCACCACGAAGAGGATCCCCAGCAGCAGCACGAGCGCCGCGCCGCCCGGGCGCAGCCACCGCACGATCTGAAAGCCGGGGTGTTCCTTTTCCTCCGTGGGGTCCGGCGGTGTTACGATCTGCGGCATCTCAGTAGGCGATGCGCTCGGCGATATACGCCGCGAGCTCCGTCATGGGGATGCGCTCCTGCTGCATCGAGTCGCGGTCGCGCACGGTCACGCAGCCGTCCTCGGCGGAGTCGAAGTCGTAGGTCACGCAGAACGGCGTGCCGATCTCGTCCTGGCGGCGATAGCGCTTGCCGATGGAGCCGGCCTCGTCATAGTCGCACATGAACTGCTTCTGCAGGCTGTGGTAGAGCTCCGTCGCGGGCGCGGAGAGCTTCTTGGAGAGCGGCAGCACCGCGACCTTGAAGGGCGCGAGCGCGGGGTGGAAGCGCATGACGACGCGCGTGTCGTTTTTCGCCTCGTCCACGATCTCCTCGTCGTAGGCCTCGCACAAAAACGCCAGCGTCACACGGTCAGCGCCGAGCGAGGGCTCGATGACGTAGGGGACGTAGTGCGCGTTCTTCTCCTGGTCGAAGTAGTCCAGATCCTGACCCGAGTGCGTGATGTGCTGCGTCAGGTCGTAGTTCGTGCGGTCGGCGACGCCCCAGAGCTCGCCCCAGCCGAACGGGAAGAGATACTCAAAGTCCGTCGTGGCCTTGGAGTAGAAGCTCAGCTCCTCGGGCTCGTGGTCGCGCAGACGGAGATTGTCGTCGTTCATGTTCAGCTCCTGCAGCCACTTGTGGCAGAACTCGCGCCAGTACTGGAACCACTCGAGGTCGGTGTCCGGCTCGCAGAAGAACTCCAGCTCCATCTGCTCGAACTCGCGGATGCGGAAGATGAAGTTGCCCGGCGTGATCTCGTTGCGGAAGGACTTTCCGATCTGGCAGACGCCGAAGGGGATCTTGCGGCGGGTGGTGCGCTGGATGTTCTTGAAGTTCACGAAGATGCCCTGCGCCGTCTCGGGACGGAGGTAGACCTCGCTCGCCGTGTCCTCGGTCACGCCCTGGTGGGTCTTGAACATGAGGTTGAATTTGCGGATATCGGTGAAATCGCTCTTGCCGCACACGGGGCAGGCAACGCCCTTTTCGCGGATGAAGGCGACCATGTCCTCGTTCGTCATGGCCTCGACGTTCACGCTGGGATCGTTCTCCTTCGCCCAGTCCTCGATGAGCTTGTCCGCGCGGTGCCGGGCATGGCAGCCCTTGCAGTCGATGAGCGGATCGTTGAAGGTCGTCACGTGGCCGGACGCCACCCAGACCTGCGGGTTCATGAGGATCGCGGAGTCAAGCCCCACGTTGTAGGGGTTTTCCTGCACGAACTTCTTCCACCACGCGCGCTTGACGTTGTTTTTCAGCTCCACGCCGAGCGGGCCGTAGTCCCAGCTGTTCGCCAGACCGCCGTAGATCTCGGATCCGGGGTACACAAAGCCCCTGCCCTTGCACAGCGCGACGATCTTGTCCATGGTTTTTTCGGTGTTCTTCATAGAATTCCTCCTTGCCCCACTAATGGATATAGTGGAGGCGAAATAATCTCTGCCACCGGCTGTGGCAGGACATGTCACATAAAATGACATCATATTATACCACCGCTTTGCTGCGCATGCAAGCTATGACAGAACGTTGTCAAGAGCCGGAAAAGGCCCTTGACATTCCGGTCTATTCGTTGTAGACTGAAATCGGTCTATAGACGATAGACCGTGAGGAGGGATCCCAATGGACGGAAAACGACTGGGCGCCGTGGAGCTGCGCTTTGCCGAGCTTGTGTGGGACCATGCGCCGCTCGCGTCGCCGGAGCTGGTGAAACTCTGCGCCGCCGAGCTCGGGTGGAAAAAGTCGACGACCTATACCGTGCTGAAAAAGCTCTGCGGGCGCGGTCTGTTCGAAAATGACGGCGGCGTCGTCCGCGTGCGCACGACGCGGGAGGAATACGACAGCGCGCAGAGCGCGCAGTTCGTCGACGAGGCCTTTTCCGGCTCGCTGCCCGCGTTTCTCGCGGCGTTCACCGCCGGAAAGCCGCTCTCGCCGCAGGAGGCGGATGAGATCCGGCAGATGATCGACGCCTTTCGCGTCGGGGAATGAAGCGAAGGGCAACGGAGAACACGGAGAACAAGGAGAGGATCGAAATGAAAAAACGCGTACTGAGCATCCTGCTTACGCTGCTGCTGGCATGCTCGCTGTTCACGATCGGGGCCTCGGCGGCGGAGCGCTTTTCGCCCTATGAGGGGCTGCTGCGCCAGGTCCTGTATGAGACCTGGGGCATGGGCTGCGGCACCTTCGTCGATTTTGACGGCGACGGGCAGTCTGAGCTGATCTTTGTGCGTCCGGCCAAGGATGATCGCGGCCCGATCGTCTATGTCTACCGCGCGCACGAGGATCAGACGAGCGGCCAATACGGGTATGAGACGGTGCTGTATGCGCCCTTCCGCACGGTCGCGGGCGGGCAGTCGGAATATCAGGTCCTGCTCGTCGAGACCAAATCCGGCGAGCCCGGGCTGATGCTCGAAACGGCGGGCACGAACACAGCCGACAGCCCGGAGACATACCGGTGGCTGATCGACGACTATTCCTTCGTCTCGCTCTACCTGTATCGGAACGGCAGATTTGCGCAGACTGAGGCGGGGGAGGCCGCCATCTGGCACACGGCGCCGGACGGGAACGGCAACGCCTATTTTTATCCGGATCTAAGCACGATCCGGATCAACATGCAGGATGTGTCCATGGAGCAATATGCCGCGTGGTATGAAGCCTTCAACGATACGCTCACGGTCTATGGCGCGCTCTCGCCGGACGGATCGCTGGGCGGGCTGAGCGGGAACGAGCTGCTGTCCCTCGCGGTCACGGGCTTTTATGACGCGAACTATACCAAGTATTATGCCGAGCCTGTCAAGTGGGCGGCGGACAAGGGCATCACGAACGGCACGAGCGACTATGTCTTCTCTCCGGACGCGGCGTGCACCCGCGCGCAGGTGGTCACGTTCCTGTGGCGCGCCGCGGGCAGCCCCGCGCCGAGAAGCAGCCGCAATCCCTTCCGCGATGTGCAGAGCGGCGCCTATTATTACAAGGCGGTCCTCTGGGCGGTGGAGCAGGGCATCACGAACGGCACGAGTGACACGGCCTTTTCCCCGAACGACCCCTGCACCCGCGCGCAGGTCGTCTCGTTCCTGTACCGCAGCGCGGGCAGCCCGCGTGTCTCCGCGGCGAATCCCTTCCGGGATGTGACGAGCGGGAAATACTATTACGAGGCGGTGCTCTGGGCCGTGAAGAACGACGTCACGAGCGGCACCACCGCCACGACGTTCAGCCCGAACGACACCTGTACCCGCGCCCAGATCGTCACGTTCCTGTATCGATATCTGGCGTGATGACCGGGGCTGAGCCTGTCATGAACGATGCTCCGGGGCCGCTGCAGCCGCAGCGGCCCCGGAGCATTTCGCTCTTTTCTTTTTTTCACCCATGTGGTAAACTGATCCCATCGAAACGTGAAAGGAGTTTTTTACTTATGGAGATTCCCGTCGGAGCAAAGGGCAGAGCGGAGATGACCGTCACGCCCGATAAGACCGCCGCCGCGATCGGCTCGGGCAGCGTGGAGGTGTTCGCGACGCCGTGGATGGTCGCGATGATGGAGCTTTCGGCCTGCAACGCGCTCGCGCCGTATTATGACGCGGGGCAGAGCAGCGTCGGAACAAAGCTCGACGTGTCGCATGACGCGGCGACGCCCGTGGGCATGAACGTCTGCGCCGAGGCCGAGGTCCTCGAGGTCGACCGCCGCCGCATCGTCCTGAAGGTCACCGCCTGGGATGAGGCGGGCGTGATCGGGCAGGGGACGCACGAGCGCTTTCTCATCAACGCCGAAAAATTCCTCGCCAAGGTCGAGGCGAAGAAGGGCTGAAGTTGTTGAAAACGCCCGCGAATCGCGGTCTGTATCTGCACTATTAAGGTGATTTTTTACAAAAAGCCCTTTTCAATTCAGGCGCGATGTTGTATAATAGGCTCAGTGGGAAGCGTTTCCCAATCTACCCGAAAGGAGCTGAGCTCGAATGAAGTTCACATTTACGGAAAAGAAGATGGCGCCGTCGGATACCCTGCGTGCCTATGTTGAGAAAAAGGCGGGCAAGATCGATCGGCTCTTCCGCTCGGAAAGTGAGGCATTCGTCACCTTCAGCACGGAACGCGGTCGCTTCCTCGTGGAGCTGACCATCAAGAACAATGGCACGTTCTTCCGCGCCAGCGAGCTGACCAGCGATATGTACGCCTCGGTGGATTCCGCCGTCGCGACGATCGAGCGCCAGATTCGCAAGAACAAGACCCGCCTCGCCAAAAAGCTGCGCGAGGGCGCCGTCGAGCGCGAGGTGCCTGAGATGCCCTATGTCGCCGAGGAGGACTTCGTGGAAGCGGAGGAATTCAACGTCGTGCGCAGAAAGCAGTTCAGCATCAAGCCCATGAGCGTGGAGGAGGCCATCCTGCAGATGAACCTGCTGGACCATGAGTTTTTCGTCTTCCGTGACGAGGCTGATGAGGGTGCGTTCTCCGTCGTCTACCGCCGCAAGCAGGGCGGCTATGGACTCATTTCCGACGAAGCGGAATAAATGATAGCCGCGGCGTGCGCGCCGCGATCGCTGTGAGACTTTTTCCCCCGCCTGTGGGCGGGGGAATTTTGTGAATAAAAGAAATGGAGTTATTTTAAATGAATCTGAATCCCTATGTTGACGTTTCCCCTGAGGTCGCCGAGGCGCTCGCGGCGGGCAAGCCCGTCGTGGGGCTGGAGAGCACCATCATCTCCCACGGCATGCCGTATCCGAAGAACGTGGAGACGGCGCTGCTCGTCGAGCAGACGATCCGGGATGCCGGGGCTGTGCCCGCGACGATCGCGATCATCGGCGGGCGTCTCAAGGCGGGGCTGACGCATGCCGAGATCGAGTATCTCGGCAAGGCGGGGCGCAAGGTCGCGAAGGCCTCCCGGCGCGATCTGCCCGTGCTCGTTGGCCGCGGCATGGACGGCGCGACGACCGTCGCCACCACGATGCTCATCGCGCACCTCGCGGGCATCTCCGTGTTCGCCACGGGCGGTATCGGCGGCGTGCACCGCGGCGCCGAGACCACGATGGACATCTCCGCCGACCTCGAGGAGCTTGCCCAGACCCCGGTCATGGTCGTCTGCGCGGGCGCGAAGGCGATCCTCGATCTCGCGCTCACGCTGGAGTATCTCGAGACGAAGGGCGTGCCTGTCATCGGCTACGGCACCGAGGAGCTGCCCGCGTTCTATACGCGCCGCAGCGGGCTGAAGGTCGACGCCCGCAGCGACAGCCCCGAGGATCTCGCCGCCATCTTCCGCGCCCAGCGCGGCATGGGGCTGAAGACCGGCATGCTCGTCACGAACCCGATCCCCGAGGAGTACGCCATGGACGACGCCGTCATCAATTCCGCCGTCGATCAGGCGGTGCGCGAGAGCGTCGAGCAGGGCGTGAAGGGCAAGGACATCACGCCGTTCCTGCTCGCGCGCGTCGTGGAGCTCACGGGCGGCGACAGTCTGGAGAGCAACATCCAGCTCGTGCTGAACAACGCCCGCCTCGCGGCAAAGACCGCCGCCGCGCTCTGCCGGGCGTGAACATCAGGATCCCGAATCGACCGCGGTCGCCGAGACCGTGAACAGCGTCTGTCAAGGACAGCTTTGCTTTGACAAGCGATCTCCCCGGTGTGGAGGCATGCCTCCGCGCCGGGGAGATCTTTGTTTTGCGGGCAGTCAAGACCATAGCGCTGGGGCGCCGATTATGGTGCGGCGTTTCGCATCCTCCGGCGACGAGCTCGGCATGGCCTGTGTTGGCCGTGACGGAGCAGCCACACAGCAAATTGCACAAAAATGATCCTTTTTGGTGTGCGTGTCATTTTTTGACAGCAATTACATACTTATTTTTTGTTTATAAGTCTTAAATGTTCTGAAGAATTTCCCTGATACGGCGACAGTTCCTGAATTTTTCCTTTCAGATTTACAGAAAAAACCAGACAATGCGTCCGGGTATGTAAAAAAAAGGGAAAAGCTGCACAAAGAATACGCGGCTTTTTTCCAAAAATAAGGTGGGGAAAAAGGTATACCTTTTTCCCCATTCCCCACAATCTGGAGCCGCAGCCATTTCATCGGCGGCGGAAAAGTAAGAAAAAGGCATTTCGGCACTTTGCCCTGAAATAAAATTCAGAATTAACACATTTTGGCGTTTGGTGTATTGCATTCAATTTGAAATTATGATATATTAACGTTACAATCAATTCGTATCGCTATCACGGGGAAAAAGGTATACCTTATTCCCCGGGCGGTGCGGATGGATCGCGCGCCGCTGGTACGTTGGCAACCGGTAGTGGCGTGCCCATTCTGTTCGCGCTGAACGCCAGCGACCGGGCGGCGCGAATCTTCCCCCATCCGATGCGCGGCGCCCAGCAACCGCGCCGCGCGTCCGGAACCAAGCCTGCGCTGCGCCGGGCAGCAACCCCGGCGCAGCGCGAATGAATCCCCGGCGAATCCACGATTTCCCTGGCACCGGATACGATGCCGTAGGGCGGGGGCTTGCCCCTCCCGTTCCTATCCGTTTCACGCGTAGGGCGCGTGTGAAAAGACCCCAAATCTATGATTTGGTCGGTCGTTCCATGCGTAAGCTATGCCCACATCGCGCCGCATTCCCCATACATCGCAGGCAAATATTATTTTGGAATAGATATCTTCTATGGAAAGGAACATGAGTATGAAAAAACGCGCACTATGTTGGCTGCTCGTCCTTGTGATGGTCGTGTCGCTCCTGCCGTTTTCGGTTGTGGCGGACAGCTATGTGGAGACGCAGGCGTCCAACTGGACGGCGGCGCGCACCAACTACAGCGCCACCTCCAACGACCGGACGTATTACGCCTATGACGCGGCGGACGATGCCTATTACAAGGTGCAGTATGCCAAGGAGCCCTATTTTCTCTCCGCCGGCTCCTCCATTCCGATTTACGGCAACTTCTCCGCGGAACACGGCGGCGTCTGGCCCGTGGGCTCCAATACCTACGGTTCGCTGAGCAAATCCGACACCTCCAGCACGGAGCACAATCAGGAGCTGTACTACTATGTGGGCCAGAGCGGCGGCACCTCCAACGGCAATATGCGCGCCGTGTATTACAACTCCACCCCCAAGCTCGGCTATTACGGCGTCACCCTGTTCTATTATACGAACCAAGAGCAGAGCAGCGCGGTGTCCAACAAATCGACCTGGAGCACCGCCAAGAATAACGGAACCATCACCATGCTTGGCTCCTCCAGCGAGTGGCACTACGGCTGGGCGATACAGAATGAGGGTATCACGAATTTTGGCGCGAGCACCTACAGTGGAACATTGTATTATAAGTATACCGATCCCGCGAACTACAACGCCATGTATTACACCCGTGCCGACGGCACCCGGGTGGATTTGACGATGCCGAAAATCAATTCTGATGGCTCCACCGGCTACACCGGCAGCCTGTACTATGTGAGCATGGGCGATGAGCCGGACGATCCCGATCCCTCCAGCACGCCGGTGGTCGGCCCCGGCACGGACCCGGAGATGGGCGTTGTGGGCCCCAATGGGGAGATCATGTACCCCGATGAGGTTGTAGACAACGGCATGGTTCTCTCCAAGCGCATCCGGCAGGAGGCGGACGGCACCTATACCCTTACGATGGAGGCCTATGCCCAAGGCGCAATCACCCAGGTAAACACCGATCAGAAAACGGAATATGTCCTGCTGCTGGACTATAACGCAAATATTAAGGATTCGCGTCTGAACGAATGGGTGGAGTTCATTCCCGGCACCAGCGGCACCTCAAAGAAGGACTATTGGGACGCGTGCTATTTCTGCAAAAATGCAGGCACAACACCCAGCTGCGGCGGGTATCAAAACCTGTATTATTTAGATGACGATCAGACCGGCGGCACGGGCGAATACTGCAAGGTAGAGCAAATCGATGCGATGTACTTTAACAGCTCTCTGTTTGCCAAGGCAACTGATCAAAAGAAAGTGGAAACGCAAAAGAGTGAGGCGTTCCATACCTTTGGCTTGGCCTTTAAAAACAGCACGGGCAAATACTATCTGGTGCCGGGCACCAACTGGTTGGAAAAGGATTCGAGTTTTCACGGCTTTCCCGAGTGGCGTGGCATTCAGTGCAGCAGCAGTACCAAGTTTTATTATTCCCGCGGCTCAACGGACACCAGCGTTCCTCTGAAGCAGGACGCCATGAAGACCGCCGCAATTGAATTTCTCAAGGCAGTCAAGGATCAGCCCAATGCCAGCGTTGCGGTTGTCGGCTACGGTCAGGGTGCGAACAATGCGAATGGGCGTCTGTATGGCAGAACGATGAATACTTCCTTCCTGAAGGTTTCAGAGGGAAACAACCTGACCACACTGACGAACTATGTCAAGGATACTGCGAATTATTTGGCTGACGGCAACAGTGGCACAGGCTCTCGCGCGGCGTCAGGCTTGTTTACGATCAATACCGCGTTGGGGTATATCTCTCCGAATAAAACTGCAACGACGAGCGGCGGCAGCGGACTCTTTAAAGACGCCAAGGCAACGGATGGGACAAACCGCGTCATCATTTTGTTCCATGTTCTGCCTCCCAACAGGAGAGGTACAGATTCGGCATCAAACTATTATAAAACCGGCGCGGATAACGCGATCGAGCAGGCGCGTCTGCTGAAAAACAATGGCGTGAAGATCTATTCCATCGGTTTGTTCGCGCCTGGTTATACCGATACCTTCACATTGACAGATGACAAGGGCACCGGCAGTTATACTCTGCAGAATTACCTGAACTATGTATCCTCCAACTACAGCCCCTCCGGCAGCTCCGCCTCGCTTGCCAGCCCCGGCACTGCGGTAGCCACCAAGTACGCCATGGAGGCCGCCGACCAGACGACCCTGAGCAATGAGTTCAAGTTTGTTTCCCAGGACGCCATCACCGCTACGGTGAATCTGGGAACCTCCAGTGTCCTCAAGGACGTGATCACGGAGAATCTGAACTACTCCAACGCGGCGGTGGACGTTAAGGTTTCCACGCTCAGCACGCGCACTATCGATGGCAATACGCAGTCTTATTGGGCAGACCCTGTGACCGAGGCGGGCGTCACCGGCAGCATCAGCGGCAACACCGTTACCGCCACCGGCTTTGACTACTCCGGTAACTCCGTTGTCACCTCCGGCACCACGGTGGGCGGCAAGAAGATCGTTGTCACGGTCTCTGGTCTTACCGGTAACGGCGTAGGCGTTGTTCCCACGAACACAGATGCTTCCGGTATCTACAAATCTGTGTCCGACGCCGAGGCTTTTGAGAAGTTTGCCATCCCCACGGTCTATCTTGAGGGCTATACCGTCACTTGGAAAAACTATGACGGAACGATGCTTGAGACTGATGCGGGGGTGAAGCTGAACACGCGTCCCAGCTATGACGGCAGCACGCCCACCAAGCCCGCTACCCGGGAATACTCCTATGTGTTTGAAGGCTGGGCGGACAGTGCCAATGCCGAATATGGTCTGTCTCCCTCTGAGCTGCCGAGAGTGACGGAAGATGTGACATATTATGCCATCTTCCAGCCTGAGGCAAACCCGACCTACACCGTCCATTGGTGTAATTATGACGGAACAGAGCTGGAAAGTCAGTCCGGCCTCTATGCTGGCGATATGCCTGCAGCCTACGGAGGTCAGACGCCATATAAGCCCGCTAGTGGCGACAACTTCTATGATTTTATTGGCTGGAGCAAAACGCAGGGCAGCAGCACTACCGATTCGATCACAGTCATAGGAGCTGCAGACGAAAACTACTACGCCGTGTTCGAAACAAAGCCCGTATCGAACAGGATCGTCTGCGTCGACTTCTCTGCAGATATCAAGCTCGACACAGGCGTGACAAATCTGATTTCTACTGAGGAACATGGCGGTACGTTTGCATACGATCAGACGTCGGTTAATAAAGAGCTGTATTTCTATCCATCGGCCTTACACGAAGGAAATTCGTTTGACTTTACTGCCTTCACAGACGTCAGCGTGGCGTTGTACCAAAAGAACACAGATTATAAGAAGCTGACGATTGTTCCGGCAAGCAGCATCTATTATGATGATGATTTGACTGGTACGGTTGTGGATGCCTCCGCAACGGAGAATGCCAGTATCGGTAACGCAAGCTCCATTCAGGCAAATACCAGCATTCAACCTCTTGAAAAGGGCAAGTATTCCTTTACCTTCATCGGCACCGGCATTGATATCTACTGCACGACCGACAGCACAGCCGGGTATGTGCAGGCCAAGATCGACGATGACACGAAACTGGTGCAGACCATTCGCGGCAGCTCGAATACTGAGCGCTATAATGTGCCCACGATCAGCTTCCGTGATCTGGAGCAGGGTCCGCATACGCTCACGCTGAACATTCTCGGCAGCTCGAACTACAAGCTCGACGGCGTCCGGGTGTATAACTCGGTTGCGGATCAGGGGCTCTACAACGACACCCATGAGCAGTATGCGGCGTATATCAGTATGCGTGAGGCGCTTGTGAACAACAAGCATACGTACAATGCGTTCTCCGACACCATGACGGATGAGCAGGTCGGCGCGCTGTTTGTGGATGACGAAAGCAAGCTGGAGCTTGAGCAGCAGCAGATCGACGAAACGGGCAACCCCGTCGTGAAGGACGGTCAGCCCGTTATGGTGAAGGTATATCAATCCACGTTTGAAGCCTATAAGGCGAACAGCCCGAAGCATGAGATCTATTTGGCGAACAATCAGGTGATCACCTTCCAGCTCACGCCTGCTGGTGCTGCCGCTGCCGCGAACGGCAATCTCTGGATCGGTCTGAGCGCGCCGGATGCAGGCAAGAATACCGGCACGATTACGGTCATGGAGGGCAAGACCATCTCTGTCACCTCCGCTGTGGATATGTATTATCCGATCACGTCCGATATGCTCGGCGCGGACAACAGCGTCACGCTCAAGAACACGGGCAGCAACTTGATCTCCGTCACGAATCTGAAGATCACGGGCGATGTGGACATCTACAATGCCGCGAACGCGGCGGGCGCCAGTTCGAGCGCGGTCGGTGACGGCGCGAGCGCAATGACGATGGTTGACGCCATGGCGCTGGTCTTCGAGCCTGTGACGCTGCAGACCGTAAAGCTTGCGGCGAACAACGGCGTCGATCCTGACGCGCCGGTCGTACCGGACACGCCGGACGTGCCCGATGAGCCGGACGTGCCGGATGAGCCGGACGTGCCGGATGAGCCGGACGTGCCGGATGAACCCGACACCCCGGACGATCCGACGCCCGACAAGCCCGGCTGGAGCGACGACGCGTTCAACCCGGCAAACATCCTGAAGACGCTCTTCAAGCTGCTCCTGAGTGCGCTCAACAGCCTGTTTAGCGGACTCGGCAGCTGGTAAGAAAAGAGGCGAATGTTTGTTATGAAAAAGCAATATGCAAAGCCAATGCTTTATGCGGAGTCGTTCGCTCTCGTCGAACATATCTCCCAGTCCTGCGGCTGGCAGACAAACTTCGGCACAAGCTGCCCCATTGCGGACGGCGGAGCGATCTTCTTCCAGTCCTTAGAAATGGACTGCAACGAGGACGGCATGAGTATGATCGAGTTTGCCGGGTATGATCCGACAACAGTAAGCATGGAAACGCTGATTACTGTAATCAACCCGACCTGCTACAACTCGTTCAACGAGTACAATCAGCTGTTTACGTCCATGTAAACCCAACCCCAAAAAGACCATGCCGCCCGGCATGGTCTTTTTTTGCTTGTGTTCGATTGACATTTATAGCATTATCCTGTACAATATATTGTATATCAATGATTAATGTCAAGAGAGAAGTGTGTTTCCATGAGATGCCCGAAATGCGGAACGGACGTTGCCGCGTTTTATTCCTTCTGCACCAGCTGCGGCGAGCCGATGCCCGAGCCGTCCTCGCAGTATTCCGAGCAGCAGGCGGCGCCCGTCCAGCAGCCGCGCCCGGTGCCCCGTCCGGAGCCGACGCGGTATGACCATAACCCCTATGAGGAGCCGCCGCGCTACTATGCGCCGACGCCCGCGCCCGTGTCCGGACCGGACCGCGGGGGCAATCACGGTATTCTGTACGCGATCATCGGGTTCCTCGCGGCGATGCTCGTCGTGTTCGTCATCCTGCTCGCCACCGGCGTGCTGAACAAGGACTCCGGCGGAGATGCGCCCAAGGCGCAGGAGACCGAGAACGTGCAGACCACCGTCGCCACGCCCGCTCCGACAGTCGTTGTCGCGGCCACGCCGACCCCGACGCCGACTCCGACGCCCACTCCGACCCCGACGCCGCCTCCCACGCTGAGCGCTGCCGACCGCAGCGCCATCACCTCGCTGATGGGCAGCTATCTCAACGCCTTCATCCATGACGTGAACTACGGGCAGTACAGCAGCCTCTACAGCTATGTCCAGTCCGGCAGCCCGATGGAGAGCAAGCTCCAGAACTTCATCTCGGTCGACTGCGCCGCGCTCGATCAGCAGGAGGAGCTGCATGACCACACGATTGTCTCCATCACGCTGCGCGATCAGTACACCGCCATCGTCACGACGACGGAGCTTTACGAGGTCTGGCAGAACGAGGAGCCCTATCACTGGTGGATCAACCAGCGCTGCGTCTATCGCGTCGTGCTGCAGAGCAACGGCGCCTGGGCCGTCGCGGAGTACGCCGACAAGATCACCAAGATCGACTCCGGCGTCTATTGATCCTACATCTGAATATAACAACACGGCTGCCGCATCCGAACGATGCGGCAGCCGTTATGCTGTCACTTTGTTTTCTTCACGCGGAAGATCATCTTCGGCGTCTCGAGACTGGCCTTCGTGTTCTCGTCGACCGAGGACGTGAGGAACGAGTTGCCGCCGATGACGGAGTTCGCGCCGATCACGGTCTCGCCGCCGAGAATCGAGGCGTTGGAATAGATCGTCGAGTTGTCGCCCACGGTGGGGTGGCGCTTGCCGACGACGGTGTGCCCGCCGCGGGGACTGAGCGCGCCGAGCGTCACGCCCTGATAGAGCTTGACGTGGTTGCCGATGACCGTCGTCTCGCCGATGACGATGCCGGTGCCGTGGTCGATGAAGAAGTATTCGCCGATCGTCGCGCCGGGGTTGATGTCGATGCCGGTGGAGCCGTGGGCGTACTCGGTCATGATGCGCGGGATCAGCGGCACGCCGCTCTGATACAGCTCGTGCGCCACGCGGTAGACGAAGATCGCGTACAGACCGGGATAGGAGAAGATGACCTCCTCCTTGCTGCCCGCGGCGGGGTCGCCGTCGTAGTTGGCCTTCACGTCCTTCATCAGCATGGACTGGATCTTCGGCAGATTGCGGATGAAGCTCGTGCAGGCGGCGTCTGTGCGGCTCTCCAGCTCGGCGGGATCCATGATCGTGTTCGAAAACGCCAGCTCCACCTGCTCGCGCAGCGCGGAGAAAATGTCTCCCAGCAGATATTCCACATACGTCTCCGCCGTCACCTGCGACACGGACGTGCCGCCGAAGTAGGCGGGGAAGAAGACCTTCTGCAGGTCCTGGATGATCTGGATCACCACGTCGCGGTTCGGCAGACGCAGATGGTCGCTGTACATCGGCACCTCAGAGGTGTTATAGCCCTCAGCGATCTCGGTCGCGACGGCGCGCAGCATACCCTTTTCGATCATGATAACAAAACTCCTTTGCGGTTATTTGGAAAGAAAAAGCAGGAAGTAACCATACTTCCTGCTTTTGACATCGTCTGACAAGCTCCCGGCGGAATGCGCCCCATCAGCAGAAAGTACATCGTTTTTGCGCACGACAACAACAGACGCAAGCCTTTGCGCCCTGACAGCTGTTGTTGCGGGAAACGTACATTCTGCGCGGCTCCTTTTCCGGGAAGATGCCTTATGCTAACATGATATGCGCGCTTTGTCAAGAGCGACACAGCGCCTTACGAAAACCAGACCTCCACGTCGCCGGTGTTGGTCTCGGCGCGGACGGGGATGTCGCCCTCGGTGTCGAGCGCGCGGCCGTTGTCCCTGCCGGATACGGTCACGTCTCCGAGATCGGTCTCGAGCGACAGGGCAAAGTCCTCCTCGGCGCCGCGAAGCGTGAGCGAGACGTCGCCGGTGTTCGCCTCTGCAGCGACGCCGCCCGGCGCGTTCAGCTCGGCGTCGATGTCGCCCGTGTTCGTGGTCAGCCTCGCCTGCTCCGCCGCGCTGACGTTCCGCAGCTCCAGATCGCCGGTGTTCGCCGTGAGCAGCAGCGTCTGCGCCGTGACCGACGAGAGCGTCATGTCGCCCGTGGCGCAGGTGAGCTCGATCCTGCCGGCCTCCAGATCGGAGAGCGTCATGTCGCCCGTCGCGGTGGTGAGCGTGATCTCCTCGAGCGCCGCGTCCGCGGGCACCGTGACCTTCACGAAGGGGCTGTTGTTCTTGCCGAAGGAGAAGCCGACAACGCCGATGCTGCCGTGCTCCTGCCCCTCGAGCTTCAGCACGCCGCCCGCCTGCGTGATCTCGGGCTCCTCGCTCAGCGCGTAGGTGAGCGCCCAGGCGTCGCCGCGCTCGACGGTGATGTCCGCCGTCGCCACTTCGATCTGCAGCGTGGTGAACGCCTCGGGCGTCAGCGTTTCACGCGCCTTGAGCTCGTCCCCCGCGGTAATGGTGCGGTTTTTCCAGTCCAGCCGGAAGCCCGGCTGCCCGCCGAGGGCGAAGCCGGCGATGAGACACCCCGCGCCGAGCACCGCCAAAATAAGACAAATGATAAGCACCGTTTTTACAGTTTTATGCATGGTCTGCTCCTTTCCGGCGCAGCAGGCTTGCCATGCCGCGCACGACCATTCGCCAGAGAACGACCGCGCCGAGCGCCAGAAGCGCGCCGACCGCCGCCGTCAAAAGTCCATATCCCGCAACGACGAGACCCTGCCCGAGTGTCGCCGCGAAAAACGCTGCCGGAAGCATCGCCGCGCCGCCGAGCACGAGCGCGACGCCCGTGATGATCAGCGAGAGCAGCACCGCGAACACCACGATCAGCAGCGCGACCGCCACGATCGCGAGCGGCAGCGCCACCGGCGCCGCGAAGATCCCGAGCACCACGAGCCAGAAGCTCCGCCAGCCGCTGCTGACCTTCGCCTCCTGCTCCTGCCGGATCAGCCGGTCCGCCAGCAGTCCGCGCGCGGCCTCCGCCGGCGTGCCGACAAGCGGCGTCACGTCCGCGCCCGCCGCCAGCTCGGCGTCCTGCAGATATTCCCGGTAATAGCGCAGCGCCTCCTCGCGCTCCGCCGCGGGCAGCCCCCGAAGCTTGCGCGACAGACTGCGCAGAAACTGTGCCTGAGTCATGCGTCCTCGCCTCCGATCAAGATGTCGATCCCGGTGCGGTAGCTGCGCCATTCCGCGCGGTAGTGCTCCAGCGCGGCGCGCCCGCTCGCCGTGATGCGGTAGTATCTGCGGTTGCGTCCCTGATACGGGCGGTCATAGGTCTCCAGCCGCCCCTCCTTCTGCATCCTGCGCAGCACGGGATAGAGCGTGGATTCCGAGATGTCCACCACCGTGCGCACCTGCTGCGTCAGCGCGTAGCCGTAGGAGTCGTCCCGCGCCAGCACGCCCAGCACACAGGCGTCCAGCAGCGGCGCCGTTAGTGAGTACAGCAAGGTGATCATCTCCAATACTGTGGATTCAACAATACTATACAATGTATAATATTATTTGTCAAGCAAAAACAAAAATCGATCCCGCATTTTCGGCGGGATCGATTTGTCGAGCTCATGCTTCCTGAATATCGAGCGCGGTGACGTCGGAGAGCACCTGCGCGTTTTCGCCGAAGACCACGAGCGTGAGCGAGCCGTCGGGCTCCGTGCAGAGGAACACGTCGCTGCTGCGCAGCGCGTCGCCCGGGAGCGCGGCGGTGCTGCCGTCGGCGGCGGAGACCGTGACGGCGGAGACGGTCTGCGCGTTCACCTTCGCGGCGGCGAGCACATCCCGGAGCAGTACGCCCTCGGCGTCGATGACGATGTCCGCGCCGTGATCGCCCGGCACGGTGCCGGAGACGCCGCAGCGCCCGAGCAGGGCGGTATCCACGGTCTCGGTCCGGCTGCCGATGTGTACGGCGAGGCCGTCCGCTTCGCCGCGCGGCCAAAACCACGCCAGAGCCGCCACGATCAAAACGATCACCAGAGCGGCGATGAGTACAGTCGTTTTCTGTTTTGTTTTCATTTGAATCTGTCCTCCAAGCAGCCTCGCAGAGTTTGCGGCTCTCAAGCCGCAAATCAGACTGTAGACAAAGTCCCATGCACACAGAAAAAGGTGTGCATGGGGCTTTGCCATATGGTAAAATAGAGCTGCGGGGTGATGCGGGATGATGACGAGAGACGCAGCAAAGAGCCGG
>JAFUCD010000021.1 GCA_017459865.1 Oscillospiraceae bacterium
ACTTACGAACTGAACCTGCTCCCGGCTCTTTGCTGCGTCTCTCGTCATCATCCCGCATCACCCCGCAGCTCTATTTTACCATATGGCAAAGCCCCATGCACACCTTTTTCTGTGTGCATGGGACTTTGTCTACAGTCTGAATGGTGCAGCCCCATATAGGGCTACACCATTCCTTGCGAATGAAAACTTCCTTATAAGGCCGTCCCATTCGGGAGCACTCCTTTTTTGCGTAGGGGCGGATATCATCCGCCTGATCGGGTGTGTCGTCCGTATTTAGTTTACATAATATTTATCCCTATTGACTTGATAGCCAATTGTGATAAACTCTTCCCTGTACGAATCGAAAGGGTAGATCACAGCATGCAGAATCAGTTTTCCAGATCCGAATTATTGCTCGGCGCGCCTGCCATGGCGCGGCTGAAGGCGGCGCGGGTCGCCGTGTTCGGGCTCGGCGGCGTGGGCAGCTACGCGGCCGAGGCGCTTGCGCGCGGCGGCGTGGGCGCGCTCGACCTCGTGGACGACGACCGCGTGTGTCTCACGAACCTGAACCGCCAGCTCTTCGCCACGCGCGGCACGGTGGGGCAGTATAAGATCGACGCGGCGCGCGAGCGTCTGCTCGCCATCAACCCGAAGCTGGAGCTGACGCTGCACCGGTGCTTTTATCTTCCCGAGACGGCGGCGCAGTTCGATTTTTCACAGTATGACTATGTGATCGACGCGATCGACACCGTCACGGGAAAGCTCATGCTCGTCGAGCAGGCTGCCGCCGCCGGGACGCCGATCATCAGCGCGATGGGCGCGGGCAACAAGCTCGATCCCACGCGCTTCGAGGTCGCGGATATCTATGATACCACGATCTGTCCGCTCGCGCGCGTGATGCGCCGGGAGCTGAAGCGGCGCGGCATCGACCATCTGAAGGTCGTGTATTCCAAGGAGCCGCCCATCACGCCCATGGAGACCGAGGAGATCTCCTGTAAGCATAACTGCATCTGCCCGCCGGGCACCGAGCGCAAGTGCACCGACCGCCGCAGCGTGCCGGGCAGCGTCTCGTTCGTGCCGCCGGTGGTGGGACTGATCGCGGCGGGTGAGGTCATCAAGGATCTGGTAAAGGATTGCAGCCATGAGTCGTGAATTGGAGCGCTGGCAGCTCATCGAGCGCAGCATCATCAAAAAATTCCATAAGCAGCTCTGGACGCCGTTCATCACGGCGATGAAGCAGTATAACCTCGTGCAGGCGGGGGACCGGATCGCCGTGTGCATCTCCGGCGGCAAGGACTCCATGCTCCTTGCCAAGCTCATGCAGCAGCTGCAGCGCCACAGCGACGTGCCGTTTGAATTGATCTTCCTCGTCATGGACCCGGGCTACAGCCCCGCGAACCGACAGCGCATCGAGGAAAACGCCGAGACGCTGCGCATCCCGGTCACGATCTTCGATTCGGATATCTTCGCCGTTGCGAACGGCACGGAGAAGAACCCCTGCTACCTCTGCGCGCGCATGCGCCGCGGTGCGCTCTATGCCAAGGCGCAGGAGATGGGCTGCAACAAGATCGCCCTCGGGCACCACAAAAACGACGTGATCGAGACGACCGTCCTCGCCATGTTCTACGGCGCACAGCTGCAGGGCATGATGCCGAAGCTCCACAGCACGAATTTCCCGGGCATGGAGCTCATCCGCCCGCTCTATTGCGTGCGCGAGAACGACATCATCGCCTGGGCGCGGTATAACGGGCTGGAGTTTCTGCAGTGCGCCTGCCGCTTCACGGAGATGACCGCGGCGCAGGACCGCGAGAGCGCGTCCAAGCGCAAGGAGATCAAAAATCTCATCCGCACGCTGTCGGAGATCAACCCCGACCTCGAAAACAGTCTCTTCCACGCCATCCACGCCGTCAACCTCGATACCTTTCCCGGGTATAAGACCAAAGGCGTCACACACTCCTTCCTCGAGGGATATACTGTTACAGAGGAAAATAATTGACCCAAAAAGGGGCTTGACAAACCCCTTTTGCGGTGCTATATTCTTTATCAAGCTAAATACAGAAACCGAAGACGCAGAGTAGTAAGCGGAGTTCCGAGCGCACAGAGAGTCGCCGATGGTGGGATGGCGGCAGTTTGGACCCGACCGAATGGACTGCAGAGGGCGGACGAGATGCATACGCAGTGAAGTCCGACGGGCCTTTCCCGCCGTTACCAAGGGAAGCTGTGTGACAGCACAGCGCTGAGTGGACGGCTTCCGCCGTCAAGTTGGGTGGCACCGCAGAAGCTTCGCTTCTGTCCCAATGGGAAATCATCAACCGATTCCTATTGGAGACAGGGGCTTTTTTCATTCCCTTTTCCTTGGAATCACAGCCTTGAAAGGAGAACACATCATGGCAACCGAAAAGATCCCCTACAAAATCTATCTCACCGAAGACGAAATGCCGAAGGCATGGTACAACGTCCGCGCGGACATGAAGACGAAGCCCGCGCCGCTGCTGAACCCGGGCACGGGCAAGCCGATGACGTTTGAGGAGCTGCGCGGCGTGTTCTGCGACGAGCTCGTCAAGCAGGAGCTCGACAACGACACCCCGTACATCGAGATCCCGGAGAAGATCCGTGACTTCTACAAGATGTATCGTCCCTCGCCGCTGGTGCGCGCCTACTGTCTGGAGGAGAAGCTCCAGACCCCCGCGAAGATCTACTACAAGTTCGAGGGCAACAACACCTCCGGCTCCCACAAGCTGAACTCCGCCATCGCGCAGGCGTACTATGCCAAGGAGCAGGGCCTTACGGGCGTCACGACCGAGACCGGCGCGGGCCAGTGGGGCACGGCGCTGAGCGTGGCGTGCGCGTATCTGGGGCTCGACCTGAAGGTGTTCATGGTCAAGTGCTCCTATGAGCAGAAGCCCTTCCGCCGCGAGGTCATGCGCACCTATGGCGCGTCCGTCACGCCGTCCCCGTCCAATACCACGGCGGTCGGCAGAAAGATCCTCGAGGAGTTCCCCGGCACGACCGGCTCCCTTGGCTGCGCGATCAGCGAGGCGGTCGAGGTCGCGGTGTCGAACCCCGGCTACCGCTATGTGCTCGGCAGCGTCCTGAACCAGGTGCTCCTGCACCAGTCCGTCATCGGTCTGGAGACCAAGGCGGCGCTGGATAAATACGGCATCGTCCCCGACATGGTCATCGGCTGCGCCGGCGGCGGCTCGAACCTCGGCGGTCTGATCGCCCCGTTCATGGGCGAGAAGCTGCGCGGTGAGCACGACTACCAGATCATCGCCGTCGAGCCGAAGAGCTGCCCGAGCTTCACGCGCGGCACCTACGCGTATGACTTCGCTGACACCGGCAAGGTCTGCCCGCTGGCAAAGATGTATACGCTCGGCAGCTCCTTCATGCCGAACCCGGACCACGCCGGCGGTCTGCGCTTCCACGGCATGAGCACGGTGCTCAGCCAGCTCTATCACGACGGTCTCATGGAGGCCCGTGCCGTCGCCCAGACGGACGTGTTCGAGGCGGCGGAGTACTTCGCCCGCGTCGAGGGCATCCTGCCCGCGCCGGAGAGCAGCCACGCCATCCGCGTCGCCATCGACGAGGCGCTCAAGTGCAAGGAGACCGGCGAGGAGAAGACCATCGTCTTCGGTCTGACCGGCACCGGCTACTTCGATCTCGTGGCGTACGAGAAGTTCCACAACGGCGAGATGAACAACTATATCCCGTCCGACGAGGAGATCGCGGCGAGCGTCGCCAAGCTCCCGAAGGTGGAGTAAGAAAACCCGATAATCGACCCAGGCGGGACGCGCTGCGCGTCCCGCCGTTTTGCGTCCGGACGGCCTGCCGCGCTGATCGGGGTTGACAATCGGACCGAGCGTTGCTAAAATCATTCCATTCTGAAAAAAGGAGGTCCGGACGTGGATCGGATCCTGATCGGCAATCTTATCTCGGCCTGCGCGTCCGGCTGCCTCGCAGCGAGCTGCGTCGTGAACGACAAGCGCCGCGCGTATTTCTTTCAGATGATGGAGAGCCTGCTGCTCACGATCTCGGCCTGCTTTTTCGGCGTATGGTCGAGCATGGTCACGCAGGCGATCGGCACGGTGCGCAACGGTCTCGTCATGAAGGAGCGCTTCACCACGCCGCTCATGGTCGTCTGTACCGTGCTTACCGTGGTGATCGGCGTCGCGGTGAACAACCGGGGCCTTGTCGGCCTGATCCCCGTCGCCGCGACCGTGCAGCTCACGCTCTGCAATTACTACGTTAAGAGCCTGCGCGGCGTGAAGCTCAGCTTTCTGGTGAATGTGATCCTCTGGACGGTCTATTCCTACTGCATCCTCGACATCGCCTACGGCACCGCCTCGGCGGTCATCGCCGTGCTGACCGTGATCTCGCTCGTGCGGCTGGTGCGGAAGGAAAAGGCGGATGGCTGAATTCGCGTGCTTTTCTGCGCGATCCATTTGATCATACTGCCGCACAGGGACTTCCCGTGCGGCATAGAATACCCCGATCTGTTACGATCGGGGGTTTTCTGTATGTATCTGCATGAACTGGAGGTCGGCGCGGCAGCGCGTGTTGTGTCGGTGCGGCGCTGGGGTGCGATGGGCAGACGGCTGCGGGAGCTGGGGCTCATCGAGGGCGAGACCGTCGCCTGCGTCGGCGTGAGCCCGCTCGGCGACCCGCGCGCCTATCGGATCTGCGGCGCCGTGATCGCGCTTCGAAACGTCGACGCCGCCTGCGTGGAGGTGGAGGCATGACCGCGCCCTTCACCGTCGCCCTCGCGGGAAACCCCAACGTCGGCAAGAGCACGGTCTTCAACGCGCTGACCGGGCTGCGGCAGCACACCGGCAACTGGCCGGGCAAGACCGTCGAGACCGCGCGCGGGCGGTTTTCCACCGCGCGGCGGGACTATGCCCTCGTCGATCTGCCCGGGACGTATTCGCTCGCCGCGCGGTCAGAGGAGGAGCGCGTCGCGCGCGACTATCTCGCGGCGGGGGACTATGACGCCGCCGTCGTCGTCTGCGACGCGACGTGTCTCCGGCGGAGCCTGACGCTCGCGCTGCAGGTGCTGGAGCTGACGCCGAACGTGCTCGTGTGCGTGAATCTGCTGGACGAGGCGGAATCGCGCCGCATCCAGATTGACATAAAACTGCTCTCCGATCTGCTCGGCGTGCCGGTCGTGGGCGTGACGGCGCAGCGCAAGCGCTCGCTGCGCGCGCTGACGGACGCGCTGGATGCGTTTCAGCCGCGTCCCGCGCCGCTGCTGCCGCCGCCGGAGGAGGGGCTTGCGGTCCGGCTCCGGGCGGAGCGGGCGACGGCGCTGTGCGCGCAGGCGGTGCGGTCACCGGAGGCAACGGACGCGCGCGACCGCCGTCTCGACCGGCTGCTCACCGGGCGCGTGACGGGCTGGGCGGTCATGGTGGGGCTGCTGGCGCTGGTGCTCTGGCTCACGATCTCGGGCGCGAACGTGATCTCGGACGCGCTGGGCGCGGTGCTCTTCCGGCTGGGCGGCGCCCTCTCCGGCGCTCTGACCGCGCTCGGCGCGCCGGAGTGGCTGCGCGGGGCGCTCGTGGACGGCGTATATCGCGTGCTCGCGTGGGTCGTGAGCGTGATGCTGCCGCCGATGGCGATCTTCTTTCCGCTGTTCACGCTGCTGGAGGATCTCGGCTATCTGCCGCGTGTGGCATTCGCGCTCGATCAGCCCTTTCAGCGCTGCGGCGCGTGCGGCAAGCAGGCGCTCACGATGTGCATGGGCTTCGGCTGCAACGCCGCCGGGGTCACGGGCTGCCGGATCATCGACTCGGAGCGGGAACGCCTGCTCGCGATCCTGACGAACACCTTCGTGCCGTGCAACGGGCGCTTCCCGATACTGATCTCTCTCGCGGCGGCGTTCTTCGTGCCGGGGGCGCGGGGCGCGCTGCAGTCGCTGTGTGCGGCGCTGTGCGTGACGGTGTTGGTGGTGATGGGTGTGGGCATGACGCTGCTCGTCACGCGGCTGCTGTCTGAGACGCTGCTGCGCGGCCGTCCGTCGTCCTTCACGCTGGAGCTGCCGCCGTACCGCAGACCGCAGGTGGGCAGAGTGCTGGTGCGCTCGGTGCTGGACCGGACGCTGTTCGTGCTCGGGCGCGCGGCGCTCGTCGCGGCACCGGCGGGGCTGGTGCTCTGGGTGCTGGCAAACGCCCTGCCCGGGGCGCTGCCGTGGCTTGCCGGTCTGCTGCAGCCGCTCGCGCGGCGGATGGGGCTCGACGGCGAGACGCTGCTGGCCTTCGCGCTCGGGCTTCCGGCAAACGAGATCGTCCTGCCGATCCTGCTGATGCTCTATTCCGGCGGCGGGGTGCTGCCGGAGGCGGGCAGTCTCGCACCGCTCATCGCCCACGGCTGGACGGCAGCGACGGCGCTCTGCGCGGCGGTGTTCGCACTCTTTCATTGGCCCTGCTCGACGACGCTGCTCACGATCAAAAAGGAGACGGGAAAGTGGCGCTGGGCAGCGCTCGCAGCGGCTCTCCCGACCGCAGTCGGGGTGGTGCTGTGTATGATCATTGCTGCCATATAGAAAAACGGGCGGGGCATGCAGCTCCCGCGAGGCTGTAGAAAAACCTATGCTGCTGACCTATGGGACAGAGCAGCGGGGAGCTCGAGGGGCAAGGCCGCCTCGAGTCAAATCCATCGTCGCCGCAAATCGCTTGAAAACCAAGGAGTTTTCAAGCGATTTGCTGTTTGCGCAGCAAACATATTGGCGACTGCGCAGCTTGTCAAAAATGTCCGTCAAGGACTTTTTTGACAAGCTGACGGGAGGGGCTTGCCCCTCCCGCGTGCGATTCAGCCGTACATGTGGTTGGCCGCCATATAGTCGTAGATCATCTTGCCGTGCTCCTGCTCCTCGCCCTGGATGTGGTTGAGCGTCTTGCGGATGTTTTCATCGCGGAACTCGAATACGCTCGTGTCGTAGAGCCCCGAGGCGTGCTTTTCCATCGTGAGCGTGTCGGTGCAGAGATAGCAGTCGTTCTTCTTGTCCGGGGTCTCGGCGGCGGAGTAGATCTCGGTGAAGGTCGGCGTGGGCTTGCTGCCGCCGGCGGCGGGCTGGGGGACGGCGCCGTTCTCGATCTGCGTGAGCGTGTCATAGTGCTGCTGCTCGATGTCCGCGATGTGTGCGAACAGCCCCTTGAGCTGCCCGTCCACGGCGCAGTCGCTGGCGCGGCGGTACTTGTCGATGCACAGCTGCTCCTGTCCCTTCAGCTCGGTCAGCAGACTGCATTCCTTCGGTGTAAGATTGCTGTTCATAAAAAATCACCTCGGGGACAGTATGCCCCCGAGGGAAGAGAAATATACAGGGAAATGAAGAATGATCGTCCCTACGGCGCGTAATATGCCGCGTCGCTCTTCGCCTGATCCGCCATGGCGAGGAAGGGCGTGAGCGCGTCGCCGGAGTATTCGCTGCGGTCGGTCTCGATCACGTGGATGAGTCTGCCGTTCTGGAAATACAGGCGGTGCTCCTCGCCGCCGCCGTAGAGGAACGCGAAGACCATCTCACCGTTGTGGTACAGGTACTGCCGCCCGAGCGCCCAGCCGTTTTCACCCGCGGAGACCTCGCGGCGCACGTCGCCGGAGCCGGGGGTGTAGTACCAGGAGCGGATCTGCTTGAGCGCGGCGTCCACGTCGACGTAGCCGTCAGGGGACGGTGCGACCGGCGCGGGCGTCTGCTCGGCGGGCTTTTCGGTGACGGTGACGGTCATGGAATCGCTGAGATCGCCGGAGCGCACCGTGATGACCGCGGCGCCGGCCTTCAGCGCCGAGACGGTGCCCTGACCGTCCACGCTGCAGACGCTGCTGTCGGAGGACGTCCATGTGAGCGTCGCCGGGTCAATATGCGTGCTGGTGACCGTCCCGCCGAGCGCAAGCGTTCCGCCGACCTCCAGCGAGGCCTGCTGGCTTGCAAAGCGCAGCTGCGGCGTGTAGACCGTCAGCGTGACGGAGTCGGATGCCTCGCCGTCCTCGGCGGTGATCGTGCAGGTGCCGTCGGCGAGCGCGGTCACGACGCCGTCCTTCACCTCGGCGACCGCGCGGTCAGAGCTGGTCCATTTCAGATCCTCGGCGTCGCGTCCGCCGAGTTCCATACGCCCGGCGAGATCGAGTCGGTCCCCGACGGCAAGCTCGAGACTGCTGTCGTCGAACCGCAGCTCCTTCGCGCCGAACAGCGCGTCGTGCACCGAGGGCACGAACGCCACGACACAGATCGCCGCGATGAGCAGCGCCAGCACGACGATCAGCGCGACGAGCGGCGCGGCGCTTTTCTTCTTTTTCACGGCGACGGGCGCGTCATAAACCGGGTCGTAGGCGTCGACATAGGTGTCGCCATAGTCCGGGGAGACCATATCGTCAGGGATGGTCTGCTGCCCCATCGGGGAGCGCGGCTGCTGCACGGGCGCGAAGCCGCCTTGCTGCTGTGCCTGCGGCCGGTTCATCGGAGCGCCGCATTCGGTGCAGAATGTCACGCTCTCCGGCATCTGCGCGCCGCATTTGGTACAGAACATGGGATCATCTCGCTTTCGATGCGCGCGATAGGAAGCGCGGCTTGCTGCTGCTACGATAGCACACCAAGCCGCGCTTTGTCAATGCGTGTCAGAGGATGTCCGCCTCTGCGGAGCGAACCGGGCGGAGCGGCGTTTCATTGCCGGGCAGCGTTTGCGGGGGCGCTTTCCCACGCCATGGTGTAGATCTGCTCGCCGGTCTCGGGGTCTGTGGCGCTGCTTTGGATCGTGAAGCCCTCGCGGGTGTAGAAACGCACGGCGCCCTCGTTCTTCGCGAAGACGTCCAGCTTCAGCGACCCGTAGCGCTCCTTGACGAAGTCCAGCAGGCGTTTGCCGAGCCCCTGTGACTGAAACGCGCGGTCGATGAAGAAGCCCGCGATGCAGTCGTCCTGCAGCCCGATGAAGCCCAGCACGTTCTCCGCGCCGTCGGTCTCGCCGCCGATGACGTAAACGTCGCCGGTCTGGATCTCGTCTCGCACGGTCTCGGCCTTCTCGGCAAAGTACGACGCGGGCAAGAACTGCTGCGCCTCGCGCTCGACGCTGCTTTGGATGCGCACGAGCAGCTCGGTCTCCTCGGGCTCGGCCGGGCGCGCCTGCACGGTGTCCGTGTCGAGCGCCATGCGAAACTGCGTCTCATACAGCTCGGTGTACACGCCGCCCGCCGTGACGAGCGTCTGGTGCGTGCCGCGCTCGACGATGCGCCCGTCCTTCACGACCAGGATCTCGTCCGCGGAGAGGATCGTCGAGAGCCGGTGCGCGATCAAAATCGCGGTGCGCGAGGCGATCAGCGGATCCAGCGCGTCCTGGATCTTGCGCTCGGAGATGGAGTCCAGCGCGCTCGTCGCCTCGTCAAAGATCAGCAGGGCGGGATTTTTCAGCAGCACGCGCGCGATCGCGATGCGCTGCTTCTCGCCGCCCGAGAGCTTCAGGCCGCGGTTGCCGACCATCGTGTCCAGGCCTTCGTCCTGCTTCTCCACGAAGTCCAGGATGTTCGCGTCACGGCAGGCGGCGATCAGCTCGTCCTCCGTCGCGTCCGGCTTGGCATAGAGGAGGTTGTCGCGGATCGTGCCGTTGAAGAGATACGTCTCCTGGCTCACGATGCCGATGCTGCGGCGCAGGAACGTCAGATCCAGCTTGCGCACGTCGACGCCGTCGAATTTCACGCACCCGTCCTCCACGTCGTACAGGCGCGGGATCAGATTGATGATCGTGCTCTTGCCGCTGCCGGAGGGCCCGACGATCGCGACCGAGTGCCCCGGGTCGAGCGTGAAGCTGACGCCATCGAGGATCTTGCGCTCGGGGTTGTAGCGGAAGTCCACGTCCTCGAACACCACCGCGCCGTCCGCGTGATCGGGCGTGATCGCGTCGGGGGCGTTTTGGATCTCGATCGGCATGTCGAAGTAATCGAAGATGCGGGTAAAGAGCGCCATCGAGCGGATCCAGTCCACCTGAATGTTCAGCAGGTTGTTCACCGGCCCGTACATGCGGCTCAAAAGCGTCACGAGCACCGTGATATCACCCACGGAGAGGTCGGCGTCATAGCGCATCATCAGGATGCCGCCCACGAGATACAGCAGCATCGGCCCCACGCTGGAGACCGTCGTGATCACGACGCGGAACCATCTGCCCGCCATGCCCTCGCGGATGTTGAGCTTCACGAGCCTGCCGTTGACGTCCTGATACTTCTCAAACTCGTCGTCCTCGCGCCCGAAGAGCTTCACCAGCAGCTGACCGGAGACGGAGAGCTTTTCGTTTAAGATGCCGTTGATGTCATCGTTGACGGCCTGCACCTCATTCGTGATCGCCCAGCGGGTCTTGCCCGCGGCGCGCGTGGGCAGCGCGAAGAGCGGCACGATGATGAGCCCCAGCGTCGCGAGCACCCAGTTCTGGCGGTACATGATCACGAGCGCCGCGATCAGCGTCACGGAGTTGGAGAGGATGCTCGTGAGCGTGCTCGTGATGATCTGGCGCACGCCGGAGATGTCGCTCGTCATGCGCGTGATGATGTCGCCCTGGTTGTTCGTGGTGAAGAACGACTGGCTCATCCGCTGCAGGTGGCGGTACATCTGCCCACGCATGTCGAAGGTGATGTGCTCGGCGATCCAGCTGTTCAAGTAGCTCTCGGCCACGCCGATCAGATTCGCCGCGATCGTCACGGCGAACGACAGGACGATGAACTTGATCAGGTTGCTCATGTTGCCGGCGATCAGTCCGTCGTCGATGATGCGGCCGGTCAGCACGCTCGGCAGCAGCGAGAATACGCTGGACACCAGAATGCACAGCAGCACCAGCGCCATCTGCTTTTTGTACGGCGCGAGCCACGAGAACACGCGCTTCAGGAGCGGCAGCGTTACCTTGGGTCGATTTTTCTTTTCTTCGTCGGTCAGATACCGGCGCGGTCCTCCTCCGGGTGGCGGCATGATGGTTCCTCCTTTGCGGGCTGGGGATGGGTTACGGGCGATTCGTGAATCGCCCCTACGGTCTTGATCGCATCTCCGGCGTGTTCGTAGGGGAGGGGATTGCCCCTCCCGCGCCGTCAGCGCGCTTCCTTCAGTCTTTTTCTTACATACGCAAATGCAGCTTCTTCTCCACAATCCTTCAAAACGCGGAGCATCTTTTCCAGCTCGTCGCCGGTCTCCTTGTGGATCAGGATCAGGTCGCGCGACTGCATGAAATACTTGTACGGCGCGTCGCGGGTATATTTCTCGCCGAGGTAGATCCGGCTCGCCGCGATGCGGTCGCAGAACATCTCCGCGACGTACCGCAGCGGCATTTTGTGTCCGCCGTAGCCGAAGCCGTCCGGCGTTTTCACATAGTCGATCCAGTATTCAAAGTGGTGGCGGTTGCGCCCCTTGTGGTGCAGCCACGCGATGGACGTGCCGGTCTCCAGACGCTCGGCGTCGTTCGGGCTGCGGTCGCCCTGATAGTATTTCGCCCCGCGCCAGAATTCCGTGGGGGAGTATTTACTCAGATCATGCGCCAGCCCCTGTCCGTACAGCCCCAGCCGGAAGCAGTAGCGGCAGACGAGATGCCGGTGCGCGGTGATGGTTTTGAAATGCGCGATCGGGTGCATCCGAACGCCCTCCTTCACTTTAATACAGTAATATCATACTGTTTTTGCGCCCGTTCGTCAAGTCCGACGCGGTGCTGCGGTTTTCTTTCTCAATTTTGCGAAACTGTCCAAATGGAGCCGTTTTGTGCATATTTTTCGATGTTTTTATCCCCCTGGGGGGCTTGCGGGGGGATTTGGGATGCGGTAGATTGGTTTTATCAAATTCAAGAAAGAAGGTTTTGGCATGCATATGGCAGACGCGCTGCTCGCTCCGGCGGTGGCAGCTACCATGTATGTGGCCTCCGGCGCTGCCGCCGGGGTGTCCGTGCACAAGCTCAGAAAGGACGATGAGCCGTCCAAGCTCCCGGTCATGGCGGTCACGGCGGCGCTCGTGTTCGCCGGGCAGATGATCAACTATACGATCCCCGGCACAGGCTCCTCGGGTCACATGTGCGGCGGCATGATGCTTTCGGCCCTGCTTGGGCCATACGCGGGGTTCCTTTCGATGATCGTGATCCTCGCGATCCAATGTCTGTTCTTCGCCGACGGCGGCCTGCTCGCCCTCGGCGCGAACGTCTGGAACATGGCGTTCTATGGCTGCTTCGTCGGCTACTTCCTGATCTGGCGCCCGATCGTGCGCAGCAAGCTCTTCGGCGCGGGCAAGGGCGGTCAGCGCGCACGCATCATCTGCGCCTCCATCCTCGGCTGCGTCATCACGCTGCAGCTCGGTGCGTTCTCCGTCGTTCTGGAGACCCAGCTCTCCGGCATCACGGAGCTGCCCTTCGGCACGTTCGCGGCGCTCATGCAGCCGATCCATCTCGCGATCGGTCTCATCGAGGGTCTCATCACCTCCGCGGTGCTGCTGTTCGTGAACGAGTCCCGTCCGGAGCTCCTGCGTGACGTCAACGCGACGGAGGGCGAAGCCAAACGGAGCCTCAAAGCGGTCGTCGCCGTCCTCGCCGTCGTTGCGCTGCTCGTCGGCGGCGGTCTGAGTCTGCTCGCCAGCTCCAACCCCGACGGTCTGGAGTGGGCGCTGTTCGGCAATGCCGAGGCGGGCTATGCCGAGAACATGGCGCTTGACGAGGAGGATTTCGGCGTGGAGTCCGGCGCTGCCGACAAGGCGGCCGCCATCCAGGAGAGCACGTCATTCCTGCCGGATTATGCCTTTACCAACAGCGACTCCGCCGCCGGCACCACGGTCTCCGGCGTCGTGGGCTCGGCGATGGTCGCGTGCGTCGCGCTGCTGATCTGCTTCCTCGGCGGCTTTTTCCGCAAGAAGAAAGCAAAATAAATCCAAGCAAAAGAAAGACCTGCACAAAGGGGCGCTGAAACGGCGTCCCTTACAGGCGTTTTGAGGGATCTCTATGAACAAAATGGAATCCGCGCTGCACGAGCTCAACGAAATGGACGATCTCGCGGCGCTCGACTCGCCGATCCACCGGCTGAGTCCGCTCTCGAAGCTGCTCGCGGCGGTGGTCTACATTGCCGTGACGGTGTCGTTTCATAAATATCAGCTCAGCGGTCTCGTCGTGATGGCGCTGATCCCGGTGCTGCTGTATCAGGTCAGCGGCATCCCCGTGCGCACGTGCTTTTATAAGCTGCGCGTGGTGCTCCCGCTCGTGATGGCGGTGGGGCTTTTTAACCCGATCTTCGACCGCGCGCCGATGCTCTATGTCGGCTCGGTCGCGGTCTCGGGCGGCGTGATCTCGATGCTGAGCCTGATGCTCAAGGGCGTGCTGTGCCTGATGATGTCGTTTCTGCTCATCGCGACGACCGGCATCGACAGTCTCTGCGCCGCGCTCCGAAGGCTGCATGTGCCGGGCATGCTCGTGACGCTCCTGCTGCTGACCTACCGCTATGTCGGCGTCATGACCGAGGAGCTCGCCATCATGTCCGACGCCTATCGCCTGCGCGCGCCGGGGCAGAAGGGCGTGCATGTCTCGGCGTGGGGCTCGTTTCTCGGGCAGGCGCTGCTGCGCAGCATGGACCGGGCGCAGGAGCTCTACAGCAGCATGCAGCTGCGCGGCTTCAACGGCGCGTTCCACTATGCTGCTGCCGCGCCCTTCGGCGCCCGGGACGCGGCATTCACGCTCGCAGTAACGGCGGCATGCCTCTTTCTGCGTTATGTAAACCTTGCCGAGCTGCTCGGCGGACTTCTTGTGAGGTGATCGCGATGATCGAATTTCAGGACGTATCCTTTGCTTATGAGCCGGGACGACCGGTGCTGGAGCACGTGTCGTTTTCCGTGGAGGCGGGCGAGACCGTGGGGCTCATCGGCGCCAACGGCGCGGGCAAGTCCACGATCATGAAGCTCCTGCTGGGGCTGCTCAGCGGAGAAGGATCGGTGCGGGTAAACGGCGTGGCGGTAGAGAAAAAGACGCTCGCCGAGGTGCGCCGGACGCTGGGCTTCGTGCTGCAGAACTCTGACCACCAGATGTTCATGCCCACGGTGTATGAGGACATGATGTTCGCGCCTCTGAACTATGGCGTGCCGCGCGAGGAGGCCGAGCAGCGCGTGGACGCGGTGCTCGGCGCCCTGGGCCTGGAGGACCTAAAGCACCGCCACAACCACCGCATTTCCGGCGGCGAAAAGCGCATGGCGGCGATCGCGACGATCCTTGCCATGGAGCCAGAAGCGATCCTGATGGACGAGCCGACCGCCGCGCTCGATCCCTACAACCGCCGCGTCGTGATCAACACGATCCGGGAATTAAAGCAGACGAAGCTCATCACGTCGCACGACCTCGACATGATCCTGGATACCTGCGAGCGCGTGATCCTGCTCTCCGGCGGACGGATCGTCGCCGATGGACCGGCGAACGACATCCTGCGTGACCGGGCGCTGCTGGAGGCGCACCGGATGGAACTCCCGTTCTGTCTTGCGGCAGGAGGGAAGACCGACGGTTGAGGCGGCTTGCGAAGACAAAAAAGGGGGCGCGAAAGCGCCCCTTTACTTGTCCTGCTCCAGTCTTGCGAGCACCGCGCCGGTCACGGCGATGAGAAGTCCCATCGTCCCGGTCACGATGCCAAAGATACGGTCAAATTTTCGGATCATATCGATTCCTCCGTTTCGTAAAAAACGTGCTGCCTCGCAAGCGGGGCAGCACGTTGTGCTTTGTTTACACGCGGTTGGTCTGGAAGCGCATCAGGATCGTGGCGATCTGCGCGCGGGTGCTCTCACCCTGCGGCTGGATCGTGTTGTCCGGCATGCCCTGGATCAGACCCGAGGCGACCGCCCACTGGACGGACTCCAGCGCCCAGTCGCTGACGGCGTCGGCGTCGGCGAACTTCGCCAGATCGATCGTCGCGGACACGTCCATGCCCTTGTACTTGGCATAGCGCATGAGCATGGTCATGGCCTGCTCGCGCGTGACCTGACCGTTGGGCTCGAAGTGCTCTTCGTCGGTGCCCATGACGATGCCGTTCTCAGCGGCCCACGCCACGGCGGCCTTGTACCAGTCGTCCTCCAGGTCGGTGAACTTGGATTCCTCCTGCGCCTCGGGAGTGCCCTCCATGCGGTGCAGCACGGTCACGAGCATGGCGCGGGTCATCGCGGTGTCGGGCTCAAAGGTGGTCTCGGAGGTGCCCATGAACAGACCGTTGCGGACGGCGTAGTCCACATAGTCGTGATACCACAGGCTCGTGTCCACGTCGGTGAACTGCTTCGACGGGCAGTCCTCGCCGCCGTCGCAGCCCTTCGCGGAGACCGTGCTCACGATGGCGTTGTTGCCGTCGGCGTCCTTGCCGATGTAGTGGATGAGGGACTTGGAGTAGTTCCAGATCGCGTAGTCATACTGGCAGACGGTCTTTTCGTCGGTGTTGTTGAACTCGACCATGTAGTTCTTGTCGTTGGTCTCGCCCTCGGGGACGAGCGCCTGGACCATGTCGCGCGCGGCGCGGGAGCGCTCCTTGGCGGCCTTCATGGCGTCGCTGTCGGAATCGCGCGTGGTGAAGGTGTTGGGGTCGAACTGGTCGCCCATGTCGGAGATGAACAGATCCATGCGGTCGGCGTAGACGCCCACGTTGCCGTCAGCGTAAGCGACGTCCTTCGTGCGGCGGAACAGGGCGAAGTCCTGGCTGGCGTCGCCGGTGTTCTGGAAATAGCTGCTCTCATAGCCGGACACACAGATGTCGGGGTTGAAGAAGCTGAACAGCTCTGCGGCGATGCTGGGCTCGAGCATGCCGACGTTGATGGTCTTGTACAGGGCGGTGTTTTCCGGGGAGTTGGACTCGTAGTTGCCGGGGTGGCCCTTGTAGAAGTAGGCGAATTCATTGCCGTAGAAGGCGGTCACGAACTGCATGTACTCCAGCGGGGGATAGGTGTTTTCCAGATTCCACGTCGTGCCGAGCATCATCATGAGCTTCTTGCCTTCCTCGCGCGCCTTGGCAAACTCGCTGTCATCGAAGCTGTACAGGGCTTTGAAGTCGTCAGACTTGCCGGCACTATCCACGCTTGCGAGGAGGTTGTTGATGTAGTTGTTGCTGATGCGGGCGTCGCCGGTCACCTTGCCCTGGAAGGTCTTGTCCTGGATGCCGAAGGTGTCGGTGCTCTTGCGCACGACCATCCACTTGGCGCTGGAGGCCGCCTCCACATCGAGAATGGCGTAGGCATATTAGTTGATGCTCTCGGAGAGGCTGCCGGTCCCGTTCTTATAGGCCTGGAACTCGGCGACGCGCTGATCGTGCACGGCCTGCGCGTCATCGACATTGTCATAGGTGTGCTTGAAGCAGCTGTAGGTCGCCGAGCCGTCGGTCACGAGCGTGAGCGTGTAGTTCTCGGCGGGCAGCTTGTTGTTGTAGATCACCTTCGGCAGGTCGTTCAGCTGGAAGTCGGAGATGTAGAAGTTGAACTTCGAAGCGCTGTTGAGCTCGTGCAGCTGCTTGACATAGGCCGCCATCGCGGGCACCTTCACGCCCGCCCAGCTGGCCTCGGAGTTGTTCTCCTCGGCGGTCAGCAGGGGATCGCGGTACATGTTCTCCGGCAGCTGGTCCCAGTTGTACTGTTTGAAGCGCGCCAGCGACACGATGGTGGGGACGCTGTTGTTCATGGGGTTGCCGATGAAGAAATGCAGGCTCTCGACCAGCACGTCGGTCGTCGCGCCGCCGAGGATGATGTTGTATTCGCTCGCGGTCAGAGCGGCGGTGCCGGTTGCGGCCGCGTCGCCGAAGGCGGCGGTCATGTCCCACTTGCCGAAGTAGGGCAGCTCGATGTCGAACGAGGCGCCGGTCTCGGAGAGCGTCTTTTCAAAGGTCGCGGTCTCGGTCACCTTGCCGCCGTTGGACATCGTCGCGGTGATCTTCACGGTGTCCGACAGCGCCTTGGCCGCGTTGAGATCCGCGATCGTGACGGTCACGGTGCGTTCGTTTGCGGTCTTCTGGGCATAGCTGACGTTCGGCGCGCCGGCGGCGAGCGCCGCGGCGGGCAGAAGCGTGAGGACCATGCACAGAACGAGCAAAATACTCCAAACTCTCTTTTTCATGGTTTCTCCTCTCGTGTGTGTATTTTGGGCTTTCGCGTGTATATCAATACAAGATACAGTATACACGCATCCCGTTCGCTTTGCAAGAGCAGTTTAGGTTTTTAAGAATATCTGGAAAAATAAGAGCGCGCTGCAAGATTTCCATTTTGCAGCGCGCCCCTTGCGGTGGAATGTTTATTTCATTTCGGCGATGACTCTGTTCAGGTCGTCGGCCTTGTCCGTGCTTTCCCAGCGGACGCCCAGATCCTCGCGGCCCATGTGTCCGTAGGCGGCGAGCTTTTTGTAGATGGGCTTTGCCAGCTCCAGCTCCTGGATGATCGCCGTCGGGCGCAGGTCAAAGACCTTCGAGACGGCCGTCTCCAGCGTGCTGTCGTCCACCGTGCCGGTGCCGTGCGTATCGACGAGGATGCTCACCGGCTCCGCCACGCCGATGGCGTAGGACAGCTGCACGGTGCAGCGGTCGGCCAGACCCGCGGCGACGATGTTCTTCGCCACGTAGCGCGCGGCGTAGGCGGCGCTGCGGTCCACCTTCGTGGGGTCCTTGCCGGAGAACGCGCCGCCGCCGTGCGGGGCGGTGCCGCCGTAGGTGTCCACGATGATCTTTCTGCCCGTCAGACCCGTGTCCGCGCAGGGACCGCCCAGCACGAAGCGGCCGGTCGGGTTGATGAGAAAGCGCGTCTCGCTGTCCAGCAGCTCCGCCGGAACGGTCGGACGGATGACGAGATCGATCATCTCCTGCCGCAGCTGGTCCATGTCGATCGTGGGGCTGTGCTGCGTGGAGAGCACGACCGTGTGGACGCGCACGGGCTTGCCCGCCTCGTCATATTCCACGGTGACCTGCGTCTTGCCGTCGGGGCGGAGATAATCCACCACGCCCTCCTTGCGCACCTGGGTCAGACGTTTTGCCAGCTTGTGGGCGAGGCTGATCGGCAGGGGCATCTTCTCGGGCGTCTCGTTGCAGGCGTAGCCGAACATCATGCCCTGGTCGCCCGCGCCGTTGTCACGCGCGTCGGAGCCGGACTTCTTGCTCTCCAGAGACTTGTCCACGCCCATGGCGATGTCGCCGCTCTGCTCGTCGATGCTGGTGAGCACGGCGCAGGTGTCGCAGTCGAAGCCGACCTTCGCGCGGTCATAGCCGATCTCGCGCACGGTCTCGCGCACGATGCGCGGGATGTCGACATAGCATTCCGTGCTGATCTCGCCCATCACGACCACCATGCCGGTCGTCGCCGCGACTTCGCAGGCGACGCGTCCGTTCGGGTCTTGCGCGAGGATCGCGTCGAGCACCGCGTCGGAGATCTGGTCGCAGACCTTGTCGGGATGACCCTCGGTCACGGATTCGGAGGTAAACAGATGATGTGCCATTGTAATCATGTCCTTTCTTTGGGTGCGTCAAGAGCGGCAAAAAAGCCCCGCCGGGCTCGGCGGGGCGCAGAAAGCGAAGTTCCTCATCTTTCGATTCACACCGCCGGATTTGGCACCTTACGATCGCTCGTAGGTTGCCGGGCTTCACAGGGCCGGTCCCTCCGCCACTCTTGATAAGGCATTTGAAATTGTGCGTCTATAATAAATCGACCTAGTCCGTTTGTCAAGCATTATTTCTCAGTATGTCGACAGAGTGTCGACATACTGAGGCGTCGCCAGCATGTTTGCTCCGCAAACAGCAATCTGTCTAAAAAAGCAAAACTTTTTTAGACAGATTGCGGCGACAACGGATTGAAATCGAGGCGGCCTTGCCCCTCGAGCTCCCCGCTGCTCTGTTTCATCAATCAGCAGCATAGGTTTGTCTACAGTCTGATTATTTCTTGACGCGGCAAAAGACGCCGCGGTATAATGAGAAAAATCGTCGAGAGGTGTCCAGAATGGCAACGCATACCGATCCCGACCTGCAGCGGCAGGTGATCTATTCCGTCTATGTCCGCGCGCACACCCCGGAGGGCACGTTCCGTGCGCTGATGGGGGATCTCGACCGGATCCGTGCGCTCGGCGTCGATATCGTATGGCTCATGCCGATCCACCCGATCGGGGAGCAGGGGAAGAAGGGCAGTCTCGGCTGCCCGTATGCCAACCGGGACTATCGGTCGATCCATCCGGCCTACGGGACGATGGAGGACTTCCGCGCGCTGGTGGATGCGATCCACGCGCGGGGCATGAAGTGCATCATCGACGTCGTGTACAACCACACCTCGCCGGATTCCGTGCTCTATGCCGAGCACCCGGAGTTTTTCTATCGCCGCCCGGACGGCAGCCCCGGCAACCGCGTGGGCGACTGGACGGACGTGATCGATCTCGATTACGGCAACGCCGCGCTCTGGGATTATCAGATCGAAACGCTCTGCATGTGGGCGCAGGTCGTCGACGGCTTCCGGTGCGACGTGGCGTCCTTTGTGCCGCTCGCGTTCTGGCTGCGCGCCCGGGAGGCGGTGGAGCGCGTGCACCCGGGCTGCATCTGGCTCGCGGAGACGGTGCATCGCTCCTTCGGCGCCATGGCGCGCGCCGCCGGCATGACCGCCGGGCGTGACACGGACCTCTTCGCCGCGTTCGATATCGAATATGACTATGACGTCCGGGAGTGCTTCGACGCGTATCTTGGCGGGAAGACGACGCTGTCGCACTATCTCGACCTGCTCACGTTCCAGGAGGCGGTCTACCCGGAAAACTATAACAAGCTGCGCTTTCTGGAAAACCACGACCAGCCGCGTATTGCGTCCCGGATCAGAACGCTGCCCGAACTGGAGAACTACACCGCCATGCTCTATTTTTTAAAGGGCACGACGCTTTTGTATGCCGGACAGGAGTTTGCCTGCACGCATCTGCCGAGCCTGTTCGAGCGGGAGGTCTTTTCCCGCGACACGGGCGCGGATCTCTCGCCGCTTCTGCAGCGGCTGTATGCGATCAAACGGCAGCTCGGCTGCGAGGACGCCTTCTTCGCCGCGGCGGACGACGCGCAGGACGTCGCCGTGCTGCAGCGCCGGGATCAGACGCAGACGGCGGTCGGCGTGTTCTCGCTCCGCGCACAGACGGCGCGGGTCGCTGTGCCGCTCGCCGACGGCGTGTATACCGATGCGATCAGCGGCGCGGCGGTCCCGGTCACGCAGGGGACGCTCACCAGCTCCGGCGCGCCGATCATCCTGCTCGCGCCGGTTGACGCATCGCGTCCGCGCGGACTATAATAGAAGCGAACAACAGCGAAAGGAAGCTGCCATGGAACCCATACATACTCTGTTTCTGGAGGCGCTGGAGGCGGCGCTGAAAAACGAGACCGTCGACTGGCAAGCGCCGCTCCCGGAGGAGGACTGGATCGCCCTCTTTCAGATGGCGGAGCAGCAGCGTGTGCTGCCTATGATCCTGGAGGCGGTGCTGCGCTCCGAGGCGGGCGCGCAGATGCCGCGCGCGGTGCTCATGCCCGTAAAGCAGGGCGTAATCCGCAGCGTCACGATGCAGGCGCTGCGCACGGACGCGTTTTTCTCTCTGTATGACGAACTGCGCGCCGCGCAGCTCACGCCCGTGGTCGTCAAGGGCGTGGTCTGCCGGGAGCTGTATCCGAACCCCGACCACCGCATGTCCGGCGACGAGGACATCCTTCTGCCGCGCGGCCAGCTGCGCGCCTGCCATCAGGCGCTGCTCGCGGCGGGGCTTACGACCGAGGCGAGCGAGGACGAGACGGCGACGGAATATGAGACGCTGTTTTTCAGCCGCGATCACCTGCAGCACATCGAGGTGCACAGCAGTCTCTTCCCGCCGGAGTCCGATGCGCTCGGCGATCTGGCGGCGCTGTTCGACGGCACGCTGGACCGCGCGGGAGATCGCCCCGTCGCAGGGCATACGCTGCGCACGCTCAGCCACACGGACCACATGCTGTTTCTGATCTGCCACGCCCTCAAGCATTTTCTGCACAGCGGCTTCGGACTGCGGCAGGTGTGCGACATCGCGCTCTATGCCAATGTCCACGGCGGCGCGATCGACTGGGAGACGGTGCTGCGCGGCTGCCGCGCCGTCCGCGCGGAGAAATTCGCCGCCGCGCTCTTCGCCATCGCGGCGCAGTATCTTACGCTGGATGTGAAGCGCGCGCAGCTGCCTGAGGTGTGGGCGGCGCCGGACGTCAATCCCGCGCCGATGCTGGCCGATCTGCTCGGCAGCGGCATCTACGGCAGCGCGAGCATGAGCCGCCGCCACTCCAGCCGCATCACGCTCAGCGCCGTGTCGGCGTCGAAGCGCGGCGCCACGGAGCGTGCCGGCGTGCTCAAGGCGGCCTTTCCCTCCGCCCAGGCGCTGGAGGGGCGCTATCCGTATCTGAAGACCAAAAAATGGCTGCTGCCCGTCGCGTGGGCGCAGCGCATCGCGCAATACCGCCGCGAGACGGCGCACGCGCGCAACAACTCCGCCGCCGACGCCGTGCGCATCGGCATGGAGCGCACCGCGCTGCTGAAGGAATACGACATCATCTGATCGGATAATTGACGCATTTTATACGATATGTTAATATTTGAGATCGGAGCAGAACACAGGAAAGCAGGGATAGAGATGTATAAAAACGGTATCAAGCGCGCGCTCGACTGCGCGATCGCGTTTCCCGTGCTGGTCGTCGGCGCGATCCCGATGGGGCTCGTGGCGCTGGCGGTCAAGCTCGATTCGCCCGGTCCGGTGCTTTTCAGGCAGCAGCGGATCGGCAAGGACGGCAAGGTGTTTGAGATCCTGAAATTCCGCAGCATGTGCCAGAACGCCGAGCACACCGGCTCCGGCGTCTATTCTGGTAAGGGCGACGCGCGCGTGACCCGCGTCGGAAAGATCATCCGCGCCACCAGCATCGATGAGCTGCCGCAGCTGATCAATATCCTGCGCGGCGACATGTCGCTCATCGGCCCGCGCCCGCCGCTGACGTATCATCCCTGGCCCTATGAGGAATACACCGAGGAGCAGAAGCGCATGTTCGACGTGCGTCCCGGCATCACCGGCTGGGCGCAGGTACACGGGCGCAAGGACGTCGAGTGGCACAAGCGCATCGAGCTGAACGTGTGGTACGTTGACCACGTGTCCTTCGCGCTTGACGCGAAGATCTTCTTCATGACGATCTTCAAGGTGCTCTCCAACGCCGACAATGAAAACGTCGGTGAGACGGTCGCAAAGTGAGAGGTCGCGTATGGCACTCAAAATGATGTACATCACCAATGATCCGACCGTGGCGCGCATCGCCGAGGCGAACGGCGTCGACCGGATCTGGGTGGATCTGGAGTTTATCGGCAAGACCGCGCGGCAGGGCGGTATGGACACCGTGCAGTCGCACCACACGATCGGGGATATCCGCGCCGTTCGCGCCGCCGTCCGCACGGCGGAGGTGCTCGTGCGCGTGAATCCCATCCACGCCGCGACGCCGGACTACGGCAGCTCCGCGTGGGAGATCGACGCCGCCATCGAGGCGGGCGCGGACGTGCTCATGCTGCCGTATTTCAAATCGGTCGATGAGGTGCGTCTGTTCCTGGCGCTCGTGGACGGGCGCGCGCGCACGATGCTCCTGCTCGAAACGCCCGAGGCGGCGGCGATCGTCGATGACATCCTCGCGCTCGAGGGCATCGACGAGATCCACATCGGGCTGAACGATCTCAGCCTCGGCTACGGCATGAAATTCATGTTCCAGCTCCTTGCCGACGGCACGGTCGAGCGGCTGTGCCTGAAGTTCCGCGAGCGGGGCATCCCCTACGGCTTCGGCGGCATCGCCGCGCTGGGCAAGGGCGCGCTGCCCGCCGAGCGCGTCATCCGCGAGCACTATCGGCTCGGCTCCACGCGCGTGATCCTCTCGCGCAGCTTCTGCAACACGAGCCTTGTGACGGACTATGACGAGATCGCGGAGATCTTCCGCACCGGCATGGCGGAGATCCGCGCGCTGGAGGCGGAGTGCGACGCGCACGCGCGGTATTTCTGGGACAATCGCGCGGCGGCGGAGCGCGGCATCGCCGAGGTCTGCGCCGCCATCGCGGCAAAGGAGAACACATGAAGCTGCTTGTCACCGGCGCCTGGCAGGGCGCGAAGACGCACATCGACACGCTCGCCGCCATGGGGCACGCCGTCGTGTTTCAGCAGCAGGAGCGCGATGCGCTGGTCTGCGACCCCGCCGAGGTGGAGGGCGTGATCGGAAACGGGCTGTTTTTGTACCACCCGATCGAAGCCTTCTCCGCCCTGCGCTATATCCAGCTCACGAGCGCGGGCTTTGACCGCGTGCCGATGGACGCGGTACGGCGGCGCGGCATCACGATCCGCAACGCCCGCGGCGTTTACAGCGTCCCGATGGCGGAGCACGCGCTCTGGGGCGTGCTGACCGTGCTGCGCGGCGGCGCGTTCTTTTTCAAAAACCAACGCGAGCGTGTGTGGGAAAAGCGGCGCGACCTCGCGGAGCTCGCCGGGAAGACGGTCTGCGTCCTCGGTACGGGCAGCGTCGGCACGGCGTGCGCCGAGCGCTTTCGCGCGATGGGCTGCCGCGTCCTCGGCGTGAACCGTACCGTGCGCGCGGGCGCCGCTTTCGACGCGGTCTGCCCGATGGAGCGGCTGGACGAGGTACTCGCCGCGGCGGACGTCGTGATCCTCACGCTGCCGCTCACCGATGAGACGCGCGGACTGATGAACGCGGCGCGCTTTGCGGCGATGAAGCCGGGCAGCGTCCTTGTGAACATCGCGCGCGGTCCTCTCGTGGACGAGACGGCGCTGCAGGACGCGCTGCGCACCAAGCTCCGCGGCGCGGTGCTCGATGTGTTCCGGACCGAGCCTCTCGACCCCGAGAGCCCCCTCTGGGACTGTGAGAACGTCATCCTCACGCCGCACAACAGCTTCGTCGGCGACGGCAGCGCCGCGCGCCTCGATGCGCTGATCCTGGAAAACCTCCGCGCGCTGTAGCGCGGCTTCAAAGCGCCCGCCGGAAGGCGCGGCGCAGGGAATAGAATGGACGCAGGGCAGATCCGCCGGGTCCGGACGGACGCGGATCTGCCCTGCGCTTTTTTGCGCTTCGCCGCGCCCGCCGCGCGCCCGGGGCGCGGTTCTATGCTTCCCCGTGCGGACATAGATTGTTCTATGTTCACACGAGGGGAGAAAGATCTATGCAGCAATTTGAGTCGAACAACTTTGCGTCGCTCTGCGGCACGGCTGCGGCGGCGCCGGTGCTGTCGCATGTCAGCCGGGGCGAGCGGTTTTTTTGCGTGCCGGTGTGTGCGGCGCGGCTTTCGGGCGCGTCGGACACGCTGAATGTGCTCGTGCGTGAGCGGCTGCTGCGCAGGACGCCGCTGCAGATCGGGGAGCGCGTTTCGATCGAGGGCGAGGTGCGCAGCTTCAATAACCAGAGCGGCGTCGGCGCGCGGCTCGTGATCGCGCTGTTCTGCCGCGCGCTGGCGCTGGAGGGGGAGACGCAGCCGGATGAAAATCTCGTCCGGCTCACGGGCACGCTCTGCAAGGAGCCTGTGCTGCGCGTGACGCCGCGCGGGCGGGAGATCTGCGACCTGATGCTGGCGGTGAACCGCCGCTGCGCGCGCAGCGATTATCTGCCGTGCATCGCCTGGGGCGAACGGGCGGCGCGCGCGTCGGCGTGGCGCGTCGGCGACGTCGTCTCGCTGGAGGGGCGGTTCCAGTCCCGCGATTACCGCAAGCAGACCGAGTCCGGCGTCGAGACGCGCACGGCCTATGAGATCAGCGCCGCCGAGATCGAACGTACATAGCGCATTTCCGGCTGGACAGCCGATCGCCTCTTATGTTATATTGTGTGCATACCTACACAACGGGGGGCGATCCTGCCATGAAGAATCTTTTGAAGGAAAAAATGCTCGCGGGCGAGCGCACGCTCGGCACGTTTTTCGAGACCGGCAGCGCCACGGTGGCCGAGTGTCTCGGCCTCGCGGGGCTGGACTATCTGATCGTGGACACCGAGCACGGGCCGTTCGACCCGCTCTCGGCGCTGGACTTCATCCGCGCGGCGAAGCTCTATGGGCTGACGCCGCTGGCGCGCGTGCAGGAGATCTCCCGCGCCGCGATCCTGAAGCTCCTCGACGTCGGCGCGATGGGACTCATCATCCCCGACGTGCGCACCGTGGAGGAGGTCGGGAAGATCGTCTCCTTCGGCAAGTATCCGCCGCTCGGCAACCGCGGCGTCGCGAACACGGCGGGCAGCGGCTTCTGGTTCGAGGACTATGCGCAGCATGGTCTGGATCACTATTTCGAGGTCTCCAACCGCGAGACGCTCCTGCTGCCGCAGTGCGAGACGGTGGAGTGTCTCAACGATCTGGAAAACATCCTGCGCGTGCCGGGTATCGACGGCATCTATGTCGGTCCCTTCGACCTCTCCACCGCGCTGGGCAAGCCCGCGCAGTTCGATGATCCCGAGGTCAAGGACGCTATCGCCCATATCCAGGGCGTCTGCCGCGACGCGGGCAAGCTCTCGTTCATCTTCGCCGCCGACGCCGCTGCCGCGGAGCGCGACTTCGCCCTCGGCTATGACAGCGTCACGCTCGGCATGGACGCGACCGTGCTCACGAACGCCTTCATGGGTCTGCGCCGGGAGCTGCTCGGGTGAGCGCCCCTGTGATCCCGGCGGAGCGCACATCGTGGTATGAGACGCTCTGCCGCCGCATCGCCGCGCCGGAGCTCTGAGACATAAACTATGCAGTATCTGATCACATTTCTGGAGGGCATCGTGTCCTTCCTTTCGCCGTGCATGCTGCCGCTGCTGCCGGCGTACCTGGGCTATTTTGCCGGCGGCGTGGAGCGCCGGCGGCACACCGCCGCGCGCGCGGCGCTGTTCGTTGCGGGCTTTACGCTGGTGTTCTGCCTGCTGGGCGTCACGGCGGGCAGTCTCGGCGCGGCGCTGGCAAAGCACCGCCGAACCGTGGATCTTGTTTGCGGCGCGTTCGTGATCCTGTTCGGGCTTGCGTATCTGGACGTGATCCCGCTGCCGTTTTTCCGGGGCGTGCAGCGCGTCGGCGCGGAGGGGCTCTGGGGCGCGTTCGTGTTCGGACTCGTCTATGCCGTGGGGCTCACGCCGTGCGTGGGCGCGTTTCTCGGCTCGGCGCTGATGCTGGCGGCGAGCGTCGGCGGCGCGGGGAAGGGTCTTGCGCTCCTGCTGGCGTATTCGCTCGGGCTCGGCATCCCGTTTCTGCTCTCGGCGCTTCTCATCGACCGGCTCAGCGGCGCGTTTGCGTGGGTCAAGGCGCATTACCGCGCGTTCAACGCCGTCTGCGGCGCATTGCTGATCGTGATGGGCGTGGTCATCGCCGCGGGGTGGATGAACCGCATCCTCGGTATCCTCACATAAGAAAAAGGGTGATTTGATGAAAAATTCCATGAGATGGCTCGTTCCGGCCCTCGCGCTCGCGGTCGTCATCGCGGTGGCGGCGCTGCTGTATCCGCGCCTGGCGATGCGCTATGCGCCGGAGGACAAGCCGAGCGCCGCCGCGCCCGCGCAGGAGACCGCCGCGGCAGCCGCGCAGCCCGCGTCCACGCCTGACGCTTCGACCGCGCCCGATGTCACGGCGACCGTGATCGCCCCGGAGTCCGCCGCGTCCGCGGAGCCCGCGGCGGCCGACCTCGCGCCGGACTTCGAGGTGCTCGACGGCGAGGGGAACACGGTGCGCCTGTCGGATTTCCGGGGCAGACCCGTGGTGATCAACTTCTGGGCGACGTGGTGCCCGCCGTGCCGGTCAGAGCTGCCCGCCTTTGACAGTCTCTATGCCGAGTACGGCGACCGGATCGACTTTCTGATGGTGGACCTCACCGACGGCGAGCGCGAAACGGTGTCCGGCGTGCGGGACTTTGTCGCCGAGGAGGGCTATGCCTTCCCGGTGTACTATGACACGGCGTATTCCGCCGCCGAAGCCTATCAGCTCTATTCCATCCCGGTCACGGTCCTCATCCGCCCCGACGGCACGGTCTTCACCCAGCAGATCGGCGCCATGAATGAGCACGCGATCCGATCCTATCTGAACGATCTGCTGAGCGAGTGACATAATCTACAAATTATAATTTTATGTAAACTGAATATTTAATCTCCTTTTAGGTATGCGTTAAGCCTCGTCACAGGTTCGTCCGGTATGCTGTAGCCATCACAGCGGAATCGGCAAACCTGGCGGGGCGACCCGCATCCTTAGAAGGAGGTATTTTTATGAAAGGCATCACACGCAAGCTGCCGAGCGCGCTCCTTGCCGTCGTGCTCGCGGCGGCGCTGCTGCTCGGGCTTCTGCCGTTCGCGGCGTCGGCGGTCGATACCGGCAGCGCGGACAACACCTTCACCTTTACTGACAGCGGCGTCACCGCGGCGTCGGACACGGGCGGCGGCTATAAGATCAGCGGCACCGCGCTCACGATCAACGCCGCCGGGACCTATCGCATCATGGGCAGCTGCGCAGACGGCAGCATCACCGTGAAAAAGGGCACCACGGGCGTCACGCTCATTCTGGATGATCTCACGCTCACGTCAAGCGCCACCGCGCCTCTGAGCTGCAACAAGGCCACCGAGGTCACGCTGGTCGTCTCCGGCACCGTCACGCTCACGGACGCGGAGGACCCGGCGAACGAGACCAGCGCGGACGAGACCGTTGCCGACGCCTTCGAGGGCGCCGCGATCAAGGTCAAGAGCGGGGCGAGCCTGCTCATCACCGGCACCGGCACGCTCACGGCGGACGGCTCTGGCTGCAAAAACGGCATCAAGGGCGCCTCGACCGCCGCGATCACCGTAGGCGTCTCGGCGAGCGACAGCCTCGCGCTGAATGTCAAGGCGGCGTATAACGGTCTCGCGAGCGACGGCACGCTCACCATCGCGGGCGGCACGGTCAACGTCACCGCCGGGAACGACGGCGTCAAGTCTGATCCCGACGCGGACGACACCGACTCCGAGGGCGTGCTTACCATCACGGGCGGCACCGTGAACGTCTTCGCGGGCGACGACGGCATCAAGGCGTACTATGACGTCGTCATCGGCACCGAGGGCAGCAGCGTCGGTCCCGTCATCAACATCACGAAGTCCTGTGAGGGCATCGAGGGCGCGACCGTCACGCTCTGGTCCGGCTCCGGCAGGATCGTCGCCTCGGACGACGGCATCAACGCCGCGAACAGCGATCTTGCGGGCTATGACTTCCTGCTCACCGTCGCGGGCGGCAGCTGGTATGTCAACGCCGGCGGCGACGGGCTCGATTCCAACGGCAGCATCGTCAATTCCGGCGGCAGCATCGAGGTCTATGGCGCGGCGGACAACGGCAACGCCGCCGTCGACTACGGTGACTACAACGCGAGCTGGACGGTCTCCGGCGGCGAGATCATCGCGGTCGGCATGAGCGGCATGGCCGTCACGCCCACGAGCGGCAGCTATCTCGTCTTCGGCAGCTCCGGCATGGGCGGCGGCATGCCCGGCTCCGGTTGGCCGTTCTCCGCCGAGACCACGGAGACCGCGGAAGCCGAGACCGCGGCGTCCGACGCCGCCGCGACTGACTTCGGCGGTCCCGGCGGTATGCCCGGCGGACAGCAGCCCGGCGGCGGCACCGGCAGCAGCATCTCCATCTCGGCCGGCAGCACCCTCGCCGTCAAGGACAGCGCCGGCAATACCGTCTGGAGCGGCACCGCGCCCAAGAGCGCCAACTGGCTCCTGTACGCGGGCAGCGGTCTGACCTCCGGCACGACCTATACCCTGTATGTGAACGGCAGCGCCGCCGCCACCGCGACGGTCGCCTCCGGCAGCCAGCAGGGCGGCATGCAGCCGGGGCAGGGCGGCGATCCCGGTCAGGGCGGCATGCAGCCGGGGCAGGGCGGCTTCCAGCCCGGCACGCAGCCGACGCAGACCGTCGGCGGCTTCACGGACGTGACCGAGAGCAGCTATTATGCGCCCGCCGTGATCTGGGCGGTGCAGCAGAGCGTCACGAACGGCACCTCCGCCGCGACGTTCTCCCCGGACGCCTCCTGCACGCGTGCGCAGGCGGTCACGTTCCTCTGGCGCGCCGCGGGCAGCCCCGAGCCGACGAGCACGACCTGTCCCTTCACGGACGTGAGCAGCTCCGCCTACTATTATAAAGCGGTCCTCTGGGCATACGAAAACGGCGTCACCGAGGGCACCACGGCCTCGACCTTCTCGCCCGACGCCACCGTCACCCGCGCGCAGGTCGTCACGTTCCTCTGCCGCGCGCTTAGCGGCAGCGCCTCCGGCACGAACCCCTTCAGCGACGTTTCGGGCAGCGATTATTTCTATGACGCGGTCCTCTGGGCGGTCGCGAAAAACGTGACCAACGGCACCACCGCCACCACGTTCAGCCCGAGTGCCACCTGCACCCGCGCCCAGATCGTAACGTTCCTCTATCGGGCGTATAACGGATAACGCCGCACAAGCGATGCACCGCAGGTTTTTCGCCTGCGGTGCGTTCAGCGTTCGCTGATGTGCGTGGGTTCGTCCTTGAAGATCCAGTCCTCGAGATCGGTGTCTTCGCCCATTTTGTTCACCTCCTGCAGCAATGCCTATACGGTCATTGTATGCGGCTGTGGGTGAAAAGTTGCGCGGTTTTCGCGTACATAAAAAGAAAAGACTTGAAAGAGTTGGAAAGATAGAGTATACTATCTTCGTTTCTTTTTAACTATGGGGCGATCCTACCCCAATCAGAGGTGAACGACGCATGAGTGCATCGCAGGACAAGAAAAAACGCACGCAGCAGCGTGCCGACGGTACGGAGCGCCGTCAGGTGGCTTCGCAGAAGGCCGCAAAGGAAAAGAAAGCGACCAAAACCAAGTGGATCGTCGGTTCGATCATTGTGGCGCTGCTGGTTGCCTTCATCATCATCGGCAACTCCAATCTCTTCTACACGGCGCAGAAGGCCGTGAAGATCGGCGACAAGAGCTATTCTATCGCCGAGTACAACTATGAGTACATGAGCGTCTATCAGCAGTATAACCAGATGTATTCGCAGTATATGGGCGACGCCAGCCTGTGCGCGCCCAGCGCGGAATACTCCGAGGACGACGAGAGCGGAGACGCCTTCAAGACCTGGGGCGATTTCTATCAGGATACCGCCATCAAGTCTCTCGCCCGCAAGCAGGCGCTCGTCGACCTGGCAAATCAGGAGGGCGTGACGCTTACTGCCGAGGAGACCCAGGCGATCGACGATCAGCTCAGCGACCTGTGGAGCCAGATCGAAGAATACAACAAGCAGAACGCCGCCAGCGGGATGCTCACCTACTCCAATCTGAGCCAGTATCTCACCGCCATGTACGGCAACGGCGTGAACGAGAAGGTCGCCCGCAAGCTCATGCTGCGCGACGCGCTCGCGAGCAAGTATCAGACCGAGTATGAGGAGAATCTGACCTACTCCGACGACGAGCTGCAGGCCGCCTATGACGAGAACAAGGATGAGTATGATTCCTTCTCCTTCAGCTATTATCTCGTCCAGGCGCAGACCGACGACGCGTCCGCCGAGACGGAAGACGCCGCCGCGACTGCGGACGCCGCTGAGACCGAGGACGCCGAGGCCGCGGAGAGCACCGAGACCGAGGAGACCGCTGACGCCGCCGAGACCGAGGATGCCGCCGCCGATGCCGAGGAGACCGTCTCCGAGAGCGGCATGGCCGACGCCAAGGCGCTCGCCGAAAAGATCATGAGCGCTGCACAGGGCGACGCCGAGGGCGCTGCCGAGCGCTTTGCCGCCGCCGTTGCGGACCTCGCGCCCGCGACCGAGCAGACCCAGATGGATGAAGACGGCGCCGTCGTCACCGACGATGACGGCAACCCCGTCACCGAGACCGCGCCCGCCGAGCCCTCCGAGAGCGAGGGCGTGCAGGGCAGCCTGCTCACGACCTATGGCATGCCCTTCGGCGACTGGCTGAAGGACGCCGCGCGTCAGCCGGGCGACATGGAGGTCGTCGAGCAGGAGGGCACGGGCTACTATGTCGTGCTCTTCCTGGGTCGTGACGACAACAGCTACAGCACTGTGAACGTCCGACACATCCTCATCCAGGCCGAGGACCCCGACGGGGACGGCGTTTATACCGACGAGGATCTGGCAGCCGCCAAGACCGAGATCGAGAAGATCCAGGCCGAGTATGAGGACGGCGAGCAGACCGAGGACGCCTTCGCCGCTCTCGCAAAAGAATACAGCACCGACCCCGGCTCCAAAGCCGACGGCGGTCTGTATAAGAACGTCTACAAGGGCCAGATGGTCGAGGAGTTCAACGACTGGTGCTTCGACGAAGCGCGCAAGGCGGGCGACGTGGGGATCATCGAGGACAGCGCCTACAACGGCTACCACCTGATGTACTTCGTCGGCAACGGCGACACATATCAGAAGGTGCTCGCGCGCGACGCGCTCAGCGACGTGGATATGCAGGCCTTCACCGAGAGCCTCACGGCAGATCTGGAGTATCAGACGCTGTTCGCCATGCGCTACGCCGGATAATAGATCCTATATATAATACGAGCCCCGCTGCAGAAAAGCAGCGGGGCTTCTGCTGTTTAAAGCTCGGGATGCTCGCGCGTCCAGCTCTGGACGAAGCGGATGAATTCGCGGACGAGCGGCTTTGCTGTCTTGAGACTCGGCAGGGCGATGGCGATCGTGCGGTGCGCCGGGGGATCGAGCGGACGGACGACGACGTCGTGGTTGTCGCTGCGCAGCACCAACTCGTGCGTGATGCAGATGCCGAGACCGCTCTCCACCATGGAGATCAGCGCGTAGTCGTCGGCGGTCTTGAAGCGCACGTCCGGCGTGACGCCCGCCGCGTTCAAGACGCGCAGCGCGTCCTGGTTCGTGCTGTCGACGAGACTCACCACCGGCTCGCGCCCGAACTGCGTCACGGGCACGCGGTCGGCGTCCGCGAGCGGGTGCCCCTGCGGCAGCACGGCGAGCAGCTGATCCTCGCGCACGGGGATGTGCTCGCAGTCGAGCGTGTCCGGCAGCGACACGAAGCCGAAGTCCACCTTGCCTGAGCGGACGTTGGCGTCCACCTCGCTGTACGCGCCGTCGAAGAGCCGGAAGCGCGCCTCCGGGTGCTCGGCCTGAAACGCCTTCATCATCGCCGGCAGCCAGCTCACGGCGACGCTCTTGAACGTCGCGATCCGGATGACGCCGCTGCCCGTCTCGTGCACTTCGCGCACCGCGGCGGCGAGCGTATTTTCCGCCTGCACGACGCCGCGCACCGCCTCGTATACGCGCCGCCCCTCCTGCGTCAGCTGCGTACCCGTGCGCGAGCGGGAGAGGATCGGGAAGCCGAACCGCTTCTCCAGCGCCGCGATCGCCTGCGTCAGCGCGCTCTGCGTCACGCCCAGCGCCTCCGCCGCCGCCGAGACCGAATGCAGCTCGGCGGCCTTCAAAAACGCCTGATACTGTTTGAGACTCATGGCAACCTCCACAAATAAGTAAAAGCTAATGTACAAATGTGATTATAATCCATAAAATGCCGCCTGTCAAGGCGATTTTCTCGTAAATATTCGCCAAAAAACGCAATTCACTCTTGACATCTTCGCTGAATTAAAGTAAACTACAAATGTTTTTCGGCACACCGAAGAATATTAGCAAATACTTATTCAAAAAATGAGGGATCGAACATGACCACATCATCCGTATTCATCATCCTGGCCATCATTGTCTATCTTGTCGGCATGCTGCTCATCGGGTATCGCCATTCCAAGGGCACCAGCAACAGCTCTGACTTTTACCTCGGCGGACGAAAGCTCGGCCCGATCGCTGCCGCTATGAGCACCGAAGCCTCGGACATGAGCGCTTATCTGCTGATGGGCGTCCCGGGACTGGCGCTGTTCTGCGGCGTCGCGGAAGCCGGGTGGACGGCCATCGGTCTCGCCGCCGGCACCTATCTCAACTGGCTGATCGTGGCCCGCAGACTGCGCGTCTATTCCGCCAAGCTTGACGCCATCACGGTTCCGGATTTTCTGGCGACGCGCTTCCGGGATAACACCAAGCTGATCGAGTCCATCGGAGCGCTGGTCATCATCATCTTCTTCGTCCCCTACACCGCCTCGGGCTTTGTCGCCTGCGGCAAGCTGTTCAACAGCATGTTCGGCTGGGACTATACCGTCACCATGATCGTCTCCGCCATCGTCATTGTGGCCTACTGCACGATGGGCGGCTTTATGGCGGCCTCCATCACCAGTCTCATCCAGAGCATGGTCATGACCTTTGCGCTGATCGTTGTGCTCCTCTTCGGACTCAACGCAGCCGGCGGCTGGGACGCCGTCATTGCCAACGCCAAGTCCGTCCCCGGCTATCTGGACTTCTTTGCCAGCACCAACATCGAAGCCACGGAGGCCGGCAGCTACGGCGGCATCACCATTCTCTCAACGCTTGCATGGGGCCTCGGCTACTTCGGCATGCCCCACGTCCTGATCCACTTCATGGCTGCCAAGGACGAGAGCAACATCAAGGTCTCCCGCCGCATCGCCAGCACCTGGGTCGTTCTCTCGCTGGGCGTCGCCGTTATCATCGGCATCGTGGGCTTCGGTATGGTCAAGGCCGGCGCGATCGAGGGCTTCGGCAGCAGCTCTGAGGCGGAGTCCATCCTCATTCGTGCTTCCGCACTCATGAGCCAGAAGAACATCTTCTTCGCCATCATCGCCGGCATCATTCTCGCAGGTATCCTCTCAGCGACGATGTCTACCGCCGATGTTCAGCTTCTGGCGGCCGCCTCCGGCATCACGCAGAATCTGCTGACCGATGTGTTCGGTCTGAAGCTCAGTGAGAAGACCAACCTCCTCATTGCCCGTCTCGGCGTTATCGGCGTCGCTGTGATCGCCGTGTTCTTCGCCATGGATCCCAACAGCTCCATCTTCCGTGTCGTTTCCTTTGCCTGGGCAGGCTTCGGCGCCACGTTTGGACCCGTGATGCTGTTTGCGCTGTTCTGGAAGCGCTGCAACAAGCAGGGCGCGATCGCCGGTATGCTCTGCGGCGCGGTCATGATCTTCGTCTGGAAGTTTGCGGTGCGTCCGCTCGGCGGCGCGTGGGACATCTATGAGCTTCTGCCCGCGTTTGTGGCAGGCTGCATCGCCATCGTGGTCGTGAGCCTGCTGACGCCCGCTCCCGAACAGGAGATCGTCGCGGAGTTTGAAAGCGTCTGATCCCTGCCGACCGGGAACAAAACATATCGGCCGTCCGTCTTTCCTGAGAGAGACGGACGGCTTTTTCTGCCCGGGTGAGTTTACATAATTTTTGTTGCCTTTTTACCCGTTGTGTGGTAAAGTAAAACTGCCGCTCTCTGCGGCGCGAAAGAGGTGACTGCCATGGCGGTAACGGTATATCTGGCGATCCCGTGCTATAACGAGGAGGCTGTGCTGCCCGAGACGGCGAGGCGGCTGCGCGACAAGCTCCGCGCGCTGCGCGCGGCCGGCACGGTCACGCCCGACAGCCGGATCTGCTTTGTTGACGACGGATCGAAGGACGCGACCTGGACGATCATCGAGCGCCTGCACGACGCGGAGCCGGAGACGTTCTCCGGCATCAAGCTCACGCGCAACCGCGGGCATCAGAACGCGCTGCTGTGCGCGCTGATGACGCTGCGCGACCGCGCCGACTGCGTGATCAGCATGGACGCCGACCTGCAGGACGATATCGGCGCCATCGACGCCATGCTGGAGAAATTCATCGGCGGCTGCGACGTCGTCTACGGCGTGCGCTCCGACCGGAAGCGCGACACGGCCTTCAAGCGCGGCACGGCGCAGGCGTTTTATAGAGTGATGCGCTTCCTCGGCGCGGAGACGGTGTATAACCACGCGGATTACCGCCTGATGAGCCGCCGCGCGCTGGACGGGCTCGCGGAATATGAGGAGGTCAATCTCTTCCTGCGCGGCCTGGTGCCGCTCGTGGGGTACAGGAGCGACGTCGTGTACTATGAGCGCGGCGAGCGCTTCGCGGGCGAGAGCAAGTATCCGCTGAAAAAAATGCTCGCGTTCGCGTGGGAGGGTATCACGAGCCTTTCCGTGCAGCCGATCAAGTTCATCACGCGCCTCGGCACGCTCATTTTCTGCGTCAGCATCCTGATGCTGATCTGGTTTCTGATCCGGCATTGGACGGGACATACTATCACCGGCTGGTCGAGCCTTGCGGTGTCGATCTGGGCGCTCGGCGGTCTGCAGATGCTGGCGATCGGCATCGTCGGCGAGTATGTCGGCAAGATCTATCTGGAGACCAAGCGCCGCCCGCGCTGGCGCGTGGAGACGCTGCTGGACGAGCGGGAGATCGCGGAATGAAAAAGCTCTGCTCGCTCATCGACGCCAAGCTCCTGCGATTTCTCATCGTCGGCGTCATCAATACGCTCGTCGGCACGGCGATCATGTTCGGACTGTATAACCTCGCGGGGGCGGGCTACTGGCTCGCCTCGGCGGCGAACTATGTGCTGACAAGCATCCTGAGCTTTTTTCTCAACAAGTATTTCACCTTTCAGAACCGCGAGCGCAGCTGGTCGCAGGTGCTGCGGTTCGTGGTGAATATTGCCGCGTGCTATCTGCTGGCATACGGCATCGCAAAGCCCCTGTGTCTGCGGCTGCTCGCCGGTGCGTCGGACAAGGTGCGCGACAATGTGTCGCTCTTTGTCGGCATGGTGCTGTTCACGGGGCTGAATTACATCGGGCAGAGACTTTTTGCTTTTAAGGAGAACGAAAACAAATGAAACGAATCATCCCCATTGTGCTGCTGTGCTTTTTGCTGCTGGCGGGCTGCGGCCGCGCGGACGCCGAAACGCCGGACGCCTCCGCGCCGCCCGAAGCGCCGGAGGAGACGGCGGCGGTCCCCGAGATCACGCTCACGCCCGAGCAGGAGGCGGCACTCATCCCGAGCGGCACGTGGCTCGACGACGAGCACCCGAACACGAGCCTGGTCCTGGACGAGAATTGCGCGGGGTCGCTCGTAGTCGTGGACGAGGACGGCGGCGTCACGACATGGACGTTCAGCGGCGTCTATGATTCCGCCTCCGGCAGCATCACATATTCCGACTGCTCCAAGCAGGTCTACGCCCCCGACGGCAGCGTGACCACGACCTATACCGACGGCAAGGGCAGCTTCACGAACCTCGACGGCTTCCTCTACTGGCATGACGAGATGGAAAACGCCGGGGAGGGCTATGTCTACCATCTGGCGGAGTGAAAAAAAGTCGGAGTCGTTGCAAAATATACCGGCCGGAGGATAAAAAGGTGAAATGCGCCCTTTTAGGCGCGTGAAATGTCGGCTAAACGCCGACGTGAAATGCCGCCTTACGGCGGCGTGAAATGTCCTGACGGACGTTGTGGTGTCGCTTCGCGACGGATTGGAAAAAGGGGCTTCCGGTTACCGCCGCACGAACGTAGACCGAGATGCCCACATCCATCCGCGCGGTAGGCATCCAGACATGGTATGCTCGTCGGCGAATCCATACCGGCTGCCGTGATTACCCATAAATTTCAATCTGTCGCGAAGCGACACCACAACGCCGCCGCAAGGCGGCATTTCACGTGCCGTAGGCACATTTCACGCGCCCGTCAGGGCGCATTTCACGTCGGTGTCAGCCGACATTTCACC
>JAFUCD010000022.1 GCA_017459865.1 Oscillospiraceae bacterium
CCGCCCTTGACATGCGCTCCGTTTCCCGCTTATATTGTTGGCAAGGCGGGTGACACACGCCGACCCGCCTCACCATAAAATTTTGCCCTATTTTTCACTGCATTTTGGACTTTACACAGAATTTGGGACGTTGCTTTTTCTTTGCGTTTGCGATCTGATCTTAGTCAACCGTACTCTCCGCGTTCTCGGAGCGCTTGGAAGAAATCCTCATCATCAAAGGAGAAATCGGTGTCCATGTAGTGCTTCAAAAAGATGTCATAGTTGCGACTGATAAATGCAATTCCTTGCTGAAAAGCCTGCAAATCGTGATCGCTCACATGCTTGCTCTTTATAAGGATCTCCGGTTTGAACGTGATTTGAACAAGAATGCACATATCTCCTTTTTTGAGCTCCACGTGCGGGTCGTATTTCTGTGCTTCTGATCTTAGAATCCCTCCGTGGTGAGAGCGGATCACAACATCGTCCAAACCGGCTTTTTGAGGGTCCAGCTCTGCAGCGCCGAAGAACCGGGCTGAGCAAGCCGCCTGTTGTTTCATAACACGCCGCGCCTCACCATTCCACGCTCTGACGCTGCGTTTTGTACAGCTCTGTCAGTATCATTTGTCCTGGCACGATCGCCGCGACCGAAACAATGTGCCCGTCGATCTCATCGAGCCGCATCTGTGCGCGATCCAGCGCAAGCAGCAAGCCGCTGACGGAATCCAGATGTTCCGGCTGTACGAAATTGATCTCTTTCGTGTTGATACGATCACCGGAATCGGAAAGGGCAGCAAACGGATATGGAGCTGTTTCGAGCAGCTCCTGCAAGCGACAGTTCAAATCGTCGATCCTCCATACAATCTTCTCACGCTTCGTAGGATAGCTGCCGTGAAAGCATTCCCGCTCAATCAATGTCGCTGCCAATCTTGAAAAATACCCCATTGAAAGACTCCTTTGTTATTTCTGGCAGAATGCAGCTATTGTTTCCGTTGTTCTATCTGCCCCAGAGACTTCTCTGATCTGCTCCAATGAAAACCCGCGGAGCCGGAACTCGTACACCGCCTCCAGCGTTGTCAGCAGCTCGTTTTCTTCCTCTGTGCGCCTGCGCTTCTGAAGCCGGAAGATCCTGTCGCGCACAGCAGCGATGCTGCTTATCGTGAGGTCAGCGTCGAAAGCGCCCTTCCGCCTGCGCTGATCGAAATACGCGCTGTAGAAGGCAAGCGGCTCATGTACCTTGTACCATGCGATCCGGAACGCCAGCAGGACGTACGACGAGGCGTGCGCTCTCGGAAACAGGTACCGGATCTTTTCAAGCGAGCGGATGTACCAATCCGGTACGCCGTGCGCCTTCATCGCGTCCTCCCACCCGGACTGAAACCCGCTGCGCGCGACACTGCCCTTGCAGACCGACTCCATAATCTCAAAGGCGGCGCGCGCATCCATGCCGCGCCGGATGAGTTCGAGCATGATGTCGTCCCGGCAGCTCACGGTCTGCGAGATCGTTGCCGTACCGGAGGAAATCAGTTCATCGGCGTTTCCGTGCCACACGCCCGCACTGTGACAAAATCCGGAAAGCCGCACCAGCGCATCAAAGGTCGCCGGCTGCGTTTCATCAAGTATTCGGCGGGCAAAGGGTGTTCCGAACTCCGGGATGCCGATCGTACCGGTTTTGCCGATGATCGGATCATCAGAAGGGAGACCGAGCGGCGCCGGGGACCGAAAAATGCCCATGGTTTCCGGATCATCCAGACGGATCAGCCTTGCGTCCACGCCGGTCCTGTCCTCCAGCATGCGGATCATGGTTGGATCATCGTGCCCGAGCAGATCCAGTTTCAGGAGGTTTCCGCGCATGTCGCGATATGCGAAATGTGTGGTCAAGATCTCAGCGTCGTGATCCTGCACAGGGCAGAAGTCCGTGACCTCCATATCCTGCGGGACAAAGACGAGACCGCCGGGCTGATACCCCGCCGTGTATTTCACGCCGGCGCAGCCCCGTGCGAGGCACTGCATCTTTGCTTCCGGCAGCATGATCCCGCGTTTCTCCGTGTAATCCTGTATCAGTCCATAGGCAGCTTCCGGAGAGAGTGTCCCGATCGTCCCGGCGCGGAATACATGGTCTGTTCCAAAGAGCTGCTGTGCGTAACGGTGTGCCTGCTTTACATATTCGCCCGAAAAATTCAGCGCGACATCGGGCAGCTTCCCGCCTTCGAAGCCCAGAAACGTTTCAAACGGAATATCGAACCCGTCTCTGCGCAGCTGCGTGCCACAAACCGGGCAGCACCTGTCCGGCAGGTCCACGCCGCAGGCGGCATCGGCCGGGTCGGGAAAATCCGTGTAGTGACATTTTGGGCAGACATAGTGAGGCGGAAGCGGATTGATCTCCGTGATGCCGGAGAGGAAAGCCACGAGTGACGAGCCGACGCCGCCGCGGCCTCCAACAAGGTATCCGTGCTCCAGGGAGTCTGCCACCAGCTTTTGCATGGTCATATAGATCCCATCATACCCACGAGCAAGAATGATGTTCAGCTCCTGCTCCACACGATCCTTTATGATCCGGGGCGGGTTTTCGCCGTAGATGGAGCGCAGCCTGCTGTATATAAGGCGTTTGAGTTCCTCCACAGCGTTTTCAATCTTCGGCAGATGCATTCCTGCCGGAAACAGCTCAAAAGGCTCCACGGAATCTGCGATGGCTGCGGGAGTCCGTACAACGACTTCGTATGCGTTCTCCGCGCCGAGATAGGCAAACGCCTCCAGCATTTCATCCGTCGTTCGGAAATACAGAGGCAAGCTTGCTTCTGCATGCGGATCGTCTTTCAGATCGAGCAGGATATTGCGAACGATTTCCTGCTCGGGCGAGAGAAAATGCACATCTCCGGTCGCTGCCACGGGTTTTCCCGATTCGTGACCAAGAGCAAGAATGCGGCGATTGATTTCCCGCAGTTCCTCGTCGTCATGGACAACGCCTTCTTCTAAGAGAACACGGTTGTTCTCAAGCGGCATGATCTCGAAGTAATCATAGAAAGCGCCGATGCGTCGGAGTTCTTCGTCGCCGCTGCCGCGCAGCACCGCGTCATAGAGCGCTCCTTCTGCGCAGCCGGAGCCGAGGAGCAGCCCCTCGCGATGCGCCATGAGTAAGCGCTTCGGCACGATCGGATCGCCGTCAAGCCCCTTTTGGCGTGATTGTGAGAGGATCTCATACAGGTTTTTCAGACCGGTTTTGTTTTGCACCAGGATCGTAATGTTTTGGCTCCAATGAGCGGTGTCCGGAGCTCCCTCCGCATCGTCAAGGATACTGCACTCCATGCCATAGATCAGCTTGATGCCGTGTTTTTTCGCGGCGCGCCATGCGTCCGGGAACGCCTGTACGCAGCCGTGATCCGTGACGGCGATTGCGGAGTGCCCCCATGCTGCTGCCTGCGCGATCAGCGTTTCCGGATCATCCAGTGCAGCCGCTTTCGAAAAGCGCGTGTGCAGGTGCAGCTCCACGCGCTTTTCTGCTGCCGTATCCTGTCTGGTGTCTGCCATCTTGTCCGCCTCCTTTTCGGTTTTCTGCAACTATTTTGCCGCAGAGAATGGGTCAAAAAAGGCGCATCCCATGCCGCACAATGGAGGCATCCAAGAGGACAGGGGTGCAGAAATGAACGACAAACAGATCCGAAGCATTCTGATCGCATGGCTGCAGACGCAAAGCCGGGAGGCACGCATTTATCAGGAGAAGAGTATCGGAGCCGCAGTCTGCGATGTGATGGTCGCGTCCGACCGGCTGACGGGCTACGAGATCAAGAGCGACCGCGACAATTACGATCGGTTGCAGCGCCAGGTATCCGCTTATGACCGCTTTTTCGATGAGAACTGGCTGGTCGTGAGTGACCGTCACCTTGCATCTGCCAAAAACCATGTCCCGGAGCATTGGGGCATCCTGTGCATTCGGGATGACGCGGTCGTGACGGAGCGCGCCGCGAAGCCGAATGCTGCGGTCTCGCGACGGGCACAACTGTCGATCCTGTGGAAGCTGGAGCTGAAAAACATTCTGATCCGCCATACCATGCCTCTGTACGCTCAGCAGGGCAAGGGCTACATCGCCGACCGGATCACGGAGCAGGTGCCGCCGGAAACACTTGGGCAGGAGATCGCCGAGGAGCTTCTGCGGCGGGATTACTCCGTATGGGATACCGAGGACCGGACTGTTCAGACTGCCGACGACACATCGGATCTGCACGAGCAGGAGATCGTGGATGCGCTCTCGGAAAAGGATCCGGCGGATTATACGCTCGACCAGTGGATCGCGCTGTATCGCCGCGCGAAGGAGGTGCGGGAGGTCAAAGAATCTGTCTTCCAAGTGCCTCCGGCAGAGCGTATCCCGCACGCGATCCCCTACACGGACATCGAGGTGTGTCCCGGCGCGCCGTGGATCCATCCGCACATCATCGCGGAGTTCATCAGCCGGCTGCTGGACATCCGATTTCCCAAGGAATGTGTTGCGTTCGAGCCGGTCACGGGAAGCTGGTCGATCCACGGAAAGAACTACTACACGTATCGGAACACTCGCGCCCTGGCCACCTACGGGCTGGAGCGGTTCAGCGCCCTGCACATTATCGAGGCGACGCTCAACCTGCGGGAGATCCGGCTTATGGACAGCAACGGGAGATGCTGTGAGCGGGACACGCTCGCAGCGCTGGAAAAACAAAAGCGGATCATACAGGAATTCAAAAGCTGGATCTGGCAGGACGCTGACCGCCGATGGGAGGTCGAGGAGGCATACAACCGGATCTTTGCGCAGTTTGGACCCGTGACCAGCAACGGCAGCGCGTTGACGTTCCCGGAGATGGCGCCGGACTTTTCGCTTTTCCCCTACCAGAAGGACGCCGTGCAGCGGATCCTGCAGGCGCCGAACACTCTGCTGGCCTTCGACGTCGGCGCGGGCAAGACCTATATCATGATCGCGGCGGCCATGACACTGCGGCGGGAGGGCACCTCCCGCAAAAACCTGTTCGTGGTTCCGAACCACATCGTCGGGCAGTGGGAGAAGATCTTCACTTCGCTCTACCCCCGCGCGAAGGTGCTTGCCATCGAGCCGAAGGGTTTCAAGCCCGAGATGCGGCAGAAGGTGCTGCGGCAGATCCGGGACGGGGATTACGACGGGATCATCATCGCGTACAGCTGCTTTGAGCTGATCCCGCTCCGATCGGCGACCGTGCTGGACAACATTTCCGGACAGCTCCGGAAGATCGACAGCGCCGTAAATGCGATTCGGTATTCCGAGCGGATCGCTCGAGAAGTGCCGTGGCAGGTGAGCCCGTGGGGAGAGACGCCGCTCAATCGGGAAAAGGAATATCTCCAAAAGCTGACGGCAGACTTCCTGCAAAGCATGGAGTATTATGCGGACAACGGAATCATGTTCGAGGATCTGGAGATCACGACGCTGTTTCTGGACGAGGCGCACAACTATAAAAATCTGCCGATCCGGACACACCTGAAGAATCTGAACGGGATCAACACGAAGGGCTCGATGAAGTGTCTTGACATGCTCCACAAGGTGCGCTGCGTTCAGCGCTCCGAAATCGGGCGCGGCGCGGTGTTCGCGACCGGCACGCCCCTGTGCAACTCGATCGCGGACGCTTATACGATGCAGGTGTACCTGCAGATCGAAACGCTCGAAAAGACGAACCTCGATCAATTCGACAACTGGGTCAAAACCTTCGCGAAGCCGGAGCAGGTGCTCGAGGTCGACGTAAACGCCTCGCGCCTGCGCATGACACGCAGATTCGCGCGATTTCACAATCTCCCGGAGCTCGCCGTGATGTTTTCGCAGATTGCCATGTTCTACGCCGTCGAGGACAGCGGGCAGCTTCCGCAGCAGACGGAGCATGTGGACAGCGTGATCCGGAAGTATCCCGCGCTCACCGCTTACATGGAAAGCCTCAGTGTGCGGACGGAGGCGATCCGCTCCAGAAAAATCAACCCGAGATGGGACAACATGCTGAAGGTCAGCACAGACGGACGAAAGGCGGCGCTGGATCTGCGGCTCGTGGGACGGGAGCAGCCGGCGGACGACTGCTCCAAGATCGACCGCTGTGTGGAAAATGTCGCGGAGCTGTACCGCAGCGACCCGAACACGACGCAGCTGATCTTCTGCGACTATTCCACGCCAAAGGCACGAGCCTTCAATGTTTATCAGACGCTGAAAGAGCGCTTGTGCGCGCGGGGCATCCCGGCAAAGGAGATCGCCTTCATCCACAGCTATGGCACCGAGAGCCGCAAGTTGGAGCTGTTTCGCAAATTCAACGCCGGTGAGATGCGCATTCTGATCGGCTCCACCTTCAAGCTCGGCATCGGCGCGAACGTACAGGTGAAGCTCAAGGCAATCCACCATCTGGACGTTCCTTGGCGGCCGGCGGACATGGTGCAGCGCGAGGGGCGCATGCTCCGCCGCGGGAACGAGAACGACAGCGTCCGCATCTACCGCTATATCGCGGAGGGGAGCTTCGATTCCTATGCGTGGCAGATCCTGGAGCGCAAGCAGCGGTTCATCTCCCAGTTTCTGAGCGGCAGCAGCTACCAGCGTACCGCGGCTGATCTGGAGGACAACGTCCTGACCTACGCGGAGGTAAAGGCGCTCGCGCTGTCTGAACCGCGGATGAAGCAGTTCGCGGAAAAGGAGAACGAGCTGAAAAGTCTGCGACTCCTCCGCGCGCAGGAGCTGGAATCGCAGACGCAGATGCGTGAGACATTGGCGGAGCTGGAACAGAAGCTGCCGGAACTCCGCAAGCGGCTGGACGCCACCGAGGCCAACGCGCAGCATCTCGCCGGGGAGACAGAGTGCGCGTTCCGGAACGCACGCGCGTCGCTCAAAGGCGTTTTGACAGAGGATCGCATCCGGAGCGGCAGCGGTCTGACCGTGCTCGGTACGATTCTGGATTTTGAGATCCTGCTCCCGGAAGCGCAGGACGAGGGCAAGCCGTTTGTCTGCCTGTGCAGACTGGACGCATCCTACCCGGTCGAGATGGGCGCATCCGATAGCGGCAACGCCCAGCGTGTGGTGAATCAGCTCAAACGGTTGGACAAACTGGCGGAAGGACTCCGCGCGGAATGCGCGCAGGCAGAGAAGCAAAAAACCGAACTCGCCGCGCAGCTCGCGAACGCCGACAGCGCTTACGAAGACCGGATCCGGACCTGCGAGTCGGAGATCTCCCGTCTGCTTACAGCCATCCGCGGCGGATCAGCCGATCTTTAATGGGGCACTTTTGTCCCATCCCGCATTGTGTTCTGTCGAACGGTGTGGTATCATCAGCTTAGGTGATGAACGATGATGACAAAACCGCCGAAAAAGCTCCTGCCGATGCTGATTCTGGACATTCTCTCCAAATACACGGACGCCGACCACCGGCTCAGCCAGAAGGACATCATGGAGATCCTGAAAACCGAATATGACATGACTGCCGACCGCAAGGCGATCCGACGCAATCTTGACAACCTCATGCAGATGGGCTATGCCATCGAGTATTCCGAGACCCTCCGCATGACGGCAAACCCGAAGACCGGTGCGCCGGAGGAAAACACGATCCTGTCCGACTTCTACCTGGAACGCGAGATCACGGACAGCGAGCTGCGGCTGCTGATCGACGGGCTGCTGTTCTCGAAACACCTGCCCTACAGCCAGTGCCGGGAGCTCGTCGGAAAGCTGGAGGGGCTGTCCAGCAGCTATTTCCGCTCGCATATCCGGCACATCCACACCATGCCGGAGACACAGTCGCGCAATCCACAGCTGTTTTATACGATCGAGGTGCTGGACGAGGCGATCAGCAGAGGCCGCAAGGTGGCGTTCTCCTATCTGGAATACGGCACGGACAAAAAGCGCCGCCCGAAGCGTCGTCCGGACGGCAGTGTGCGGGAATACGTTGTGAGCCCCTATCAGATGGCGGCCACGGAGGGCAAGTATTATCTCATCTGCAACTACGACAAATACGATGACATATCCAATTACCGCATCGAGCGCATCGCGGACATCCGGCTGCTGGACGAACCGATGAAGCCCTTCGAGTCGCTGCGCGGCGCAGACGGGGCCCGGCTCGATCTCGCGAAGTACATGGCGGAGCACATTTACATGTATTCCAGCGACAGCGTGCGCGTGGTGTTCCGGATCGTGAAACCGATGATCACCGACGTGATCGATCTCTTCGGCATGGACGTGACGTTCTCGGACGAGACAGACACGCACGTGACCGTGACGGCACATGTCAACGAGATGGCGATGGAGCAGTTCGCCAAAAGCTACGCCCCGGACGTGATCGTACTGGAGCCGAAACGCATTGCAGACGCCGTGCGCCGCGACGCGGAGCGAACGATAGAAGCGTATCAGGAGGAAAACAACCAATGAATGATGATCAAAAAAATGCTTTGGATTTTCTGCTCTACAGCTATTTTTCCTTCTCATCGAAAAACATTACGGAAGAAACGGCAGATGCGATTGCGCGCCGCATCATTGAGCGGGCTTATCGGGACGCCTCCAGTCATGTGCTGTCGATCCAGTCGAACGATCCGCACGAAAAAGCTGTGGATCAGATCCTGACGTGTCTGAACCGCCTTTGCGAGCATGAAAAATGCACGTATGACACATGGCACAGAAACCTCTGCAGCAGTTTGGATTCTATCTATAAGAAAGCACGCTGCACGTGGGGCGAAAGCAACGGCAAGCCTCTGAAATTCAGTTATGGCATCGCGCAGAAGTGGGTCAACATGACGATGAAGTATATGACGATCACGGCAGACCTGTGTGCGCTGCTCAGCGATTCTGATCAGGTGCCCGCGTTCTTGGCGCAATATGGTGAAATGATCAATCGTCATCGATGCGCGTTCCATGCGCCTGTTGATCGTTACATCATCGACGCAGCCGGACGCGAATTTTCGGATATTGTGCTTCCAACTGAAAAGAAGTCGCTTCAGAACTACAAATACCCATCGGACTACGTGGAACCATGGAGCCAATGGGACGACAGGATGTATATAAGATTCCATGCTTCACTTCGGAAAAATCTGAACGGTGACAGTCCGCTCGACTGGGAAGGCCCGGCATGGATCGAACAGGCGAAACGAAGAAATGGAAAATAACATAAATCTCTCCAAATCCAAATACTGCGCCGTATGGCAGTGCCCGAAGATCGCGTGGCTGCGGAAATACCATCCGGAGGCGCAGGAGATCGGCGCTGATGTGGTTGCCCGCATGGCAGCCGGAAACGAAGTCGGCGCGCTTGCAAGAAACCTCTTCGGCGCTTACACAGATGTGACCAGCTTCGACGGCGAGCACCTCGACCTGCGCCAAATGATCGAGAACACGCGCGTCGAGATGACAAACGAAACGGCTGTGATCTGCGAGGCTGCGTTCTCCTTTGACGGCCTCTACTGCGCCGTGGACATTCTCAAACGGGAGCGCGGCGGCTGGGCGATCTACGAGGTCAAAAGCTCCACGCAGGACGACAAGGCAGTCTATGCCGCCGACGTGGCGTATCAGAAATACGTGCTGGAGCACTGCGGCGTGCGTGTGACGGGCACGTATCTCGTGACGCTGAACAACCAGTATGTCTTTGACGGTACACTGGATCTGGCGGAGCTGTTTCGTGTCACGGACATCGCGTCTGCTGTCCGGAGTGAGGAAGGCCTGATCGAAGCGAACATCGCGCTTGCGGCGCGGTATCTTGACGATCCGGAGGAGCCGCCGATCGACCTGTCGGAGCGCTGCCGCGATCCATACCCCTGCGCATTCTGGGGCTGGTGCGCAAAGAATCTGCCGCAGCCGTCGGTGTTCGATCTCTACCGGATGAACTTCAGCAAAAAGATCGAATACTACCGCAAGGGCATTGTTTCCTATGCCGATCTCAGCCGCGAGGCCGGCATCAAAAACGAAAAACAGCTGCGGCAGATCGCGCACGCGCTCTCGGAACAGGGTGACGAGATCGACCGCGGCAGCATCCGTGCGTTTCTCGCAAAACTCTCCTACCCGCTGTACTTTCTGGACTTTGAGACCGTGCAGCCGGTGATCCCACGCTACATCGGCACGAAGCCCTATGCGCAGATCCCGTTTCAGTATTCGCTGCATATTATCGAGCGCGAGGGCGGGGCGCTGCAGCACCGGGAGTTTCTCGCCGAGCCCGGCACGGATCCGCGGCGTGCGCTTGCTGAGCAGCTCTGCGCGGCTGTCCCGATGGGCGCATGCGTGACGGCGTACAACAAGGCGTTCGAGTGTACAAGGCTGAAGGAGCTTGCGGAGACGTTTCCCGATCTGGCGGCGCATCTGCTGAACATCCGGGACAACATCGTGGATCTTCTGGTACCCTTCCAGTCCGGCTGGTACTACAACCGCGCGATGGGCGGCAGCTTTTCCATCAAGAGTGTGCTCCCGGCGCTGTTCCCAGATGATCCCGCATTGGACTATCACAATCTCGACGAGATCCACAACGGCGGCGAGGCCATGACGGCTTGGCCCTCGATGGAACACATGTCCCCGGAGGATCGGGCGCGCACGCGGCAGAATCTGCTGGAATACTGCAAGCTCGACACCTTTGCGATGGTCAAGGTCTGGGAGAAGCTGTGTGAGGCAGCTGCGAATGAAAGCCGGTCTTGATTGGATCAGCACAGAAGAAAAAACAAGATATGCCCTGTACGGAAAGAAAATCTGTACAGGGCATATTTCTTGTTGACATCGCAGAATCATAGTGTTTTTACCGGCTGAAGAAAAAAGTAATACTTCCCCTATATTTCTCTTTCAGCCAGTATAGCCCGGTAGGAGGGGGGAGTGTGAGGGGGGAACCATCCCTCTATACCTATAATCCGTAAATTTCTCGAAAAACGTAAGAAAAGCGAGAATGTAAAAACCGACTTGCGAGAAAAAAGCTCATTCTCTCCACGGAACCAACACCTCATTCGCCAGCTTTTGCGCATGCGCCATCTTCTGAATCGCTCTCTTTGCCTGCTTTGCAAACGGCTGTGAGAGCGTCAGATCCCAGTCTGCCAGCTTTACGATCTCAAACGTATCCCGCTTTCGATCATAGCGGATCTCGCCCCATTCGCCGTCCTCATCCGCCAGATACGCATACGTCACGGTTCTTGCGGTCTGCTTGATCCGCTGCAGCCTCACAAGATGGCACCGCCCACCCTTAAACAGCTGCAGCGCCATCTGGTCGAGTGCCTTTCGATAATGGTTCTCTGCGGCTTTCGGAGAACGCAGACCGTTCCGCAGCGCAAGCTCCTGAAAGGTCTGACGTCTATCCTGCTTTGTCGCACAGCGCTCACAGAACTGCAGATGCAGCGAAACGATATCGCGATCCACGTTCTGCAGTTCCTGAAACGCATCCGTCACACCCATTGTCCGCTCACAAAAGGCAAGCGCATGCTGCGGATCGGCGCTTGAATCCGAAATTGTCTCCTCCAGCGTTCTCTCGGAATCGTCATCCCGATTCCTGTAGTAGTAGGCGACCTGCATCTCGTTCGCCACGCCCGCCATGATATAGCGCATCACGGTTTTGGGCTTCCGGTTCACCTTGTCGGCAATCTCCTGCAGGGTCGCATCATCGGTGCGATCGTGGTGCTGATGGTACTCCCACATGATCTTTCGCATCACGTAATCCGTGGATCGCGTCGACACGATATACCCGGAGCGCATCGTGCGGATGTAATCCAACATATCTGCCCAAACATAGCTCTGCACGAATTTCCGCAGGGAGCATTTTTCCGGCTCATAGAGAAAGAGCGCATTCATGCATGTCGCAGCGCAGATGCTTTTCAAATCTTCCGCGTGCTCGCCCATGTTGTAATTGTACGCTGCGCCGATCACGATCCGGTCGAGTACGGGTTCAAAGTCCGCAAGAAACCGCTGAAAGTACTCGTCCTCGCCGGTATCCCGATACAGGAGCGCCCATTTTTCCGCTCGTTTCGGGACCGGCCTTTCCTTCGGACGACGGAACATCCTCGGCAGCTTAATGGTTCTTTTCTGCTCCATTGCGAACCTCCTCCATAAGGTTCGAGTAGATCATTTCATCCGGATAGGCGCCGGCAGCGTATTCCATGTTCCGAATCGCTTCGTCCCGCTTCTCCAGTGCCAGACGCTTGGCGGCTTGTGCCTGCTCCGCCGTGATTGTTCCCAGGGATTTATACTTTCGGATGCTGCCGGTAGTGTTCGTATAGATGCGTTTCACTTCGCTGGCTTCGGCGGCTTCCTTCTGAAATCCGGACTCCTTGCGCAGCGCCCAATCTGCGCAGGTGAAAACACGCCCGCCTGTCAGCTCCAACGGTGCGTTGCCCGTACAGTATTTCTGAAGGTATGCCTTCTCCATGAGAAACACGCGGCCGCAGACCGGGCAGCGCCGGGGATAGTGATTCCATTGGATGCCTTCGAAGAAATCTGTCATCAGCAGACTGCGGTAATTGGAAAACTCCATGATCCGCACAACATCGCAATCATTGTCCTCATACGTTCGGATCTCATATTCCGTGCGAGCGGAGAAGCCCGTCTTCCGAAACAGCTTTCCAGCCAGACCGGCAAGCTTGTCGACTTTGAAAGACTCGAGATCCTTCACGCAGCAGATAAACGGGCGGAAGCACCAGTCCGCGTCTGCCAGATCGTCAAGCAGCTCTAAGCAAAAATGCAAATAGTCCTGCGCTGCGTCAAACAGCGCTTTCCCGGGGTGCGCCTCCGGCGCATTGGGAAGACTGAGGATGTGGCGGATCTGCGCCTCAGTGGGATCGTTTGCTGTCAGTTCCGCCTGCAGCTTCTGCCATGCCTGTATTTGCTTCGCGGCCTCTGGCGAAAAAAGCTCTGTGATCTGTGCCTGCTCCGCTGCGGTGTCCATCCCCTGAAAGGGAGGGAGCTGTGCCAGCGCCTCCAGCTGCCAGAGAAGATATTGCCGGACCGCTGTAAACGGCGCTTCATCCAGACAGCTCATTTGCATCGCATCAAGCGCCTGGTTGATCGGCACCCGCGCAGCTGTGACGTGCAGCAGCAGATCGCTGTCGCCGATGCTGTTCATCAGTTCGACTGCCATATGACCGAGTGCGTGTTCTTCGCCCATGTAATAAATGCTGTCATCGATGATCTCTGCCTGAAACGGAAAACCAAACATGACTGTAACACCCCTTTCCTGTGATCTACATATGGCTTATTGCAAAGGTGAAGGTAAGGTCAAAAGCCAAAATTTTTTAAAAATTCGAACCTTCAACTTTGCAATTAACGATTTTTACAGTTTTAAGATATCAGAAGCGCTGTACCATAAACGGTACTTTGACGTCTGGGGAGCGCTGTGACATGCCTGTGGCATGCCTTTTTCTTGCGCTTTTTCTCGCAAGTCGGTTTTCGCGTTCTCGCAATTCTTTCTTTTTTTGAAAAAATTATCTATTATATCATTAGAGCACGGGAGTGAACCTTCTGATTGCTCACGAGCGCAAGCCCGGAAACGGGTCCTGATTTCAGGATCTGCTTCCGGGCTTTTTGTGCTTGCGGCAGAAGGAGGTGAATGTCATGCCGCAGCAAATCATTATGAAGGGAGGTGATAGAACCTCATCAAGTCTCCGGCATAGCCAGAGGTTTTGGATTGTTTCGCATATTTGACGTGCACCCTTGCGCTTGGTGTACAATGCAGTCAGAACCATAAGGGAGGTTCAGTTCGTAAGCCCGGATGATCTTGTGCCGAAGGATCATCTGGTACGCAAAGAGCAACGGAATCAGCTCCAAAACTCATTGATCCTATGGTTTTGGAGCCTGCTTTCTGCATAATACTGCCCAAACCCGCTTTTGGCTTGATCCAAAAGCGGGTTTGTCGACGGTCTGAAAGCAGCATCCCAAAACGGGATGCTGCTTCTTATTACTTCATATCACGGTACAGGAACGTCACGATCTGGCCGCGTGTGCAGGGGTTATCGGGCGAGAACGTCTTTGCTGTGGTGCCGTTGGTGATGTTCTTCGACACCGCCCAGAGGACCGCGCTCGTGTAATACTGCCCCGCCGGGACGTCCGTGAACGGATTCGCGTTGCCCGCTGCGGGCTGACCCTCCGCGCGCCAGAGGAACGTCACCACATGCGCACGCGTACAGGGATTGTCGGGTGAGAACGTCGTGGGGCTCGTGCCGTTCGTGATGCCGCTCTCGTTCGCCCAGAGGACGGCCTTGTAGTAATACGCGCCGGGCGCGACGTCCGAGAACGGATTCGCCGTGCTCTTCGGCTCCGGACAGCCCTTCGCGCGCCAGAGGAAGGTCACGACCTGGCCGCGTGTGCAGGTGGCCGTGGGGGAGAACGTTGTCGGGCTCGTGCCGTTTGTGATCTGCGGGTCGTGGCTTACCGCCCAGAGCACCGCGTCGTAGTAGTATTCACCCTCCGGCACGTCCGTGAAGGGATTCGTCGGCGTCACGGGTCCGGTGGCCGGGATCTCTCGCGTCTCAACGTGGCTCGCATCGTGCGCGCACACGCGCGTCTCGACGCCGGGCTCCGTTGCGGTCGGTTCCTTCGTCACGGTCCACGCGCCCCAGTCATGGCCGAGCGCCGCGACCTCGCGCGTCTCGATGTGCGACAGATCGCGCGCACAGATGCGCGACTCCACGCCGGGCTCCGTGCAGGTCGGCGCCTTCGAGCTTGCCCACTCGCTCCACGTATGGCCGAGGGCCGGAAGCACTGCGGGCGCTTCGATCTCATGCTCGCCGGAAGCGTCGCTGAAGAGCTTTCCGCATCCCTCGCAGCGGTAATACGCCGCCGTGCCGGGCTCGGTGCAGGTCGGGCTGACCTCCGCGACCGGGGTCAGACTGTGGACATGCGGCTGCTCGGCGTTGAACCAGAAGCGCGCGTAGTACTGCGTCTCCGGCTCGCCGTCCCAGACCTGGTCGAGCGGGATCACCGCCGTCGTCCCGGCCGGATGATCGATCGTTACAAATCCCGTATCCGTGCGGAAATCGTCATATTCAAACACGCCCACAGCGCCCTCGACGTCCCACGAGACCGGAAGCTCCGCCGTGCTCAGCGGCAGACGCACCTTGGTGTAGTTGAGCTCCGCGCCCTCGAAGCGGACGATGTCCTCCGCCGGGATCGCATCCGGCAGCGTGAGCACGCCCCGCTCTGACGCGGTGAACTCCACGAGGACGGGCTTGTCGTCCGTGGCGGCAAACTCTCTGTAGACCTTCTCCTGCTGAGACCATGTGACGGCAAAGAAGATGCCCTCCGGCGTCGGCGGCGTGAAGGCAAGGACGTTGTTTTCAAACGTCACGTCCGCTGCCGGGACACCGTTTTCCACCAGATAGCGATCCACGATCAGGCCGTCCTCGCCGAGATAGCGCGCGTGGATGCTCGGCGCGTAGTAGCTGCGCGCGGGCAGATCATAAAACTGCGGATTGCCCTGCATGAGCTCGGGCCACCGGGTGCAGCGCGTCGGATCGAGCGTGAGATAGATCGTGCCGATCCCGCCTTCCGGCGTGAGGTAGCTGTGCTCGGCAAAGGAGAACGCCAGCGTGGATGCGTCGAGCGTCTCTGCCGGCGCGCCGAGGCCCCAGAACACGCTGCCCTCGTCGCAGGCATAGTCCACAAAGGCATAGCCCTTGTCCCCGACCTCCTGGAAGCCGAACTCGATGCGGTAATAGTCCTCCGGCGTACCGTCGTCGCGGACCTGATCGAGCGAGAGCGTATAGCTCGTGCCCTCCGGGTCGTCGATGTTCAGCCAGCCGCCGTCGTCATCCGCGCCCATCACGCCGATGTAATTCAGGATCATATAGTCATCCCACGTCAGGACGACCTCCTGCACGTCCGTGTCGACACGGAACTTCGCGCGCCCGCCCGAGATAATCAGATCCTCGGGGGCGATGGTGTCCGGCAGGGTCACCTCGCCGGCGCCCCACCACGCGCACTCAACGACGACGGGCTTGTCCTCCGTGCCGCGGAAGGTGCCGAAGCGAGCGTCCGCCTCGCTGAAGTAGACCTCCAGCTCCACGTTCGTCGCGTCGAACGGCGTGAACGTGAGCTCGCCGTTTTCGTAGGTGAAGCCCTCGCGCACCGCCGCGCTGCGCTTGACCACGAAGTCCTCGATCCACGCGCCGTCCGCGCCCTTGCAGCGGGCATAGATCCACACGTCGCTCATGTCCGTATCCCGGCCGATGAACCGGATCGTTTCGTCGGCGTCATAGGCCTGCCAGTCGATGGCCTTCGTTCCGTCGAGCAGCACGTGCACCTCGGGGGAGGCGCCGAAGCCGTCAAAGCGCAGGAAGCTGTCCCAGCTGTCGCGCAGGTAGAACCCTTCCGTCGTCCACGGCGTGGTGTTCACAGCGGCAAAGACGCTGCCCTGGTTCTGGTCATAGTACACGCGCAGCTCGGAGTCTTTCGGCGCGCGCTCGCCTTCGAACTGGACGGTGATGTAGTACCGGTCGCGCGGCGAGCCATCGCTCCAGGTCTTGTTCAGCTGCAGGAGATACTGCGGCTCGTCCGGAACGGGGATATCGACGTCGCTTCCGTCCTCGGCAAGAGACGCCGCGATCCATTCCACGACGGCGGCTTCCGGCCATGTGACGAGCACGGACTTCGTGCCCTCGGAGACGCGGATGCGCCAGCGCTCGGCCTGCACGATCATGTCCTCCGGCGCGACCGTCGCGGGCGGCTTGACCTCGCCCTCGCCCCAGAAGCGGCACTCGATCACGATCGGCTTGTCTTCGGTCCCGTCGAACTGGTCAAAGGCATAGTCCTCCTTCGTCCAGAAGATGGTGAGCTCCACGCCGGTATCGCGCACAGGCGTGAAGGACAGCACGCCGTTTTCATAGGTGAAGCCCGCCTGCACCGCCTTTCCGGCGCGCACGACGATGTCATCGAACCAGTCACCGTCGGCAAGCTGATACCGCGCACGGATGCTGATCTCCCGTGTGCCGGACTCGTCCGCGTCGCGGAAGGCGATCTCACCCTCGGAATACCACGCGTCCCAGTCAAGGCCGCGCGTCTCGTCCAGCAGGAGCTGAACTTCGGTGATCGAGCCGTCGGGCGCATAGGTGATCTCGCCGTCCCAGCCTTCCATCAGATAGTGCGCCGCATCAGCCTGCGGCTGCGCTCCGACGCCCGCAAAGACGCTGCCGCGATTCTGGTCATAGAACACGCGCAGCAGCGCGTCATGCTCGATCCAGTCCGGCTCGAAGTTGAAATCCAGATGGTAGAAGGTCTTTGCCTCGCCGTTTTCCCACGTCTGATCGAGCGGGAGGGTGTAGCTGCTGCCGTCCGGCAGCGGCGCATTGCCCCACTGTCCGTCCGGGCCGAGACCGTCGCCGCTGATCGACTCCATGCGCTTGTCCGCGTCCCACGTGAAGGTGACGGATGCCGTGTCGATCGGCACGCGGAAGCGCGCCATTTCCCCGACTACGATCTGATCTGCCGCGGGAACGTCCGCCGGGAGATTCACGGTGCCGTTCCACGAACCGACCTCCACAATGACCGGCTTCTCGTCTGTCCCATGGAAGGACTTCAACAGATATTCCGACTCCGACCAGCAGACATCGAGCTCGATGTCGCCCTCGGGCTGCACGAAGGAGAGCACATTCCCGTCGAGCGAGAAGCCGTCCCGCACGACGGCGCCGTTTTCCACGACCGGCCCGTCAAACCATTCGCCGTTCGGCCCGCCGAACCGCGCGATGACATAGAGCGCGGGATTATCAACGACGTCCGGCGTCCGGAACGCCGTGGTTCCGGCGTCATACTGCTCCCAGTCCAGCGCCTTGGACGTGTCCAGCAGCAGCTTTACCGTCTCACCGACGACATGCTCCGCGTCCGCCGAATCGGCCAGAAAGTCCTCGGCCGTGTCGGCGGGCGTATCGTTTCCGGCGGCGTGAAAGACCACGCCGCGGTTCGCGTCGTAGTGGACGCGCGTTCGGCCTGTGTCTGCCGCCAGCGCCGAAAACGGCAGCAGAGACAGAATCATGCACAGGCAAAGCAGGGTCGCAAGAGAACGTTTTTTCATGCGTTGCACCTCATTATTATAGTACCGCGTTGCGCACGGCAGGCACGCGTGGGCCGCTTTCCTCTCTCTTAACATCATCATATCATAACTATTAGAAAATGAACAGTATAATTTTACAATGTTTATTTTTCTAGAAAAATGTTCAAAAGCAGCGGCGATCGTCCCCCATGACGCGGTGCGGGCAGTAAATGCAAACAGCAGCAAGCCATTCTGAAGGGAGGTGATAGCAATTTATCGTCGGCGCGCGGCAGATTGATGGGGTCTCTTCCATCCAGGAAGCCGTTGAATCCAGACAATAATGGTGAGAAACGAGGGCAGGGTGCGACGCTACTCGCACCCTGCTTTTCAAGGTGTCTGTCACCGTAGCAAGCAGGGAAAAAGACTAGCTTTTTCCGCCCGCCGCCGAGGGGACGGCGGATTTTGGGGCACATCCCCAATCCCCTTGAAGCATAGAATGTATGAATTCGGAGATGCTATTGACATTATCATGGTATACCGTTATAATTCGGTCGGAAAGGCAGGTGATCCTTCGTGACGATTTCTGAAATCATGCAGTCGCAGAACATGTCCCAATACCGGCTTGCCAAGGACAGCGGCATTCCGTATATGACGCTCAACGATATCTGCAGCGGAAAAACGCGGCTGGAGAAGTGCAGCGCCGAGACGGTGTATCGTCTCTCCTCCGCCCTGCACGTCAGCATGGAGGACCTGCTGAAGGAATATCTGGAGCCCAGACCGAGCTTTGAGCTGTTCAAGAGCAACGTCTGCCATCGGCTCAAAGAACTGGGCGACATTGACTTTCTGATCCGCACGATCAAAAGCGGCGAGGTCATGACGTATTACCGCCGGAAGTGGTATCCGGAGTGTCTGTATCTGCTGGCGATGGTGGACTATATCAGCCGGGAGAACGAGGTGCCGCTGTGCGAGGACTATCAGCCCCTGCGGAGCATGAAGCTGCGCGAGGTGCTCTATCCGGCAGGCGTTTTGGCGGCGTCCGCTGTTGCCAAAAGCGATGCGCCGAAGCAGCAGGCGCTTAGGGATGCGATCCCCGAATTCATGCGATTCAACATCGTAGAAAGCGAGGTTCGAAATGTCAACTGAAAATACAATCACAAATCTATATCGCTGCAAAGACCGACAGTTATCACGCTGTCGGTCTTTTGCTGTTTTAGGAGGAAAATGAAAAGCACACAAATCAATTTCACGGTCTCGGCTGCAGAAAAGCAGCGGATCGCAAAGCTCGCAAAATCCTGTGGGTTGAAGCAGGGTGAGTATCTTCGGCAGCGCGCCCTCGGCTATGAGCCGAGGGCGTTTCCGCTTCCGGAGCAGTTTTGGTCGCTCCATGACGACCTGCTCCGCCTGCTGAAAAAGCCAATGTCCCCGGAGCTGGAGGCAGAGGTGGAAAGCACACTGAACCGATTTCGCGCGACCTTCTTCTCTCCCGGCGTTCAGAGCCCGGAGGAGATCCGCTTAGAGCTGTCGGAGATGTGAGCATGGCGACCACAGGCTTTTGGCCAGTGAAAGGCCGGCTCAAGGATGTTCTTGACTATGCAGAGAATCCGGACAAGACCATCGACCATCAGTATCTGGATGACGATCTGGCGCAGGCGCTGCGCTATGTCGAGGACCCGGAGAAAACCGATCAGCAGATGTACGTCTCCGCCATCAACTGCCGCGTAGAAGAAGCCTATGCCCAAATGCAGGAGACCAAACGTCGATACGGCAAGGAAGGGCGAAACGTCGCCTATCACGGTTATCAGAGCTTCCGACCCGGAGAGGTCACACCGGAGGAATGTCATCAGATCGGTTTGGAGACAGCGCGGGAGATGTGGGGAGACTATGAGGTGGTCGTCACGACACACCTCAACACAGATTCTCTGCACAACCACTTCGTCGTGAACTCCGTTTCCTGCAAGACCGGGCTGAAATACCACAACCACAGGAAGAATCACTACCGCCTGCGGGAGATCTCCGACAACATCTGCGTGGAGCATGGCCTTTCCGTCCTTCAGAACGCCCGCTTCTACGGCGGGGAGAAAGGTGCCTATTGGGTGCACAAGAGCGGCAGACGCACCCACCGGGACATCCTCAAGGAGGACATCGAATACTGCCTTTCGATTGCAGGCACCTGGGAGCAATTCGAACAACAGCTTCGAGGTCTCGGATACGCCATCGACTGGCAGCGGTTCTCCGTGAAAGCAAAGGATTGGGAGCGCGCCGTCCGACTGGATCGGATGGGCTATTCCAAAGAGAATATCCAGCAGCGTCTGCGCACGAATCTGAATTCTGTCGGTTTTCTGAACAGATGGAACAGCAACCTGCCGTACCGTCCGAAAGGCTTTCCGCTGCTGAGCATCGAACAGCGGATTGGTTTTGAGATCACACACTGCAAACGCGCGGAAGTTGTGGTGATCGACGTGATCTTCTTTGCCGTGCGTGCACTGCTTGGTCTGGTACAGGACCCGGAGGCGCAGAAGCAGAAAGTGCGTCCGCTCTCGCCCTCGGTGCGCATGGAGCTGGCGAAGCTGGATCAGATCGACCGGGAAACGCGGCTGCTCGGAAAATACAATATCCATACAGACGTGGACCTCCACCGTTTCATGGATGACACAAAAGAACAGATCGCCCTGCTGGAGCACGACCGGCAGGGCTTTCGTAATCAACTCCGCAGACCGAAATCTCCAGAGGCAGAAAAGGAGATCAAAGCCAAGCGGGATGCCTGCACCGAAAAGCTCAAGCCTTTGCGTGAAGAGCTCCGGTGCGCGGAAAACATTTTGAAGCGCAGCGAAAAGCTGTATGAAATCCTGCTCGCGGAACGGGAGGCTGAAAAACAAGCCCTCCAGCGCGAGCGCAACAGAGAAAGGACTCGTTAAATCATGAATACACCAAAAACCATCCACATTGCAAATCTGCACCCGTTTGAGGGGCATCCGTATCAGGTGCGGGACGACGCGGAAATGGACGCCCTCGTGGAGAGCATCCGGGAGCACGGTATTCTCACCCCGCTGATCGTCCGGCCATTGGAAGGAACCGAAAATGAATATGAAATCATCTCCGGCCACCGGAGGCTCCACGCAGCGCAGAAGGCAGGAATCTCTGAGGTTCCTGCCTTTGTCCATGCCGTCAGCCGGGACGAGGCTGCCATTCAGTTGGTGGACAGCAATCTTCACCGAGAGCACATCCTTCCAAGTGAAAAGGCGTTTGCCTATAAGCTGAAAATCGTTGCGCTGAACCATCGCGGTCAAACTTGTGGACAAGTTGGCCACAAGTCCAGAGACGGTATTTCCGACACAGATAGTGGCAGACAGGTACAGCGTTACATCCGCCTGACCCATCTGCTTCCAGGTCTGCTGACACTTGTGGACGAAGGCCGCGTCGCTTTCACCGTCGGCGTGGAGCTGTCGTATCTCTCCCACGACGAGCAGTGCGATCTGCTGGACGCCATTTCCTACGCGGACTGCACGCCGTCGATCCCGCAGGCGCAGGAGATGCGGCGGCTGAGCCAGAGCGGAACGCTTTACCCGGAAACCATGACCGCAATGCTGTCACAGCCGAAACCGAACCAGAAAGAGCGCATCAGCTTCAAAACGGAGGAGCTTCGCAAGTTCTTCCCGAGGGACTCCTCGCCGGAGAAAATGCAGGAGATCATCTTGAAGCTGCTTGCCGACTACGACCGAAACCGCCGCAGGGCGTATGAACGATAATTCGCACATTGGAAAAGGAGAAAAAGAATGCTTACAATGAAACAAGGATATACGCCTGCGCATTATTTCGCGGCGCTGAAGCTGCTGGAGCAGCTGTGCTGGGATCGGAAGATCTCGCCGCAGATGTTCCGGGATATTTTGAATGACTACGCCGAAATCGTAGATTTATCGAAGTTCTCCATCCCGGAGGACAACGCGATTCGAAAGGGGGAGGAGAACCATGAACTCTGATTTTCAGCACCGGCGCGTTGTGATCTATGCCCGCGTTTCCACGGAGCATGAGGCGCAGCTCTCCGCGCTGGAAAACCAGATCGACTGGTACAAACCCATTCTGGCCGCAAGGCCGGAATGGGAGCTGGTCGGACAGTATGTGGACGAGGGCATCACCGGCACGAGCGCGGAAAAGCGCCCGCAATTCATGCAGATGATCGCGGACGCCATGCAGCGGAAATTCGATCTGATTATCACCCGTGAGGTGGCGCGATTCGCCCGCAACACGGTCGATACGCTGCAGTACACCCGCAAGCTCAAGGAAAAGGGCGTCGAGGTATTCTTCATCAACGACAATATCAAGACCATGGACGGCGACGGCGAGCTGCGCCTCACGCTGATGGCGACCTTCGCGCAGGACGAGAGCCGCAAGACCTCGATCCGCGTGAAAAGCGGTCAGCAGACCTCCATGGAAAACGGCGTGGTATACGGCTCCGGGAATATCCTCGGCTACGACCGCGTGGGGAAGGGGATGGTGATCAATCCCGAGCAGGCAAAGGTCGTGCGCATGATCTTTGACTGGTATCTGAACGGATGGGGGCTCACCAAAATCAAAAACGAGCTGGAATTGCGGCACATCCCGACCGCGACCGGTCTGCCGCATTGGCATGTGACGGTGATCTCGCATATCCTGCAGAACTCGTTTTACTGCGGGATCATGACCTACCACAAAGAGTATACTCCGGACTATCTGAAGCAAAAAAAGATCCCGAACCGCGGCGTAATTCCGAAGCTCCAGGTGCGGGGTACCCATGAACCGATCATCACAGAAGAAGAATATGAAAGGGTGCAAATGATTATGGAAAGCAAACGCAGAGACCTGCCCGGCCACGGTGGCCGTAAAAACGGCAAGCTGCCGATCACGACGGTGTGGGGAAGGCTCCTAATCTGCTCCTGCGGGCATAAGTTCAATCGCAAGGGCTGGAGCCGGACGGATCGCAAAACAACGGCAGCGTATCAGTGCTACAGCTCCCTTCATACTGGAACCTATGAGAGCCGGAAGAAGAAAGGGCTTTCTCTGGACGGCATCTGCCAGAGCCCCACGGTCCCGGAATGGAAGCTGCAGATGATGGCGAATCTTATTTTTCGGGAATATCTGTGGGATCGGGACAAGGTCATGAATCTTGCGAATTCTATTCTGGAGGCGCACTTTTCCGGGGAAAAGAAGCCGGAGGTGGATGAACAGGCTTTCAGAGAAAAACACGCGGAATTGGAGCGGCTGCACAGAAAATGCGATACGCTGATCGAGATGCGCGCCGAGGGCGACCTTACCAGGGTGGCATTCAAGCAGAAGAAAGCGCAGGCGGAATCCGAGATCCTGCGGCTTGAATCCGAGATCCACGAGATGGAAACGGTGCTGTGCGCGGACCCGGAGCCGGTCAAGGACTACACCGAAAAGCTGGAAGTCCTGCGCTATGCGCTGGAGCAGTATACCACGCCGGATGAAGAGGATGTCCCGCCGAGCGTCATTGAGGCGTTTGTGGAAAAGATCGTCGTCTCAAAAGACGGCTACGACTGGTATCTTCGCTTCTCCGGCGACCCGAATGATCCTCTGCACTGCACGACAGAGGGAAAACGCCGCTCCACGACCACAATCACCGTGTCAAACGGGCAAGCATCCATTACTGCCCCTGCGCTGCACAGGCCGCGATCAACGAATAACGAAAATCGCCTTCAGGCGAATCGAATCTTCGGAATATATCTCCCTCTGCTTCGGCAGAGGGAGATTTTTGTAGCGGAGTCCGGTTTCAAGCTTGTGTTCCGGACACACAAATGATATACTGGGGCATATTCATGATTTTGATTCTATAGAAACAGAAAAGGAAATGAGAAGCATTATGAAGCTTTGGTCGACCAGCAGAAAGAAGAGCGCGGAGCCGAAGCCCGCGCCGGAGGAGAGCGCCAAACCGAAGATGCGCGTTTCTCGCAGGGCGTCCGATCCGAAGGATACCTGGAGGGCGGCGATCTTCGGCGATGGGCCGGTGGATCTGCGCGCGGCGCTCCGGGAATGGTGGTTCATCTGCCTGATGATCGTCTATGCGCTGGTGTCTGTGCTCTTCTTGTCGCGGTGCGGCTATCCCACGGAGCCGTCCGCGTCGGAAAGCCGCTTCGCCGCGCAGGCCGGGGACCGCTCTGCCGCCGGGGAGCAGGAGGCGACCTATACGCAGGCGACGCTGGCGTATGCGGGCGACCTCGTATGCCACGAGGGGCTGAACACCGAGGCGCAGACGGGCGACACCTATGATTATCTCCCGATCCTCGAGGGCTGCGTGCCCTACGTGAGCGACGCGGATCTGGCGTTCTGCTGCATGGAGACCACGTTCCTCGACAACGCCGCGTACAGCGGCTATCCGATGTTCCGCTCGCCGAAGGAGCTGGCGACGAGTCTGAAGGACGCGGGCTTTGACTTCATCAACACCGCCTCGAACCACAGCATGGACAGTCTCAAGGACGGCATCAGCTCCACGCTGGACGTGCTCGACGCGGCGGGGCTGGACCACATCGGCACCTACCGCACGCAGGAGGAGCGCGACGCGAACCACGGCGTTGTGGTCAAGGATCTCAACGGCATCTCCATCGCCTTCCTGTCCTACACCTACGGCACGAACTGCATCCCGATCGAGGGCTTTGAGTACGCGGTGAACGTCTGCTTCACAGACTATCTCGACACTTATGCCGACGAGATCACAGAGTTTGACTATGACAAGGTCGGGGCGGATCTGGAGTACGCGCGGAGTCTCGATACGGACCTGATCTGCGTGTTCATGCACTGGGGGATCGAGTACCATACCGAGCCGGTCGATTACCAGCGCGACGTGGCGGACTGGCTGTTCGAGCAGGGCGCGGATCTGGTCTGCGGCGGACACCCGCACGTGCCGGAGCCGATGGAGGTGCGCCATGTGAAGGACCTTGACGGCAACGAGCGCACGGGCTATCTCTGCTACTGCATGGGCAACTTCATCTCCACGATGAACGACCGCTATACGAACCTGACCGGCGTGACCACGATCGAGCTGGAGAAGAACGAGTCCACCGGCGAGACCTATCTCAAGAACGTCTCCTACGCACCGCTGATCATGGTGGACACGGCGGACTACGGCATCGCGAACGCCGGATGGCGCTATAAGCTCGTGGATATCCATCAGGCGATCGACAGCTATGACGCGGGGGACGATCTCGGCTATATCAACCAGACGCTCTATGACGCCATGTGCACGGCGCTGGACGATCTCCATGACATCTTCGGCATCCGGTTCGACCGCTTCGACCCCGGCTACAAGGCGAACACCTCCGGCGAGCTGCCGGTGCCCGAAAAGACGGACGAGGCCGCCTGACGCCAAACCGCATATCGATGAAACAACACCACAGCCGGATCGGTTTTGCCGATCCGGCTGTGGTGTTATCTCACGCCGAAGCCGCGCTCGTCCGGGAGGACCGGGAGGGGGCGGCTTTCCATGTTTTCGATCTGCACGTATGTCCCGCGCTCGACCGCGAGGATCACCTGATCGATCTGCGCCTCGGTGCCCTGCAGCTCCATCGTGACCGTGCCGTTATACTCGTTTCGCACCCAGCCCGTCACGCCGTACAGCGCCGCCGCCTGGCACGCGCGCCAGCGAAAGCCCACGCCCTGCACCCAGCCGTGAAAAACGATGTGTCTGCGTATCTGCTCCATCGCTCCGCCTCCCGTGTCGATCCAAGATGCTCCTATTATAGATCCGCCGGGGCAAAGATGCAATGGGGCATATTTTCGTGTCTGAAAAATATAATTTGCAAAATAATTTATATAAAAACTGTTGACAAAGTTTTTGGAAGGGTGTAGGATAGCCTTAGATTTTGAAGGTGGTGTCCCACATGAAAAAGACCTTATACAGCCTGATGCTGAATGAAGACGTCGTGCGCGAGATCGACGTGATCGCCCATCGGATGGGCACGAACCGCTCCGCGCTCATCAACCAGATCCTCGCCGACTACGCCTCGGTCGTGACGCCGGAGCGCCGGATCGAGAACATCTTCCGCGCCATGGAGGAGATGGTTGCCCCGGCGCGCGAGCTGGTGCCGTTTTTTGTGCCGAACGCGCTGACGATGAGTCTGAAAAGCAGCCTCGAATATAAATACCGCCCGACCGTGAAGTATGAGGTCGCGCTCGAGGCGGGGGCCTCGGACGAGCTCGGAGAGCTGTCGGTCGTGTTCCGCACGCAGAGCGCGCAGCTGTTGGGCAGCATGGCGCAGTTCTTCCGCCTGTGGAAGCGGCTGGAGGACACGCATCTGACGCCGTACCGCGACGCGCCCGCCCCGCGCTATGCGCTTTATGAGGGCAAGTTCACGCGCACGCTGGCGCTGCCGCGCGGGCACGACTACACGAGCGAGGAGGTCGCCAAGGCGATCTCGGACTATATCAAGCTCTTCGACCATCTCATGAAGGGCTACCTCGCCGGGCGCTACACGGCGCGCAACGTCGAGGAGATCTTCTATTCGCAGCTGTCGCTGAATCAGATCTTGGTGTGACGGCAGCGCGGCGGGATGTGAGCATCGCGCCCTACAAGGAGAGCGGAGGGAATTCCGCCCGGTAGGGGCGCTTCACGAAGCGCCCGCCTGACGATTTGTATATTATTATTTTCCTTTCCTGAAAGGAGCGAACGATATGAACGCTGAAAAACTGACACAGAAGGCCATTGAGACGATCCAGACCGCGCAGAACATCGCGCAGGAGAACGGCAACCAGTATCTCACGCCGGAGCACCTGCTTTACGCCCTGCTCGATCAGGACGGCGGACTGATCGGCACGCTGTTCTCCCGCATGGGCGTGGACGTGGACACGACGCTCGCTGAGCTCGACACCGTCATCTCCCGGATGCCGAAGGTCTCCGGCGCGGGGAGCGAGGTCTATGCCTCCTCGGAGACGGGCAAGATCCTCGCCTTTGCCGAGCGCACGGCGAAGAACATGCAGGACGACTATATCTCCGTCGAGCACCTGATGCTCGGCATTTTCCAGTACCCGACGCGCGATATCAAGCGCATCTTCTCCGATCACGGCGTCACAAAGGACCGCTTCACGACCGAGCTCAGCAAGGTCAAGACAGGGCGTGTCACGACCGACGACCCGGAGAGCACCTATGACGCGCTGAAAAAGTACGGCACGGATCTCGTCGAGCGGGCGCGCGACGGCAAGATGGACCCCGTCATCGGCCGCGACAGTGAGATCCGCAACGTGATCC
>JAFUCD010000023.1 GCA_017459865.1 Oscillospiraceae bacterium
GGTGCTGGCGCTGTTTCTGCTTCCCAGCATCGTGCAGAAAAACCTGCGCATCACGTTCCCGACCGGGATGCAGATCGTCATTCTGATCCACATCTTCGCCACGGAGTTTCTGGGCGAGATCGCCTGCTATTATGTGCAGTACCCGCACTGGGACTCCATCGTGCATACAGTCTGGGGCTTTCTCTGCGCTGCGATCGGCTATCTGCTGGTCGATCTGCTGAACCGGGATATGCCCGAGCGCTTTCACCTGTCACCTGCTTATCTCGCGGTGGCAGCGTTCTGCTTTTCCATGACGATCGGCGTGCTGTGGGAGTTTTTTGAGTTTGCCATGGATCGTCTGTTTCTCATGGATATGCAAAAGGATACCATCATCCCGCAGTTTGCCAGCACGCTGCTGGACGAGACCCACCACAACATCCCAGTTGTTGTCAGCGGGATCGACAGCGTCACGGTAAACGGGCAGGTACTGGCCTCCGGCGGGTATCTGGATATCGGACTCTATCCTTGTTCATTTGGAATATGGGAACTTCAGAGTCTCGAATCGCTTCACCAAAAATCATTACGAGATATTTGGAATGGGGAGCAATTCACACAGTACAGAAGCAAAATGAAAGAAAAGTGTTCCTCTTGTTCAATGACATCATTATGTCGATTAGGCTGTAGACTAGATCTAGATATTGACTTGTGCTACTCATAAAAGCTTACTTTTCTAGAAATAGATCAATCAAAAAAAGGCCTGAAATCGTTGAGATTCAAGACGTAAGGGTGCCAATGCCAGCGCAGTGCCGGAAACCTGGCGGGTGTTTGGGACTGCTGGCGAAATTCACTTGGGCTCTGAGATCCGGTAAACGTGCAAACGAGCTCGCATGTTCCCGCCTTGGGGGTATGTGACCGAACCGTTCGGGAGAGCGCTTGAATGGCATTCAAGAGGTCAGCGGTTCGATCCCGCTTATCTCCACCAAAAGAAAACACCGGACGTTGGTCCGGTGCTTTTTTTGCGCTTTTTTATTCGTGCCGTTCCAGATCCGACGCCGCGGGGAAGCCGTAGGCGCTCTCGGCGCTCTCTGCCGCTCGTTTGATGGCGCGGCTCATGACCTCTGCGGCGAGCGTTCCCACGAGATCCTGGTCCGCCGAGACCTCCCCGACCGATACGGCATAGATGCTGTCGCCGTCGGCGGTGGTGTGTACCGGGCGGATCGAACGCGCATAACCGTCGTGCGCCATGCCGGCGATCTTGCACAGCTGCGGCTTTGCGAACGCGGCGTTCGTCACGATGACGCCCAGCGTGGTGTTGCCGACAAAGCGGTTTTCCACCACATCGATCTTAGCACACATGAACTCCGATGTGCTGCGAAGCGTACGCTTGTCCTCTGAGAGCAGACCCGCGATCTGTTTGCCGGTGTCCGGATCGAACACATCGCCCAGGGCGTTCAGCGCCACGATCGCGCCGACCTGCAGCGCGCCGATCTGCACGGCATAGCTGCCCATGCCCGTCTTCATGCAGGTTTCCATGCCGGCAATCTTGCCGACGGTCGCGCCGCAGCCGGCGCCGTAATTTCCGTCCCGATAATTCGGCGCCTCCATGGCGAGCTTCGCCGCCGCATAACCCATCGCGGCATCCGGACGCACGAAGGGATCTCCCACCGTGAGATCAAACAGATCTGACTGTGCCACGAGCGGCACCTTCGTCACGCCGACATCGAAACCGACGCCCTGCGACTCCAGATATTCCATGACGCCGTTGGCTGCGCCGAGCCCGAACGCGCTGCCGCCCGCGAGCACGATCGCATGCAGCAGCTGCGCCGCCGTGAGCGGATCGAGCAGCTGGCTCTCACGCGAGGCAGGTCCGCCGCCGCGGATATCCAGTCCCGCGCGCATCCCCTCCGGACAGACCAGAACGGTACACCCGGTCGCGGCGGTTCGGTTCTCTGTTTGGCCGATCCGCAGCTGTCGGATCTCCTGAATCGTAATTTCCTGCACGGGATTCTCCCCTCCTGTAAGTTCTGCTGTGCCGTCGCGGCAGATCTATCCTTTATAAAAGTGCTCGGATCGCGTCTTGGTCGCGGCTGGAGCGGGGTCGAGCGTTCGATCCGAGATGCCGAGCGCGTCCTCGGGCCGCATCCACGGACGGTTTTGGATGGCGCTGGTCTCCTCGTGCGTCAGGATACCCTGATAACATGTGAGACTCCGACGGTAAAAGCCGTCGCGCACACAGGTCTCCGCGACGCCGCGGTTCAGGATGTTCAGGATCATCGGCAGCATCTCACCCGCGTAGGCGACGGAGGCGGAGTTCGCCACCGCGCCGGGGATGTTCGAGACGCAATAATGCACGACGCCGTTGACGACATAGCGCGGGTCATCGTGATGCGTCTCATGGCTGGATTCGATCGCGCCGGGGTCGTCATTGGAGATGTCCACGAGGACGCTGCCGGGCTCCATGAGCTTGAGCATCTCCTTTGTGATGAGAAAATCCGTGCGCTCCTTCTGCCACTTGACGCAGTTGAGCACCATGTCGGTCTGCGGCAGGATCGACGCGATGTTCTCCTGACTGCTGTACATGGTGTTGATCTGCCCGTGGTAGCGGTTGGAGATCTCGCGCAACGTGCCGGGACTCGTCGCCATGACGGTGCAGTTCGCACCCAGCGCGTGCAGCACCTCCAGCGCACCCTGTCCCACAAGACCGCAGCCGAGGATCAGCACGTTCATGCCCGGCGCGCCGGCAAAGCCGCCGACAAACTTGCCCTTGCCGCCGTTGATCGTAAGCATGGACTCCAGTCCAAAGAGCGCGCCCTGCTTGCCCGCCGCCTCGCAGTTCGGCGAGCCGTAGCGGTGCGCGTCCTCGGCGGTAAAGGCGATGCAGCCGCTCTTTAAGAGCGCCTCGACCTCCTCCGGATGTCCGGCGGGATGGATGCAGCCGAGCAGGATCTGCCCGGGGCGGATCAGCGGGTATTCCGCGGGCGTGAACTCCTTGACCTTCGCGACCATGTCCGCGCGCGCCCAGATCTCCTCGCGCGCCGCAACGATTTCCGCTCCGGCGGCGGCGTATTTTTCATCGGGAAAGCCCGCCATCCTGCCGCAGTCGTGCTCCGCGAGCACGGTGTGCCCCGCCGCAACGATGGACTGCACCTCGTTCGGCGTCGCGATGACGCGGTACTCCCCTTCCTTGATGTCCTTCAAAATGCCGATGATCATGCGATCGCCTCCAATAGATTATATTATGTCAACCAATAAGCCGTAGAAGCGCCTTCTCCTCCGCGTCTGGGAGAAGCCTGTGCAAGTGCTCCAGCAGACGCGCCTTCGATTCCTCCGGATCGCGGCGGTAGGCGCTGCGGGCAAAATCATAACCCAGCACCTGCTCCGGCGTGGCATACTGCGCGACGCCCCAGCCGTAAGGCTTCCCGAAGCGGTCCTCGTGATATACGAAGTCGGAGATGCACAGATAGGTCTGCATCTGCAGACGCGCCACGATCGGGTCAAAGCCCTTGCTGCCCCTTTCGAAGCCGCAGACGCGCTTCAGCCGCTCCGACGTGATGGGGCCCGCAGTCTCGACCGCGTCAAACACGGGCTTGTCGGCATAGAACGCCTTACCCTCGTCGAACCGGGCGTCGAAATCATAGCCGTCGCGGCGATAGTTCAGGAAATCCGGCGCGAGCGCAGCGCTGACGAAGACGGCTTTTTTCCGATAGAACTTGCCATACAGGCAGGTCCGTGTGCGGGCGACGGGTCCCTTCCACTCCCAGGGGCCGTCCTCGGTCTCGGAAAACCAGAGCTCCGGCGGCGTGCACGCCTCAATGGAAAAGCCCGGGATCTCGTTATGAAAAAACGGCAGGAACCCGACCTCCTGCACAAGTGCCGTCAGTTCCTCCGCGCTGCGGATCATTGGAAGACGGATCATACGCTCACTTCTTCTCCGGCACGATCTCGATCCAATAGCCGTCCGGGTCGGTTATAAAATAGATGCCCATGCCGGGGTTTTCGAACTCGATACAGCCCATGGCTTCGTGCTTGGCGTGGGCGGCGGCCATATCCTCGACCGCCATGGCGAGGTGGAACTCCTCGTCGCCGAGGTCGTAGGGTTCGGTGCGGTCGACGAGATACGTCAGCTCCAGCTCGAAGTCCGTCACGCCGTCGCCGAGATAGACCAGCTTGAAGCTGCCGTCCGACGCGAGCTTCTCGCGCACGGGCTTGAGTCCCAGCGCCTCGTCATAGAACTTCAGGCTCCGCTCCAGATCCAGGACATTGAAATTGAAGTGGGTAAATCGAAACATGGGGATCCCTCCTTATGAAACCTCAATCCGCATATTGCACAGTTTTAATTGGTCGTTTTCGTGCTTTTTCTACAAAGAAAGACCGCTTGTACCGTTGACGACGCGGTCGGTTCTGGAGTAAAATCGCATAAACGGTCTCTTTGCATGCAGTATAACCGCTGGCACGGGAAAAGTCAAAGGTCAGATTCGCATGGTTTTTGTGATTTTTTCCAATTTTGGGGTTGGAATCCCGCCCGTTTCCCGTTATAATAGATAGAGACCACATCCGTTTCACCACAAAGGAGAAAGGGGCGACCATGAACAACCACTTTTCGCTTCCCCGTGAGGCGCTTGACCGTTTCCACAACGGGCAGAGCCACGATGCGTGGCGTATCTTCGGAAACAACAGGCTCAACAGCGGCGCGACGCGCTTCGCTGTCTGGGCGCCCAATGCCAAGGCCGTCTCCATCGTCGGTGACTTCAACGACTGGTGCGCCGGCGCAACGCCCATGACGCGCGAGGACGACGGCACCTGGACCTGCGTGCTGGAGGGTCTCGGGCAGGGCGCGCTGTACAAATACGCCGTGGTCGGCGCGGACGATGTAACAGTCTGGAAGGCGGACCCCTTCGCCATGCACCACGAGACGCCGCCCTCCACCGCCTCGCGCGTATGGAGCATCGAGGACTACGACTGGGGCGACGGCGCCTACATCAAAAAACGCGAGCAGCGCAATATCTTCTCCAGTCCCATGAGCGTTTACGAGCTGCATCTCGGCTCGTGGATGCGCTATGACGACGGACAGACGATGACCTACCGCGACACGGCGGACAAGCTCGCCGCCTACTGTGCGGACATGGGCTACACCCATGTGGAGCTGCTGCCCGTGACAGAGTATCCCTACGGCGGCTCATGGGGTTATCAGGTGACGGGCTACTTCGCGCCGACCAGCCGCTACGGCACGCCGCAGGACTTCATGTATCTGGTCGACACGCTGCACCGCGCCGGCATAGGCGTGATCATCGACTGGGTGCCCGCGCATTTCCCGCGCGACGCCTTTGGTCTGGCGCACTTCGACGGCACGAATCTCTATGAGTGCAAGGAGCCACGCATGGCAGAGCACCCGGAGTGGGGCACGCTGATCTTTGACTACGCGATGCCGGAGGTACAGAGCTTTCTCATCTCCTCGGCGATGCTGTTTTTCGAGATGTACCACATCGACGGCATCCGCGTGGACGCCGTGAGCTCGATGCTCTATCTCAACTACAGCCGCAAGGACGGCGAGTGGACGCCAAACCGCGAGGGCGGCAACATCAATCTCGGCGCGGTGGATTTCCTGCGCAGGCTCAACAGCGCCATCCTCTCCCGCTATCCCGGCTGCATGACCATCGCGGAGGAGTCCTCCGCCTACCCCGGCGTGACGAAGCCGCCGTATCACGACGGTCTCGGGTTCAGCTTCAAGTGGGACATGGGCTACATGCACGACACGCTGGACTATTTCTCGCTGGATCCCTACTTCCGCAAGTGGAACCACAACAAGCTCACGTTCTCCATGATGTATGCCTTCTCGGAGAATTTCGTACTCGCCTACTCGCATGACGAGGTCGTGCACGGCAAGAGGTCCATGGTGGACAAGATGTACGGCGACTATGAGCAAAAGTTCGCCACGCTGCGCGCACTCTACGGCTATCAGTTCGCGCATCCGGGCAAGAAGCTGATGTTTATGGGCTCGGAATTCGCGCAGTTCATCGAATGGAACTTCAAGCAGGGGCTGGACTGGCTGCTGCTCGACTATCCGAAGCACCGGGAGATGCAGGACTATGTCCGCGCGCTGAACAGATTCTATGCCGCGCACAACGCGCTGTGGAGCATCGACGATTCCTGGGAGGGCTTCCGGTGGCTGAACGTGGACGACGCCGAGCGCAGCGCCATCGCCTTTCTGCGCACGAGCAGCAACAATCGCCGCGTGGTGTGCGTGTGCAACTTCACGCCGGTGCGGTATGACGACTTCGTGATCGGACTGCCGAAGCCCGGCGTGCTGCGTGAGGTGCTCTCCAGCGACGACGCGGCCTTCGGCGGCACGGGGCTGCACAACGCCCCCGAGATCCGTAGCGAGAAGGCGCCCTTCCACGACATGGCTTACTCGGCAAAGGTCATGCTGCCGCCGATGTCGTGCGTCTACTACACCTTCACCTCCAAATAACATCTGCCGCATCCAAACGGAACCAAGGAGGATCCGATGAACGATAAATTGAACGCTCAGCTTCAGGAAAAACGCCGTCACGCGCCGCCGAAGGTGCTGCTCGCCGCGGCGGAGTGCGCGCCGCTGTCCAAGACCGGAGGTCTTGCGGACGTGGTGGGCACGCTGCCGAAATATCTGGCGGATCTCGGCATCGACGCGCGCGTCATCACGCCCTATCATCGCGTGATCAAAAACAAATACAGCCGCGAGGTGCGTCATCTCTGCGACTTTTACATCGATCTCGGCTGGCGGCACAAGTATGTCGGGCTGGAAAAGCTCGTGCTCGACGGCATGACGATCTATCTCATCGACAACGAGGACTATTTCGGCGACCGGATCTACCGCGGCGGCGACGCCGAGGGCGAGCAGTACGCCTTTTTCTGCCGCGCTGTGCTCGAGGTGCTGCCGCGGCTGGATTTTGCGCCCGATGTGCTGCACTGCAACGATTGGCACACCGCGATGCTGCCGATGCTGATGAAGACGCAGTATGCCGACGCCCCGCAGGGACAGCTGCAGACGCTGCTCACGATCCACAACATCGCCTATCAGGGCAAATTCGGCTTTGACTGGGTGCGCGACATGTTCGGCATCGACGACCGCTACTTTACGAGCGAATATCTCGAGCAGGACGGCTGCGCCAACTTCCTGAAGGCGGGCTGCGTCTTCGCCGACCGCATCAACACCGTCTCCCCGACCTACGCCAGAGAGATCCGCACGCCGTACTTCGGCGAGCGTCTGGACGGCATCCTCACGGCGCGGGCAGATGATCTGAGCGGCATCCTGAACGGCATCGACGCGACGGTCTTCGATCCGGCGCACGACGCGGGGATCGCGGCGGTCTATTCCGCAGACGATCTCTCCGGCAAGGCCGACTGCAAGCGCGCGCTGATCGAAGAGCTGGGACTCGCCGTCGGCGAGGGCACGCCGATCATCGCCATGGTCTCGCGCATGACGGCGCAGAAGGGCTTCGATCTGGTCGAATGCGTGCTTGACGAGCTGATGGGCGAGGATCTGGCCTTCGTACTGCTCGGCACCGGCGACGCGGAATACGAAAACTTCATGCGCGCCGCCGAGTGGCGTCACAAGGGGCGTCTGTGCGCCTATATCGGATATGACGAATCGCTCAGCCACCGCGTCTACGCGGGCGCGGACATGCTGCTCATGCCATCGGGCTTTGAGCCGTGCGGGCTGAGCCAGATGATCGCGATGCGCTACGGCACGCTGCCCATCGTGCGCGAGACCGGCGGGCTGAAGGACAGCGTCAAGCCCTACGACCGCACGACCGGCGCGGGCACGGGCTTCACCTTCACCAATTTCAACGCCCACGAGATGGCGGAGGCGCTCCGCTGCGCCGTCGCGCTGTATCACGATGAGCGGGACGCCTTCCACGCGCTGATACGCAGCGCCATGCACGAGGATTTCAGCTTTGCGCTCTCCGCCGAGGCCTACGCCTCGCTGTATGTCTCGCTGCTCCCTTTTGATCAGGCTGCCGCGCACGACGCCGCCGACGAGGCTTTCCGCAAGCCGCTCGGCGCGCTCGAGGGCGGCAGCGAGGTGCGGCTTTCCATCGAGGATCCCGCCGGCTTTGTGACCGCGGCCGTACTGGAGCTCGCGGGCGAGCATTGTGCCGAGGAGGTGCCGATGCGCACGACGGCGACGGGCTTTTCCGCCGACGTGCGGCTGCCCGAGGAACCCGCCGCGCTGAACTATCTCTTCCGCCTGACCTATGCCGACGGCGGCACGCAATGGCTCTGCCCCGCCCCGGACGGGCGGCACAGCATGCTCAGCGGCGAGCGCCGCCCCGGCTTCCGGCTGACCGTATACCGCCGCGGCTTTACAACGCCCAAGTGGTTCCGCGAGGGCGTGATGTATCAGATCTTCCCCGACCGCTTCCAGCGCGACGGCTCCGACACCGCGCGAAACGGCTTTGCGCAGCACGAAAAGCTCGGACAGACCGTGCGCGTCCACGCCGACTGGAACGAGGCCGTGGAATGGCGCGCCAACATGCCCGACGGCGGCTATGCGCCCATCGATTTCTACGGCGGCACGCTGCAGGGCATCATGGATCGTCTGCCGTATCTGCAGAAACTGGGCGTATCGGTCTTGTATCTCAACCCGATCTTCGAATCCAGCTCCAACCACCGCTACGACACCGGCAATTACGACCGCGTCGACCCGATCCTCGGCACGAACCGCGATTTCGGGCGGCTCGTCTCCGAGGCGAGAAAGCGCGGCATCCGCATCGTGCTCGACGGCGTTTTCGCGCACACGGGCGCGGACAGCAAATACTTCAACCGCTACCGGAACTATCCCGGCGCGGGCGCCTACAACAGCAAGCACTCCCCCTATCACAAGTGGTACACGTTCCTGGACTTCCCGAACGACTATCGCTGCTGGTGGGACTTCCGGGATCTGCCCAGCGTGAACACCGCCGAGCCGGAGTGGCGCGAGCGCATCGTGTCCGGCGACGGCAGCGTGGTGAAAACATGGTTGCAGCGCGGCGCGGCGGGCTGGCGTCTGGACGTGGCGGACGAGCTGCCGGACGAGGTCTTGAACCTGATCCGCGACGCCGTGAAGGAGACGGACCCCGACGCTGTTGTGCTCGGCGAGGTCTGGGAGGACCCGGTCACGAAGGTCAGCTATGACCAGCTCCGCAAATACGCCCTCGGCGACGCGCTCGACAGCGTGATGAATTATCCGCTGCGGCTGGGCATGATGCCGTTTTTCCGCGGACAGACGCAGAGCTCCGATCTGCGCGATCTGCTGCTGGAGCAGCGGCTGAACTACCCCAAACCGCTGTACTACGCGCTGATGAATCTCACCGCGAGCCACGACATCGACCGCACGCGCACCGCGCTCTCGGTGGACTTTGAAGCGCGCGACACCTCGCGCGAATTCCAGGCGGCCTGCACCGTCACGCCCGAGATGTCCGCGCGCGGCGCGAGGCTGCAGCGGCTGGCCGCGGCGCTGCAGTTCTCTCTGCCCGGCATCCCCTCGATCTACTACGGCGACGAGGGCGGCATGGAGGGCTTCTGCGATCCGTTTTGCCGCGCGCCCTATCACATGGCGGACACGGACATGCTGCAGTGGTACAGCCGCGTTGCGGCGATCCGCAACCGTCGCCCCGCCATGCGCTCCGGCGCGGTCGCCGTGTTTGCGCCGACAGAGGACGTGATCTGCGTGCTGCGCTCGATCGCGGGCGGCGCGGACGTCTTCAGCGCGGAGGCGGAGGACGAGGCGCTGCTCACGGTCATCAACCGCGCAGAGCGCACTGTCACCTGCTCTGTTGATCTCACAGCGCCCGGCGCGGGCTTCACCGAGAGCGAGCGTCTGGCGTTCCTGCGCATGGGCTATTCCGGACTCGCGCCCGAGCTCGGCGGCGAGACCTTCCCACTCCGAAGCGGCAAGGCAGCGCTGACGCTCCCGCCCTGCTCCGCCGAGATCTACCGCTTGGAGAAATAACCGCATATCGACAGCAAAAAGCAGGCTCTCCGGATCGGAAAGCCTGCTTTCGTTATGCGTTGATATGCAAAATGTATTGCGCCAGCTCCGCGGCAGAGGCGGCGATAAACGCCACGCCGTGTTCCTCCAGCTCGCCGGGCTCGGCATAGCCGAAGGCGACGCCGATGGTCTGCACGCCGCATTTCCCCGCGCCGAGGATATCATATTTCCGGTCGCCGATCATGCGCACGGTATCGGTGTCCGTGACGCCGAAGTGCTCCAGACACGCCTGCACGACCTCGTGCTTCTTCGAGCGGGTGCCGTCAAGCTCGCTGCCGCAGATAAAGTCGAACCTGTCGACCATGCCATACCGCTCCAGAATGCGCACCGCCATCGCCGTGGGCTTGCTGGTGCAGACCGCGATGCGAAAGCCCGCCGCCTTCAGCTCGTCCAAAAGCTCCGGCATGCCGGGATACGGCTCGCACTCCCAGATCCCGGTCGGCTGATACCGCTCGCGGTAGAGCCGGATCGCCTCGCGGGCGCCCTCCGGGGAAAGGCCGCAGAACTCGATGAAGCTCTCGTCCAGCGGCGGACCGACGAACCTGCGCAGCGTGGTCTCGTCCAGCGCCGGTTTCCCGAGCTTCTCCACGGCATACTGCACGCAGCGCATGACGCCGGGGCCGGTGTCAAAGAGCGTGCCGTCGAAATCAAACAACAAATACTGTATCATAAGCACTCCTCAGCAGCACGGGGAAAAGCACGGATTGCAGCAGAGATTGCACAGGATCGTATCCAGGCACCAGCTGCCCGTGAAGCTCCCGCTCTGGTAGCCGCCGGGATAGCTGGAATAGGCGGCGCCGCCGTTTTCCAGCTCCATCGCCAGACGGCGGAACTGCAGGTTGCCCGGCTCCATCCGGGCGGCGGTGCGGGCATGCTCCAGCGCGAGCACGCGGTTGCCGAGCGCGTCGTTGGCAACCGCGCTCAGAAAATACCAGGTGCCGTCGCGGTCCGCCTCCGGCACGCCGGAAAGCGCGTTGATCGCCTCGGAGAAGTGCCCGGAATTGATGAAATTCATCGCCGCCTGACACTCCGTGCGCATCTGCTGCTGCGCGCCGTAGCCGGCGTAGCTCTGATAGCTGCTGTAGGCGCTCTGTCCGCCATAGCTGCCGTAGGACGCCTCGCCGCTCTTGATCGCGTCATAGGCGGCGTTGATCTCGTTCATCTTCTCCGCCGCGGTGGGGTCGTCCGGGTTGCGGTCGGGATGATATTGCTTCGCGAGCCTGCGATAGGCCGCCTTGATCTCCTCGTCAGACGCATCGCGTGACACGCCCAGGACCTCATATGGATCTCTCATGGGGTATTCGCGCTCCCCTCTCGCTTGTGTTTTTTGCGGTTCGCGGCAGCATACCGCTGCCAGATCCCCGCGTAAAGGATGTTTCGCATCAGTCCGACGTCCTCCAGGAGCGGCAGCCGCTCAAAGGCGTCGCAGCAGGCGCCGAGCTGTGCGGTGAGCAGCGCCTTCATCTCCGCGTCGCCCCAGCCCGCGTCAGCGAGCGCAAACAGCGGATTATATGACCCGCGCTTTCTATCGTCCTCCAGATCAATGACGGCGTCCTGCAGATAGATCATTCGCCCGAGGGCTTCGCCGAACGGACGCAGCCGCTCCGACAGCGGATCGGACGTGACGAACAGTTCGCCCAGCAGTCTGCCGAAGCAGCCCGCCGCGGCGTCCGGCTCCTGCCGGTTTTCCCGCTCCAGCACGGCAAGCGCCTGAAGCTCGCGCTCTATGGCCTCGCATTGGCGCGGCCAGACCGACCGCACGACCGCATACTGGTCGCGCAGCGCCTCCGCCTCCCAAAAGCCGATCGCGCTGCCGTCGTCCAGAAAATCATCCCGGCAGTTGTGATACGCCAGCGCCACGTTCATGTCGGCGGCGTAGGTCGTGATCTCGTTTTGCCAATAAAAATGCTTTCGCGCCGGATGCGCCATGCAGCGCTCCATGCCGCGCGTCTCCTCCGGCTCGAGCATCGACGAGAGCACGAGCACCAGAAACGTCATATCATATGTGAGTGCGACGCGTCCGAAGAAGCCGTGCCGCTCCTTCAGCACACGGCACAGCCCGCAGTAGCACCCCTTATAGCGCGCTTTTTCCGACTCAGACAGCTGCTTCTGGTCGGCGATCATGCAGCCAAACATCGCGCGTCAGGAGCGGCGGCGGAACGCGGTCCCGCACTTGCGGCAGACGATATTGATCTGCCCCTTGCCCCGCGGCACGCGCAGCCAGGCCCGGCAGCTCGGGCAGCGGAAGAAGCGATACTCCTTGCGCTGGCGAAAGCGCTCCAGCCAGCCCTGCACCGCGCTGAAAACAGGATAGCGCAGGCGCAGATAGGCGCCGTTTTCCTGCCCGCGGCGGTAGAGATCGCGCGAAAACATGCGGAAGTAGATCACTATGAGCAGCGCCAGAGAGAGAAAGCCCAGCCATCTGGCTACCGCTTTCCCCGGAACAAACAGCTCGACCGCCACGATCAGAAGCAGCACAACCGACAAAAACCGGTTGAGCGCATCCATACCGTTGCGCCCGATCATCATTCTCTGAAACCATCCGCGCATGAAATCACCCTCGTGAAGCTTCCGCTCCGTCATTCGACAGAACATACCAAATCGAAGCTTATTCTACCACAGCAATCCTTAAAAATAATCAAGTTTTTGTGAACGATAATCGCCTCCCGCGGATCAGCCGCAGGAGGCGATGGATTTCCGTATCAAATCGGTCAGATCAGATCGTCGATATCTTCCCAGAAGCGGACGAAGCGCCGGAACGAATCGGGGTCCACCGAAGGCACCGCAGGCACAGGCACGCTCGGGACAGGCACAGGCGTCGCAGAGCCGCCCGGTGTGACCGGTGCGGACGGGACCGCGGGCGTCGTTTCAACCGGCGCGGGCGTCTCCTCCGGACGCACGCCGGTCAGATCCGGCATATAGGAATCGAGCACCTCGCCCGTGCGCGCGGACACGCAGTAATACTGCACGCCGCTGCCCGGCTGCAGCGTGACGATATAGACAAGCTCCGATCCCTGCCAGCCAAGCTCCGCGACAGGCGACACGTAGGCCGGCGCGAGCCCGGCGGCCTCGCAGGCGATCGTGACCGCCGCGTCGTCGGAATAATAAACGTCGGTATTCAGCGTCCCGAGCGTCGTGGTATCCTCCAGCGGGATGTCCTGCGTCTCGGTATAGTAGATCAGATCCTGCACGGAGGCCTGCAGCAGCTCATCCGCGCGCGCGCTGCCGCCGGTCAGCTTATCCACAAGCGCCGTCTTGCCAAGACCGGTGCCCGCGACCGCGGAGGTCTGTTCCGGCAGCGTCTGCAGCAGAACATGCGGCGCGATGGCGGCATCGGTCGCGGCCAGGCTGAGCGCGTTGTTCGTCCTTTGGGCCAGCGCGTCTGCGCGGCCGGCGTTGTCCTCCTGAACGGAGACCAGAACGGCGTTGTCCGTCTCGGAGAGCACATCGCCGGAAATAAACAGCGTGGTGACAAGCGTGACGGCGTCGTCCAGCCGCTTTCCCGTGAGCTGCGTCGGATCGACGACCGAAACGGCGCGGGCATCCTCCAGCCGGACAGAACGGACGCGGTCGAACCCGTCCACCGTGAAGGCGACCGAGGCGTCGGCGTCGATGATGACCGTGCTTCGGCGGCCGCGCATCACGCCATAGAAAACGCCTGCTCCCAGCAGCACCAGCGCCAGAACGGCGGCGATCAGCTGCCGATATACACGGCGCGCCGGACGCCGCGTGACCGTCTCCGCGGGATCGGAAGCGGGCGTCGGCTGCGGTCCGAGCCGCGCGAGCAGGTCGTCCACCCGGTTCGGCGTCATGGCGGAGATCTCCTGCCGGAGCGCAATATGAAGTTGTTCGTTTGCGCTCATAGCGTTTCCTCAAGCATGGAACGTAGTTTTTTCAGGGATCGGTTGTATTTGCTCAGCACCGTTGAAAGCGGCAGCTCCAGCAGCTCGGCGATCTCGCGGTGCTTGAGTCCGGCAACGGCGTGCAGCATCACGATCTGCCGCTCCGCCTCGCTGAGCTTTTGCAGCACGGCGCGCGTGACCATCCGGTTTTCCACGGTGAGATAGCGGTCGGTCGGCTCCGGGATCTCGGGCGCGTTTTCGTCCAGCAGCGTCAGCTGCTTGCGCCGCATGGTGCGCACGACATTCTTCGTGATGCCCAGCAGCCACGTCAGCGGGCTGACGCCGCGCACCACATACCGCACGGCGGCGCTCCAGACCTGCAGGAACGTCTCCTGCAGCGCGTCCTCCGCGAGGTCCCGATCCCGCAGACCGGACAACGCGAACCCAAAGACCGCCTCGCGATAGCGCTCATAGAGCACCGCGAGTGCCGTCTGGTCCCCATGTGCAATTCTCGTGATCAGCGATTCATCCGCATGCGGAATCACGCCGGCGGATCGATTCATGGAGTGTACCACCTTCAGCGTACTGCGGCAGGCGCACAGAAGCGCCCCGCCGAATACACTATAACACATCCACATCCAATATTGCAAATCCTGACGCGTTTTATCGCAGCATCGCTCCGCTTTTTTCAGGGCATAGCCGCCAAACAACATGTACACTTTTGAATATTTGTAAGTCTTTATTAGAATTTATACTATATTTTTTTATTTTGTTGATTTTTGCGATAAAATCCTGTATTCTATACAAATAGAAATGCAGGTCGTTTTTTATGGACGCCGCAGTTCCCGTTCACAACCATCATAAGGAGGAAGTTATGAAGCGTTTTCGCAAAAGCTTATGTCTGCTGCTCGCAGTGATCATGCTGGCGAGTCTCACCAGCGCGCTTGCTGACGACGGCAATGACTACACGTACAACAAGTACAGCGGCTACAACACCTATATGTGTATCGGCGACAGCATTGCCGCGGGCTACACCGTCAGCGGTGTGTATCTCAAGGATCTCGGCTACACGCGTGTCACCGGCGCGTATCACGACATCGTTGCCAACGGCATCGAGGCCAATCTGCTGCAGTTTGGCGTGAGCGCGTTCCGCTGTGTCGAGCTGCGCTACATCGTTGAGGGCACCTACACCGATACCGACGGCATCTGGGCGCTGGCATTCTCCCAGGCGTTCAGCATCGAGAATCTGGAGGCGCTGAAGCCCTATTATCTCGCGGCGATCCAGTCCGCCGACATTCTCACGATCAATCTCGGCTCGAACGACATCCTGTCCTACTCCTACATCCGCGCCATGCTCAAGATGTATGAGGACACCACCACCGACGCGCAGAAGGCCACGATGGAGTGGATCGAAGCCAACGGCGGCGACGTGGGTCAGGCGTTTTTGAGCCTGCTCAACACCGCGCAGACGCTGGGCAAGCTGCCGAACGTGCTGGCGGAGTTCCTCGCCGCGTTCAACGAGTCCTTCAACAAATTCCAGGAGGACTGGAACGCCGCTCTGGAGGCGATCTATGCGATCAATCCCGACGTGCAGATCATCACCGTGGGCGTCTACAACCCCGCGAACAACATCTCCCGGACCGAGGGCGGCTCGTTCAAGCTCGGTCCCTTCATGCAGCCTCTGGTCAATCAGATCAACAACTTCCTGAAGTCCGGTCACAAGTATGCCGACAAAGCGCCGTTCGCGGATGTGGACGGCACCGAGACCTGGCCGATCTCCGTCACGGGCGGCGACTTCACCGCGAAATACAACTGGTGCTCGCACCCGACCCGCGCCGGTCACATCTATATGGCATCCAAGATCATGCAGGTCATCCCCGCTCGCTACGCGGATCCTTCCGAAAGCCCGGATCCTTCCAAAAGCCCGGATCCTTCTGAGAGCCCCGATCCTTCTGAGAGCCCGGATCCCTCCGAGAGCCCGGATCCTTCCGAGAGCCCCGATCCCTCTGAAAGCCCGGATCCTTCTGAGAGCCCGGATCCCTCTGAAAGCCCGGATCCTTCTGAGAGCCCGGATCCCTCCGAGAGCCCGGATCCTTCCAAAAGCCCGGATCCTTCTGAGAGCCCGGATCCCTCTGAAAGCCCGGATCCTTCTGAGAGCCCGGATCCCTCTGACGCCTTCCCGTTCAAGGACGTGAAGGAGGACGACTGGTTCTATCCGCATGCCAAGTATTGCTTTGACAACGGTCTGATGCAGGGCAAGAGCGCGACCATGTTCGATCCCAAGGCCAACACCACGCGCGCCGAGTTTGCCACGGTCCTGTACCGTCTGGCGGGCTCCCCCGAC